>NZ_JALKAR010000004.1:0-303171 GCF_023015725.1 Loktanella sp. F6476L | reverse complement strand
ATCCCATCCCGAACTCGGCAGTTAAGTGCCGCTGCGCTGATGGTACTGCGTCTTAAGGCGTGGGAGAGTAAGTCACTGCCAAATCTAATAAGAAGCCAACCGTATCTCTCGGCGATAAACACAAAAACCTCAAATAAATAAAGACGGCAAAGCTCAGACAAGCAAAACGTCTGCCGCGAAAAATCGTTGGGCAGACCCTCACAGATAGATCGCTCGTTCGAGATCGTGGTTGGCGACAGTCCGTTGGAAATATGACTCGTGACGGCGTAATCGTAAGCGTTGCATCTGAGCCCCTATTTCTGGGCTTCCTGCGTCGGCATCCTAGGGCTATACTCGCGTACGCCAATACGGAGGCAGTTTTCTAAACTATTGCGGCCATTGACCGTCCAACCGCGTTGCTGCATCAGCAGCCCGCAGTGCCGACTTTCGCCGCAAGCGCAAACTTTGAAGTTGGGTGAACTCACACAGTGAGGGACTTTGCTGCCTTTCACCACTCCACAACCAATGACCGCTTTTCTTGATTGTAACCGCCAAGGAGTGGACGATGTGAGACGGAAAACAGGAACACGCAAAAGTCTGTATGAGGAGATCGTCTAGGATATCAAACGGGCGACGTGCAAGCACTACTCGTCCGAGGATAAGATCAGGATCGCGCTAGACGGACTGAGCCGTGTAGACAGCATTGTTGAGCTGTGCCGTTGAGAAGACATTTCAGGATAGGATTTGGAAAGTGCCATTCCCCGATGCAGTCGGCAAGAATTGGTATTTTTCAATAGCGCCGGTTTCGTAAGGTCTATTCGTCTCCATCCCTGATACCCACAAAGGCACCTTGCATAGTGTAGGCGGTGGTCCCGTCACCGAACACCCACGACCCTGTCACTTGACCGCCCAAGCCATCGGCAAGCGGGCCATAGACTGCGCCTTCATAAGACCCGCCCGCGAAGTCCGCACCAAAGGGCAATGCGCCTCCATCCGAGATGGATAAATCGCCGATGAACGCACCATCTGAAATGGTCGACACTTCCAAATTAAAGGTCGTCGTAGGCACAAACAAATCGTTTGGAATAGGGACATTAGCGACAAACCCGTTTTCGATGGTGGCTTGGCCGGAAATGCGACTAGAACCAAAGTCCGCAACCAGTTCTATATCGCCTTCACCAAAGCCCACTTGGCCGTCGCCCGAAATGATGACGTCCATTTCACCCACGTACGTCGCACTGCCGGACAATTGATCGACTGTCTGCGGGTCGGTCTTGAAGCCAATCGTGTAAAATCCAGCTGACCCATCTGCAATTCCAAAGCGTCCGGGGCCGTATTGAGTATGAGCCAAATAGACAAATTCGACATTCGGGTCCGGATAATATTCCCGACGCATAACCGCACTGTGTTCAAATCCGTCGGATCGGAACGTGCTATCGCGTCCTTCGTCAAACACCAAATCATAGGTCGCGCCATCAATTGTGACAGTCACTAGCCCGCTGGTTTCTGTAATGTCTATTGTCACGTCGCGATTTTCAATCGCGCGAGTGGTGCTGTCTGAGACATATGATAGCTGTGACACCTCGTCGAGCGTCCAAACTGTGCCGCGCGTAACAGCTGTGTCAGCCGTTGCAAAACCCGCGTCAGCGGCAGGCTGCAAGCTGGCCACGTCAACATCGGAGACGGCCTGTCCGGCAAACATGAGCGCGGATGAGCCAGATCCACCACCACAAGCCGCTAACAGGCACAGCGCACAGGCAAGAGTTGGATGTAATGTTATGTGTTTAATTTTCATTCTTGCACCAAAATATCACCCAAAATCAGGGTCGTGGTTGTGCCCAAGTCATCAATGACAAATGTCGCGCCGACGTCATCGGCGTCGGGGCCATAGAACTGTCCGTTCAATGTAAAAGCTGCCTGATAGGACACTGGAAACGATGTGCCAGTCAGCTCGACTTCACCGCCGTTCAAAACGGCGCCGTCGCGCATAATTTCGGAAATACGTATTTCGCCCGGCAGCGATACATCTAGCTGCGCTCCGAGGTTCGGGTACTTTGTACCCTCGAAATTTGTGATCCGGGCTTGGACCCCAAATCGCAACGCGAAATCGACATTCACTTCAGTATCGGCGGTAAGTTCAAAAACATCGGTGCCTGTTTGAACGAGAAGTTCAGATTGACCGTTATAGCGCGCCGTCCCCTGATCGCTGATCGCTGACGGATCGGTCGCAAGACCGATCAAGCCAAATTCGGGTTGCCCGTTAGGATCAAGACGGTCGAAACGCACAGCATAGCGGTCAGCGGCAATCGCCACATCAAGCAAGGCGCCGTTATCCAAAGTAATTTCAGACCGGTCATCGGAAATTGTCCCGGTTTCGCCATTCAAAACAACTGTCGATGCGGCATAGTCAATTTCACCAGTTTGACGTTCAGTTTGGTTTTCGGAAGGCAGCAAGGTCACTGCGGTCACCGGCAAGGCAGCCGTATTGGACAGATCGGCAAATCCGCCTGAGATGTTAGAGCCAGATGATGTGCTGCCGCCGCCGCATGCAGACAGTGCGCCAAGCAGGAAAATCGACACAAATGGGTTCGTACTGCGTTGGGACAAAACGACGCTCCTAAGTAAAATCAAAGTTGTCGGCGGTCAGCGCGCTCAGGGTTATGTCATGGATGACAACCCGCGTACCTGCATCAAGAAAGACCACGTTTTCGCCTGACTGGGTGATGTGTTCAAGCGCGTCGTTGTGGTCTACATAACCGAAGCCATCGAACCTGAGCAGGTCTTGGGTGACGTCAAAATCTACGCCAGAGATGGTCGAGGCGGAAGGAACTTCAAAATCAATGTCGATGCGTCCAATGTGGTCGTTACCTGCGTCTGTCGCAAAGACAAACGTATCCATACCAGCGCCGCCCATCAGTAGGTCGTTGCCCAGCCCACCCGTCAGCACATCAGATCCGAAGAAAAAATCGCCGCGGTCACCGATGATGATATCGTTGCCAACTCCGCCGAGCAGATTGTCATTACCGCGACCGCCCACAATAAGATCAGCGCCGCCTCCGCCATCCACATTGGTGGCACCAGAGACAATGCTAACGATATCGTCACCATCCGCAGTAGCAATCAAAGAGCTGCCATGTGTAACGGTCACAATGTTATCTGCCGCCGTGCCATTGAACGGCTCTCCTTGGAATACAAAAGCTTCCGAAGGGGCCTGTGCAGGCACATCTATCGGATCAACATTGTCGCCGAGTGTCTCTATACTTGAGAAATTGACGACACGCTGAGTGTTTTCAGTCGGCCCAAAAGCCTTAACAATCGTCCACGGGCCATCAATTTCGCGAGACCAGATGGTTAGTGCATTTCCTGTGCCTTTGGTCGAGACATAAAGTACGTCATCAAGCCACGCGATTTCGCCAATTTCACCTGACGGCATCCCGAAAAACAAGTGGCCATCTTCGGTCAAGAACAAATTGACGGCTTCTTTCGTGGCTGGATCGGAGTCGCGTACAATCCGGCCATTCTGTGTATCAATCACAAACTGCGGATAAGACCCGGGTTGGTCGGGCAGGAAGTCTTCAACAATTTCGATATTCTCGTTTTTGTCCATTCGATAAAGCGGCCATCCCGACGCGCCGCCAGCGGCATAGAAGTACATATAGTCGCCAAACGGAAATGCTCGCGCAAAGATTAAACCGTTTCCGGGCCCAGGGCTTAAATCGCTCACGCGCACCAAACCTTGCGCATCGTCCAATCGGTAAAGCTCGCGCCCGTATGTTTGGGTTACGGCGGTGAAATAATGCTCCCCGTTAAAAACGAAATTATAGGACGGGCTCGACCACCCGTAGCCTGGCTCAAGATCCGCAACGAGTTCCCATGCGCGATCAGCGTTGAGGACCCACAGTTCTTTTCCGTGTTCCGCCGTTTGGGCCTGCGCATAGAGCCTGTCGTCTACAGCGTAAAGGTTCTGAAAGTCATAGGCTACTGGCTGTTCAACGAAGTCGGTAAAAATCTCATAGGTGTTGGTTTCGGCATCAAACGTCCAAACCTGACCATATGAATCGTTGAAGTCCGCGATAAAGGCCGTTTTGCTGTCGAATGCCACACCAGAGTAGGCCGCACTGATAAAATCAGGCTGATCAACAATATCGGCGAAAGGTCCGATATTGCCATCCTTATCGAGGTAATAAGTTTCGGGGTCGGTTGTATCGATACGGAACGGCATGATAAGAAACTTATCAAATCCTTCCAGTTCGATCCGTTTATTTGTTTCTGGAAAGGATGAAGTCGATCCAGGGACCACGTCTTTGAACAAGGTGAGTTGGCCATCGGCGGAGAGTTCCCAAATTTCAGTCCCTTCTGCGCTATCGCCATCGGCATCTTCGGCACGACCTGCGACAAAAACGCGGTCAAATGCCGAAAAAACACTTCCGTATGGGGTGAAAGAACGGCCATCTGCGGTCTTGATTTCGGAATAGGTTTCCGTCGACTCGGAACGACCAAATAGCCTGTTGCCATCGTCGCCAACAAACGCCGAGAAGTAAAAATTGTCTGACATAATAGGTTTTGTCCGGGCATCAATGTTAATTGTGGATGTCGGTTTAGCAGAACAACCGTGAATTGTTTCGTGTGTATTATGGGTTGCAAGGATTCTTCAAGTTGGATTAGTCACTTTGTTAGTTCATCTGTTACGGTCGTGGGTCGCAAGTAGCACTTCGCAGCGGCAATGCTACGACTGGAGCTCACGACGAATTATGTCTGGTTTTTACATTCGGACCCGCAGTTTCCCCACGCGGGCCAAAGGGGCAGCTTGCCATCCGGAAAGCCGCAAATTGGATCACTCGGCTAAGCAACAAAAGTCAATGAATAATTCGAAGCCGCCATTAAATTGAACGCAGTAACAGTGGGTTTCAGCTTACAGCGAATGTCAGCTTCTGCAGAACCGCGAAAGCGCCCGCGCATCCACAGCGAAAATCCGGATTCCGCCACGCACTGCACATCATAATTTGTAGCGGACATGCCTCTTGCCCGCCCGGCAACTGCCGGACGGGACCGTTGAAGCATTTGATGCTGTCTCTTATTCGATGCCGAATTTTCCGTTCGGGCAATGCCACGGCAGCAGCTGATCGTATTTCGACAGCGGGTGCTCTTTTGCCATTTGTTCGAACACCCATGTCAGATAGGCGTAAGGTTCCACACCGTTCAGCCTGCATGTTCCGTTCAAGCTGGCCATCACCGCCCAGTTGCGGCCACCGATTTCTAATTCAGCGAACAGCGCATTTTTCCGCAGCAGCGCAATCGGTCGAATGGTGTTCTCAACCGCATTGTTATCCATTTCGACGCAGCCATCTGACAGAAACACCACGAGGCCGTCCCACAGCTTCAAAGTGTAGCTGATAGCCTGCCCCAGTGTGGACTTCATCGCAATTTGTCCTACCAATTGCATGAGGAACTCCTGCAGTTTGCTGACCAATGGTGCGCTTTCGACTTGCCGAACCGCTCTCCGCACATCCGCTGGCTGCCCCTTCAGGTCACGTTCAATGTCGTAAATTTCATTGATCATTGTGAACGCTCTATGCGCTTGATCTGACTTTGTGGCCTTGTACACATCAAGGAACTTGCGGCGCACATGAGCCCAACAATACGCCAGCTCAATTGGGCCACCAACACGGTCAGCGCGGGTCAGTCGATTGTAACCGGCATAGCCGTCAACCTGAAGCGTACCACTGAAGCCCCGCAGGATCTCTTCGGCGTGCTCCCCTTTGCGGGATTGCTTGAAGTGAAACGCGACGCCTGGATGCGCGTTCCCTTTCCAGCGGCGATCGTCGCGGCACAGCGCCCAAACGAAGCAGGTCTTGGTCTTGCCTGTTCCAGGCATGAGTTGCGCAAGTGTGGTTTCGTCCATCAGTAGTTTTGAACTGGACTTCAAATCATCGTTTAGAACGTCGTAAAGCGGGAGCAACGCATCGACAGCCTGATCCATGAGGCGCCCCATAGTTGACCGATGGAGTTTAACCCCTGATCGCATGAAAATCTGCTCTTGCCGGTAGTTTGGCATATAATCAGCAAACTTGCTGACGGCGAGCCCCGCGATCAAACGATCATCAAAGCGGGTCTGCTCAAATGCTCGTTTCGGAACCGGTGCCTGCACAAACTTGTCACAAGTTCTGCAGACATACTTTGAATATCGTTCTTTGATGACGCGCAATTGCGCAGGGACGTATGTTAGCCGCTCGATGGTTTCTTCACCGATTTGCGTGATGCCGCAGCCACACTGACAGACCGAACCGTTTGGTGGCGATATAGGCGTCTCGTCTCGTGGGATGTGATCGGGAATAGTAATGGCTTGTCGTCCTAACATGCCGCGAGGTTTTGGCTCATCCGTTTTAGCTTGTCCTTCCGATCCCCCCGAGTTCGGGTTGTCGCAATTTGGCTCAACGCCCATGGGATCAGCGTCACCATCGCCCTTCTTCTTTCGCTTCTTCGTTACTTTCTCGCTGGACTGCCCAAACTGCATGTCTTGGCTCTTATTGAGTTGAGCCCTGAGAATCCTGTTGTCGGCCTTGAAGACCTTAAGCTTCGCTTTTGTCGTTGATATCAAGGCGTCTTTCTCGACGATCGCGTTATCATGCTCGAGGTCACGCCTAAGGTCGGCCTCGGCGATCATCAGCGCCAACTGTGAAACATAGCTGTCTACGTAGCCGGCGAGCTTTGCGCTGGCGGTTTGTATTTTTTGCATGGATTGGTTCCATCCCGTTGTTCGCTGCAAACACAGCATTTCCAGTCGCGTCCGATACATCGGGCGCGTTTTCACTTGATTTCGAATGCGTGTGATGGGATGGACGTAAGTGAGATCGTGCTAGTAAACGATTTATTGGGGCCCCAAGGATGTTCAGATCCAAGTGGTCTCACTTGTTTTCAGCCCCTGATGTGTTGATCAGATCATTAAGGTTCTCCTGTCGATGTTTTTGAGAAAGCCTCAGGCCACAAAGTCGAAGGCTCTAGTCCTAGGGCTTTAGCGATATGAAGCTGAACGCGGCGGCTTTTGCCGCGACCTTTTGAAACCGTTGTCATCGTTTCGCTTTTTAATTCCAGCTCACGCCCAAGCTCGGCCAATGAAGAGCCGGAAAGTTTAAGCTGGCTCTTGATTAATTCATGCCGGCGCAACCGCAGTCGATCTAAATGATCTGCCGCTGGCAAATGGTCACTGAAATTATCAAAGTCATTAAACAAGGTTCTTAGATCACATATTCTATGTGGGCGATGCCACGTTAAAGTAATTGCTAAGATTTTAGCGAATCGGGGTTAAGAACATACGCATATTTTTCAGTATGTTGTATGATTTGATCTCAATTTGGAGAAAGACTACCCGATCGGGTAATGAAAATAGAAAATGGAGATCAAACTCGACAATGCTGGATGCTCTTCCCGAAATCGACCCATACGAGGAACTGGAAGAGGAGTTAGGACATCCTCCGAAATACTTTCAAAAGCTTGATGCTTCAGGCCGCGATGACCTGTTCCCAGCTGTTTTGGTCGCCTTTCAGCTGGAAATCACGCGATCGGTTCGACTGGTTGCAATCGCGTGCGGAGGTATGACCTTTTCAGGTGTCCGAAAGGAATGTCTGAAAGTTGGCTTCAAATTCGATTAGATGATTGCGGACGACGTTCTTTCTGGATTGTCCCACAGGGAACTGAAACAGCGCCATATGATCGGTGGTTCCCGAATTGCACAAATCGAACAGGAGCACGGCAAAACCCGACGCCCAGGGAATTTCCACAAAGGGCACTCGGATGCTAAAATCGAACAAGAGTACTTTGCCAACGGAAATAACGCTCGAAAGACGGTAACTGCGTTACGCATTTGCAGAGCAACTGTATCCGATGCAGTGGAGCGGCAAAGAAAATTAAAACGATCATCAGATTGATAGGTCTGCAACAAGCGCTGCAGACCATTTGTTCGAAAAATCTCGAAACAATCCGTGGATGCTCAGGGCGTATTCTGTTGAAAAACTCTTGTTGAATTGAGGTGCTTCCACTGGTTCAATTCTCCCAAGGGTGCGGGGGATTTTGCGATGATGGGACCGAAGCAGTAAGCACAGGCGGCGCTATTCTATGAGTTCTCGCAAGAAGACCATGTCCTACAAGATCACCTGCTGCGCTCGATGGATCGGTTCGTTGATCTGAGTGACGTCCGCCAGTATCTGGCTGAGTTTTACAGCCACACAGGCCGCCCTTCAATCGACCCCGAACTGCTGATCCGGATGCTTTTGGTAGGCTATTGCTTTGGCATAAGGTCAGAGCGTCGGCTGCGTGAAGAGGTGCATTTGAACTTAGCGTATCGCCGGTTCTGCCGCCTCGACCTGTCTGAACCGATCCCAAACCATTCCACGTTCTCAAAAAACCGACACGGACGTTTCCGTGAAAGCGCCTTGCTGCGTCACCTGTTCGAAAAGACCGTCGCACGTTGCATCGCAGATGGTCTGGTGAGCGGCGAGCGCCTTGCGGCAGATGCCAGTTTGATCGAGGCAGATGCGAACAAACAAAACTCCACACCAAAGGAAGATTGGGATCGCAGCGCCATTGATCCCGCGGATGCGCCCCGCGCCGTGCGAGAGTATCTCAACGTTCTGGATGATGCGGCCTTCGGCGCAGCATCTGAAGTTGAACCTAAGTTCACGTCGCACTCAGATCCAAGCAGCCAATGGACTGCAGCACGTAAAAGCCCTGCGTTCTTTGCCTATTCGGCCAATTATCTGATCGACACAGTCCATAGCGTGATTGTCGATGCTGAAGGAACAAGATCAGTCCGGCAGGCCGAAGTCGGATCAGTGCGTACAATGCTGGACCGCATCAAAGATCGCCATGATATCGATCCCTAGCGATTGATTGCAGACAGTGCCTATGGATCAGGGCCGATGCTTGGATGGCTCGTTGGTCGCAAAATCAATCCCCACATTCCAGTGCTTGATAAAGCCGGTCGCACCGACGGCACATGGTCTCGCACAGACTTCGAATGGGACGCCGTGAATGACCAATACATTTGTCTTGAAGGTGAAGCGCTCAGGAAGTTCCGGTGCAACTACTCGGACCCAGATCGTGGCCCCGACGGCAAAGGCGTCGCCAAGTATCGCGCACTGAAACTGTTCTGTCAGGCCTGCCCATCGAAAGAGAAATGCTGCCCCAACGCCGACTTTCGATCCATCACCCGCGAAGAACACGAAGACGCCCGTCAGGTCGCCCGCGACATCGCCAAAACCAAGCAATACAAAATCTCAATGAGCCTCCGGAAGAAAGTCGAAATGCTCTTCGCCCACTTAAAGCGTATCCTTGGGCTGGGACGATTGCGACTACGAGGTCCATGCGGCGCAAATGACGAATTCCACCTTGCCGCAACCGCCCAAAACCTCCGCAAACTAGCAAAGATCGTTCCTGCACCGCAACAAATGCGCAAAGCCCGATCAGAAAGGAGCTCGCGAGCAGTCTAAAGCTCTCCTTCCTGCGTGCGCAACATGTTGTTTTTCCAAAGAATCAGCCCAGAACTTACGTTGAGTAACCGGTCTGGGTGCTGACGTCGCAGCCCGCATTGGAACTTCGCTGCAGTAGCGTTTGAGACCAGAAGTTAGGACTGCGGAAGGACACTGCCATTTTCGCATTCGATCCAAATTAATAAACTAACGCATTTGATTGGTAGATCCACGAAAAGCTGCCATATATCATCAAGATACAAACTAGGGACGACTCATATGCTCGTTGTTGGCTGGCGCGAGCGGGTTGATCTCCCGCTCTTGGGACTTTCTAACCTAAAAGCAAAAATAGATACTGGCGCGCGGACATCTGCGCTTCACGCAACAGATATCGTGACTTTTGAGCGTGATGGCATCCCATGGGTGCGCTTTCACACAAAATTTGATGACGATTCAATCGATACCGATGTGGAATGCCCAATCCACGATCGGCGCGCTATCAAGAACACGAGTGGCGTGCCCCAGATGCGCATTGTCATCCGCACCAAGTTTCGGATTAGCAAACGTTTATGGTCCATCGACCTGTCACTCACGGAGAGGTCGGACATGAAATTCCGCATGATCGTCGGGCGCACGGCTTTGCGCAAACACAATATTCTAGTCGACCCAAGCAAAAGTAACCTTACGACGCCAACCTCTGCGAAAACAGATGATACAGGGATTTCCTCATGAAAATTGCTATGCTCGCCCGTAATCCCAACCTCTACTCGCACAAAAGACTTGTCGAAGCCGCCGAGACGCGCGGGCATGAAATTCGCATCGTCGACACGCTGCGCTGCTATATGAACATCGCCTCACGAAAGCCCGAGATTTACTATAATGGCGAAAAGCTGACGGGCTATGACGCTGTGATCCCAAGGATCGGGGCCTCGATCACCTTTTACGGCATGGCGGTTCTGCGGCAGTTTGAAATGATGGGTGTCTTTCCCTTAAACGAGAGCGTCGCGATTGGCCGCTCGCGTGATAAACTGCGCTCCATGCAATTGTTGGCCCGTGACGGCATTGGTTTGCCTGTCACCACCTTTGCCCATGACCCTAAGCAAACCGAGGAAGTCCTCAAGGTCGCAGGTAGCGCCCCTCTCGTCATTAAATTGCTCGAAGGCACGCAAGGCATGGGCGTTGTATTGGCCGATACGGATCGCTCTGCCAAGTCGGTGATAGAAGCGTTCCGTGCGACGAAGACCAATATTCTGGTGCAAGAATTCATCAAAGAAGCAGGCGGGACTGACATCCGTGCGATTGTTATAGGCGGCAAGGTTGTGGCGGCGATGAAACGCACAGGTGCCGACGGTGAATTTCGGTCAAACTTGCATCTGGGTGGCTCTGCGGAGGTTATCAAACTCTCCCCCCAAGAACGGGCTACCGCCGTCGGTGCCGCCAAATCCATGGGGTTGAATGCCTGCGGCGTCGATATGCTACGCTCGGACAATGGTCCGCTCGTCATGGAAGTGAACTCTTCCCCCGGTTTGGAGGGCGTTGAAAACGCAACCGGCTTGGATATTGCCGGGAAAATGATCGAGTTTATGGAAAAGTACGCCAAACCCAACGCCACAAAAACAAAGGGCAAAGGTTGATGCCCAAACGCGCTGATTTTGTTATCGGAAACGAACGTGTCACAGCGGGTACCCGCCGGACGGTCCATGTTCCTGTCAGCGTTCTGTCAGACCATACGCCGGTGACGATGTCCGTAAGTGTCACGCATGGTCGGCTGGACGGCCCCACAATATTCATCAGTGCGGGCATCCATGGGGACGAAGTGATCGGGGCAGAGATTGTCCGCCGTGTGCTGCGGTCGCCGAGCCTTGGGGCGCTCAAAGGCACACTGATCGTTGTTCCAATTGTGAATACCTACGGCTTTCTGAACCATTCTCGTTACTTGCCGGATCGACGCGACCTGAACCGCATGTTTCCCGGCAGCAAGGCTGGGTCGCTCGCATCACGTCTTGCGCATATCTTCATGACCGAAATCGTGGCCCGCTGTGACCTCGGGATAGACCTTCATTCTGCCGCCATTCACCGTACAAATTATCCGCAAATCCGGGTATCGCCCGATAACCCCGACATGTTGGACTTGGCCAATGTTTTTGGCGCACCGGTTATCATGCAATCCGCCGTGCGCGAGGGATCATTGAGAGGGGCCGCCAAAGACCTCGGCATTGACGTGCTGTTGTTCGAGGCTGGCGAAGGGCTCCGGTTTGATGAGTTTTCTGTCAGGTCCGGCGTTGCAGGCATTCTGCGTGTCTTGCGGTACAAGGGCATGGTGGCGAGCAAGGGTATTGCCAAGGTTAAAGCGACACCGCAGTTTTGCCCGTCAAGCAAATGGCTTCGTGCGCCAACGGGCGGTCTGTTACGCACATTCCGTGCCGACGGTGATCTGGTCCGCGAGGGCGAATTGATGGCATCGGTATCTGACCCCTTTGGCGAGACAGATGACGACATTATCGCCCCGTTTAATGGCATTATTGTTGGTCGCGCCGTTATGCCCATCGTGAACGAAGGCGACGCCGTCTTCCACCTTGCCCGCGTCAAATCTATCGCGAAAGCCGAAGGTATGGTCGAAGACCTGAACAGCCAGCTGAGCGATGATCCGATGTTTGATGAAGATGAAATTATCTGAATGCCCCGATAGTATCTGGCACAAGGTGTTTGTGACCATCACGCTGGAACCGCTAAACAAGTCCAAAAGCCGAGCTTCACTGGCTGATAAAAATCCCAACGAGGGCCGCGTTGTCGGGCAAAAACGCCAAATTTAACGAAGGCACCTGTAGGCAATCCCTGAAGCATTGAAATCCAAGCAAATTGGGCCGTCTACGCACGCGGCCCATACATCTAGCTTTCGGTGACGCAACGAATGGCTGCGAAACGTCATTGCGCCGCGAAAACATAAATGCCGTAACCGAATAGCATTATCGCACCAACTCCGCGCCCGATCTCCGAACGTGTCAACAACAGACCCATCAATACGCCTGACGCTGCAATCATGACAGGCAAGTCGAACGTCAAGAAACGTCCGGCCACAGGTATTGGAGCGATGAGGGCAGTCACTCCCAGAATCCCTAAAACGTTGAAAATGTTAGAACCTATGATGTTCCCGACTGCGATATCCGACTGGCGACGAAATGCGGCGATGAGTGACGTCGCAAGTTCAGGCAACGACGTCCCAACGGCCACAATAGTCAATCCGATGAACGCCTCGGAAACGCCAAAACTCCGAGCCACGGACACCGCGCCTTCAACTAGAAAATGTGCTCCAAACACCAGAGCCGCCAGGCCAAGTGCGACCGAAAGCAAGGAAATTCCAAATGAAGACCGCACTTCCGCGCTTTCAACTTCTGCGGCGTCCTGCCGCGACATCGTGAATGTCCAGACCAAGTAGGCAGTCAATCCAGCAACAAGAATGAGACCAGTCAAGCGACCGATGTCGCCCAACCCAAAAAGCGGTACCAACAACACTGCTGATGCGGTCATAAACCCCAAGTCACGTTTCACATCGGCGGCCTTAACGCGGATCGGCCACACAACGCAGGTTAGACCAGCAATCAGCAAAATATTTGCGATGTTTGAGCCGATAATGTTGCCAATTGCGATATCCGGAACGCCGCGTAAGGCGGCTTGCACTGATACCAAGAGTTCAGGTGTTGACGTCCCAAAGCCAACAACTGTCAAGCCAATCATAAGCGGCGAAATCGACAGTCGCTGCGCAATCTTTACGCTTCCTTTAACAAGCGCTTCACCACCAAAAAACAGGCCGATCAAGCCGATCACAATATACAGATAGTCCACGAAAATCCTCCGACGCGGCATGCTGCCGCGTGTCATCTGTATATCGGCTTAGAGTCGTAATGTGACAAGAAGGCTATGAGAATAATGAATGTGAAATCCAACGATGGCCTCAGCCGCAGCGAAGGTCGGCTCCGTCCGCGATGCGGTCATCCAGCATGCTTAAATTAGGCGTGATCTATCAATGTCCGCTTCGGGGAAGCTGCAACGCGGCGCAGGAGGCGATGGTCAAGGGCAGCTAAGGGCCGGAATGACAGCTTCGGTACATATTCCAGCAACGGCATTAAACTAAACCCGGCCGACTGATGCGGCGAGCTGTCACCCGCTTCCAATCTAGCCCTTCAAACAACGCTTCGAACTGTGACTTATTTATTGAAATGACTCCATCGGCGATCCGCGGCCACTCGAATTCCATACCTTCGATGCGTTTGTAGACCAATATGAGACCGGTGCCGTCCCAGACGACCATCTTGAGGCGATCGCTGCGCTTTGATCTAAATATGAATATGGCACCGCTGAACGGGTCTAGTTCAAACTCGTTCATCGCAATCGCAGCTAATCCATCCATCCCCTTCCGAAAATCCACTGGTTTCGATGCGATATAGAATTTAAAGTTGCCTGCCGGAAATATCATGTCTTGGCATCAAGTGCGCAGATCGGCTGTGTGAATTGCGTGACTGGATAGCCGGATGGGAGGCACAATTCGCAGTCACCGTGCTTTAGGGTAATCTGCTTAGTAGGCTGCGGATTTTCCAGCTGATCATGGACGACTTTAATTTCTTAGAATACCTGTGCTTTGGGCTCAGCGACGGGAGGTAGTTTTGTGCCATTCTCCGCAAATTTGTTTTTCCATTTATATGCGGTGTTGTTAGAAACTCGGCACGTTTTTTGAGCATCGCGAACGGAAAGCTTTCCCGAAATCATTTGCTGGGCCATTTCGCGCTTAAATTTGGTTTGCCACATACGGCGTCCATCTTTCCCAACGGGGATTGAATGGCCAAAGATGTGGAAGACTTTGTCAATTTTCTGATCACTTGCAAGCGCACCTAATGTTTGAGTTGTCATGATGCCTGTATCCTTTTTGGACATCATATTAACTCAACAGGGATGCGCTAAGCCCGAAAATAGGGGGGCAGATGCAACGCTTACGCATAATCGAAGCGTCAGTTCTGATGCTGCCGCTGTGAATACGACGGACTACATATATGGATCCGTCGATTATCACCGGTGAAGCACTACCGAGATTTCAGCGTTCGTCACGGCTTAATCCATCCGATACAATTGAAACCGCAAAATAAAGGAATGTCGCCAAGAGGCAAATACACAATAAGCTCGCGAACATTAAGTCTGTCTTCGCTCGCCCGTTCGCCAGTAGCATCAGATAACCGAGCCCCTGCGAGGCGCCCACCCATTCCCCGATCACCGCACCGATGGGCGCATAGACGGCCGCGAGTTTCAGCCCAATTCCTAGAGAAGGGATCGCATGCGGTATTCTGATGTGCCGCATGATCTGGCATTTCGTTCCGCCCATTGTCTGCGCCAAATCTGCAAAGCCGCTTGGGATGCGACTTAAGCCGTCAAAGAATGCGCTGGTGACAGGAAAGAAAATGATCAGTAGCGCCATCATAACTTTCGATGCGATCCCGTATCCTAGCCAGAGCGTGAGGATCGGAGCGAGCGCGAAAACCGGGATGGCTTGCGTCAGGATAAGCAACGGCATGACCAACCGATGAAGCCTTTGAGAGCTGGCCAATAGGATCGCGGTTAATGCGCCAAGGACTGTGCCAAGGACAAGTCCCAAGACGACTTCAGTCCCTGTGACCAAGGTATTCTCAAGGATCAAACGGCGATATTCCCATCCTGTTTGCGCGACGCGCCATGGCGATGGAAGAATGAACTGGGGCACATCGGTTAACCAAACTACGCCATGCCAAAGGGATATCCCGAATAGAATAGGTGTCAAAATATACGCTAATTTGATCATTTGTCGCGTCTCAGGTGATCAAGAAGCGCTGCTTGGCATGCCGTAGTTTCCGCAGCGTATTGGTCGCGGATCGGCTCTGTTGCGGGTGGTTGCCATTGAATTGCCGCGTCGGGTGTCAGAACGGTAATCTGATGTCCCAACCGCACGGCCTCGGCGGGATCGTGCGTCACCAACAACACTGTTTTTCCTTTTAAAACGTCAGCTGCCAGATCCTGCATGTCAGCGCGTGTGCCTGCATCAAGCGCCGAGAATGGTTCATCCAGGAGCGCAACGGGCCGATCCTCCATCAGTGTGCGTGCCAATGCCGCGCGTTGGCGCATCCCGCCGGATAACGCGGCGGGTTTTTCGTTGCGATATGCCGTTAGCCCGACTTTGGCGATAAGTTCTTCGGCGCGTGCGAAATCCGGCTCAGTGCCGCGTAGGCGGTTGCCGATGACTATGTTTTCCAAGACGCTGAGCCAAGGTAGTAACAGATCCGATTGCGCCATTAGGCTGATCTGACCATTATGTGTTGGGCCGTCAGTGGTCGTGATGGTCCCGGAAAATGCACCAACGCAATCCAGCCCTGCAATCAGCCTCAGCAACGTGGATTTACCCACTCCGGATTGCCCCAAAAGACAGGTCCATTGTCCCGCGTGCAGCGTCAGATCAATGGGGCCAAAAATGCGTTGGCCAGCGATGTCGTACTGACCTGAAACGTGAATGGTAGGGGCAGCCATCACGCGCCTTTTAGCCCCATGTCCCAAAAAGCAGCTTCTAGTCGTGTGGCCGTTGTGAACCGGTCTTGAAGGTGTGGCCAACGCGCAGCGCTAAACGGCCGTTCCCCCAATCTACGCACAACAGCTTGGTCGATCATGCGCCCGACGTTGGACATCACGGTCTGATAATCATTGTCCGCATAGGTCGTGATCCAGTCGCGGTAGGGGGTGTCTTTGACTGCTGACGTTTCCAATCGCAACCCGATTTCGCCATAGCCAAAGCAACAGGGCGCGAGTGCTGCCATCAAGTCGAGAAAATCACCCTGTAGCCCTGCATCCATGACGTATCGCGTATAGGCGAGGTTTTCGAATTCTTCGGTTGCGGTGAACAAGGTTTGCTCGTCGATGCCTTCGGCAGCACAGGTTGCGACATGCAGGGCCATTTCGTGATTGACCAATGCATCGACGGTTGCGGCGCATGTCTTCATTTCCGCAAGCGTTTCAGCTTTCACCACCGCCAAGGACCACGCCCGCGCGAAATGGACTAAGAAAACGTAGTCTTGAATGAGGTAATGGATGAAGGCTGCACGCGGCAAAGTCCCATCACCAAGTCCCTCAACGAAGGCATGGTGCGTGTAGGCCTGCCATGCAGTGGGGCAACCGGCCCGCCATCGTGAAAAGGTTTGACCGTAAGACTGATCGCTCATTGCGACGTCACATCAATGGCGATTTTCGATACGGGATGGACCTCTGGTATCAGGCCCGCGTCGTGTAAAAATGCTTCGAACGTCTCGTAACGGCCAGCATCCATCGCTGTCGGGCGCAATGCAAATCGGGGCAGGGTGTCTGCCCATGCGCGTGCGTTAAGCTCATCCTGCAGTTCTGGCGCGGTGTTTGCGAATATCTGCCATGCCTCTTCGGGGTGGTTTACGATGTACTGTGTGGCCCTTTCGGTCGCCGCGAGAAAACGCATGATCATATCGGTGTCCATGGTTTCGGAATTGGCGACATAAATCAGTTCATCGTAGGCCGGCAGCCCTTCTTCTTCGACGTAGAAACAACGCCCTGGCACGCCTTCGATATACATTTGGTTTAGTTCGAAATTGCGGAATGCCCCGATAACGGCGTCGACCTGACCGGACATCAACGAAGGCGACAACGACCAATTTACGTTGATCAATTCAACATCATCCAACGTCAGCCCGTGCGTGTTCAACACGTGCCCCAAAACGGCTTCTTCGACGCCGCCCACTGAAAACCCGACTTTACGGCCTTTCAGATCGGCGGGTGATGCGATTGGGCCGTCAGCACGAGTTAATAAGCAATTCAGCGGTGTCGCGATCAGCGTGCCGACCCGTTGCAAAGGCAGGCCTTCGTGGATTTGAAGATGTAGTTGGGGCTGATAGGAAATCGCCAAGTCCGCACGCCCTGCCGCAACCATTTTGGGCGGGTCCGATGGATCCGCAGGGGCGATCACGTCAACTTCAAGATCAACGTCTGCGAAATAGCCTTTCTCTTGCGCGATGATGACTGGCCCGTGGTCGGGATTAACGAACCAATCGAGCAAAAGTGTCATTTGATCTTGCGCCCAAAGCGGCGCTGCAAACACGGAAAAGGCCGAGGCCAGCAATGCGGTTTTCATGAAAGCGGTTCCTTTGATGCGCGATACAGTTCTGCGAAATGGTGGGTTGGCCCGTGCCCCGATCCAACGGCAAGCTGATCGGCGTGGGCGATTGCGTGGGACACATAAGATTTGGCTGCGGCAACAGCGGCATGAACGTCGCCCGTTTTGGCCAGTTGCGCAGCCAGCGCTGATGACAGGGTGCATCCGGTCCCATGTGTATTGTGGGTAGCGGTGCGCACACCTTCGAACCAAGTGATGTTGTTCGGGGTGACAAGACAATCAGGACTATCGGCATCCGGCAGATGTCCGCCCTTCATCAACACCGCGTCTACTCCGAGCGCACAAAGCTTGCGACCCTGATCCGCCATCTCATCACGTGCATGCGCCACCGGCATGTTCAGCAGTTGGGCTGCTTCCGGCAGGTTTGGGGTTAGAATGGTTGCGATGGGCAGCAGCGCATCGCGTAACACGGCAACCGCATCGGGGTCCAAAAGGGCCGCACCGCCTTTTGCGATCATAACCGGGTCAAGGATGATAGGGACGTCGCGGTCAGTCAGCGCATCAACAACCGCTTGTGCAATATCGGCATCTGCGATCATCCCGACCTTTACGGCATCGACACGGATATCATCAAAAACGGTATTGATCTGGTCGCGCACGAACGCTGGCGGCACCAAATGAACACCGCTAACGCCCTGCGTGTTTTGCGCGGTGAGGGCGGTGATCGCCGCCATCGCAAATGCGCCATTGGCGGATATGGCTTTCAAATCGGCCTGAATGCCCGCGCCACCAGACGGGTCAGACCCCGCAATGCTTAAAACGTTCGGGATCATTGGACGGGCTCCTGAAAGAACAATTGGGCGGCGGCTTTCGGATCAGGTTGCCCGCAAATGGCGGATACGACAGCGAGACCATCCACGCCGGATGCCAATACGTCCGCTTGATGATTGGCTTTCAGCCCTCCGATCGCGACGGTCGGCAGCGACGTCAAAGCGGCCAATTCTGCCAAGCCATCAAAGCCGATCGGTGCCTCGTGATCCTGCTTTGTCGTCGTGCCGAATACCGGCCCGATCCCAAGGTAATCTACGATATCAGGGTCGGCGGCTTGGACAGTAGCAGCTGTTTCGCATGACAATCCCAAGATTTTGTCGGGGCCCAACATCCCGCGTGCGTCTGCCGGAGCCAGATCACTTTGACCGATATGCGCACCGCAAGCGTCGGACGTGATCGCAGCGTCTAGATCATCATTGACGATGACCGGAACACCAGTGCCGACAAGTGCGGCCTTGATTGCGCGGGCCATGTCGACCCGTTCGCGTGTGGTGGCGTCTTTGGCGCGCAGTTGCACCATTGTGACGCCGCCCGCGACCGCCTTTTGGACCGTTTCGATCAGCCCATGACCGCGGCACAGTACCGTATCTGTCACCAGATACAGTCGCAATTGTTGGCGTAGGCTGGTCATGACAGGATCACGTTGGGCAGATCGTCGGGTTGCACGGCGCTTAGCGCATCAAGGAAATGCATCTGAAAACTGCCGGGGCCCTTTGCCTGCTGAGCGGCCATTGTTCCTGCGACCTTGTAATGCGCCAGCGTCGCAAGGGCAGCGTCAAAAGCGGGGCCAGTGGCGGCATAGGCGCCCATCAGCGCTGTTTGCGCGCACCCCAACGCGGTAACTTTTGGCATGATGTCGGACCCGCCTGTGACCTTGGCCGATTGGGTTCCATCTGTCACAAAATCAACGGGACCGGTGACCGCAACCACACTGCCGTGTGCCTTGGCGATTGCGCGTGCAGCATCTTCTGCAGCATCCACGCTGTCGCCGCTATCGGCACCTTTACCAGCGCCCATCGCACCTGCCATCGCCAAAACCTCGGACGCATTGCCGCGTAGGATCGTGGGACGCAACGCCAATAAATCCTGAGCGACGCCCTTGCGATAAGTCGATATGAAATGTGCAACAGGGTCCAACACCCACGGGATGTTTTTGTCATTCGCCGCGTTTGCGGCTGCCAACATGCTCGCGGCCCATGGGGCGGACAACGTGCCGATATTGATCGTCAGCGCGCCACAAATCGGGGTGAATTCTGCAATTTCTTCAGATGCATGGACCATTGCTGGCGAAGCGCCGGCCGCGAGAACGACGTTCGCGGCCACGTTCATCGCGACGTAGTTCGTGATGCATTGCACCAACGGGTTTTGTTCGCGCAGCGCTGCCAAAAGGTGTTGCGGGGCCATGATGTCTCCTTTTTCAGCGGAAAAAAGAGATGACGCTCGCGCAAAGCCTGGAACGTACTACCTCCCTCCGCCAGCATTATCTGGTTCAGGTTCAAAGGGTACGTCTCAGCCTTTCGGCGCCCCTGGTACGGCTTGCGTAAATGCACGGGACAGGCGGGTCAAACGAAAAAATTGCCCCATGGGTTGTCTGATGCCGGGGCGATCAGAATTCTTCTGCCCAATAAGTAGGCGTTTTCTACGAAATACGAAGCGCGCGCGACGCCTGCATGTCGAACTTGACCCGAATGTATGCAGACTGCGTGCAACGGCTTGATCTTAGCGATAACTCTGTTTTTCTGACCCAATGGACACTTCAAAGACAAAGACGCTTCGCACGCAATTATTGCCTCTTATCGCGCAGGTCTATCCGGACATCGATGCGGATATCCTTCTTAGTCAAATCGTAGACGCCTTTTGGCTGGATGGGACCAAACCACGCAAACATGGCCGAACGCCGAGCAATGATCTGTGGACCGAACATGATGCGGTGTTGATTAGCTACGGGAATTCGATACTGGATGGGGCGCACAAGCCGCTGGATTTGCTTCATGATTTCTTGCTGCGCCGTCTGAAAGGTGCGGTGAACGGTGTCCATATTCTGCCGTTCTTTCCTTACACGTCTGATGACGGTTTTGCGGTATCCGACTTTCGGTCCGTTGATACGCAGCTCGGTGATTGGGCCGATATCAACCGGATCGGGGACGACTTTCATCTGATGTCGGATCTGGTCCTTAACCATGTTTCAAGCCAAGGCACGTGGTTCAACAGTTACTTGCAAGGACAAGAACCCTACGATCAGTTCTTTTTTGAAGCCTCGCCAGACGATGATTTGAAGGAAGTCGTGCGTCCGCGTACCACGCCGCTTTTGCAAAAGGTCGAAACCGCGAACGGTCCGCGCCACGTCTGGTGCACGTTCAGCCATGATCAGATCGACCTCGACTTTCGCAATCCAGAGGTGCTTCTGGAATTCCTGCGCATCATTCGCCTGCATGTCGATAACGGGGTGCGCATTGTGCGACTCGATGCGGTTGCCTTTCTTTGGAAGGAAATCGGGACGCCATCCATCCACCTGCCGCAAACCCACGCCATTGTGCAGTTAATGCGGGTGTTGTGCGATTTTGCCGCTGAAACAATCATATTGCTGACGGAAACCAACGTTCCAAAAGCTGAAAACCTAAGCTATTTCGGCAACCGAAACGAAGCCCACGCGATCTACAACTTTCCCCTACCGCCATTGATCCTGCATGCGATGATGTCGGGGTCTGCGCATTACTTGCGTCGCTGGCAAAGCGGGATGCCGCCTGCGCAATTTGGCTGCGCCTATCTCAATTTTACGGCTAGCCATGACGGTATCGGAATGCGCCCCGTCGAGGGTATTTTGCCCGCTGACGAGCAGGCCAAAATGATCGACACAATCAAAGACATCGGCGGTCTTGTCTCGATGCGTGCCTTGCCGGACGGGGGGCAGGCACCCTACGAAATCAACACGACGTTCTACGATGCAACGTCGCAAACTTTTACGGGGCAAGACGATCACCACTTTGATCGGTTTGTCTGTTCGCAGACCATCGTCATGTCGCTTGAAGGGATCCCGGCGTTCTACATCCATTCTATGCTCGCGACACCAAACGATCACGCGCAGGTAGAAAGGCGCGGGATGAACCGTGCGATCAACCGCCATCGGTGGGATTATCCGACCTTGAATGACCTGTTAGATGATCCTGAAACACCGCAGGCGCGGGTCTTAGGTGCATTGACCGAACGTCTGCGGATCAGGTCGGCGCAACCCGCATTTCACCCAAATGCGACGCAATTTACGATGCCGCTGGATAACCGCGTGTTCGGCGTATGGCGGCAAAGTTTGGACCGACACCAATCCATTTTTGCACTCCATAACGTCAGCGCTGAAACGGTTCGGGTGGATCACATGTCAATGAACCTGATTGACGATGAACCCTGGATAGATCTGCTAAGCGGCGATCCGGTCGACATGGATGCAGGGGGCCTGACGCTTGCCCCCTATCAATGTCGTTGGATCAGCAACCGCGGGTAAGTCACTGAAACTCTGCAACATCCGCAAGTGCTGCGGCGTTCATATCTGCCAAGAACAACGGATCAGCCGCGTGAACGCGGTTCCATGTCGGGATGAATGGTGTCTCATGCGGGTTTTCCAAGAAGACGTGCCCTGCGCGCATAATGTTTTCTGCAAACAATTCGATTGATCTTTCTTCCGCATGGCGGTCAATCGACAGCCCGTTCATCTTGGCATCGTTGTAATAAGATTCCAGCAAATCAAGCGCACAGCGATAATAGGTCGCTTTCAGCGTCCGGAACACATTCGCGGTAAACACAGTCCCATCAGCGGCAAGTTTGCGAAAAACAGCTTTGCAAATGTCCGTGGACATCCGGTTCAGACCGGCGCTGGCTTCATCAATGCTAAGCTCTTGATGCTTATGATCGTAAGCATCCGAGATTTCGACCTGACACACCGCTTTTGGCGCAAGGTTACGCCATGCCTCTGACAGAACGCCGATCTCAAGTCCCCAGTCAGACGGGATACGCAGGTCAGGCAAAATCGAGGTCCGCATCGCAAATTCGCCGGACAATGGGTAGCGGAAACTACGCAGGTAATCGATGTAATCGCGGTCGCCGATCACTCGCTTCAGCGCGATCAACAGCGGGCTAACCAACAGGCGTGTCACTCGTCCGTTTAGCTGATCGCCACCAATGCGCGGGTAATATCCCTTGGCGACCTGATACGGGAAGTTCGGGTTCACGACCGGGTAAACCAAGCGGGCGAGCATATCTTTTTCGTACGTCAAAATATCGCAATCATGGATCGCCATGACGTCGCTATCGGCACAGCCCAGCAGATACCCCAAACTGGCCCAAACGTTTTTGCCCTTACCTTTCTCAGACGGGGCAAGACCCATCGCCTCTAGTCGCGCACCAAGCGCCAACATCCGTGGGCTGTCGTTCCAAATGACGATGTGATCTTGGTTTAGGCCTTCAAAGAACGACTTGGCGTGCCGAAATTGCGCTTCGTCTGCTGCGTCTAGCCCGATGATGATCCGATGAAGGTATTTCACCTGCGACAGCTCGGACAGAATGTTCGGCATCGCTTCACGTTCAAGTTCCGAATACAGGCACGGCAGGATCAGCGAAATCTTACGGGTCTGCGAAAAGACATCCAGTTCGTGCTCCATCTCGTCGGTCGATCGTGTGCGCAGGTTATGCAGCGTCGTGATGTTTCCGTTTTGATGAAAGTCAGCCATGATGGATGGTCCTTTTACAGTTTTGGTCGGTCGAGCAATTCAAGAATGGCCGCGTTCCAGCCGATGGGGCCTGCAGCGCTTGTTCGTATGATCCGGCCTTCAGTTTCACCCGCCAAGGGGGGCAGTGGCGCACGGTGCGGGTTTGCGACCACGACGCCGTAGTCTGCGGTCGTCAGCATTTGTACGTCGTTCGGGGCATCACCCAACGCGATGGTGTGTTGGGGCGCGTAGGTTTGAATTATGTCGCGCATTTGAATGGCCTTGTTGCCACCAAAAGACAGGGTCAGAAACCGACCGCCTTGCTGGGCAATGATCCCTTGGTCTTTCAGATGCTCAATGAATCGACGCTTCTGCGCGTCAGTGCCACGCCATTGCCCCGGCTCAGAAAACGCCCGCTGCTGCGCTAGCTTTGCGTCGTCTTCCGGCAGGCCCGTGATGTCTGAAACCTGTTTTGCGGACATATCGCCAAAACCAACAAACTGTACGCGCAACTCTGCGGGTAAGTCACCAATTGCGCTTCTCAGTTCGGGGTAAGTCCCCGTTTTGACGACTTCGGTTGTCTCGGCAGGTAGCAGGCCTGCGCCGTTTTCGACAATCGCGGGCCATTGATCCAACCCAAGATCAGTGCGGAGCACGCTAACCTCGGCCGCTGTTTTGCTACTGGCCAAAATGACCGCAGCCCCGATGCCCGCGAGGGCAGACAAGGCAGGTTGCGCCGGCGTCCACGCGTATGTGTCGTGATCAATCAACGTCCCGTCTAGGTCGGTGAAAACCATCAATGGCAAACGGCTAGCCATATTAGAGTGCCCCAAAGTCAGAGACCGTTGCGCGCGAAGTGAAGGCGAAATTGATCAGCTTGCCTCCCGTTCTGCCCAGCCTGCAAAATAACGTTCAAGGACGATAACGGCATAGTACAAAACAATCCCGAGAAAGGCCAAAGCAATCAGAACCGCAAACATCAAGGGATAGTCGCCGTTGGTTTCGCCGGACTTGAACAACGCGCCCAAACCTTTGCCATGCGGGCTGACGATTTCGACCAGATTCGTGCCGATAAAGGCCAACGTCGCTGACACTTTCAGCGCACCGAAGAATTCAGGCAGCGTCTTTGGCAGCGCGATTTTCTGGAAAATCGTAAAGCGAGACGCACCAAGGGCACGCAAAATATCACGGTATTCGGGTTCAAGCGTCGATAGGCCGATCCCCACAGACACCGCGATGGGAAAGAAGGAAATCATGAAGGCCATCAGCACCGTATTGAAATCGTGCTGTCCGATGAAAATCAAGGAAATCACGGGCACCAAGGTGGCTTTTGGGATTGCGTTGAAGCCGACCAAAAGCGGGTACAGCGCATCGCGTGCGATCTTGGAAAAGCCAATGATCATGCCTAGGGCCGTGCCGAAAATGACCGCCAGCAACAGCCCCGCGACAGTCCGCCAAAGCGTTTGCCAGCCCATCGTGAAGAAAAGCTCTTTGTATTTCCAGAATGCTGGCGGCAAATCGGACGGAGACGCCATTTTGTAGTTCGGCCAGTCATTGACCCAAACCAAGGCTTCCCAAAGTCCGATGAAAATCAACACGGCCAGGACTGGAACGGCAATCTTACGCAGCATCAATGCACCTCTGCGTCGCGGCCTTGCGCGATTTTGATTTGATCGCGGAGCACATGCAGCATGTCCGCGACCTTTGGTGTGTACAGCACATCGAGACCGCGATCTTCGGGCAGGTCGATGTCCATCACAAACTGGGTTTTCGCGGGGCGACCCGATAGAACGATGACCTGATCGCCAAGGTAGACGCTTTCACGCAGATCATGGGTAATCAGAACGGCCGTAAACGGTTCAGCGCGGCGCAGATCACGCATTGTCTGCCACAGATCTTCGCGCGTAAACGCGTCCAGCGCGCCGAATGGTTCGTCCATAATTAGCACATCCGGCTTGTGTACGATGGATCGACACAGCGACGCACGCTGGCGCATCCCGCCGGATAATTCAGACGGACGTTTGTCGCCAAATCCCGTCAGTCCGACCATATCGAGCAGGTCCATCGCGCGCGCGACGCGGTCTTTACGGGACATGCGGGGGGCGACGATTTCAAGCGGCAGAATGATATTATCAAGGATCGTCCGCCATTCCAGCAGCACTGGATTTTGAAACGCCATGCCAACGGTATTGCGCGGGCCTTTGACGCGTTCGCCGTGCAGCCACACTTCGCCTTCGTCAGGTTTCAACAGCCCTGCGACCAATCGGGTCAGCGTGGATTTGCCACAACCAGATGGGCCGACAACAGCGGCGAATGTCCCAGTAGGAACCGCAACATCTAAACCGTTTAACACGGGAAGAGGGCCGCTGTCAGTGGCGTATGCGTGGGTTACGCCTTTGATTTCGATAAGGTTTTCGATTGTAATAGCCTTTGGTAGATGGGCCGCCGACAGTCGCGACGGCCCAATTCCTTATTTCAACATCAAGCTGCCATCTGTCGGCAAATAACTTCCATCGAAGTAAAGCGCCGCATCAGGTTCAGTCGTGAACTCGTACACAGACTTCGTCTGTTCAATCGCGCTGGCCATGCGGTCCGCGTCAATCGTGCCCATGCCGTTTTCAGCTACGAAATCCGTCAGGACGTTGGCATCAATCGCCATTTGCAGACGCTCTGTTTCCAGTGCCGCATCGGCAGCCGGGTTACGTTCCATCAGCGCCGCAATCGCTGCGTCAGGCGTCGCAATCGCGTCTTTCCAGCCCAAGCCGACAGCGGACAAAAAGCCAGTGATGATCTCAGGGTTCGCGGCGGCAAAATCCGTGTTCACGATGATCGCGTTGCCGTACAAATCGACGCCGTAATCGGCCATCAACAAAACCGAAATGTCGTCATCCGGCACGCCCAAACGTTTCAGGTTCAAAGTAGAAGAGAATGAAAAGCCGGTGATGGCGGCAACATTACCTTCAGCCAACATCGGTTCGCGCGTCGGGAAGCCAACGGGTTCGACTGTAATCGCATCCGCGTCGATGCCTGTCTCAGCTGCAAAAATCGGGAATTGCGCCCAAGCGCCATCAGGTGGCGGTGCGCCCAATACCTTGCCTTCCAAATCCGCAGGGGCTTCGACGCCCAGCGACTTGCGGCCTACAACGGCGAACGGCGGTTTGTCGTAAACTATCATCACGGCAGTGACGGGCGCGCCCGGGTTTTGGTCGAGAAAGCGCATCAGGGAATTGATGTCGGCGAATCCAACAGGGAAGGCGCCTGTTGCGACCTTCGGAATGGCATCTAGCGAACCAGATCCTTCGCTAATCGTGACGTTCAGATCGGCGGTTGCGAAATAGCCTGCGTCGAGTGCATGAAAATAAGGCGCTGATGGCCCTTCAAATTTCCAGTCTAGCGCGAAGGGCAGGTCTGTCTCGGCCCAAGCCGAAGACGCCAACGTCATCGCGACAACTGCCGAGATTGATTTGTAAAACATGAAAGATTCCCCGTGTGGTGTGACAGGGTGACCGTTCCGTAAATGTGGAATGAGGCCCAGAGAACAGCAGGTGAATGCACGAGTGACCAATCGGAAAAGTCTATAAATTGGGCGTAAATCGACTTAACGCCTACCTTTTGTGCAAGTGGGTGGCCCATCGCAGTGCGAAGGACGACCGTCACTTCAACGACCATTCAGAAAACACGCCAATCCAAGCGATGCCAATCGTGGCATGCAGCTGTTTGATTTTGGTGTAAATTCAGATCCAATGGCAGTCCCTAGGGGAATCGAACCCCTCTTTCCAGGTTGAAAACCTGGCGTCCTAACCGATAGACGAAGGGACCGCGCTTGGTCTGCGATTAAGGGTATAACCGCAAATGTTGTACCAATGGCAGTCCCTAGGGGAATCGAACCCCTCTTTCCAGGTTGAAAACCTGGCGTCCTAACCGATAGACGAAGGGACCACGCTTGGTACGCGGCTTCTAGTAAATGGCAACTCCAAGAGCAAGTCCCTTTTTCGGACTTTTCGCACTTTTCTAAGCAGGGGCCGCATCTTCCAAACGCAGCTGCGGCGACCTGCGGCCTTGCCACGTATTTACTTCCAAACGTCCGGCCAAATGAAACCTTGCGCCGTTGTGCTTCATCAGCATTGGACCCATCGGTCCGTCCATCGCGCCAAAGCTAATTGCGTCGATCCGCGCACCCAGACCATCGCCGAACGTGACCTTGAGGTGATTTGCACCAACTTGTTTTGCAAACAGAATTTGGCAGTCCGGAAACCCAAAACGTGGGGCAGGGGCGCCCGCACCAAAGGGACCCGCTTTTTCGATTTGTTCGATCAGCTCAACAGACGCGGCACCGGGCATCAATATGCCGTCCAGACGCAGATCGGCGGGGCCGATATCGCCTGCGCCTTGTTTGGCCAGCAGCTCTGAAATCCGCGCCATCGCCGAATCAAGCTTGTCACGCGCAACGGTCAGGCCCGCTGCCATTTTGTGACCGCCGCCCTTGATCAATAATCCTTCAGCCGCGACCCGTTGGATCACCGCGCCGAGGTCGATGCCCGACACAGACCGCCCTGATCCTTTGCCTTCGTCGCCATCAAGGCCAATAACAATCGCGGGGCGGTTGGTCGCTTCTTTCAAACGCGATGCCACGATGCCCACGACACCCGGATGCCATCCTTCGCCCGCAGCCCAAACCAAAGGCGCGTCAAAGCCGCGATCTTCGGCTTGCACCATCGCCAAATCACGGACCTGCGTTTCGACTTCTCGACGTTCCGTGTTCAATTCATCCAGACGGGCGGCCATGTCGCTGGCTTCTTGCGGGTTATCGGTCGCCAAAAGGCGCGCGCCCAAATCCGCTTTGCCAATACGGCCGCCCGCATTCACGCGCGGCCCCAGCAAGAACCCAAGATGATACGACGTCGGAGCCTGATCCATGCCCGCAACGTCGGCAAGGGCCGTCAGGCCAATCCGTTGGCGGCGCGCCATCACGGTTAAGCCTTGGCGCACCAGCGCACGGTTCACGCCGACCAACGGCGCGACATCCGCCACAGTCGCCAGTGCCACGAGATCAAGCAAAGCCATCAAGTCTGGACCTTTTTGACCGGCGACCTTCATCTGACGGTTCACTTCGACAAGCATCAAGAAAACAACGGCAGCAGCACATAAATGAGCCAGATCACCGGTTTCATCTTGCCGGTTCGGGTTCACAACAGCCAACGCCTCAGGCAGCGTTTCGCCGCCCAAGTGGTGGTCCAACACGACAACATCAGCCCCAACCGCAACCGCGATTGGGCCGTGGGATAGGGTGCCGCAGTCCACGCAAACGATCAGATCGTGATCAACAGCCAGTGCGGCCATAGCGTCGTCATTCGGCCCGTACCCTTCGTCAATGCGGTCCGGTACATAAAGCGTGGCACGGTGGCCCATGTCACGCAGCCAAGACAAAAGTAAAGCCGCAGAAGTGCCGCCGTCCACATCATAGTCAGCAAAAACCGCGATCCGTTCGCGCTTGTTCAAGGCGGCTAGAAAACGGGCGGCTGCGGGCTCCATATCCTTCAAGGATCGCGGGTCCGGCAGTAGGTCGCGCAAGGTCGGGGCCAAGAACGTCTCTGCATCCTCAGGGGCCACGCCGCGGCGCACCAAAGTGCGGCACAATGGGGCGGGCAGGCCAGTGGATTGTGCCATAGCCTCTGACGCGCGATCTTCGACCAATCCCGGACCGATCCAACGGCGTCCCGTGACCGAAGAAACAACGCCCAAAAACGCTTTATCTTGTGGTGTATTCATAAGACGGCACAATACAGATAGGGCGCAGCCTTGGCCACGCCCCTTATCTTCATTTCATCAAAACAACGCGTATCGCCGCCGGAGCGTCGCTTTTATCCAGCGATAGGATTGCGATACTGCATGCGCCGCACTGAACCAGTCTTTGACCGCATCAGGATCGTTTCTGCGGTGACAAAACCGACTTCCCGCTTAATCCCTGGAACAAGGTTGCCATCTGTCACACCAGTAGCAGCAAAAATCACGTCTTGGGTCACCATGTCATCACGCGTGTAGACGCGGTCAAGGTTCGTGATACCAGCCTTTGCCGCACGGCCGCGTTCGTCGTCATTGCGGAATGTCAGGCGGCCATAGATCTGACCACCCATGCATTTTAATGCAGCGGCGGCCAGCACACCTTCGGGGGCACCACCAGACCCCATGTACATGTCGATGCCTGTCTTCGCGGCTTCTGCGCAATGCATCACGCCTGCGACGTCACCATCTGTGATCAAGCGGATTGCAGCACCCGTGCCGCGAATTTCTTCGATGATCTGCTCATGCCGGGGGCGTTCCAAGACGCAGACTGTGATGTCATTCGTGGAACAGCCTTTTGCGGCTGCTAATGCAGACACACGTTCCGCAGGCGACATGTCTAGCGTCACAACGCCATCGCGGTAGCCCGGTCCAATCGCCAGCTTGTCCATGTAAACGTCAGGTGCGTGCAGCATTGACCCGCGCGGGCCCATCGCGATCACGGCCAGCGCGTTTGGCATGTCCTTGGCGGTCAGCGTCGTGCCTTCCAGCGGGTCGAGCGCGATATCAACGCCGGGGCCTTTGCCGGTGCCGACTTCTTCACCGATGAACAACATAGGCGCTTCGTCGCGTTCACCTTCGCCGATCACAACGACACCAGAGATATCCAATTTGTTTAACTGGGTCCGCATCGCGTCTACGGCAGCTTGGTCCGCTGCTTTTTCATCGCCACGCCCGATCAACGGGGTGCAAGCGATGGCTGCGGCCTCAGAAACGCGAGCAAGGCCAAGCGAAAGGGAACGGTCGTTAAAGTCAGTTTGATCAGGCATCTGGCAGTCCTTCGGGAGAATTCAGTCCCGACCTAGCGTGAAGACACAGCGCAAGACAACGCTGTGAACGCTAACATTCAACGAAAAACTTAACCCGACAAGGGCTACAGATCAGACTGCTTCGATCCGAATAGCAACAGGTGTGCCGCTCACGACGTCGGTGGATTCGAACGCTTCAAGCGCTTCGTTCAGCGCGGTCCTTGTTGTTTTATGCGTCACGATCAGGACGGGTGCCGCGGTATCATCGTGGCCATACTGGCGCATCCGGTCGATGGAAATGCCAGCCTCACCCAACAGCTTGGCGACTTTTCCGAGCGCACCCGGTTTGTCCAGCAACTGCATCCGCAGGTAGTACGGCGCAGGAATTGCGGAATGGGCAGAGCGGGCTTCGCGCAGACCGATAGCCGGTTGCCCGAACGTTGAAATGCGCAGACCACGTGCGATATCCATGACGTCGCCCATCACGGCGCTTGCTGTTGGGCCTTCGCCCGCACCAGCGCCACGCAGCACAATTTGGCCGACGCTATCGCCTTCGAGCACAACCATGTTGGTCCCGCCTTGCAGCTGACCAAGCGGTGATGTGTCGGGCACGAGGCAAGGTGACATGCGCTGTTCCAGCCCGCGACCCGTCATTTGCGCGACGCCCAAAAGCTTGATTTTGTAACCCATATCCGCAGCTTGATGGATATCTTCGATGGTGACCGACCCGATACCTTCAAGATCAACGCCAGCAAAGTTCACCTTGGTGCCGTATGCAATCGACGCCAACAGCGCCAACTTATGGCCCGCGTCGATTCCGCCCACGTCCAGTTCAGGATCAGCTTCGAGGTATCCAAGTTGGTTCGCCTCATCGAAGACGGCCTCGTAAGACAGGCCGGCGTCCTCCATCCGTGTTAGGATGTAGTTACAGCTGCCGTTCATGACGCCCATGATCCGGTTGATATCGTTGCCAGCCAATCCTTCGGTCAGAGATTTCACAACCGGGATACCGCCCGCAACCGCAGCTTCAAACCGGATCACTTGATCTTTGGCCTCTGCGGCCTCGGCGAGCGCCTGACCGTGGATGGCCAGCAATGCCTTGTTCGCCGTCACGATGTCTTTGCCAGCGGCGATGCCTGCTTCGGTCGACGCTTTTGCAGGGCCTTCGGACCCGCCCATCAATTCGATGTAAACATCAACATCATCACGCGCCGCCAGCTTAACTGGATCATCTTCCCACGCGTAGTCGGACAAATCGACGTCGCGGTTTTTACTGCGGGAACGGGCCGAAACGGCACTGATGACGATCTTGCGCCCGCAACGTGCCTCAAGCAAGTCTGCGTGTTTTTGAACGATGCGGACGACGCCCACACCGACCGTACCAAGACCGGCAATTCCAAGGCGAAGGGGCTGTGTCATCGGGGCATCCGTCGTTGTCGTGAAAATCTAGGGCCTGTTACCCAATCTGAGCGGTCACCGCAACGCGGCTCGTGCAATTGCCGCACGCATGCGGGCACGTGTTGCTTGATCAACGACTGGGCGACGCAGGGCACCGGCTCGATTGCGCAATTGAGCGATTCTGTCGTTGGTTATCGCGATTGAGGCTGGCGTGATTTGTGGCGCGATTGTTTCAGACCGTTCAATCAAAGAATCAATTGCTACCAGTTCGGGAAAATCCGCGGCCCGCGCCGCGTCCGCAGATGTGCCGCCAACATCGGGGATTGTCCCGCAATGCGCCAACCCGGCAAACGCAGTTAGCATAATGAATTGGCGAAGCAGCATTAACACGTCCTGTGGTTTGCGTGTATTTACCCACGCGGGCGCAACAGGTGCAAGGCAGGTCGGCAAAGGAATGCCATTTGGGGCTTCCCATATGAACAAGCGTTCATTTACAGTAGCGTATGGCACGTAAACAAGGCTCTCATTCCGAAACCACCGGACCCAAGGTTCGGGAATCCGCTTTGCGGTTGATTGCGCGGTATGGATGTGCCGCCGTTTCTATGCGCAAAATTGCAGAAGATGTCGGCGTTCAGGTTGGCGCTTTGTACAACTATACCCCTGATAAACAGACGCTTTTGTTCGATCTGATGCGCCATCATATGGAAAATCTGCTGGCCGCTTACGCCGAAACGCCGATTGAAGGCACACCTGTTGAACAGCTTGAAGCCTTCACACGTTTCCACATCCGGTTTCACCTGCCACGGCGCGACGAAGTCTTTGTGTCCTATATGGAACTGCGGAATCTGTCCGAAGAAAACTTCGCGGCAATTCAGGACTTGCGGAACAACTACGAAAAAGCGCTGGAAAACATTCTGATCGCCGGCGAGGCGGACGGGTCGTTTTCCTTCGTAGACCGGAAAATTGCCGTTCTGTCGGTTATTGCGCAGCTGACAGGGATGACGAATTGGTATCGTGCTGACGGGCGATTGTCACAAGCAGAACTGGAAGAAGCGTTCTGCGATCTGGTGTTGCGCGCGGTGTCTGCAAACAGATGAATCCGAATTGACGAGAAAACAGGCCGCCATGAGGGCGACCTGTAGGACGTCACTAGTGGGCCGGTTTGATGAATGTCCCGTTGTTCAAATCCCGCATAGCTTGCCGAATTTCATCCTTGGTGTTCATGACGATCGGACCGTGCCACGCGACGGGTTCTTCGATGGGGGCACCTGAGATCAGCAGGAACCGAATACCTTCTTCACCCGCTTGAACGGTCACCTCATCACCTGTGCCGAAGCGGATCAAAGTACGGTTTCCGGACAGATCGCGGATGTTGTATTCCTCGCCCATGACCTCTTTTTCCAGCAGAACACCGGACGGGGTTGACGCGTCGCTAAAACGTCCCGCACCCGCAAAAACATAAGCAAACGCACGGCGGTATGTATCAACTTTGAACGTCTTTCGCATACCTGCAGGGACGGAAATATCAAGATACTGCGGGTCTGCGGCAATACCGTCAACGGGACCTTTCTTGCCCCAAAAATCACCAACGATGATCCGAACAGACGTGCCGTCGTCATCAACGACGGTTGGAATATCGTTTGCAGTAACATCCTGATAGCGCGGGGCGGTCATCTTCATCGATCCGGGCAAATTCGCCCAAAGCTGGAACCCGTGCATCTGGCCCTTGGCATTCCCAGTCGGCATTTCTTGGTGCAAAATGCCGGACCCTGCGGTCATCCATTGCACGTCGCCAGCATTCAAATCACCGGAATTACCTAGACTGTCTGAATGGGTCACAGTGCCGTCCAGAATATATGTGATCGTTTCAATCCCACGATGCGGATGCCATGGGAAACCCTTCTCGAAATCCGACGGCGTGTCGCCTCGGAAATCATCAAATAGCAGGAACGGATCCAGCTCGGACGGATCATGAAATCCGAATGCGCGATGCAACTTGACGCCTGCGCCTTCCAGCGTGGGAACGGCGGCGCGTGTCTCTAACGTTGGTCGAATGGACATGGTGTATCTCCTTTAACGCAAAGATAGGGCGCACGAGACGGTCCAACAATAATCACTACTGTGCAGCTGCGCACAGCATGTGTCGGAATTGGACTAGACGGGGCAGGCGTTTCGCCACAGCGTTGGGGAAACATCAAAGGGAATATCATGCAGGTCGGATTTATTGGTTTGGGGAACGTCGGCGGCAAGCTGGCCGGAAGTTTGTTGCGCAATGGCAAGGACTTACACGTCTATGATCTGAACGCGGATTTCGTCGCTAGCTTTGTCGAAAAAGGTGCGAAAGCAGGCGAAAGTGCCGCGCAACTGATGCGCGATTGCGACGTCGTTGTGACGTGCCTTCCATCGCCTGCCGCCTGCGATACCGTCGTGTCCGAAATGCTGCCCGAGGTGCGTGAAGGCAAAATTTGGATGGAAATGTCCACGACCGACGCGGCAGAAGTCGCGCGGCTTGCGAAGGCCGTGATCGCAAAAGGCGGCATGGCGGTGGAATGCCCTGTCTCGGGTGGGTGCCACCGCGCGGACACGGGAAACATTAGTATCTTCGCTGGTTGTGACAGGGCGACGTTCGAACGGGTCTTGCCGATTCTGACGGTGTTGGGGCGCCGCGTCTTGCACACTGGCGAGATTGGCACGGCAAGTACGCTCAAGGTCATGACGAATTATCTCGCGACCGCGAATTTGCTCACGGTCTGCGAAGCGATGGTCACGATGAAAGCCGCGGGTTTGGATTTGGCGACGACATATGAGGCGATGAAAATCAGCTCTGGCACGTCGTTTGTCCACGAAACAGAAAGTCAGTTGATCTTGAACGGCTGCCGCGATGTGAATTTTACAATGGACTTGGTTAAGAAGGACATCGGTCTGTTTCAGACCATCGCAGAACGTCACAACGTGCCGCTTGAAATCAGCCCGCTCATGGTGTCGATCTTCGAAGATGGCATCGCAAAATATGGCGAACGGACGCAATCTGACGACATTATCCGCAGGCTCGAAGACATCACTGGACTTGATATCACAGCACCCGGATTTCCCGATGAATTGATCGATGATGAACCCGAGGAACCGGGATACGAGGTCGTTCCGAACCGGTAATCCCTTTCGCAAGTAGCACAGAGCAGGTAAGGGGCCTTCAAACAAAGAGGGGGCTCTTCATGTTTCAACCGGACGAAGACGGTATTTTGGCGGTCGTTGGCGCATCAGCTGGGCGGCGGATCATTGCGTGTGGCGTGATCTATGTTTTGGGTATGTTGCTGATCTACGTGGCACTGGGTGATCCGCCCGCATTGCCATTGCTGATCATCGTGCTGGCGCTGGGCATCGGATCGCTGGTCTTGGCGGAAGCATTGCGCAGGTCCACGCGGACAGAGATCTTCATGTCGGCAGATGCATTGACCAGCAGCGATGGGACGCTCATCGCAAAGCTGGACGATATCATCAACGTTGATCGTGGTGCATTTGCATTTAAGCCATCGAACGGTTTCACGCTGAAGCTTAAAACAAAACAACCCCGTGGCTGGGCCCCGGGGTTGTGGTGGCGCTTTGGGCGCTATGTTGGTGTGGGCGGTGCCGTGTCAGCTGGTCAATCCAAATTCATGGCTGAACAAATCGCACTGCGGGTCGCCGCACGTGGTGCCGAATAATCAGCACCACGCATTTTCTTAGCACTCTGCCGAAGTTGGATCAGCGCTTTCATCTGGCAAGAAGCACAGCTGCGGAACAAAGCGGGGGGCAGCGACGTTGAAGTTTTCAAACGTCCGTGTTCCCAAACCGATGTCCAGCATTGGTGTGTATTCTACGCTTGTCTCTACCAAAAGCGCACGCTGGCCGTCTTTCAGTGTTGGCAAACGGTGCGACACTTCGTTGATGGCCGCATGGTCCATCGCGCCGTACATGCCTGAATCTTTCGACCAAGCCACCATGTAGGTTTCGTCTTCTTCATCGTATGTGAATGCAGTCAAACGGAACTCTGGAGTTTCGTCTGTGTGCACCAGCGTCTTCATCAGACCCTCAACACCTGCGATGTACTCAGGTGTCACAGCGGCAACTTCGCGGCTGACCATGTCGGTCATAACGGTCGCTGCACGTGTGGCGTGGGTCTGTGCGCGGAACGCTGCAAAGTAGGTCACCATCGAGAAGGTGATCAAAGACAGCAGCGGTACCATGAACAGAAGTTCGATTGAGGCAGATCCGTTCTCGCTTTTGCGGAACCCGGCGACTGCGGCGCGGATACGAGGCATATGTATCATTGGTATGGCTCCACAACAAAGGATGAGGTTGCAACAAGGGCATAAACGCCACCTGCGTCTTGGGCTGCGGCCCCAACAGCACTGGTTGGCAACATCGGATCAAAGATCGCGCAGGCACGCAGAACCATCAGGTCGTTGTTCCCACCAGTGGTCCAGTTGATCACTGGTTCGCCGGTTGCAGCACGGTCGACACAGTCACGGTCTGTGTTCATGTCTGTCCAGTTGCGCGGGTCTTTACGTTCCATCTCCAGCTTTACGCTGTTCAGGCAGTCCGGAATGATCGCAGCCGATTCACAGATCATCTCTTTGAGCTGACTGTGCGTCGGGTTTTCTACCGCACCGATCCGAACTTGGCGAACGGTCACGTCGACCGCACGTTCGAGCATCACGTTACGCAGACCGATTGTTCCGCTTTCGTATGTTGCAGCGAAGAAGAACATAGCAGCAGGCAGGACCATCATAAATTCGATCGTGCTGGTGCCGTCTTCTTTGCGGCAGAAGGATTTGGCGGCGCTCGCCAGTTTGGAAAGAGGCGCCATTTTCTGAAGAGTGGTCATCATTGTGTCAACCTCAGGTCTGTTACCTGTTCGGCAATGGCACGGAACACAGCGTTCAGGTCATCACCGTTGGTGTTGAAGTAGTGGTTCACAGTAGTCGCACAGTTGGCCATAACCTGTTCGCCGTTGCTGCCTGCTTCAAAAGCGATGGCAAAGACTTGCACGTTGGCTTCACGGGCTGCGTCACAAGAAGCTGCCAAAAGCGCGTTGCCTTCAGAGTTCGTGTAATGCTGCTCTGTGTACTCGGACCAGCTGTGATTGCTTGTGAAGAGGTTGTTGTCTCTCCAGTTGCGAACCGGACGCTGACCCCAATGCGCAAAATGGCTTGGTTCAGTGTACATTTCTGGTTTGACCCGTGTGGATTCAGTGTTCTGACCGTCAGTCATAATCACAAGAACCTTACGTGTGTCGTTGGTTACGGTGTCCGTCGAAAAGGCAACCGGGCGACCAGAGAAAGCACCGTCAACATCAGGTGATACCAGCGCTTTTGTTGACGGATCAAGCAGTGCCAGGCCCCACTTCATGCCGAGGAAGATCGACGTTTGAGTGGTTGGTTGGAACTGAGCGATCTGCGCAACCAATGCCGCACGATCCTGAGAAACAGCAGTCACCTGCTCGTAGGATTCGCTAGGGCAGTTCGGGCTGTGCATCGTGCTGCCTGTTGACCAGTGATCAATGTGCTGACCTTGGCTGTAGGTACGGCCGGCGTCGATCCCGGACACGCCGAAGTCAGCATCGTCAAAGTCGACGCAATGCGAGAAGTTATGCTTCTGGTCTGTGTTCAGGCGGTCGAACAATGTCCGTCCGATGTTCACATGCTCAGAGTAAGGCACAAGCGACAGCGAAACGCGGTCCTGGTTACTGTCCTGAAGGGCAGTGTTTACGAACGTTGTTGCGGCAGCTTTCATCGCTTCCATCTTGGTCAAGCCGGTAGCGTTACCGTCTGCGTCTTTCGTCGCATTACGCATTGAGCCAGAGATATCGAGCACCAGGGAGATTTCGACATTACCAACACCTTGGGTGGCGACAGAGTGCGCGGATGCGTCAATCTGATCAATACCAACCATGTTCAGGAAGAATGTGTTCATTGGCTGGGCCACGTTCACTTCTACCGTCCGGTTGTTAATGCTCTCGGTGACGATGGCAGGGCCGTCCAAGTACTCGTCGAGACCAGCTTTGGCGAAGTAGTCTTCGACAACTGCAGCACCTTCGCCCACGTTCGTGAACTCAAGGTTCGCCGCGAGCAGAGCAGCGCGGTCGGCAGTGTCTTGGATGACAGCACGTTTACCTTCGTAACGCATGAAGTCGACGGCCATACCGCCCAAGATCAGCATCATTGGAATGAGGAACAATGCGAATACGACTAAAGAGCCGTCCTCACGGTATATAAAGTTCCGGATGATATCTTGCCTTCTGGCGGCAAGCTTACTGCGGTCATCGCAGTTGGGTAGTTGGCGCATGAACGTATTCCCTGGTTAAGCTGCACAAAACGATCGGTCCCCACGCCTTTTGCCTGTGCGACAGCAATATGGATGGTGTTTTAGACCAGCATCTTTGGCTGAAATGTGGCGAACGGACCTGAAATGTGGCGAAACCGTGTCGCGATTTGTGCGAATTGATCCAATTGCCTGTAAATAAGGGGGATGCTCGTCTAGGGCACCGCGAAGTTTTTTCACGGATCATTTGGGGCAAATTTTCGATTGGTTACAGTTTTGGAAACGGTTTTTTAAGATGGGTTTGATTGTCCATAAACGCGCAATGCGTCGGCTCCTTGCAGCTCACTCGTTAGAGAATCATTTACGATAAAATTGATACGCTTGTCCTCGACTCTTCCGAGGGATTTGGTGATAAAAAGGATATGAGCTTACCCCCTGGATTCATCGACGAACTACGTACCAGACTGTCCATTAGTGACGTAGTCGGGCGTAAAGTCATGTGGGACAGCCGTAAGTCGAACCAAGGTAAAGGTGACTTCTGGGCGCCGTGTCCGTTCCATCAGGAAAAATCAGCGAGCTTCCATGTCGATGATCGCAAAGGGTTTTATTATTGCTTCGGGTGCCACGCCAAAGGTGATGCGATTTCCTTTGTACGCGAAACAGAAAACGTGTCGTTCATGGAGGCAGTTCAGATTCTGGCAGGCGAAGCTGGCATGACAATGCCCGCACGCGACCCACGCGCCCAAGAAAAGGCCGACAAGCGGACACAGCTGGTCGATGTGATGGAGCAGGCCGTGCAGTGGCATAAACTCCAGCTTAAGACAGGCGCGGCGGCTGCGGCGCGTGAATATCTCGAACGGCGCGGGCTGTCTGTTGATGCGCAGGCGCGTTGGGAAATTGGTTTCGCTCCGGAACGCGGCGGTGTGATGGGGCACCTGACGGGCAAAGACGTCCCGTTGGACTTGGTCATGTCAGCTGGTCTTGCGGCTGAAAGTGAACGGGGCGGGTCGCCTTATGACCGCTTTCGCAACCGGATCATGTTCCCCATTCGCGACGCACGCGGGCGCGCGATTGGTTTCGGTGGGCGGGCAATGGATCCGAACCATCCGGCCAAATACTACAATTCTCCCGAAACGCCTTTGTTCGATAAGGGCCGGTCACTGTTCAACCACGGCCCCGCGCGTGAAGCGGCTGGCAAAGGCAATCCGTTGATCGTGGCTGAAGGCTACATGGATGTGATCGCGTTGTCAGAGGCGGGGTTCCCGTCTTGCGTGGCCCCCCTTGGCACCGCCATTACAGAGGACCAACTGCGCCTCATGTGGCGCATGGCACCGGAACCCATCATCGCTTTGGACGGCGACACGGCGGGTCTGCGGGCTGCGATGCGCGTGATTGATATTGCACTGCCTTTGCTGGAAGCCGGGCAGTCGTTGCGCTTTGCCTTGATGCCCGAAGGCATGGACCCCGACGATCTGATCAAACAGAAAGGGGCCAGCGCGATGCAGGCCCTGTTGGATCAGGCGATCCCGATGGTGCAATTGCTGTGGCGGCGCGAAACCGAAGGCAAGGTTTTCGACAGTCCGGAACGCAAAGCAGGGCTTGATAAGGCGCTGCGCGAAAAGATTAAGCTGATTCAGGATACGTCCATCCGGTCCCACTACGGGGAAGCCATCAAAGAACTGCGCTGGGCGTTGTTCAAACCAAAAAAGGCGCAATATGTGCCGGGCAAGCGGCAGGCGTTTACGAAAGGTGTGCCTTGGCAGAACCAGATGAGCCCCGTTGCGTCGAACAAATCTTCGGCGCTTGGGGCAGGGGCCGCGCGCACCGAACACCTGCGCGAAGCGGTGATTTTGGCGACGCTGATTGCCACCCCATCTGTGATTATTACATTCGAGGATCAGATCGAACGAATGGATTGCGCGGACCCTGATCACGCAATGCTGCGTGACGTCATTCTGCGTCATGCAGAGGCCGAGGATATCAAAGAAGCAATCTTTCAAGAAGTTGGGGCAGGGCCACTTGAAAAGCTATTTTCCCAAACCCACGTGAAGATCAGCCCAGCGGTCCGCCGCGCGGGTGAAGTTGAAATTGCTGCGATGTGTTTGGGTGAAGAACTCGGGAAATTGGCCGCGAAACGGGGCCATGACCGCGAATTGCGTGACGGTATGGAAGAAATGCAGGGCCAAGTAGACGAAGGCCTGACATGGCGGCTGTCGCAGGCTGCAAAGTCGATCGACACCTCTGTACGCCCCGACACCGATGACACAGCGGACTTTGTAAAAGTAGAAAACGGATCAATGCTGAACAAAGACGAACGCAGCGCTTTTGATAAGTTGTTGGAAAACATGGAAAATGCGCGCCCTGGAAAAGGGACACGATCCTGATCTCGCACTGAATTCAGCGCAACAACGACAATAAATCGCGCCCGATGTGGTTGCGAATCACCCAAATTCCTCGTTGATTCGATTTTAACCGAATCATGCGAATCACCTTTCGGGCTGACCTGCCCGCGACACGACTCTGAAGGAGCCGCCCATGGCCGCTAAGGATAACGACGACCGCAAAGATCGCGACCAGGATGATGGCTCTTTAGATATGAGCCAAGCCGCGGTCAAAAAGATGATCGCGGACGCCCGTGAACGAGGCTACATCACATACGACCAACTGAACGCGGTGCTGCCGCCGGATCAGGTGTCTTCGGACCAGATCGAAGACGTGATGTCGATGCTGTCTGAAATGGGCATTCAGGTTACCGAAGAAGAAGAAAGCGAAGAAACCGATCAGGGATCACGCGAAGTTGCCACCGTTGCCGGCGCGCGCGAACTGGTACTTGGTGGGGCTGAAGCCGAAAAACTGGACCGCACGGACGATCCTGTACGCATGTACCTGCGCGAGATGGGCAGCGTAGAACTGCTGTCACGTGAAGGCGAAATCGCGATTGCGAAACGCATTGAAGCGGGCCGCAATACGATGATCCTCGGGCTGTGCGAAAGCCCACTGACATTCCAAGCGATCACGATCTGGCGCGACGAATTGTTGAGCGAAGACATCCTGCTGCGCGATGTGATCGACCTCGAAACGACCTTCGGTAACACGATGGGCGAAGATGGCGACGACGACGTTGCGGTTGTGACGCCGGGTACAGACACTGCGGCTAAACCAGCTGAAGGCGAAAAAGCGCAAGAGCTGGACGCTGATGGCAACCCGATCGCAAAAGAAGACGACGACGATGAAGAAGATCAGGCCAATATGTCATTGGCAGCGATGGAAGCTGCGCTAAAGCCACGTGTGCTTGAAACGCTGGAAATCATCGCTCGTGACTTCGCGATGTTGTCTGACATGCAAGACGCGCGGATGTCAGCGACATTGAACGAAGATTCATCGTTCTCTGCGAAAGAAGAAGATAAATATCAGGCACTTCGCTCTGAAATCGTTGAAATGGTGAATTCGCTTCACCTGCACAACAATCGGATCGAAGCCCTGATCGACCAGCTGTACGGCATCAATCGCCGTATCATGCAAATTGACAGCTCTATGGTTAAACTCGCTGACCAAGCGCGTATTAACCGTCGTGAATTCGTTGACGCGTACCGTGGTCGTGAACTTGACCCGAACTGGCTCGAAGAAATGGGTCAGAAGGCTGGTCGCGGTTGGCAGATGCTGATCGAACGCTCGACTGACAAAATCGAAGGTCTGCGTGGCGATATGGCTCAAGTCGGCCAATATGTTGGTGTCGACATCACTGAATTCCGCCGCATCGTGCAGCAGGTTCAAAAGGGCGAAAAAGAAGCGCGTCAGGCCAAAAAAGAAATGGTCGAAGCGAACCTGCGTCTCGTGATTTCGATTGCGAAAAAGTACACGAACCGTGGCCTGCAATTCCTTGATCTTATTCAGGAAGGTAACATCGGCCTGATGAAGGCGGTTGATAAGTTTGAATACCGCCGCGGTTATAAATTCTCGACCTATGCGACATGGTGGATCCGTCAGGCGATCACGCGGTCTATCGCGGATCAGGCCCGTACAATCCGTATTCCGGTTCATATGATCGAAACGATCAACAAACTGGTCCGGACCGGCCGCCAGATGTTGCACGAAATTGGTCGCGAACCGACACCAGAGGAATTGGCAGAAAAGCTGCAGATGCCTTTGGAAAAAGTCCGCAAGGTTATGAAGATCGCAAAAGAACCGATCTCTCTAGAAACGCCAATCGGCGACGAAGAAGATTCACAGCTTGGCGATTTCATCGAAGACAAAAACGCGATTTTGCCGTTGGACTCTGCGATTCAAGAGAACCTTAAAGAGACAACAACACGTGTGCTGGCGTCGCTTACGCCGCGTGAAGAACGCGTTCTGCGGATGCGTTTCGGCATCGGGATGAACACAGACCACACCCTGGAAGAGGTTGGTCAACAGTTTAGCGTGACACGCGAACGTATTCGCCAGATCGAAGCGAAAGCACTGCGCAAGCTGAAGCACCCAAGCCGGTCGCGTAAACTGCGGTCCTTCTTGGATCAATAAGATGTCTTTGTTTTCCAAGCTATTTGGCGGCGGTGCTCCGAAGGGGCCCGTCGCCGAAGAATACAACGGTTTCCGAATTTTTGCGGAACCGATGAAAGACGGAAAACGGTTCCGCATCGCCGCGCGTATTGAAAAAGACGTGAACGGCGAACTGAAGTCACACCAATTGATCCGCGCTGATACGTTAGAAGGCTTCGAAGCGGCTGTCGCCGCATCGCAGGCGAAGGCCAAACAGGTTATTGACCAACAAGGCGACCGTCTGTTCGACTGACGTGAGGGTGCTTTGCAGACCGACTTTTCCATCACTACACGCGGCCCTGGATTGTATGAATTTACAGACGACGTCGCACGATGGGTTAGCGGCACCGGCCTGCTCACGTTGATGGTCCAACATACATCTGCCAGCCTGCTGATACAGGAGAATGCTGATCCAGAAGTACAATTGGATTTGCAGAACTTCTTTTCGCGCTTGGTGCCGCCAACGACCGATCCGTCGATGTCCTACCTGACCCATACCTACGAGGGGCCGGACGATATGCCAGCGCATATCAAAGCAGCGATGCTGCCGACGCAATTATCAATTCCTGTCACACATGGCAAAATGCGCTTGGGAATGTGGCAAGGTATTTACCTTTTCGAACATCGCGACCGTGCGCATCAAAGGACGGTTGTCGCGCATCTTTCTCGTTAAGCCTCGGCGGTGCACGTCATTTATGGCCTAAGCTCGAGGATTTGAATTAAGCTCTGCATTCTTAAGCCGCAATTATCTTGCGATGCTTCACCGTTTGTTAGTTCTCTAACTGCTATCCGTTTGACCGTGGTTTATGCCACTTGATTCAACGAAGTGATGGGAATGAAGCCTGAATGCCGACTCTCGATGATCTCCTTGTTCTCCCTGCCGACATGCGCGCCGCGGCCTGTGGTCCCATTTTTGATGCTCTCAAGGCAAATAGAGGGAATTCCGTTACCTTTGATGGATCAGCCGTAACCAAGATGGACACAATCGCAGCGCAACTATTTGTGATGGCTGCAAAAACTTGGTCGCATGACGGCCACGATTTCGAAATTGCATCCCCATCGGATCCCTTTGTGACCACGATGGAAAACCTGGGCCTTACTCAAATGGTCAATATGGAAGGGATTTCTCATGACAATTAAGGTACTGGCCATTGATGACTCCCGTACAATTCGACATTTGCTGACAGAGACACTTGTCGGTGCCGGGTTTGATGTGACGACTGCAGATGATGGCGTGGACGGTGTGAAGGCTTTTCAAGATGCAAATGCCGACGTTGTCATTACAGATATCAATATGCCAAACATGGACGGTTTCGGCGTCATTTCCTCAATTCGAAAAGGTGACGTAAATAACCGTGTACCCATTCTCGTTCTAACGACGGAAAGCGGTGATGACCTTAAGTCACGCGCGCGCAATTCAGGCGCGACGGGGTGGATTGTAAAACCATTTGACGATGTGTCTCTTATCTCTGCCCTGAAACGTGTCACGGGAGCATGACATGAGTGGCAACAGTATTCGCGACATATTCTTTCAAGAATGCGAGGACCTATCCGACGCATTAACCGATGGCTTAAACGACATTGCAGATGGTAGGGGTGACAAAGAAACCGTAAATGCAGTGTTTCGTGCCGTTCATTCTATCAAGGGATCAGGCGGGGCATTCGGATTAGAGAACCTCGTTGGGTTTGCGCATAAATTCGAAACGGTTCTCGACGCTGTTCGATCCGGGACATTAACAATCAATGAACAGCTGACTGAAGTTCTGCTGCGATCGGGCGATGTCCTGATCGAGCTGATCGACGCGGCCAGAATGGAGACAGAGATCAATCAGGCCGCTGTTGACGCTGCGACAACGGCATTGAACGAATTCTTGATTGAAGAAGACGAACCTGAAGAAGAGTTCACGTTTGAGCCCATGGTCCTTGATATCCCAGGACCTGCGGAGATTGATGGAGAGCGAACGGATGGTTTCGATATCGAATTCGCGCCTACCAGAAATTTCTATGAAGTCGGTAATGAACCTCAGCACCTATTCAGTGCGCTGAAGGGGCTTGGGGACCTTAGTCTAGTTGCTGACGCGTCCAATGTGCCGGATGATCTGGAAGAAGGTGATTGGGAATCGAGCTATCTCAAATGGCGACTGAACCTCAAAACTGAAGAAAAAGAACACGTAATTGCCGCAGTTTTTAGCTTCGTCGATGACCTTTGTGAAATTACGATTACGCGTCGGCTCAGCGCACCGGATCAAACGCCGGTCGAAAGTGCTGCTGAGCCAATTGTGATATCTCCCTCCAGAATTGTAGAGGAAGACCATAAAAAAGATGTAGGTATAGGGAACTCACAAGAACAGATTCCAATAGCTAAAAGCGCACCTGCGAGCAACAATCGCGAAGCAAAGGCAACATTGCGCGTTGACCTGGAGCGGGTCGATCGCCTCATAAATTCCGTTGGTGAACTCATCATCAATCAATCGGTTATCGCGCAGCGAATTCAAGACGCCGGCCTTGGAAAGTCGGATGATATTCAAGTGGACCTTGAAGATTACAAGCATTTAGCACGCGAAATTCAGGAAGGTGTTATGGCAATTCGCGCACAGCCTGTTAAGCCGCTTTTCCAGCGAATGGCTCGAATAGTTAGAGAAGTGACTTCGTCGACTGGTAAGAAAGTGCAATTGGTGACGCAAGGCGAGGCAACTGAAGTAGATAAGACGCTGGTAGAACGGTTGAGTGATCCACTAACCCACATGATCCGAAATGCAATTGATCACGGTATCGAGGATGAAGAACGTAGGTTAGCCGCCGGTAAGCCCACTTCAGGAACCGTCACGCTGTCCGCGCAACATCGGTCCGGCAGCGTCCTTATCGAAATCACAGATGACGGTGCAGGTCTTGATCGCGAAAGAATCAAAAACATTGCGGTTGAAAAAGGTATTGTGAATAAGGAAGCTGAACTCACCGATGGTGAGATTGACCAACTGTTGTTTGCACCGGGTTTTTCCACTGCGAAAGAGGTGACAAACCTGTCGGGGCGGGGCGTCGGGATGGATGTCGTCAAGACTGCCATCTCCGCATTAGGCGGTCGAATTGGGATTTCTAGTGTTCCAGGCAATGGCTCGACTTTCTCGATTAGTCTTCCACTGACGTTGGCTGTTATGGACGGCATGGTTGTGGACGTCGGCCAGCAAACTATGGTTGTTCCGGTTTCAAGTATAATTGAAACGATTCAACCGAAAGCGTCAGAGATCTTCCAAATCGGTGACGGCAATCCTATACTCCGTGTTCGGGGCGAATATGTCCCGATCGTTGACGTGGCGATTGCGCTTGGTCAGCTAGAGCGTGCTCAACCGCTAGCAAACAAAGTATTACTGCTGGTAAGGACCGAAAAATTATCTCAGTGCGCATTTGTTGTCGATTCAATCTCAGATCAGCGGCAGGTTGTTATCAAGAGCTTGCAGGGTAGCTACGGGAAGATTCCTGGGATATCGGCAGCCACCATTTTGGGAGACGGGAAGATCGCTTTGATCATAGACCCCGATGGAATTGCTGATTCTGTTCCTAGTAAAGGTGTAGATTTCAAAGGCCAAGAAGCGGTGGGTATGATGGAGGTGACGCATGCTTGACGGGCAGGTGAACGCAATGGAACGTTTCTCTTTAGAATTCATTTCACTTATTGTTGGAAAACAAAGCTTCTGCATTGAAATTGACAGAATAAGAGAAATTAGAAGGTGGGAGCCGATCACGATGTTACCGCACTCTCCGAACTATGTTTTGGGGGTTGTTAACTTAAGAGGGGCCGTAATTCCAATTTTGGATCTCGCTATTAAGTTGGGTTTCGATCCTATATCACCTACGAAGAGAAATGTAATAATAATTACCAGCTTTGAAACGAAGATGGTGGGTTTTCTTGTCGATGCGGTTTCGGAGATTCTGACAGTAACGAATGAGGACATTAAAGAAGCTCCAAAGATGAACTCTGGGACGATTAATCACTTGGTACGGGGCGTTATTACAAATGGAGATGACATGACGCGCATTGTGGATATTGACGTTCTCCTCGCACACCAAGAAGTTCTTGAAAATGCAATCTGATAGATCTGTTACAGTTTCCAACGATATAGAATTCAGCCAATCAGATTTCGAAAAGGTATCAGGTTTCGCAAAGAATGAAATCGGCTTGACCATAAGTGAAGCCAAAACCGAATTGTTATATTCTCGAATAGCTAGGCGTATGCGGTTGGTCGGTGAGACGGACTTCGAAGCATATTTTAGATCCCTCGAAGTGGGTGGTTGTGAAGAAAAGCACTTTATTTCGTTGCTCACGACAAACGTCACTTCGTTCTTTCGCGAAGGCCACCACTTTGAGTTGTTGCGTAAGATCATAGCTCGGAAGTGCGAGCTAACTGCGGAAAAAACGCACTTTAGGATCTGGTCCGCAGGTTGCTCCTCGGGGCAGGAAGCGTACTCGATCGCACTTGTCTTGGACAAACTATGTTCAGTTTTTCCCCATGTGGATTTCGACATACTTGCTTCCGATGTCGACGATTCTATGCTCCGTAAGGCAAAGTCAGGTCAATATTTGAAAGAGGAAACTCAAAATTTGGACGGATCAAGAATAGGCGAGCTTTTTTGTCAAAGCCGACTGCGCTTGGGCGAATTTGAGGTTAAGCCCAAATTGAAGAGCCGGGTAAGTTTCCGCAATATTAATCTAATGAACATCGGAGCAGAAGTCGCGGGATTTGATTTCATATTCTGCCGTAATGTCGTGATTTACTTTGACCGTGCGACACAAGACCTGCTTTGGAAGCAGTTCCATTGCAGGATCAAAGATGGCGGCGTGCTATTTCTTGGGCAGGCAGAACGACTATCCGGTGTTGCGGAGAAACATTTTAAAAAAATTGGCATAACAGCGTTTGAAAAAACAAAAGGCAATCTTTGAAGGGGTCCGAAATGTCGCTACGCGATGCATTAAAAGTTATGGTTGTTGATGATATGCCAACTAGTCGGGGCTTGATCGTGCAATCCCTAGAGGAGATGAAGATATGGAACAATACGACCGAAAATAACGGTCAATCGGCCCTTGAGAGGATCGGAAAGCAGCCGGTGCACTTAGTTCTGTCTGATATGAATATGCCCGTCATGGATGGATTGGAATTGTTAGCGAAGCTACGTTCTAACCGCCTCACAAAGGGTGTAGGCTTTATCCTTATCACCGGAAATCCGACTGCGGAGATAGTCGCAAAAGGAAAAGCGTTGGGTATGAATAACATGATAAAAAAGCCATTTACGACCCAGCAACTCAAGGCATGTATCGAGCAAGTTGTTGGACGGCTTTGAATTTAAGCGCGTAATGTCTTGGGCCTCATTCAGATTTCGAAGTCGTGTATGTTATTGCAATGGTTTTTACCTGAAAGACAAGTCGGTTATCCATCGGGAAATCTAAGGGATGTTTGGTTGGGGAAGTTTATGAAACCAACTTTGGCGACGACTATTCGAGATTGTGCAAAAAGTGCTGGAATAGCTTGGCAAAGATGGTTGGCGAAGCACATTGTTGAACGTAGAAAATAGCTTCATCTAATTTTGCGTCCTAGTAAGGAGTTTCTGGATTGGAGGCAGTATGAGTATCAAAAGTGTCGTTCAAGGCGAGTACTCGGTTTCATCTTTGGTTGAAGATCAACTGACTACCGTTTTGGGGTCCTGTATCGCGGCCTGTATTTATGACGTTAAGGCTGAAATTGGTGGCATGAACCATTTTCTTTTGCCCGGGGGAAACGGCGATTCCGCAAGTAACGTAAAGTATGGTGCGTTTTTGATGGAGTTGTTGGTGAACGAACTATTGAAAGCTGGAGCGAGTAAAAAAACGATGAAGGCCCGCTTATACGGAGGCGGCAAGATGAATGCCGCATTAGGCGATGTCGGCGCGCGCAATATTGCGTTTGCCCGCGAGTATTTGGGAAATGAGAGTATCCCACTAGAGTTTGAAGATGTTGGCGGAACCCTTGCGCGGCGGATCACAATGCTACCCACTATCGGTAAGGTCGACGTGAGGCTCATCCAAAGTGAGGCTGAAACCGTAACTGAAGAAATCACGTCGCATCGTAAATCGCCATCTGAAGTCATGTTTTTTTAGCGTTGGTAGGTTGCTCGGGCCCAATCGAATTGTCGTTGCTAGGTCCCGTAGAAATCTTCGCTTGTTTACAAGTTCAAGTGTTATTCTGATGAAAGATCGCTGCTAACAACCAGGAAGGCCCGCCATCGTGAAGCCCATTTAGATCAACATGAAGCGTTTGAAAAAGGAGACTACCCAAAGTTTAGCGGGTGACCTATAGTACCTGTGGATAAGTGGGCGATACACTCACGATGTGCAGAGAACGAGGATCAAGATGCGGTGTCCATTTTGCGGAAACGTCGATACCCAGGTGAAGGATTCACGTCCGGCCGAAGACCATGTTGCAATTCGCCGTCGCCGTTTTTGCCCTGCTTGCGGCGGGCGCTTTACGACGTATGAACGTGTGCAATTGCGCGATCTTGTGGTGATTAAGTCCAACGGACGTCGGGAAGACTTTGACCGTGATAAGCTCGAACGCTCGATCCGCATTTCGCTTCAAAAACGCCCTGTTGAACCGGAACGTATGGACCAAATGATTAGCGGTATAGTGCGTCGATTGGAAAGCATGGGTGAAACTGATATTCCATCAACGACCATTGGTGAAATCGTCATGGAAAGCCTCGCGCGTATTGATACCGTCGCTTACGTGCGTTTTGCGAGTGTTTATAAGAACTTCCAAGCTGCGGATGATTTCGACAAGTTTGTTAGCGAACTGCGGCCTGATAATCTGCCCGACACGTGACCTACTCTAAAGTCGACGAAAGATATATGTCGCTCGCCCTTCAATTGGGGCGGCGTGGCCAAGGTCAGGTTTGGCCTAATCCTGCCGTTGGGTGCGTCATTGTGCGTGACGGTCGCATCGTTGGCAGGGGCCGGACAATGGTCGGCGGGCGCCCACATGCTGAAGTTGCGGCCTTAGCCGAAGCCGGTAACGCGGCCAAGGGTGCGGTCGTCTATGTCACGCTGGAACCTTGCGCGCACCACGGGAAAACGCCGCCATGCGCCGACGCTTTGATTGACGCCAAGGTGACTAAGGTCGTTATCGCGACTGGAGACCCTGACCCTCGCGTCAGCGGACGCGGCATTGCCATGCTTAAAGCCGCAGGAATTCAAATCGAAACCGGCATTTTGAAAGCCGAGGCAGATCGCGACCATCAAGGCTTTTTTCAACGTGTTTTGAAGCAACGCCCATTCTTAACCTTGAAGCTTGCGGTCACGCTGGACGGACGGATCGCTACCCGAACCGCCGAAAGCCAGTGGATCACGGGCCCCGCTGCACGGACTGCGGTTCATGGCATGCGCGCACGCCACGATGCTGTAATGGTAGGTGCTGGAACTATGCGGTCCGATGATCCCCAGTTAACCGTCCGGGGCATGGGAGCGCGTCGCCAACCGGCGCGTGTGATCGTTTCATCTGACCTGAATTTCCCACTAACGTCACGCTTGTTCCACGACACCGAAACCAGCCCGGTCCTTTTGTGTCACGGTCCGGTCGATCCGGCGGATTTTACGGCGATGGGGGCGGAAAGCCTGCCTTGTGGGCTCCACGACAATAGGCTCGACCTCAACGATGTGATGAAGGCACTGGCGGCCCGTGGCATCACCCGCGTGTTTTGTGAAGGCGGCGGTGGACTGGCGGCTTCTTTGTTGCGTGCGGATTTAGTCGACCGTCTTGAAGTATTTCAGGCCGGCAAAGTGATCGGTGGCGATGGGGTTCCGGCGGTCGCCCCCATGGACGTCTCCCACCTTATTGATGCGTCTCGGTTTTCTTTGATCGAAACGCGGCGCATCGGTGATGACGTGTTGTCATCTTGGAACCGAAGCTAACGCCAAAGGTAGGCATAACTTGCGACCGCCCCCTGTAGCTTTGCGATGGTTCTGTTCCAACGCGACGGTGGCGGAATGTCGTTGTTGGCCAGACGTTCGACGACAACTTCGACCGGACATGCGGCCCCTATTACGGGGTCGAAGTAGCGGGGGTAATTGATCAGCACGGCATGGGCCAGCGCCGTTAGATCGGGGCAAGCCGTTCGCCGCGGGCAAGGGACGCCGCGATCATCGGTCAGGCCCCAGCCGGCGTAAAATGGCATGCCCGTACAAATGACATTCTTTGATCGCAGCAGTGCTTCGAACCCAAGCAGGCTTGTCATTGTCCATACGTCATCGACCATCGACAAAGCGGAAATCGGATTCGTGTCCGTCAAGATCGCGTCGGCATAATCGCCCGCATCATGAATGGAACCGGTGCGTAGACCCGCCTCTACATCTGGATGCGGTTTGTAGAGGATCACAGCCGCTGGGTTCGCGTTGCGTGCCGCAATAAGCAGATCGCGGTTCGTGTTGATGTCTCCGGCGCCCAATTTGATCGACGCGTCGTCTTCGACCTGTCCGGGCACCAGAATGCGACGGCCAGCAGGCAGGCCAGTGGGCAACGCTGCAGCGCCCGTGTTGTATTTCGAAAGGGCAGCGGCGTTGAGCGACTTGATCAGTCGAACCGCACGATCCCGTTCCGCATCAGACAAAGCAGTCTGCGTGTTAATGATGCGTTCCAAACGGCTTTCGCGCGTCGGATCGTAATAGATGCCCAAATCGTCGCAAACTAACGACAGCGGCGCGATCAGATCGGCGCCCAACCCGCGCGACCGCAAAAAACCGTCTTCAACACGCACGACGTCGCCCATATCTTCTGACACCTTGCTAGCCCACGACATGCAGCGTTTACCGTCAGTTTTCGCTTTTGAAACAGCATTTTTCCCCTCTGCGAACACCACAGGTTTCACGTGTCCGAACACCGCCTGTAGGGGCTTACGCTTCCACATCCGCATCCCTGCCGCCACCCACCCAGCGTGGTCTTCGCGCCAAGCGCGGGCTTTCGCCTCTAATACATCAATCGCATTTTCGAGCGTGCAAAGCCGGTCGCGGCACGGATCGTACCATTTGGGATAAAGGATCATGGCCGCCGCAAAAAGCTGCGCCTTGGTCAGTGATCGTTGCCGCCGATCAAGCGGTTGCCGGTCGTCGGTCAACCCCCAACCCATGTAGAAAGGCTGGCCAAACACAACGGGTTTGTGGCCCATAAGAATGGCTTCGAAACCCATCTGGGACGAAACGGTATAAACGGCGATCGCACCTTCGAACAACGCGTAGGGCGACATCGGCGTGTCGTCTATCGTGATCCGGTCTGTACCGTCGGCGTCTTTGAAATATCCTTCACGGTGGCCTGCTGCAGTTTCCGGATGGGTTTTGATGACGATCCGGGCTTTCGGATGTTCTTCTTGCGCGTAGCACAACATCTCGCGGAAGGTATTCAGATCGGCGTTGCTCGCTTTGACCGACGCGTCGCCCTTCGTCTGGTCGATAACTACGACATATCCCGCATCCGGGGCAGGGGTGGCAGGATCGAATGCGTTGTACTTCGAAAGATGCAGTTTTTGCAGACGCTCAATCGCAGATTTGGCCCGGTTGAGCAGGGTGGTATCATCAAGCGGGTGTTCCGCGAGCAGCAGCTCAAGATCAGACTTGGTGGCCGGATCAAAGTGAACCCCGTTTGTATCAATATGCAGCCCAATGGGATCGTCGCCGTCGCGACCCGTGCGCACCGACCGCAAGAACGCATCTTCGACACGCACCATCTGGGCATCAGTCCAAGCCGCGACTGCTTCGCCACGATGGGACGTCGGGCTATTGCCCCAAACGCCGACCAGATCGCCATCGCTTGGTTTGCCCAATGTGATGTCATAACCGGACAGCGTCATGATCCGCCGGATGCGCTTTTGCGTCAGAAACCCGCCGTTATAAACGTAAAGCCGCCGCAAAGGGGTGTCCTCTGCGGCGGCATGTCCAGCATTGGACGTCATGTTTAGTTGCCGGTCAGCGTGGTGCTGGCAGAATCGAGCGCAGTGACCGCTGAAAGTGAACCAGTCAGTGCCGCAATCGTTTTGTTAAACTGGCTGAACGGCGCTTCTGTAACGTAGACGGTGTCTTCGTCGCGGATCGCAAAGTCACGGGCCATGAACACGCCGTTTGGCTGTGTCAAATCAAGGACATAGACGACGCGTTGTGTGCCGATCAGGTCGTTGCGGCCGGTCAACTGGTTGGCGATTTCCTGTGGTTCGTTACGGAAAATAAACACACCGGTTGGATCAGCAAGCGTCGTAGACAGGCCGCCGACTTGGGCAATCGCTTCAATCGCGGAAATAGCTTGGGATTCGAACTGCACTTCGGTCTGCGTACCTGTGGCACCCAGCGCGGTGAAAGTACGGCTGTCTTCTTCAACGTAAATCCGGTCACCGGACCGCAACGCAATGTCGTGGCCTGGGTGATCGTATAGGTCTTCGAACCAGATCGAACCGGAATGGCTGCCGCGCACAACAGTCACCTGTGCAATCTCAGGACGGATGCTGACACCGCCCGCAGACGCCAACATAGCAGCCAATGTGCGGGTTGGACGTTCAATTGAATAGACGCCTTGCGCGTTTACGGACCCGGCAATCGCAACGGTCGCGCCATCACCTGCGAGGCGACGCACCTGAACTTGTGGGTCTGGTGTTTGGTCAGACAGTTTTTCGCTGATAATCCGGCGCACCGCTTCTGGTGTGTTGCCAGCTGCGCGAATGCGGCCCGCATAAGGGACGAAAATAAAGCCTGAACCGTCGACTTGGACTTCTTCAAGGACAGTCGCGTTTTGACCGGTTGGAACCAGCAAACCGTCATCAACGTTTTCCCAGATCGTCAAACCAAGCACATCGCCGGGGCTGATTGTATCGGACCCAAGGGTTGACGCGTTGCGGAAACTTGCGGCGAACCCAAGGGCAGGAGTCACGGATGCAATGGCATTCACGCGGTCATCAACGGTCAAGATAAAGGCGTCGCCTTGTTCCAGAACGGAGCCGGAAAAGATTTCAGCTTTGTTTGGACCAGAGCTTGGCAGGCCACAAGACGCCACAAAGCCAAGAGTCACGACGATGGCAACGCCCTTCGCAAGGCGCAATGTCAGGGTTTTCACTGCTTGGTCTCCTCGACCTATTATTATTCTGCCTCGTGGCCCACCTTTTGGCGGCAGGCCTTTGTAATTGCTGTCAGGCTAGGCGAAAGCAGCTTCGAAAACCAGATACAGGTCCGAAAAGGTCCATGTTGTATGGCAAAACTGTGGCTTTTCAGCCGCGACGGACCTTTCGACCACAAGGTCTTGTGGGGCTTAGTTGACGATCCGCAAGGGCTGGCGGGGTGGGTTCTTGCCAGCCTTCAGCGCGTCATAGGGGTCTTCGGCTGCCAGCATCATATCGACCACTTGCCGCATCAATTGGCGACGCCCGCGTGCAGAATAAAAACCGCCCGGGATTTGGGATGTTTCCAAAAGGTAACGACGATAGTCTTTGTAGGCTTTGCTATCGGGGCGGCTAGGGCTCGCGAAGAATTCCGAAAGGGGTTGTTCAGACACGAACTGCGGCTTCGAATAAACGGCCTGTCCGAATACTTTCAACGGGATCCCGCGCCAAAGAACCTGCTGGCCCGCCGTCGAATTCACGGTAACAGCAGTGCGGGCTTGATCCAAAAGCCGCGCGAGTTTTCCGCCCCGCACGTAATGCACACGATCTTGGACATTATGTTTCTTGGCGGCCTGACGGATCAGTTTCCGCACCGGCGAGCGGTCATTTTCCAAAGGGTGTGCTTTGAAAACAAGGTGATGATGACGCGGCGCACCTGTCGCAAAACCATCCATGACGACGTCAATAAATTCGCCCATGCGATTGAACGGGGAATGTTTTTGAAAACTGGCGTCATGTTCCAATTGCATCAGAACAAGGTGGTAAGGAAAGCCGCCATGCCTGATCCGCGCTGATGCGATCCGACGATCCAGTGCAATGATCGGCATCAGGAACAGGCGCTTAGTGTAAAGATACGCCTCCATCGCGACGGGCAATTCGCGGTGGCGAGTAAAATTGCGGTATTCTCCGTTCCGGAACATCACAAACCAATGGTACAGCGCACCGTAGAACACATGCTGACGCATGTCGCCCCAGTGCGCAGGCGGTGTCGGGACTTCAAGATCGGACCGCGCAAGCGCCTTTTGCATATCCGGTACGTCCATTTCCATCAGACGCGAATGACCATTTGTGCCACCACGTTCGTAGGTCACCCAATACGGGCGCATGTAGCCTTCTTCAAAGACGTGGACGGTAATATTCTTGGACCGCGCAAGCGCCACCGCCTGCGCGTGAATAGGGCGCGTATCACCGTATAGAACGATATCCGTGATCTGCCGATCCTGCAGAATACCCGTTAGCGTTTGGTCCCAATCCTCGGGTTTCCCGCGAAATGGAATATAGTCTGGTTTGCCGAACCAAAAGGCACGGTCACCTGCATTAAACCCAACACGCGACACATCACAGCCAGCAGCGCGCAGCATCAACCCCAACCGATGAAAGAAGGGGCCGTGTGGTCCTTGTAGGAACAGGAAATGGCGGTTTGTTGGGTCGGTCACGGGAAACATGCTAACTAAAAATGGTTACGATTACGTATCGAGCATCTGTCTGGCGAAAATATGGCGGCACTGTCAATGCGGCTTGCGCTTGTTTGTCGGCCTGTGTGGCGCTAACTCTCGTATAACACGTAAAAAGAAGGACGCCCCATGTTTACTGGCATCATCACGGATATTGGTCAGGTCTTAGAGGTTGAACAACGCGGCGACCTGCGGGCGCGGATTGGCACCGCTTACGATATCGACGGGATCGACATCGGTGCGTCGATTGCCTGCGACGGGGTATGCCTGACAGTCATCGCGCTTGGCAGCGATCCGCAAAACTGGTTCGACGTCGAAATTTCAGCCGAAAGCGTGGCCGCCACGAATATCGGCCGCAAAACATGGTCCAAAGGGCATCGCCTGAATCTGGAACGGGCGTTAAAGGTCGGGGACGAACTGGGCGGACATATTGTGTCGGGGCACGTGGATGGCGTGGCCGAAGTTGTCGCAATGCATGACGAAGGCGACAGCACACGGGTCCAGTTCCGCGCACCTGAAGACCTCGCGCGGTTCATTGCGCCAAAAGGTTCGGTCACATTAAATGGTGCGTCATTGACTGTGAACGAAGTCGATGGGGCAGTGTTCGGCGTCAACTTTATTCCGCACACAAAGGTCGCGACGACATGGGGCGATGTGGAAGTGGGGGACGCGATTAACCTCGAAGTCGACACAATGGCCCGCTACGTCGCGCGGCTGCAAGAATACGCATGATCGCTGGTCTGGGGCATAACAACGGACCGTCAATGGAACCCGGTCTTACGTGGCGCAAACACGCGTGGGGTAAGGCACGGCGGCAACTTTTGCCGACACTCCCAATTGAGGTGGTACGTCTGCGCGTAAAGCGCGCGAAAGAGCTGGGTCTACCGTATAAAACCTACGCAGGCATCCGCGCCAGCACAGGGCACGATCTGGTCGGATTTCTGTTTTCGAGCAATGGTTTGGGAAAGCCGAGTGCGCGGGCAATTGTCCCCGACACGGTGACCCAAAAGCTGGCGTCGCTCGAGAATACAACGAGTGTTGCTTTAGCGCACAAAGGCATTGATGTGACACAGATTGACGGCTTGGACCGCATCGATGACGCACCTGCGCCGCATCTGACGTGGTCTGCAATGCGTGACCGGATGAAAGCGATTGCCGTGTCGGCTGGCCACCCTGCGGACCGCTGGGTTCTGGTGGGCGAAACGATGTTCGAACAGGACTGGGCCGCCGCCGCACAGGCTGCTGGTTATCTGCGCGGAACGGATTACTTTGCGCCTGCGGCGAGCGGGTGAGGGGGCGCTGCCCCCGCCTGCGGCCCCCCGAGATATTTAAGACCAAAAGAAGTTAAGCGGTTTCGATCCCGACTAGCGCATTTGCAAAGTCGTCAGGGTCGAATGGGGCCAGATCGTCGATCTGTTCACCAACACCGATGGCATGAATTGGTAGACCAAATTGGTCGGCGAGTGCCACCAGAACACCGCCTTTGGCTGTCCCGTCGAGTTTCGTCATGACAAGGCCGGACACATCGGCGAGGTCTTGGAAAACCTTGACCTGTTGGACTGCGTTCTGACCTGTCGTCGCATCAAGGACGAGCAGCGTGTTGTGCGGCGCATCCGGGTCTTTTTTGCGAATGACGCGGACGATTTTTGACAGTTCTTCCATCAAGTCGCTGCGGTTTTGCAGACGTCCTGCCGTGTCGATCATCAGCAGGTCCGCGCCATCTGCTTCGGCTTTTGTCATTGCATCAAACGCGAGGCTTGCCGGATCGGATCCTTCAGGCGCGGTCAGTACAGGCACGCCCGCGCGATCGCCCCAGACCTGCAATTGTTCGACCGCGGCCGCACGGAAAGTATCGCCTGCTGCGATCATCACCGATTTGCCCGCTGCCTTAAATTGGCTGGCTAGTTTGCCGATTGTGGTTGTCTTGCCTGACCCGTTGACGCCGACGACCAGAACCACCTGTGGTTTATGGGTGTAAAGCGGCATCGGGCGGGCGACAGGTTCCATGATCCGGCTGACTTCCGACGCCATAAGCGCCTTGATTTCATCAACGGAAAGCTTCTTGCCGATCCGCCCTTCAGCCATATTTGCGGTAACACGCAGGGCCGTGTCGACCCCCATGTCTGCACTGATCAGAAGTTCTTCGAGCTGTTCAAGCATGTCGTCGTCAAGCGTGCGCCGGACAACGGTTTTCTTTTCAGCCCCACCAAAAAGCCGCCCCAAAAGACCGGATTTCTTTTCAGGGACATCCGTGACAGTTTCTTCCAGCAACGGTGCTACTGGCGAGATTTCCGTCGACAGGGTAATTGATGGCGCAGGGGCTTGTGGAGCCGGAGAAGGCGTGATGCTCTCAGGCTCAGGCTCAGGCTCAGGCTCAGGCTCAGGCTCAGGCTCAGGCTCAGGCTCAGGCTCAGGCTCAGGCTCAGGCTCAGGCTTTACAACTGCTTCGACCGTGGGTTCTGGCGTCGCTTCGGCCACGGGTTCTGGCGTTTCAACTGGCGCCTGTACCACATCTTCGGGCGTGACTGCTTCTTCTTCGCCACCGTCACTGACAATGGCATCCAGACCTTGGTCAATCTTTGCGGATGACTTGAACATCCGGTCTTTGAGCTTTTTGAAGAACGCCATGCGACAGCCTTTGGAAACGTTGATGTTCCTCACCTAATACGCCCATGCCCGAAGGGAAAGGGGCAGGGCGATTTCCGTATCCGTGCGAAGCTGCGCTTACACCTCGTCTGGGAAGTGTTTCATCACCATTTTGATCGGATTTGGCGCAGCTTGACCGAGACCACAAATGCTTGCGTCCGTCATCGCGGTACACAGATCGTCCAGCAATGGCTGATCCCATGTGTCCGCCTGCATCAGCTTTACGGCCTTTTCACAACCGACGCGGCACGGCGTGCATTGGCCACAGCTTTCGTCTTCAAAGAACCGCAACATGTTCAGCGCCGCATCGCGGGCCTTGTCCTTGTCCGACAAAACAACGACTGCGGCTGACCCGATGAAGGTGCCATGAGGTTGCAGCGTGTCGAAATCCAGCGGCACGTCATGCATGGATGCAGGCAACAGGCCGGAAGACGGGCCGCCGGGCTGATAGGCTTTGAACGTATGACCATCCATCATCCCGCCTGCCGCCGCGATAATGTCGGTGATGGTTGACCCGGCGGATAACACATGCACGCCTGGATTTTTCACGCGACCCGAAACCGAATAGGACCGCAACCCTTTGCGACCGTTCAATTCTGTCGCGTTCAGACATTCTGGGCCCTCACGGACCACTCGCGCGACCCAAAGCAGGGTTTCGACGTTATGAACCAACGTTGGTTTATTGAAGATACCGACCTGCGCCACAAAAGGTGGGCGATGGCGCGGAATGCCGCGTTTGCCTTCGATGCTTTCGATCATCGCGGATTCTTCGCCGCAGATGTAAGCACCGGCACCGCGACGCAGATCAATGTAGCCTTTTGCGACAACGCCCGCATCTTCCAACGCTTTGATCTCGCGGCGCAGGATTTCCAACACAGCCGGATATTCGTCACGCATGTAGATAAAGCAGGTTTCCGCTTCGACCGCCCAAGCAGCAATCAACATACCTTCAAGGAAAAGATGCGGCGTGCGCTCAAGATAGTAGCGATCTTTGAACGTGCCCGGCTCGCCTTCGTCGCTATTCACCGCAAGGTAACGAGTGCCTTCATTCGCACGCACAAAGCCCCATTTTTTGCCAGACGGAAAGCCCGCGCCGCCAAGCCCGCGCAGACCGCTTTCAAGGATCTGATCTTGGACGACTTCCCAATTACCGGCGTCGCGCAGCTTCTTCAGTTCAGCGTAACCGCCTGATGCAGCGTATGACGCGTAGGTTTCATAATCCGGAATATGCGCGTGCGTATCGTCATTTGTGATCGCGGCTTCGACCTTTTCCAAAGTCGCATGGTCGATGTGATTATGACCAATTTCAAGCACAGGCGCGGTGTCGCAACGTCCCATGCAGGGCGCGCGCAGAACACGGACGTCATTTGCGTCCAAACCATCTTCAAGCGCTTTCTGCAAAGCAGCGGCACCGACCAGTTCACAAGACAAGGAATCGCAGACGCGGATCGTTAGTGCGGGTGGGACGGCTTCGTCTTCTTTCACGACATCGAAATGAGCATAGAAAGTTGCAACTTCGTAAACTTCTGCCTGCGACATCCGTAGCTCTTCAGCCAATGCACGCAGGTGTGCGGCCGATAGGCACCGGTAGGCATCTTGGATCAAGTGTAAGAATTCAATCAACAAATCGGATCGACGCGGACGATCACCGAGCAGCGCACGAACCTCTTCACACGCCTGATCGTCGAGCTGCCGGCCCTTGGGTGTGTGTCGCCCTTTGCCTTTGCCTGATTTCCAAACGCCCTTTTTGTCGTCCAGCGCCATGGTCCGTCCCCTTGCAAGTGTTGATCTTGCATAGCCCGTCATCGGCGGGCCTCGCTACGCGAAAACGACATGTAAATCGCCTAAGGCGCAGTGTTTGGTGCCGATGCGTGGAAAAATGTTCGGATAGAGTGCGCGGGACGGTGCGTTCACCACGATTTAGGACCTTTGTGTTTTAAAGGTCGGCATGGCCTTTTTTGTACTTACGACATGCCTTCCCGCGTTCTTGATCGCCATCTCGGCGGTATTTGCTGGCCCTTGGCCGGTCATGGCGGTCCTGTCTTTGACCTTGATGATGGCAGGGCTGGATCATCTTGTCGGGCGGGTGGCAGCACCATTGCCCGAGGATGAAAATCAGACAGCAGACCGGTTGTCGGCCTGCCTTGCCGTTATCCACTTAGGGCTCGTGCCGCTTGTCGTCTGGGCGCTTTCTGGGGATTTGCTGACGACTATCGACAAAATCTGTCTGTTTGTGGCTAGCGGCATTTTCTTTGGTCAGGTTAGCAATGCCAATGCGCATGAACTGATCCATCGACGCGAACAACACCTGTTCAGGCTTGGGGTGTGGGTCTACATTTCGTTGCTTTTCGGGCATCACGTTTCCGCACATCTTTTGATCCATCACCGATTTGTCGGGACACGGGATGACCCCAGTACATCGCGTCTGGGGGAAAGCTACTATCGGTACTTGGGTCGTGCCTACACTGGCGCAATCACTGCGGGTTTTATGGCCGAAGCACGCAGGCTGAAGCGTGTCCAAAGGTCTTTCCTCGAAACGCCATTTGTCATCTATGCCCTCGGCGCGTTTATCTTTTGGGGTGGGGCCTATGCGATCGGTGGCATCACTGGGCTTGTCTGGTACGTGGGGTTAACGGTGTTCGCACAACAGCAGTTGTTACTGTGCGATTACGTCCAACATTACGGTTTGCGACGGCACCGCGACAGCGCGGGTCGGCTGGAACCGATTGGGGATCGGCACAATTGGAATGCGCCACACTGGTATGCGTCAGGGATGATGCAGAACGCGCCGCGCTATGCGGATCATCACGCGCATCCCTATCGGCCCTATCCCATGCTTGCGATGACTGCGGATGGGCCAATTCTGCCTAGACCGTTGCCCGTGATGGCCGTTCTGGCGCTTTTCCCGCCGTTTTGGCGTCGGGTGATGGACCCCCGCGTACAGCACTGGAAAGATACGCCGACGCCGTGATAGGCTGATCAAAACGCATCATTGGACAATGGCTATGCGATCTATCGCTCTTTTGTTCGCCACTCTGGCGACCCCCTCAATCGCTGAAAGCCCAATGACAGCCGCAGAATTTGATGCCCATGTCACGGGCCGGATCGTCAGTTTCGGCACCGAAGGCAATCCGGGTTTCGGCGTGGAGCAATACCTTGAAGACCGTCGGGTGCTCTGGTCGCCGGGGGATGGCACCTGCACGCGCGGGGTCTGGTACGAAAGCAAAGGCGACATCTGCTTCCGTTATGATGGCGATCCGGAACCAAAGTGTTGGGCGATCTATCGCGAAGGTGACGGAATGCGGGCTGTTTTCACCACACGGCCGGACACAACGATCATTTTCGAGGCCGAAGACTACACCGTGCCACTGATTTGCGACGGATTATCGTCTTGATCAAAATGAACGCGGTAGCAGCATAACATGAGCGAATGGCTTGTTTCCATCGCCGGCACACCCGAAGGTGCGCGGCTTGCGACGTTCCTCGCATTGTTTTCCGCGCTCGCGCATGCCGTTTTTGGGGCGTTGCAAAAGGGGCGACATGATCCTTGGCTGACGCGCGGCGCGGTTGATTTTTGGCTGGCGGTTTTATCTGCGCCCATCGCATTGTTTCTGGTGCCGTGGCCCAATCAGACGACTGCCATCCTGTTGGTGGGGGTCATCATCGTTCATTTCGCCTATAAAGTGACTATGGCGCTGGCCTATGAACGGGCCGCCTATACCGTGGTCTATCCGGTCGTGCGGGGCACCGGGCCATTGGTCACCGTGATTGCAGCGACATTGTTTTTTAACGAACATTTCTCGGCTGTGCAGTGGCTTGGCGTCGCCTGTTTGTCCGGTGGTATCCTCCTGCTGGCGCTCAGAAATCTGTCGGAAGAAACGCTCGACCCGCACACCTTGAAGGTCGGTCTGGGGTGGGCAATCGCAGGGGGTATCCTCGTTGCAATCTACACCACATATGACGCCTACGGTATTCGCCAAACCCCTGATCCGTTTACCTTTTTGGCGTGGTTCTTTTTCGTGACTGCGTTCGACATGCCGCTTATCGCAGTGTGGCGCTATCGCCGGATGTCGCAGCCACCTGATCTTGGGCCGCTGTTGCAGCGCGGTTTGATCGGTGCAGTGATCGCTTGGCTGAGTTTTGGCGGCGTCATGCTTGCAACACGTCTCGATAAAGTTGGTGAGGCGGCAGTCCTGCGCGAAACCTCGACAGTTTTTGCAGCCCTCATCGGTTGGTTCATCTTGGGCGAAAAGGTGGGGCCACGCCGACTGTTTTTGATGTGCCTGATCGGCTTGGGTGCCGTGATCGTTGAACTTGGCGGGTAACATGTGCGTTTTCGGGCTGGCGTCGCACGATGCTTGCGCTAAAACCCACTTATGGAAACCAAACCAATCAACCCGATCCTAAAGCAAGTCCTCGAACTGGGGCCGACGCTTGTCTTTTTCCTGATTTATCTGCGGATCAAGGACGATACCTTCACAATCGCGGGCACCGACTATTCCGGCTTTATTGTCGCAACGTTGATTTTTGTGCCTGTTCTGTTGATCGCGATGGGGCTGCTTTGGGCGCTGACAAAATCGCTCAGCCGGATGCAATTGTTTACCGCCTTCATGGTGATCTTCTTTGGTGGGCTGACCGCCTATTTCAACGATGAACGGTTCTTCAAAATGAAGACCTCAATCGTTTACGGGTGTTTTGCCGCCATTCTCGGCATCGGCCTGTTGCGCGGGCGAAGCTATCTTGAATGGGTCATGGGAGATTTTCTGCCCATGAAAGAAGAAGGTTGGATGATCCTAACAAAACGGATCACCGTGATGTTCATCGCATTGGCGATCGCGAACGAACTGATCTGGCGGACACAAACGACTGAGTTGTGGGTTAAGCTTGAAACCTTCGCATTCCCCGCTGTCCTATTCGTTTTCCTGTGGCTTCAAATCATTGGTCTCCAGCGTTTCTTGATCGATCCGGACGCGAAATCCTGATCAGTTAAGATGGTTGTCATTCGTGGCGGCCGCCAACATAGCCGGATCACGATACCGCATCATGTTCAGGTATTTAGGTGGAATAGGCCGATCAAAGGCAACGCCTGCACGGTTGTTCGCAGCCCAACGCACCGTGGCGACATTGGCATCGTCGCTGCCCCGCAAAACAACGGCTTCACCAACGGCGACACCGGTTAAGCCCGCAACACATGCGCCAGCTTCGTTAATATCAACGATATAAGCAACTTGCGGCCCGCCGGGGCGGATCACATGAACCGGAATGTGTGTTTGGTAGCGATAGGGTCGGTTTGGATATTGCATGAATGGCCTCTTTGTCGTCTGTCGACAGTTTTAGGCGCATTCACTTAAACCAGCGTTAATCGCGTTTGCCAAAAAGCGCATTTTGCGTGCCAGAATCCTTTTTCGGCTCTTTGCGCAAATCTGCCGCCAATGCACGTCCAGCGACGACACCTGCGCGGGCACCAACCGTATCCAACCAGCGCTTCAGGTTTGGTTTGTCATCAAGCGTTTGCTGTTGCCCTTCCCAAAGTGATGCCCAGCCCCATGCCGACATGTCTGCGATGGAATAGAAATCACCGGCAAGATATTCAGATTTCGCCAACTGCCGATCCATCACACCATAAAGACGGCCAGTTTCATTGCGGTAGCGGTCTTTTGCATATGGCAGGTCCTGCGGTGGATCCATGACAGGCGCGTATTTCAAGAAATGATGCGCCTGACCCGCCATCGGTCCTAACCCGCCCATTTGCCACATCAACCATTGATCCACTGCGATCCGGTCACGTTCGGTCTCACCGTAAAATGACCCCGTTTTGCGGGCGAGATACTGCAAGATCGCGCCGCTTTCAAAAATACTGATAGGCGCGCCATCGGGGCCATCAGGATCAACGATTGCGGGCATTCGGTTGTTGGGGGCGATTGCAAGAAATTCAGGTTTGAACTGATCGCCCGCGCCGATGTTGATCAGGTGGGTAGTATAGGCCAGCTTCATCTCTTCAAGCGCAATGGAAACCTTCCAACCATTTGGTGTGGGCCAGAAATATAGATCAATGGGGGCGGTCATGCGGTTCTCCTGTTAGCGTTCGCGCAGCCTACGCAATTCCGAACAAGACGCAACGCGTTGAACAGGCTTGCGGGCGAACACAGGCCCGACATTTGAAATCTTAAGTTGAGGGTAGACGATTTCGTTAACTTTTGGCACCTTTGGGAACAATTGAAACCAACAAATAGTGAGTTACCCATGATACGGACATTTTTCATTTCAACTTCCATTCTTGCTCTGGCTGCATGCGGCGGCAGCGGTGGCGGAGGCAGCGCTGGCGGAGGCTCATCTTTTGATGACGTGTTGAACGATTTCGAAACCAATCCGGTTCTGACGGCGGGCCTGAATGATTCCGTCGAATATGCGCAGTTTTCAACGCTGTCTGCCGCCGGTGGCGCCAGCTATGAAGGCGACGCAATTGTGTATTCCGAAATTGGTACGCTCAATATTGACGAGGTTGACGACATCAGTGATTTGCCAACCCCAACATTGGCCGGCAGCGTTGCTCTGCAAACATCGTTTTCAGGTGACGAAGGCACTCTGACTGGTAGCTTTGGTGACTTTGTCGATTCGAACGGGAACAGCAAAACGGGTACAATCACGCTTTCCGAAGGTGAAGTGACTGAAGATTTCGAGGGGGATGCGTTCATGGCAGCCAGCATCGACGGCACCCTGAGCGGCAGTGGTGCGGGTAACGGGCGCTATCAAGGGCTCGTCTTCGGCAGCTTCACAACTGAAGGCGTCGTTGGCGTGGGGGTTGGCCTGCCAATCACATCGACAACCGATATCGATGATCTGACAGAAGACGACATCGAAGAACTCGAAGATTTCGCGGAAAGCGACGCATTCGCGATTATCTTCGCAGCGGATTAATTGATCCCAGATCAAGGCATAGAAGGGCTGCCAATTGGCGGCCCTTTTTACGTGATTGTGAACGCCCCACGGTGAAGGCCTGTTGACGTCTCGCGTCGTGCTGACTATCCGAACAGGCGTGGTGATTTGTGACCGGATTGCGGGCCACGTTAAATAATTCGCTAAAAAGGCTGCGGGTATTTACGCCCCGATGCCTTGCCCGGTGTCGGGGTTTTGCTTTGAAAAGCGCCCCCTGAACCGAAAGAACGAATAGATGTCCAACTCATCAAACTGGTCCCGTCGCACGCAGGCTGTCCATGCCGGTACGCGGCGCAGCCAATACGGCGAAGTGTCCGAAGCAATTTTTTTGACCCAAGGCTTTGTCTACGACACGGCAGAAGACGCTGAACAGCGCTTTATCCAGATCGAAGGCGACGAATTTATCTACGCCCGTTATGGCAACCCAACCCTAGCGATGTTCGAAGACCGGATGGCAGCCCTTGAAGGCGCAGAGGCCGGTTTTGCTTGCGCGTCTGGCATGGCGGCAGTCAATGGTGCGTTGATGTCTTTGGTCAAAGCGGGCGATCACATCGTGTCGTCGCGGGCTTTGTTCGGGTCCTGTTTGTATATCCTCGAAGACATCCTTGCGCGCTTTGGCGTCGAAATCACGCTGGTTGACGGGCGCGATCTGGACGCGTGGAAAGCGGCCATTCGGTCCGACACACGCATGGTTTTCCTCGAAAGTGTGTCCAACCCAGTGCTTGAGGTCATCGACCTGAAAGCGGTTGCTGACATGGCGCATGCAGTAGGCGCCATGGTTGTGGTCGATAACGTGTTTGCGACGCCGACTTATTCCTATGCGATTGAAGCAGGTGCTGATCTTGTCGTTTATTCCACCACGAAACACGTGGACGGGCAGGGGCGTTGTCTGGGCGGGATCATCCTTGGCAAACGTGACATCGTGCGTGGCCCTGTTGAGGCCTACCTGAAACACACCGGCGGTGCGATGTCGCCGTTTAACGCATGGGTCATGCTGAAGTCATTGGATACGATGGACCTGCGGATCGATGCCCAATGCGATACCGCCGAAGTGTTGGCCAACGGTCTTGCAGATCACCCCAAGCTGAACAAGGTGGTGTATCCGGGGCATCCGTCGCATCCGCAATATGCGCTGGCGAAACGGCAATGCAAACGCGGTGGGACGGTTTTGGCGATCGAGGTCAAAGGCGGCAAAGAAGAGGCGTTCAAATTCCTTAACGCTCTCGAGATTTTTACGATCTCCAACAACTTTGCCGATAGTAAATCGATCGTCACCCATCCGGCGACCACGACGCACCAGCGGCTGAAACCCGAACATCGTGCTGAGCTGGGGATCAGCGATGGCATCGTGCGGATTTCCTGCGGGCTTGAAGATGCAGGCGATCTTCTCGCTGATCTACAATCGGCACTTGATACCGTCGCCTAAGTCGACGCCGAATAATCCGGAACGCGCCAATGCGGCGTGTTCCGGTTAAAACCTGTCGAAAAAGACAGTCGCGTTCAGGTCAGACATGGCTATGCTAGCCAGACCTAAACACGCGAAAGAATGCCCTCATGTCTGATCCAAACGACGCTATCACGCGTATTTTAGATGGTATCAGTGGAAAGCTGTCACAATCGCCCCATATGGATGGTGCGGGCAGCCAGCAGGGAGACCTTGCCATGAATATTCATTCGCCAGACCTAGACCGTGAACCATCGCGCGAAGAAGCAGAGGCCGCATTGGCGTTGCTACGGCGCTGGGCAGGAGATGTCACAGCAGAAGAAGTCGCAACGTTGGACCCGCTGGTGTCACGCCTGATCCCGGGGCAGGAAGTCTCAAACTACCCCGCACTAGCGCGCGCTTACCCCGACGCGTTTGAAGTCGATGACGCCTATAAGGCGAGCATGCCTGATCTGCAGAACGGCCCGTCGTCGCTGATCCGTGGCACGAAACAGCAAATCCAGCACGTTGGCATTTCCAATTTCCGCCTTCCGATCCGGTTCCGTACCCGTGACAATGGCGATCTGACGCTGGAAACATCTGTGACGGGCACAGTGTCGCTTGATGCCGAAAAGAAGGGTATCAACATGTCCCGCATCATGCGGACATTCTACAAACACGCCGAAGAAACCTTTAGCTTCGACGTGATCGAACGGGCGCTGGATGCCTACAAGACCGATCTTGAAAGTTTTGATGCGCGCATTCAAATGCGGCTGTCTTTCCCAATGAAGGTAGAAAGCCTGCGGTCCGGTCTGTCTGGATACCAGTACTACGACATCGCGTTGGAACTTGTGGAACAAGATGGCGTACGGCGCAAAATCGTACATTTCGACTATGTCTATTCGTCTACCTGCCCATGTTCGCTTGAACTTTCCGAACATGCCCGCCAATTCCGCGGCCAATTGGCGACACCGCATTCGCAGCGGTCCGTCGCGCGGATTTCAGTGAAGCTGGAAGAAGGGCAAAGCATCCTTTGGTTCGAAGACCTGATCGACATGGCCCGAGCAGCTGTACCCACGGAAACGCAAGTGATGGTCAAACGCGAAGACGAACAGGCCTTTGCAGAACTGAACGCAGCGAACCCGATCTTCGTTGAAGATGCCGCGCGACTTTTCTGTGAACAACTGCTGAAAGACCCGCGTATCGGTGATTTCCGCGTCGTAGCAAGCCATCAGGAAAGCCTGCACAGCCATGATGCGGTGTCGGTACTGACGGAAGGCGAAACCTTCGCGGCGGATAGCATCGACCCAAAAATGTTCGCGACGTTGTTCCACGTCGGCTAAAATAGCCCCGCCGAACCTGTGAACGAATGGCCACGGCAGTGGCCGTTCTCACGCCGCAGTCTCTTGACACTATACCCCCCGCAGGCCAACCCTGCAGGATGATCGACTTACGCCCAGTTGGATATGTTATTGGCCTGCTCGTGGCTTCGCTTGGCGTGACCATGCTCGGGCCCTTGGCCGTTGATATCGTGGATCAAAACGGCGAATGGCCCGTGTTCTTCGAGGCCGCGATTGTGACCATTCTTGCGGGTGTTCTGACATCAATGGCATGTTCGAACGGGACGGCAGCACGGTTGTCTCTGCGCCAGACCTTCCTATTGACGTCACTCGTCTGGATTACGCTGCCTATTTTCGGCGCAATTCCATTTGTACTGGGCGCGACAGAAGCGAATTTCACCGACGCGTTTTTCGAAGCAATGTCCGGCCTGACGACGACTGGTGCGACCGTGTTTACCGGCCTCGACGGGTTGCCGCGCGGTTTGCAGCTTTGGCGCGGCATTCTGCAATGGCTTGGCGGCGTCGGGATTATTGTTGTGGCGATGGTGTTTCTACCCGAACTGCGGGTTGGTGGCATGCAAATCTTCCGATCTGAAGGCTTTGATACCATGGGGAAAATCCTGCCACGGGCGGGGGAAATCGCGAGCTCCATCTCGACAATCTACATTGGCCTGACAATTGCTTGTGCCTTCGCTTATGCCGCTTCCGGCATGGGACGTTTTGACAGTGTCGTGCATGCGATGACGACGGTTTCGACTGGCGGCATGGCCAATACCGACGCATCCTTCTCGCGGTTCGGCGCGTCGACCCATTACATCGCGATTGTCTTTATGTTGCTCGCAGCGGTGCCATTTGTCCGCTTTGTGCAACTGATGGCCGGGTCCGCAAAACCATTGTGGTCCGACCCCCAAATCCGCGGCTTTCTTGGCGTTATCACGATCTGCGTGCTCCTGATCACATCATGGGTCTGGGGGCGGCAAGGCGTCCTATCGGAACTCGCGTTTCGCGAGGCGCTCTTTAACGTGACATCCATCATTTCGGGCACAGGATACGCTAGCGCCGACTATATGACATGGGGCACATTCCCCGTCGTGATGTTCTTCTTTATCGGGCTTGTCGGGGGCTGCGCGGGATCAACATCATGCTCCGTCAAAGTCTTCCGCTATCAACTGCTCTTCGCGTCGATCAAAAGCCAAATCCGGCAAATCCACTCGCCCCACGGCGTCTTCACACCCCGCTATGACGGCAAAACCGTGTCCGAGGACGTCCTCAACTCCGTCATGGCGTTTTTCGTGGCGTTCTTGCTGTTGCTTGGCTTCATCGCCGTCCTTTTGGGCATGACGGGGCTGGATTTTATCACCTCTGTTTCCGGCGCGGCTGCGGCTGTGGCCAACATTGGACCGGGGCTGGGGACAGAAATCGGACCGGCAGGCAATTACGCAGGTATCAACGACGCGGCTAAGTGGATTTTGGCCATCGCGATGTTCGTTGGCCGCCTCGAAATCATGGTGGTTCTGGCCATCCTTACCCCCAAGTTCTGGAGATCTTAACATGTCTCAACGCCCGCTCGGTGCACAAATCTCGCACATGCTGAAATCACGCGGCGTCGAGGTTATTTTCGGGATTCCGGGCGTGCATAACCAAGAGATGTACCGTGGCATCGAAGAAGCGGGGCTGACACACGTGCTAGCCCGTCATGAACAGGGTGCGGGTTTTATGGCGGACGGCTACGCACGTGCGACAGGAAAGCCGGGGGTCGCTTACGTGATCACGGGGCCGGGCCTTTGCAATATCATGACGCCGATGGGGCAGGCCTATTCGGATTCGGTGCCGATGTTGGTGATTTCTAGCTGCCTCAATCGCGCGGACCTCGGCATGGGGCGCGGACGGTTGCACGAAATGAAGGATCAGGAAATCGCGGCGGGCACCGTATGTGACTGGTCGCTGACCGCGATGGACGCGGATTCGGCCTACCAGCTGATCGACCGCGCGTTGACCGAATTCGCGACAGGCCGCAAACGCCCGAAACACATCCAAGTACCGATCGAGGTGCTTGAGGCATTGGCACCTGCAGCACCCCCGCCAACGACGCAAGTCACCGCAGGCTATATCCCTGACGACGTGACAAAAATCGTGTTTGATGCGATTGCGACGGCGAAACGCCCGTTGTTCGTTTTCGGCGGCGGGGCGCGGGAAGGGGCCGACGTCTGGCGCGACGTCGTGACCTCTGCAGGGGCGGCCAGTTTCGTGACCTACGCCGCGATGGGCATGTTCCCCGAGGGCGGTCTGCACTTCGGCAGCAGCCTTGCGCGGCCTGGGTCCGCGGAAGTGATCGCAAGCGCGGATGTCGTGATCGCGGTCGGGACGGAATTGTCCGAAACCGACCTGTGGCGCGACGATCTGGGGCAATCTGGCACATTCATTCGCATCGACATTGACGCTGATGAATTGAACGACCGACCGGCAACTGCGCGGATTCATGCGGATGCAGGGCAAATCGCAAAAGAACTGTGGCGTATGCGCGGCGATTGGTCCGGACAGACAGAATGGACAGAAACCGCCGTCGCGGAGCAACGTCAAAAGTGGCGCGCAGAGGTGAACAGCGAACGGCCCGGTATTCTGCCAGTGGCTGATGCGTTGCGCGTGGCCTTGCCAGCTGACACCGTCGTTTACTCTGACATGACCCAATTTGCCTATGCCGCGTTGGAAATCTGGCCGATGTCTGCGCCAAACCTGTGGCACCACCCCACCGGTTTTGGCACGCTCGGCTACGCATTACCTGCGGCGATTGGCGGGGCGATTGCGCGCAAAGGACAGCCCACAGTCGCCATCGCAGGCGACTATGGCTTCCAATATACCCTGCAAGAACTGATGGTTGCGGTGGAATTACAGCTCAACCTGCCCATTATCCTTTGGGACAACGGAAAGCTGGGCGAAATCGAAGATTCGATGGTGGCTGCCCAAATCGCGCCAAATGCAGTGATCCAGCAGAACCCTGATTTTGTGAAATTCGCCGAAGCGTTCGGTGCCGCGTCAGCTGCACCAGAGTCTTTGGACGAACTGCAAGATGCTGTGCGTAAGGCCTTGGAAACCCAAGGCCCTACACTGATCTATGTGAACGCGAAAATCGCGATCTAACCTACCAGCAAGAAACCAGAACGGTCACATCAACGGCCTTCTGGTTCAACGCCTCTGGCGGCAGGAAGGCGACGGTGTCCGTCGTCTCAAGCCGCACATCAGCCAGCAACAGCGACGCCACGATCCGTGTCGCGTCGATTGAAAAGCTGACTTCGGGCGGCAATTGCTGCCCGTTCCGGCTGGCGCGAGGCAACAACATGCCCAAGACCGCACCACCATTGTCGAACACAGGCCCGCCCGCATCGCCCGGTTGGGCGGTCAATGATAGACGCTTCAATTCATCTTCGCCGTTCAGGCCGCGAATATCAGCAAGACGGCCAAACGTCAGCGACGGCGTGGTCAATACTCCGCCGTATGGATAGCCCGCGACCGCAATCTCAGACTGCAAACGCGGTACACCGGTCTGGAATTGCGCCACGTCTGCGGGGGCCAGCGGTGTATTGGGCCGGATCACGGCCAAACCCAACGCCGCGTCTGTGTGAACGACCTGTGCGTCATGGACTTCGTCGATTGTGATACGGCTGCATTCGCCAACTGCTTCCGCCGTTGTCAGAACGTCACCTTGACCATCTACAAAGAAACCCGACCGCGACAGTTTTGGTTTGCGCACGGCCAAACCGGACACAAGATCAATCGCTTGGCTGTCGTCTGGGGCTGCGATTGCGGGATCTAGGACACCGTCAACCGTCGCAAAGCTGGCCTTCATCGCATCCAAAACCCGAATGCGGCGTGCTTCGTCACCAGTCGGCCAAATCAATGAAAAGCCTTTGATCTGGCCATTGCGCAATGTGGCCGTGGTGTAGGAATGAATGCCTTCGCCAATGCCTTCGATTTCAAACGATTGGTCACGGCGGCGGCGGGGGCCGTCTGTTGGGACAATCGCCAATGTCTGCAGGATTTCATAAAGGCCGAACAAGCGATCCTGATCGCCTTCCTGCGAAATCAACAATACGCGTGCGGCTAGATCGCCTTTCGGTTCGAACTGCGCAAAGGGTGGCTCATATTTGTCGAAAGCCACAACGCCTGTCGGAATAACCATTTCGATGCCTGTAGCGTCATCACGGATCAACTGCAGGTCCATGCCATCCAGAATGGCATTGTATGCGCCAATCAACTCGGCGCGCTGTTTTGTCGTCAAAATGCCGGTTGGTTCGTAATTATTGGCAACCTGCCATTCGCCCATCGACCGCCGTGTTCCGCGCCCAAAAGCACCATCAATCGCAGCATCGTAAAAGCCGGCCCATTTCAAAGCCGTTTGCAACTGCTCTTTCGCGGCGCGGCTCAACGCGGCTTCAGACGCACGGGCTTCGTTAGGCGTTTCATCTGGGGCAATCACTGGCACGACCACCAGGTCTTCAGCATCAGACGGCAAATCAGGTGTGTTCGCAATCGCGCGCGCCAATTCCTCTAGCGACGGCTCTGTCGTCGGCAAAGGCTGTGCTGTTGTCGGTGCACCCACGCCAACTGGCCAGAACTGTTGGCGAAAATTGCGACCATCCGCAATAAAGCTATCGCTCGGGATTTGGCCGCTGCGCCGTAGGTTGGCCAACAAGACGTCTGCGTCTGCGCGTGTGTATGGGCCCAAGACGATGCCGTACCAGCCTGATCCGATGTAGTAGCCCGCCACGTTGTCGAGCCGTGCGTCAAAAGCACGGGCGCGATTCTGCGCGCCGGTCAGGGTCGGCTGTGCCTCAACCTGCACCCAAACCGGGCTTTGTTGTGCGGCCGCGCCGATTGGCATGAAAGCGAATGCGATTACTGCGAGAAAAACTCTGATCATGTGTGATCCATAGACTTCAAAAACTTACGTTAACCTTAATGCGACGTGGAACTTAACAGAGAACCAAACAGGTGCAGCAAGATTCTAGACCTCATAAGCGAGTTTCTTCTGGGGAAATACCCCATAGCTGCTAATTGACCCTGTCGGCCGTGCAGCCTATTGAACGTCCAAACCGAAAAGAGGGCGAAATGGCCGACAAACCACGTAGTTTCCAAGAAATCATCCTGCGTCTCCAGTCTTACTGGGCGACCAAAGGCTGTGCCATGATGCAACCATACGACATGGAAGTCGGCGCAGGCACGTTCCACCCTGCCACGACATTGCGCTCGCTCGGGTCAAAACCGTGGGCTGCGGCCTATGTGCAGCCGTCGCGGCGGCCAACAGACGGGCGCTACGGCGAAAACCCGAATCGCCTACAGCATTACTATCAGTATCAAGTGCTGATCAAACCAAGCCCACCTGATCTTCAGGACCTCTACCTTGGGTCTTTGAAGGCGATCGGCATCGACGCAGACATGCACGACATCCGCTTTGTCGAAGACGACTGGGAAAGCCCAACATTGGGCGCGTGGGGCCTTGGCTGGGAAGTCTGGTGCGACGGCATGGAAGTGTCCCAATTCACGTATTTCCAACAGGTTGCAGGTTACGACTGTAAACCCGTGTCCGGCGAATTGACCTACGGGCTGGAACGGCTCGCGATGTATATCCTCGACGTCGATCACGTGATGGACATGCCGTACAACGATCCCGACGCGCCAATCGCGTTGACCTACGGCGACGTGTTTAAACAGACCGAAGAAGAATACGCACGTTGGAACTTCGACGTGGCCGACACCGACACGTTGTTGCAGCACTTTAAAGACGCGGAAGCCGAATGCGCCCGCATCTTGGCCGAGGAACACGTTGACCCGAAGACCGGCAAACGCATCATCATGGCGCATCCTGCCTACGATCAGGCGATCAAGGCCAGCCATGTGTTCAACCTGCTCGACGCACGTGGGGTGATCTCTGTCACGGAACGCCAAGCCTATATTGGGCGGGTGCGGGCGCTGACGAAATCATGCGCGGATGCGTTTGTACTCACCGCTGCCGCTGGTCACGCGGCATGAATATTGCCCGTCTCGCTATAGGAGGGATCATCATGTCAGCCATCGCTGCGGGCATCGCGCTCTACTATCTTCAGGTTTATGCCTACTACGAAGAAGTCACGCTTCAAGTTGAAGATGTGCAAATGACTTCGTTGTTCACGGGCGAACCAGAACCGATTTTGTTCGAAAACTTCAACGCGATTGATAGCGACAGCAGCCCACTTCGGTTCCGCGCTTGCTTTGATACCTCGCTCAGCTTCGGGTTCTTGACCGAGACCTACGAAATCTATGACGCCGCAGAACCGCTAAATGCACCGGGCTGGTTCGACTGTTTCCAAGCCGGTGAATTGGGGAACGACCTGTCATCTGGCGTTGCCGTGGCCTTCATGGGCATCGAAAACATCCAATACGGGATCGACCGCGTGATCGCAGTTTACCCCGACGGTCGCGCATTCGCGTGGCACCAAATTAACGAATGTGGCGAAGTTGTCTTTGACGGCAACCGGGCACCCGAACATTGCCCACCAGCACCGGAAAGACTGCAATAATGGCCGATCTTCTGATTGAACTCTTCTCCGAAGAAATCCCTGCGCGTATGCAGGCCAAAGCCGCAAAAGACCTGCAAAAACTGGTCACTGACGGTCTTGTCGAGGCTGGTTTGACCTATGCGGGTGCGGCTGCATTCGCAACGCCACGCCGTTTGGCGCTGTCCTTGGAAGGGCTGACATCGGAAAGCAAAGCGGTCCGCGAAGAACGCAAAGGGCCAGCAACAACAGCGCCGGATAAAGCATTGGAAGGCTTTCTGCGGTCCACAGGGTTAACCAAAGATCAGCTTGAAATCCGCGACGTCAAAAAAGGCCAAGTCTACTTTGCAGTCGTTGAAAAACCGGGCCGGATGGCTGCGGATATCATCGCCGAAGTGCTAGAAAAAACGATCCGGAATTTCCCGTGGCCAAAATCCATGCGCTGGGGTGAAGGTGCGCTGAAATGGGTCCGCCCGTTGCATTCCATCATCTGTATCCTCAGCGATGAAGCAGGGGCCGAGATCGTACCGCTGGACATCGACGGCATCAAAGCGGGAAACCAGACACGCGGGCATCGCTTTATGGCGCCGGACGCGTTTTCTGTCGTGTCTTTCGAGGATTACGAGGCAAAGCTCAAGCGTGCGAAGGTTGTTCTGCGCGCGGAAGAGCGAGCCGAATTGATCTGGCACGACGCCACAAACCAAGCGTTCGCGCAGGGCCTCGAGATCGTCGAAGATCGCGGTCTACTGGCAGAGGTTGCGAACCTCGTTGAATGGCCAGTCACGCTGATGGGCACCATCGCTGACGACTTCCTCGAAATGCCGCCAGAGGTGCTGCAAACCTCGATGAAGGACCACCAGAAATTCTTCTCGGTCCGGAACCCGAAAACGAACCGCATCGAACGCTTTGTCACCGTCGCGAATATCGAGACCAAAGATGACGGCGCGACCATCCTCGCAGGCAACCAAAAGGTATTGTTTGCAAGGCTTTTTGACGCAAAATTCTTCTGGGAAAACGACCTGCGCGTGGCCAAAGCGGGCATGGCGGAATGGACCGAAGGCCTGAAAGCCGTGACGTTCCACAACAAGCTAGGGTCACAGTTTGATCGTGTCGAACGTATCGTCGCACTGGCGCGCGAAATTGCACCTGTAGTGGGCGCGGACGCTGATGATGCGGCAGAGGCCGCGCGGATCGCAAAGGCCGATCTGCGGTCCGAAATGATCTATGAATTCCCTGAACTTCAAGGACTTATGGGGCGTTATTACGCTAAATCAGCGGGTGCATCTGACGCTGTGGCCGCGGCTGCCCAAGAACATTACTCGCCGCTCGGTCCATCGGACGACGTGCCAACAGCGCCCGTCTCTGTGACTGTCGCTTTGGCGGACAAGCTTGATACATTGACCGGCTTCTGGGCGATTGACGAAAAACCGACCGGATCGAAGGATCCGTTTGCGCTCCGGCGCTCTGCCTTGGGCGTCATTCGGTTGATCCTCACCAACAATGTGCGGATGTCTTTGGATAAGGCCTTCGACGCTGAATTCTTACGGCATGAAATCCGGTCTGTGAATAGCGATGTCAGTGAACCTGATTTGCACACGATGGAAGAAACGCTGCGAGAAATCTCGGAGCATGGTATCTTCAAGTCAGCGTTCCTGACCGTTCAAAAGCGTTTCGACGGGGCAGAGGTCAAGCCCGACTTTAGCGAAGGATCGTGGATTGACGGCGTGGCAAAGCGGGTGCCAGACACAAGCTTGAACCTTCTTTCGTTCTTCCACGACCGTCTCAAGGTCTTCCTCAAGGACCAAGGAATCCGTCATGACATCATCGACGCCTGCATCGCGATGCCGGGGAACGACGATCTGACGCTGTTGGTGAAGCGGGCGCAGGCGCTTGCTGAAACGCTGAAAACCGACGACGGTGAAAACCTGATCCAAGGCTTCAAGCGCGCGAACAACATCCTGACCCAGGCCGAAGAAAAAGACGGTGTCGAATACTCTTACGGGGCGGACCTAAAGTACGCTGAGCACGATAGCGAAAAGGCGTTGTTTGCCGCACTCGACGCTGCTGACGCCAAAATCGCACCCGCGATGCAGGCCGAAGATTTCAGCACCGCGATGACCGCCATGGCAGAATTGCGTGGTCCGATTGACGCATTCTTTACAGATGTTCAGGTAAACGCGGACGCAACTATCGTCCGCCGCAACCGTCTGAACCTGCTCAGCCGAATCAGAACGATCTGTCTCAGCGTGGCTGATCTGACCCTTATCGAGGGTTAAACGCCACGTTTCTGGGAACAAACCTTTACGCGCAAGCGTTAAGGGTCTTATGCTGCGGTTGAATATAAGGATCGCCGCAGTGCAGCAAATGTCACGTTTCCAGTCTATAACGCTCATCACGCCGACGGCGGCGATGGCCGCTGACGTGCATGGCGGGCGGGCAAAATGCCTTCAACGTCTTGTGCGGCTCGATATGCCTGTGCCCAAAACGATCGCGCTCAGCTTCGATGCGGTGAACCAAATCGCGAAGGGGCATATGCCGGATATGGCCAGCATCCTTGCGCCTTTTGGTGACGCGCCGCTGCTGTCGATCCGTCCATCTAGCCAAGACCCCGATTGGGGTGGGCCGGGTGCGATCCTGAACATCGGTATGAATGCGGCGCAGCACGCCTGCCTTTGCGAAACAATTGGTGAAGCTGCGGCAACGCGCATCTTTTTACGGTTTGTTCAGTCCTATGCGGTACACGTTCACCGTCTTGATCCAGAGGCGTTTGAATATCCGGATTGCTCGGATGCTGAGGCGTTGAAACGTGCCCTCGAAGCCTACGAATACGAAACTGACGAAACTTTCCCGGATGATCCGGCAGTCCAGCTCGGTGACGCGTTGCGCTCCATGGCGCGCGCTTGGGATGGCACATCGGCCCGTTTGCTGCGCGAAGCCAAAGGGGCCCCGATTGATGCAGGGCTTGGTCTTGTCGTGCAGGCAATGGCGATGGGACTGGGGGAAGGCGAATGTGGCGCGGGCCTGATCCAATACGTCAACAGCAGTACTGGTTTGCCACAAGTGACCGGCCGCTACATTGCGCAAAGCCAACGGCGTGAGGCCTTGATCGAAGCAGATAACGCGATCTACCTGACCCGCGATGATCGCGGCCCCTCATTGGAAGACCGCGCACCTAGCGTATTTGCGGAACTGATCGCTATCGGTGATGTCTGCCGTCGCAAGCTCCGCGAAGAAATGATCGTCGAATTTACGATTGAATCTGGCACTTTATGGATTTTGGACGCCGTGCGGGTAGCGCGTGCATCCCAAGCTGCAGTGCGGATCGCTGTCGCACTGGCGACCGACAAAATCATCCCGCGCGAAGAAGCGGTCATGCGGATCCAACCGGCCGCGTTGTCAGAATTGCTGCATCGGCAGGTCGATCCTAGTGCCGCGCGTGATTTTATCGTCAAAGGGATCGCGGCCAGCCCGGGTGCGGCGACTGGCCGGATCGTCTTTACGTCGAACGATGCGCAAGCCAGTGCGGCGCGCGGTGAAGCCTGTATCTTGGTGCGCCGCGAAACCACGCCAGAAGATATTCGTGGGATGCATGCGGCGCACGCAGTTCTGACAATGCGCGGCGGGATCACCAGCCATGCGGCGGTGATCGGGCGCGGCTTGGGGCTGCCTTGTGTTGTGGGCGCGTCCGCACTGACAATTGATCGCAAACGTGCACAGATTATCGCGCCGGATGGCCGCAAATTTGGCGAAGGTGACATCGTAACCGTTGATGGCACGACAGGTGATGTTCTGGCAGGTGCGCCAGCCATGGTCGAGGCCGCGCTAGATGATGCATTTCAGACGCTACTGCAATGGGCCGACGATGTACGTGATATTGGTGTGCGTGCAAACGCCGACACGCCTGATGATGCGCAGACAGCGCGCAATTTCGCAGCCGAAGGCATCGGACTATGCCGGACCGAACACATGTTCTTTTCCGGCGACCGTTTGGGCGTGATGCGCGAAATGATCTTTGCCGATAATGCGGATGATCGTCGGGCCGTGCTGGACCGTTTGATGCCTATGCAACGTGCTGATTTTGCGGCGTTGTTTGAAATCATGGCTGGCTTGCCCGTGTGTATCCGGTTGTTTGATCCGCCATTGCATGAATTCCTACCGTCCGACAAAGCGGGTTTGCGCGATCTGTCCGAACAGCTGGCGCTTCCACTTGCGAAAGTGACGGAACGGGTCGCGGCCTTGGCTGAATATAACCCGATGCTTGGGATGCGCGGCGTCCGTCTTGGGATCGCGATTCCTGAAATCTACGAAATGCAGGCGCGTGCCATTTTTGAAGCAACAGTCGACGCCAATGAAAACGGGGCAGGGGTCGCGCCCGAAATCATGATCCCCGTCGTCAGCGCCATGCGCGAAGTCGAACTGGTCAAATCACGGATCGACGCGGTTGCGGCCTCTGTGCGGACCAATCGGCAAAACGATTTCGCTTACAAACTTGGCGTCATGGTCGAAACACCACGTGCGGCGTTGCGGGCAGAAGATATCGCGCAGCACGCCGAATTCCTGTCATTCGGCACCAACGACCTGACACAGATGACTTACGGTCTGTCCCGCGATGACGCGGGGCGCTTTATGTCCGCTTATGTGCAGCAGGGCGTCTACGAAGAAGATCCGTTCCACAGTCTGGACATCGACGGTGTTGGCGAACTGCTTTCCATTGGCGCAGAACGCGGCCGCAAGGGGCGTGGCAATATCACCCTGTCGTTGTGCGGCGAACATGGCGGAACACGTGCCGCGATTGATTTCTGTCGTAAGCAGGGTTTTGACTATGTATCCTGTTCGCCATTCCGCGTCCCAGTTGCGCGACTTTCCGCCGCGCAGCTGACGCTCAGCGATAAGTTGAATTCGTAGATTTAGATGCAGTGCATGCTGTAACCGCATGATCTGCCATTTAATTGTTGCCTGTGTGGAAACATGCAACAGTCGAATTTCCGCTTCGGACCGCAGGGGTAGACTCATTGAACCCGATCCCTTAGAGGGGCAGCGCTTGCGTGGGGCTTGACCACGTGCAACGCGATGGGGTCGCGATGAAATTGGGTTTTGGACGCATCGCGCCGGCATTGGGCTTGGCATGTGCGGTATTCACGGGCGGGGCTGCATCGGCACAAGATGTATTGGCCAGCCGCTTAAGCGCACTCTTGGGGCAGGAACGCCAGGCTTTGGCTGTGATCCCTGATGCGCGATTGACCGCTTTGACAACGCTGCCGCCAGCATCCGAACGGAATATCCCAACCGCGCAGCAAGCCGTTGATTACAACAATGCGTATCTCGCCAGTCTGCCAACAGCGACCGGTGGCCCACAGTGGCAATGCCTGTCCGAGGCTTTGTATTTCGAAGCCCGCGGCGAAACGGCCAAAGGGCTTTTCGCTGTGGCAGAGGTCATCATGAACCGCGTCGACAGCAACGCCTATCCAAATTCACTGTGCGGTGTGATCAATCAGGGCACGGGCCGCAAATACGCCTGCCAATTCACCTACACATGTGACGGACGTCCAGAGGTGATCTCTGAACCCGCTGCTTGGCGTCGTGTTGGTAAAGTTGCCCGTCTTTTGATTGACGGGGCAGACCGGAACCTGACCGATGGTGCCACGCATTATCACACGACAGCTGTGAACCCGTCTTGGGCGCGCGTTTTCCCGCGTACCGCGAAATACGGCGTTCACCTGTTCTATCGCCAGCCAACACGCACAGCGTCGAACTAAACGTCGCAACGCCTGATCAGACTGTCGCCTTTGACAACCTTGCGAGGGTGGCAATCTGCGCGTATTCCGCCAAGCAACACGCGCGGAAAGGCACGCCAATGACCAACGACATCCATCTTGCGTTCGCGCATCCATCAGAACGGGCCGCGGCCAGTGCCGATGTGCCCTATGACCGCATTTCGTTGCGGGACTACACGGTCGAAGTGGAAATCGGGGCGTTCCAACTGGAACGGGGCACGCTACAGCGCGTCCGCTTTAACGTCGTTGTTGAAGTCCTGCCGCTGACCGGTCCAATCGATGACGATGTAGACCGCATTCTATCTTATGACCGCGTTACCGAAGCCATCGGTGTCGAACTGCAGGCCGAACGGATCAATCTGCTGGAAACATTGGCAGCCCGTGTGGCCGAACGTATCCTGCTGGAACCCCAAGCTGAACGCGTTTTCGTGCGGATCGAAAAACTGGATCGTGGTCCATTTTCGCTCGGTGTTGAAATCGTCCGCGCGCGTGACGGCGCGACCCCTGACGCGCAAGTCCACCAAGAAGCGCCGCACCCTTGCGTCGTGTACCTGTCAAATGACGCCATCGGGTCAGATAACCTGAAAGGGTGGATTGATCACTTTGCGGGCCAAGACGCGCCACTCGTTCTTTGCGTGGGGGCGGGTGCTTTACCCGTTCCAACAACTGATCACGCCATGACACAACGTCGGATTGATCTGCTTGCCATTGAGCAAAACGCGTGGACCTTGGCGGCCAAAGATCACCGTTGCAAGGTTGTCGAAACTCGGACCGAACTCGATTGGGCGATGAAGAACGGCCAAATCAGCATCTGGGCACCGTCGAAAATCGTCCTCGACGCGGTGGACGGCCCATCGGCATCCGCGCGGGATGCTCTAGCGCTTGTCAGTTGGTTCGCCACTGAAATCGACGCGGCAGAACTGGTTGTGATCGGCGACATCGCACCAGATGCAACGGTGCCCGTGCGCAGCCTAACGATTGAGACTTCACTTTGACACAATACATCCAGCCAATCCCGCAACAGACAGCCTACGACGACGCGCGGCGTTTGGGTGGCAGCGCTTGGGTCTTTACCGAAACAGCGCTCCTGCGGGACCGTGACGGCGGGGACGAAGAGGTCATGTTCGATGATCTCGCACCCGACGCGCAGACGCGGATCAGTACACATCGTCCTGCGATCTGTGGCCTGACATTAGATGTGCCGCGTATCATGGGCATCTTGAACGTGACGCCTGATAGCTTTTCGGACGGCGGAACACTCGCAAGTGTGGACGCCGCAGTCGCACGTGCGAAGGTCATGGCGCAGGACGCCGATATCCTCGACATTGGCGGCGAAAGCACGCGACCGGGGGCCGCAGAGGTTGCGATCCAAGACGAAATCAACCGGACCGCGCCCGTCATCCGCGCAATGCGTGAGGCAGGGATCACCACACCAATTTCCATCGACACGCGCAAAGCGGCAGTGGCGCAAGCCGCACTCGAAGCAGGTGCGAACATCATCAACGATGTCTCCGCGATGCGTTTTGACCCTGACATGGCAGGGGTTGCGGCAGCGGCAGACTGCCCGATCTGCCTGATGCATTCGCAAGGCCTGCCCGAAGACATGCAGGACAATCCCGATTACGACGCGGTCACTTTCGACGTCTTCGACCATCTCGCAGATCGGATCGCGGTCGCCGAAGCGGCGGGCATTCGCCTTCCGAATATAATCACCGATCCTGGCATTGGTTTTGGTAAGACTTTGCAACATAACTTGAGCTTGTTGCGGGATCTTGCCATTTACCACGACCTTGGTTTGCCGATACTGTTAGGTGCGTCGCGGAAACGGTTGATTGGTGAGGTTTCCGGCGAAAGTGACGCGATGCAGCGGCTCGGTGGGTCGATTGCGTTGGCACTGCATGGATCAGCACAGGGTGTGCAGATTTTAAGGGTCCATGACGTCAAAGAAACAAAGCAGGCGCTGAACCTGCAAATGGCATTAAGTGGGGCAAGTGATTATGGCTGAGAAACTTTTCGGAACCGACGGCGTTCGTGGAACGGCAAACATTCACCCGATGACGGCAGAAATGGCGTTGAAAATCGGGGCGGCGGCAGGACGCTATTTCCGGAATGACGGATCAAACGGCCACCGGGTCGTCATTGGCAAAGACACACGTCTGTCCGGCTACATGTTTGAAAACGCGCTGACGGCGGGCCTGACGTCAACCGGCATGAACGTGCTGTTGCTGGGCCCGGTGCCAACGCCTGCGGTCGGCATGCTGACCACATCCATGCGCGCCGACGTCGGCATCATGATTTCAGCCAGCCACAACCCGCACCACGACAACGGCATCAAATTCTTTGGACCGGACGGGTTCAAGCTGTCCGACGAAGCGCAAACCGAAATTGAACGGCTTATCGCGAGCGACATTGAACCGGCGCAAGCTATGAACATCGGGCGGGCCAAACGGATCGACGATGGGCGGTTCCGCTATGCGGAACGGGTCAAAAGCACGTTCCCATCCGGCATGCGGCTTGATGGTCTGAAAGTCGTGATCGATTGCGCAAATGGTGCAGCACACCGTGTGGCACCCGAAGTCCTGTGGGAAATGGGGGCAACCGTGATCCCTGTGGGCGTCAGCCCGAACGGATATAACATCAACGATGGCTGCGGGTCCACGCATCCAACATTAGCGGCGGAAACCATCGTGTCGCACGGCGCGGACGTGGGGATTTGTCTCGATGGTGACGCGGATCGCGTGATGATCTTGGACGAGACCGGCAAAGTCGCAGACGGCGATCAGTTGATGGCGCTGATGGCGTCGCGCTGGGCCGCAGAGGGGCGTTTGCAAGGCGATACGCTTGTCGCGACCGTGATGTCCAACCTTGGCCTCGAACGGTATCTGACGGGCAAAGGTCTGCATCTGGAACGGACTGCTGTTGGCGACCGCTATGTGGTCGAAGCGATGCGCGAAAAGGGCTTTAACCTTGGCGGCGAACAATCCGGTCACATCGTGATGACAGATTACGCGACCACGGGTGATGGCTTGCTGGCTGGTATCCAGTTCCTTGCCGCGATGATCGACAGCGGCAAAAAGGCCAGCGAACTGACTGAAACCTTTGAAACTGTGCCGCAATTGCTGAAAAACGTGCGTTACGCAGCAGGGCAAAACCCGCTCGAAGCGGCTAACGTGACAGGTGCAATCGCGGACGCGGAAACCAGATTGGTGGGCAAAGGGCGATTGCTAATCCGCAAATCCGGCACGGAACCTTTGGTGCGGGTCATGGCAGAATGCGAAGACCCTGATCTATTGACCGAAGTTGTCGACGGGATCGTGGCAGAGGTCGAAGCGGCGGCGTCCTAAATCGCGTACAGCTTGGGGGCCAGCCCCCATACCCCCGAGATATTTGAAGCCAAAAGAATTAGCGCCAAAGCCGTTTGAGGCTGGCGTATTGGCTGATGGCAAGCCCTGTCAGGATCAACGCAAGGGCCGCGAAAAAGCGCAGTGGCAGCGTCTCACTTAGGATGACGGCACCAAAAACCATCGACCAGACGGGGACTTGGTAGTTCACAAGTGTCATGAAAACGGCGCCGGCGGTGCGGATTGTAAAGACGCGCAGCAACGCCGCGAGCGCTGTCGGCACGAACCCAAGAAAAACAATCGCAAGCGTACTGCGCGTATCGGCCATCTGCGGTACGCCTTCGACGATCAACATTGCGGGGATTAGTGTCACGGCCCCAATGATCATCAGAATGGTTGCCATCGTGATTGAATCGATCGGCGGGCAGCGCCGCGTCATCACGCTTGAAATCGCATAAGACAGGGCGGCGGCCACGCAGGCCAACTGGCCCAATGGTTCCCAGCCCGTACCAATCCGCAAGACAGACGGCCCGATCAAAACGACTGCACCAATGAACCCAAGCGTCACGCCTACAGCATTGCGTCGGGTCATGACTTCATCGGAAAACAGATGCGCCAGCGGCAGGACAAATAGTGGGATCGCAGTCATCGAAATGCCCGCAAACGCAGATGGAACGTACTGTTGTCCCCAACTGAGCATGGCAAAGGGCAGGGCGGTGTTCATTACACCAATAACGAGCAAATATTTGATCAGCTGGCCCGAAAACTGCGGCAGCGGGCTGCGCATGACCCCCATGATCCCGATCAATGCCAGCGAGCCAAGTGCAGTCCGCGCCGCCGCAACCGTCAACGGCCCGTAGCCTTCCAACGCGATGGCCACGACCATAAACGTCCCACCCCAAATCAAGCCAAGGGCGGCGACGGAAAACCAATTGGCGGGGGTCGGTTGGGTGGTCACAATGGGTGCCTTTGATGGGATCGCCGTTTGATTTCATAACAGGCCCAACTTGACCAGTGGCAAATCCAGCGCGCGAAGAAGTTCCTGTAGAACTAAATCGAAGGTTGTTTCATGCGCGTAAAATTGCCAACGTGCCGCCAGTATCAGTAATTGAAAGTACCCAAATGGCCCTGAGCTCTATGAAAAAGAACAATAAGCCGACCGAAGATGGCGAAATTAATCGCTATGTGAACGAAGAGGCTTCTGGGATGGCATGGTTTGATCATCGCCGCGAAGTTGTCTTCGTCAACGGTATGGCGAACTCAGGGGAAAACCATATGGATAGCGCGCTGGCGCTGTCGTTGCTGCAGGGCTGTCCGGTCATCGGGGTGTATAACAAGAAGGACGGTTTCTGGTCCGACCTTGGCCAATGTCTGCTGGACAAAGGCGTTCTTGTTGGCGCGCAGGCGGGTAGTTTCAGCGCGTGGAGCGCTGCGTTTAATGCAGCTTATGCGGCGGCGGCTCAGCTCAAGTCAGGGCTGAGCAAAATCGACTTTATGGAAGGTCTTGTGGCCAGCAACAAAGCGACCGCATCGCTTTATCGCTACATCGCTGAAATGTCGGTGCAGGAACGCAGCAAGCTGAAAATCTTCTGCCATTCCCAAGGTAACTTGATCACGTCTAACGCGCTGACCGCCGTGGCATTGGCGCTTGGCGAGGATGCGATCAAAAACATGGAAGTGAACAGTTTCGGGTCGCCGTGCCGCTATTGGCCACCGGGTCTGGACCGCACGAACAACGCGTTCACTTTCGATCCGGTGTCTTGGCTGGACTACAACATCGGGTTTTCCAGCGTCAAAGTCGGGTTCACGCCGGGTCTGATTTCGCACGGTTTCGACATCTACATGAACCAAGATGCCGAATTCGTTGTGAACCGGTTCCGCTGGGGATCGTTCAGGATGACGGCCAGCATGGATGAAAAGGGCCTTGCGACCTATTTGACCAAGATGGGGAACAACCCGCGCCGTTTGAAGAAAATCTTTGAATGGCTGGACAAGCACCATAATTCCGACGCGGATGATGTGGCTGTGATCTATTCCAAACTCATGCGGACAAAACATGCGGCAACTATGAAATCGCTGGCGAACGCTGATAAATCCTTCATCACCTTGCTGATCAAATGCATGGACGAAGGCTGGACCGCGAGCGACGAGAAGAAAGAGATCGAGTATCTCAAAAGCCTCTAAGCGTATCCGCGCCAACGCTGATTGATCCGGCGCAAGTTGTCAGTCAATCGGCAAAGCGCCAGATGTTTTGATCTGACGTAGAACAAAATTGGTCGTCGTTGTGCGCACAACGCCAAGCCTAAGGATGTGTTTCATGATGAATTCCTCCAAGGCTTCCGGATCAGCGGCGACCACTTTCAACAGAAAGTCGAAATCACCTGTAATCGACGCACATTCGAGCACCTGTTCGTTGGTCCGAATGAAATCGTTAAACAGTTTGATCGACCCTTCGGTGTGATCCACTAACGAAACCTGCACATATCCAAACGCGCTGAGGCCCAGCTTTTTGCTGTCCAGAATGGCAGTGTAACGTTTGATGTAGCCGTCTTCTTCCAACCGTTTGACGCGGCGCCAGCACGGCGACGCTGACAGGCCGACCGCGTCCGATAATTCCTGTGTGCTGGCGCGGCCATCCACTTGTAGGAATTTAAGGATCAGCTTCTCAAATTTATCCAGCATAAATTTTCCTCGGAATCAGCATATGCGGAAATATTTTACCTAACTTTCAACAATACGCGAGCGAAGAGGCAGAAATTGCCACCGATAATGGACAATCATTGACCTCAGGAGGAGCTCAATGCCCAAAGATACGAAATACATCGCCAAACACCCTGACGACGCAGGTCTTATTCATTACACGCCCGACGAAGACGCGGTTTGGCGCGATCTGGTGGCCCAGCAGCAGCGAAATATTGAACGCTATGCGGCAAAACCGTTCCTCGATGGTCAGGCCGCGCTTCAACTCCCAATTGACCGTGTGCCGCAATGCGCTGAAATCTCTGAAAAACTGATGGGCACGACGGGGTGGTCCGTTGAACCGGTTCCCGCCCTCATCGGGTTTTCGCGGTTCTTTCAGATGCTGGCGAATAGAACCTTTCCGGCAGCGTCTTTTATCCGAAGCAGGGACGATTTCGATTACATCGAAGAGCCCGACATCTTCCACGAAATTTACGGCCATATGCCGCTGCTCGTCGACAAACGGCTTGCTGATTTCTCGCAAAAGATCGGGGAAACAGGGTTGGCGTGTGACAAATCAGACTACGCATGGCTGATCAGGCTGTATTGGTTCACAATCGAATTTGGGCTCATCCGCGAAGGCGACACGGTCAAAGCGCTTGGGTCCGGCCTGGCGTCATCACCGGGTGAACTGCGTCATTCGGTCGAAGAACAAAGCGTTGTTCGCAAAGACTTTGACGTCCTTGAAATCCTACGAACGCCTTACCGTATCGACATCAATCAACCGATCTATTTCGTGCTCGATAGTGTTGATCAACTGATTGAAGCGGCGAAGCGCGATCTTGTCCGCGATATCCATGAGGCAAAATCACTGGGTCTTTTTGCGCCAACGTACGAGGTCAAAGGCGATGGGTGATCTGCAAAAAAAGACCTGTGCGGCATGCGACGGTTGGGTGCCTGTGTTGACCGAAGTAGAGATTACGCAGCTCAAATCGCAACTCGATCCGGCATGGGAAATCGACTTGGATGGTCAAAGCCTGTCGCGTCGGTTCACATTCAAAGGGTTTGCCAAAGCAACCTACACCGCCAATCTTGCCGCCTTCGTCAGCGATAAGGAGGGCCATCACGCCGACATATCCTTCGGCTGGGGATATTGTCAGGTCACCTACACGTCGCACGAACTGGGGCGGTTGTCCGAGAACGATTTCATCTGTGCGGCAAAGCTCGACGCGGTGGTGGCTTAGCGGCCGATAGAACAACCGCAACAAAAAAGGGCCGCTCCAAAGGAACGGCCCTTTCTTCAATTCTAGCAGAACTTAGTTCTTCGCTTTGTCGACCATTTTGCCAGCAGAAATCCAAGGCATCATAGCGCGCAGTTTGGAACCAACCTGTTCGATCTGGTGCTCGTCGTTTGCACGACGGGACGCTTTGATTGTTGGCTGACCAACGGCGTTTTCCAGCATGAAGTCACGCACGAATTTACCGGACTGAATGTCAGCAAGCGCTTCTTTCATCGCCTTTTTCGTCTGCTCATATGGCAGGATGCGCGGGCCAGTCACATACTGACCGTACTCAGCTGTGTTGGAGATGGAGTAATCCATGTTCGCGATGCCGCCTTCATAGATCAGGTCTACGATCAGCTTTGTTTCATGCAGACATTCGAAGTAAGCCATTTCAGGCTCGTAACCAGCTTCGACAAGTGTCTCGAAACCCATGCGGATCAGTTCAACGATACCACCACACAGAACAGCTTGCTCACCAAACAGGTCAGTTTCGCATTCCTGACGGAAGTTTGTCTCGATGATGCCGGAACGACCGCCACCGATAGCTGAACAGTAGGACAGGCCGATTTCTTGGGCTTTGCCGGACGCGTCTGTGTCAACCGCGATCAGGCAAGGCACGCCGCCGCCTTTTGTGTATTCGCCGCGTACTGTGTGACCTGGGCCTTTTGGCGCCATCATGATCACGTCAACGCCTTCTTTTGGCTCGATCAAGCCGAAGTGCACGTTCAGGCCGTGTGCGAATGCAATTGCTGCACCTGGCTTGATGTTGTCGTGGACGTATTTTTTGTATGTTTCTGCCTGCAGCTCATCGGGCATTGTGAACATGATCACATCACACCAAGCAGCGGCTTCCGCGATGCCCATAACTTTCAGGCCTTCGCCCTCAGCTTTGGCTTGGGAAGGGGACCCTTCGCGCAGAGCAACAACAAGGTTTTTCGCACCGGAATCGCGCAGGTTCAGCGCGTGGGCGTGGCCTTGTGAGCCGTAACCAAGGATGGCTACTTTTTTGTCTTTGATCAGGTTCACATCGCAATCGCGATCGTAATAAACGCGCATATCAAGCACTCCATGTTTGTATCTGCGCTGACGTATAACGGGCGTTTGCGTGGATTGTGAGGTTTGATTTTTGATCTGTTGTGATCAAGTGAAAGTTGTTATGCGTCATTCACCCAAATTGTGTGTTTTTTATGCTTGATGACGAAAGCCGCGCGATCCTGCGCCAATACCAAGCCAATCCTGCCCTCACGGTGCCGGAACTGGCTGACCTTGTCCGCATGACGCCCGCCCGTGTGACGCGGCGGCTGGATAAATTGCACGAAGACGGGATCATTCGGGGTCAAGAGGTCGTGATCGACTGGACGGCCTTGGGCTACACCGTGCACGTGGCGCTGCGGATTACCTTGGATAAAACCGTGTCTCGCGCCTTTGACGACTTCATGGCCGCCGCCCGACTGGTGCCCGAAGTGCTGGAAATCCAGACGTTCCTTGGGCGCGTCGACGTGCGTCTGTTGCTGATCGCCCGCGACTTGCCGGATTACCAACGGATCTACCGTGATCAGGTCCTGACGTTACCCCACATCGCCGACATCGAAGCATTGATGACAGTGGCCAACGTCAAACGTGAAGAAGCGTTGCCGCTATGATCCTAGACGACACAGACCGCGCGCTGCTACGCCTGATGCAAAAAGACGCGACGCAACCAACAGGGCGTCTGGGCGAAAAGCTGGGCCTGTCCCAACCGGCCACATGGCGCAGGATCAAACGCCTCCAAGATGCAGGCGTAATTGCAGGGCGTCGTTTGCGGTTGGACGCAGAAAAACTGGGCTTCGGGGTCACTGTCTTTCTGGGGGTCAAACTCGCCACCAAAGGCCGCGTCAGCCTTGAAGATTTCGAACGCGCCGTATCCGCCATTGCCGAAGTGCAAAGCGTGGAACACGTGTTGGGCCTTTATGATTACCGCCTAAGGGTGGTGGCCCGCGATCTGGCGGATTTCGAACGGGTGCTACGGCGGCGTATCATGACCATGCCGGGGGTGGGGGACGTCGAAGCGAACGTACTGCTCAGCGAAGAACGCCTTGCGGGACCATTGTGACGTGGATCGGAAACTTTGCACGGACTGCGCAGGCCGATCAGCGCGAAAACCGACATTTCTGACTTTGCTTTTCCCCCTATCGCCGCTTACCTCAGATGCAACTTAATGCACGAGGACCATCATGACCGATACATTCACATCCCAAGTTGACCCGAACGGCTTGATGGAGTTCTCCGTCGTCTTCACCGACCGGTCGCTCAATTCCATGTCCAAAGCGTTCCAAGGCGTCATGAACGACATCTCTGGCATGTTGAAAGACGTCTATAATGCAGATGCCGTGGCGATTGTCCCCGGCGGCGGCACCTTCGGGATGGAAGCAGTGGCCCGCCAATTCGGCGCAAATGCCAACGCCTTTATCGTGCGCAACGGCTGGTTTTCCTACCGCTGGACCCAGATTTTCGACGCGGGCGACTTCACGGCCAAAACAACCGTCCTAAAGGCCCGCCAAAACGGCAACGACACCCGCGCGCCTTTTGCACCTGCGCCCATCGAAGACGTCACAGCTGCCATTCGCGACGCCAAACCAGACGTCGTGTTCGCGCCGCATGTCGAAACCTCTGCGGGGATCATCCTGCCGGACGATTACATCACGGCCATGGCTGCCGCCGCGCATGAGGTGGGCGCATTGATGGTGCTGGACTGCATCGCGTCAGGCTGCGCGTGGGTCGATATGAAAGCAACAGGCGTTGATGTGCTGATCTCTGCCCCACAAAAAGGCTGGTCCGCCACGCCTTGCGCAGGTCTCGTGATGATGTCCGAACGCGCCGTAACTCGTATGGCCGACACAACATCCAATTCCTTCGCCGCTGACCTCAAGAAATGGCACAGCATCATGCAGGCCTACGAAAACGGCGGTCACGCGTACCACGCGACCATGCCGACGGACGGGCTGCGTGCATTCCGCGACACGATGATTGAAACCCGCGACTATGGCTTCGACAAATTGAAAACCGCGCAATGGGCGCTGGGCGATGCGGTGCGGGGCTATTTGGCGGGCAAGGGGATCAAATCAGTTGCGGCCGACGGGTTCGGCGCACCGGGTGTCGTGGTCAGCTACACGGACGATCCGGCAATCCAGAACGGGTCGAAATTCGGCGCAGAAGGCATGCAAATCGCGGCAGGTGTACCGTTGCAATGCGACGAACCTGACGATTTCCGGACCTTCCGTCTGGGCCTGTTTGGTCTCGACAAACTTTACGATGTGGACGCCACAATGGCACGTCTCACGCCGGTTCTGGACACCGTGCTTTAACGCGCAGAACTAGCTGGCACCAAGCCCAAGCTTCATAAGGCCGCGCCGCACAGGCGCGGCGTCATGCAGCGCTTTGATCCCTGCGACCCGCAGGTCCTGCAAGAATGGCGCATTCGACATTGATGCACGGTTCAACGCATCAATTCCGTTAACCCGCAGCTTGATATCTCCGTGCCGCGCCTTTTGATAAGCGTCGAGCATCTTGCGACTGCCCAAGTCATGTTCACGGGCCAAGTCCAATAGGGTCGCTATGTCGTTCAGCGACATGTTCAATCCCTGCGCCCCAATCGGGGGAACCACATGCGCGGCCTCCGCGACCAGCGCTGTGCGTGGCGCGGATAATGCGCTCGCGACCTGTGAAATGATCGGCCAGACCATGCGGCGCGTCGCCAAGGTCAGCGATCCGTAAAGGGCGGCGGATCGGGTCAATGCCTCTGATTCAAATTCTTCGTCGGACAATGCCATCAAGCGGTTCACTTCCGCACCTTTTTCCATCCAAACGACAGCCGAACAGGGCTCCCCTTCGTGATCGGGCAGGGGGACAAACGTGAACGGACCACCAGAGCGGTGGATTTCTGTCGATACATTGTCGTGCGGTGACGGATGGGTCACAGCAAAGCTGATCGCTTTTTGCCCGTACCGATGGGTTTTGACGTCGATTTCCGCAGCTTCACGCACCGCTGAATGACGGCCATCCGCGCCAATCACCAGTTTCGCGCGGACCTGTAATCCGCCCGTCAGCATCACCAAAGCTTCGGTTTCACGGGGCAACAGTGATACAAATCCGGTGCCCGCGTGGAATTCCACATTCGGCAGCTCTTTCAACCGCGCCAGCATTTCGCGGCGCAGCAGCCAATTGGGCAGGTTCCACCCGAACGGCTTGTCCGAAATGTCGGCAGCGTCAAAATCCGCGGTCACGCGTGCGCCGCGGCCCTCACCGCTGACGTCCGCGATCCGCATGACTTGCAACGGCGTCGCGTATTCGGCCAAACGCCCCCACAATCCGATGTCGTCCAAAAAGGATTGGGCGGGCTGCAAGAAGGCTGTGGTACGTAGATCAGCACCTTCAAACGCAGCATTTGTGACTGGTAACGCCGGATCAACGATCACGACGCTAAATCCAGCAGCACCAAAGGCCGCGGCGGCGGTCAAACCTGCGACGCCGCCACCCGAGATGACAATATCTGATGTTATCCGTTTCATACCCTAGACATAGGCGGTGCGCGCGTGCGGGCAAAGGCCCATATGGCCGCAGGGCCGGAAATTGCGTGGTTTTGGGCACGTTGCGCTAAAGGGTAATCGCCGCTAGGGTCTTGAACAACAAAAGGAAAGCCTCGCGATGTACGACACCAAAGCCGGACAAAAGGACGCCTATGCGCTGATCCTAGAGGCGATTGATAGCCATTCCTACGTGCCCGGCGACCGTCTGGTGGAAAGCGAACTGGCCGAACGGTTTGGCGTGTCGCGCACGCCCATTCGCGAAGCGTTACAACGGCTTGAAACCCAAGGTCTGTTAACCCGCGACGGGCGGTCCTTGATGGTTGCGTCCTTGGATCACACGCAAATGGCAGAACTTTACGTGGTGCGCGGCGAACTCGAAGGATTAGCCGCACGGCTTGCGGCCCGTCACGCGACCCCGGAAGAGGTCGGCGTGCTACGTGGTATGTTATCCGATGATCAGGCGTTCCTGAATGATCCCGACGCGCTTAGCCGCGCAAACCGCCGGTTTCACAAACAAATTCACCTCGCATCGCATAACCGCTTTCTTGTGCAGCAGCTTGATCTGGTCCACCGCTCCATGGCGCTTCTGGCGACGACATCCATCGCTGTCGAAGGACGGCCCGAAGATACGCTGGCCGAACACAACGCCATCGTCACGGCGATCGAAAATGGCGATGGTGACGCAGCAGACGCGGCCCTGCGCGACCATATCTCAAAAGCCTACATCACCCGTCTGAAGCTTGACGCGCAGGCGACCCAGTAGCTTTTCCCGCGCCTTTATTGGGCAGCAGTACACCGTGCGTCGTCTTATCCCAATAAAACGGCTTGAACGTCAGTTCGTAGAACCCTTTGTAAGCCGCCAGTGCCGCCATTGGGAAATAAAAGTGCATCGTCGGTATCCATTTGATCAACCACATCTTTTCGGCCTTCGTGACCCCAAGGGCCAGCACGAACATATTGGTCAGTTCTGAAAAGATGAACATGGCGACAACGCTGATCAAAACCCACCCCTGCAGGTAATGCCCCATCGGATGACTGAACCCGAACGGCATCACCCAGAACGACCACAGCACAGGCGCGAGCACGAATTGCGAAAGCGTTCCCGCGAACAAAATCTGAAATCCCCAGAACCGGCGCGCGCCCAAATCTCGGTATAACTTCGCCGGATCGCGCATATGGACGCCGTAGGTGATCGCATACCCCTTCAGCCACCGCGAACGCTGCTTCACCCACGGCCAAAAACGGCCATTGGCTTCTTCTTGCGTCGTAGTAGCGATCAGTTCGGTGCGGTATCCCCGTCGCGCCAAACGGACGCCCAAATCAGCGTCCTCAGTCACGTTATGCGCGTCCCACGCGCCCAGTTTTTCCAGCACGTGTCGCCTGAAAAACAGGGTCGTGCCGCCCAATGGAACAACAAGCCCCAACCGTTCCAACCCCGGCAAAACCACCCGAAACCAGCCCGCATATTCAAGCGTAAAGCAGCGCGTCAGCCAATTGACAGGCGCATTGTAGTAATCCAGAACCCCCTGCAAACACGCAACTTTCTCGCCACGGTTCGCGAAATGCCGCGCCACTTTGCGCAACTGATCTGGGGCAGGGGCATCTTCAGCATCGTAAACGCCAACCAAGGTCCCGCGCGCGAAATCGAGTGCGTAATTCAACGCCCGTGGCTTGGTTTTCAACGTCCCCTTTGGCACGGCGATGGGGCGAATCCACGACGGCAGGTTCGTCAATCCCAGCGATGCGCGGGTCGTTTCATCGTCCGCCTCCATCACCAGACAAACGTCCAATCGGTCGCGAGGATAATCGATCAGCTTGACCCGCTCCAACAGGTGGGCCGCAATTTCCTTTTCTTTATAAAGCGGGATCAGGATGGTGAAGACCGGCAGGTTTTCCGCCGCAATCGGCAGATGATCAGCATCGGTGGGGCGGCTGAACACGCCGACAATGGCGGCCGCCGCCTTTAATAACGTGTTCGTAGCCAGCGTGATCACCGCCCAGAAACTGAGCACCACAAATCCGGTCAAAGGCGACATCGCAAACAAAACCAGCGTGCCAAGTACCACCAGAACGGACATGATTAACATCAAACGCGCATTCCACGTCCGGCTACTGATCGCATCAGGCACACGATTTTCGGCGCGTTCGGTCAGGGCTGCGACATGACTTTCGCTGATGGCGCGAAACAAATGCTGTTCAGTGGTAATCGCCATGCGAATAGGACCGTAGCGCAGGGTCAGGGCGGGGGCCTGTTGCTGGAAAATCTCGGGTTTATGGGTCAGGATCACAACCGCGCCACCGATGCGCCGCCACGGCAGAATATGGTCACGTAAACAACGATGCGCGCCCCAGATATCGACCAAGGCCGGATCAGCGGGACGATCACACGGGTTGATAATAGCGCAGCGGTGCAGGACGGCTTGGGACTGTGCGATCGTCAAGGCTGTCGCGTCGTGCAAGCCGACATGCGATCCGTCGTCAAATTGCGCCTGCTGGGTGAACATCTGTGCCTCTGTCTAGGTGACAGAACCATAGCGTCTGAACGATTAACGCCCGGTTAAGGTTAACCGGGCGTTAGAGAATTTTTAAGCTGTTGCGCGGTCATCCATTGCCGCTGCAAACCGTTCGAACAGGTAATAGCTGTCTTGCGGGCCGGGGCTGGCTTCTGGGTGGTACTGCACGGAAAACACTGGCTTATCCTTAACGCGCAGGCCACAGTTGGACCCGTCGAACAGCGACACATGCGTTTCGGAAACGCTTTCCGGCAGGCTTTGCGCATCAACCGCAAACCCGTGGTTCATTGACGTGATTTCGACCTTACCGGTTTCGTTGTCTTTGACCGGATGGTTCGCGCCGTGGTGGCCGTGGTTCATCTTGATCGTCTTCGCACCCAACGCCAGCGCCAGCATCTGGTGACCCAAGCAAATCCCGAACACAGGTAGGTCTTTTGCCAACACGCCTTGGATCATCGGCACAGCATATGATCCGGTCGCCGCGGGATCGCCTGGGCCGTTGGATAGGAACACACCGTCAGGGTTCAACGCCAAAACGTCCTCGGCAGTCGCGGAGGCAGGCAATACAGTCACATCGCAACCCGCAGACGCAAGGCACCGCAGAATGTTACGTTTCGCGCCAAAATCAATCGCGACGACCTTATGCTTGGCGTCCTTTTGCTGTGTATAGCCTTCCGGCCACGCCCACCGCATTTCATTCCAGTGGTAAGATTGCGCGCAGGTCACGTCTTTGGCCAGATCCAGACCTTCGAGACCGGAAAAACCACGGGCGGCAGCAACAAGCGCTTCGATATCAAAATTGCCATCCGGATCATGCGCCAAAGCAACATGCGGCGCACCTTGCTGGCGGATCGCGCGGGTCAGGCGGCGGGTATCAACACCGCCCATGCCAATACGACCACGGCGTTCCAGCCATGTGGTCAGTTCTTCGGTTGACCGCCAGTTGGACGCATCCGTCGGGTCCCATTTCACGATCATGCCTGCTGCGACAGGATCGGCTGTTTCGTCATCTTCGGGTGTCACGCCCGTGTTCCCGATGTGAGGGAAGGTGAATGTCACGACTTGGCCCGCGTAGGACGGGTCGGTCATAATTTCCTGATAGCCGGTCATCGCGGTGTTAAAGCAAAGCTCTGCGGTGGTTTGGCCAGTTGCCCCAAATCCGTGGCCGTAAAACAATGTCCCATCGGCAAGGGCGAGGCAGGCTGTTGGCTTTTGCGTAAGGTGGTCGGACATGATCAGATCCTTTTTCGGGGGGCAGCACCCCTGAGTGGCGGCAAATTGTGCTGGTCCTACGGTCTGACGCCCATGGGGTCAAGACCAGAACTGCGCCTTGCAAACAAGGGGATCACGTCGCGGCACGGCGCTTGTCTTGATGGTGAATAAAGCGTAACCTGCGCGCTTGTCAGTTGGGACATGAACGGGAGTTATCATGGACATGCGAACAAAGGTCGGGGCGGCCTTGAAAGAAGCAATGAAGGCCAAAGACGCAGAGCGTCTGTCCACATTGCGTTTGATCAACGCTGCCATCAAAGACCGTGACATTGCATTGCGCGGGACCGAAGAAGAAGCAAAGGGGTGCGGGGACACCGAAGTGCTTTCGATTCTAGGCCGCATGGTCAAACAACGCCACGAAAGCGCACGTGCCTACGAAGAAGGCGGGCGGCTCGAATTGGCTGAAAAAGAGCTTTCGGAAATCAAGGTTATCGAAGATTTCCTACCCAAACAGCTGACCGAAGACGAATCTGCGGCAGCCGTCGACGCCGCCATCGCCGAAGTGGGCGCGGAAAGCATTCGCGACATGGGGAAGGTCATGGGCATCCTCAAAGGCAAATACACCGGTCGGATGGATTTCGGTAAAGTAGGGCCGTTGGTCAAAGACCGGCTTGGCTAACACTGCCACGACATAATCAGATTGAATGCCCAGCGATCACCTGATCCGCTGGGCATTTTGCTGTTTGGGCGCATCACGCCATTTGGCGGTTATCCACCCGTCAAATCTTGGGCGAGCATCATCGCGTTCCCATCTGGATCATAAAACGTAGCCGTTTTGACCATGCCCTCGACGACATCCGTCTCTCCGTCAAACTTTACCTGCGCCTGCTCTAGTTTCTGCCGTGCGGCGTCCAGATCTGCGATCCCGAAAACCGGAACGCAATTGCCGGGGGCGGGTTTTGTATGTTCGCCAATCCCGATCGTCACACCTGCCGTGTTGGTCTGGAGTTCTGACCAGCCCGCTTCATCCGCGTGGTAAAGCGTTTCAAACCCCAACATGTCCGAAAACCACTGGGCAGTGGCGTGCCGATCAGAAACCGAAAATGAAATCGTGATGGTTTCGTCCAATGAAATAAGCGACATCATCTTTCCTTTATCATTAAAGTATACTAACTATATTTTATGGACATAAAGCATTTTGTCAACATGACTTCGCGGGCCTGGGCTGTCCCGATCTTATCGAACCTGCATGCGGGCATTGCGGGGCGACAGGCGCCGCTTTTGGCAGCAACTGGGGCGAGCCGTACGGCATTCGCGCAAAGTATGGATCACCTGATCGAAATCGGCTTGGTGGAACGCAATCCTGGCTATGGTCATCCGCTCAGGCCTGAATTCCGTCTGACACAGCGGGGCATATCTGCGGCTGCCCTTGCGCATAAAATCCAAAACCTGTCCTCAGCCGAAGATCAGGCCTTGCTGCGTAAATCGTGGACATTGCCCGTGCTGACGTCATTGCACAGGCCGCGCCACTTCAACGACATTAAACGCAATCTGCACACGATAACCGATAGGGCCTTGTCGCAATCGCTCAAATCAATGGAGCAACGTGACTGGGTGCAACGCCACGTCGACGATGCCGCCCGCCCGCCACGATCATTGTATCGTGCTGTGAATACGGGTGGATTGATCAGTCAGGTGACGGCGTCTGACATTCACTTCACTGGCTAAATCCGCCGTGCCGCGATCAGCCACAACATCCCGTATCGCAACGCTTTGCGCATGATCGGAAACCAATTCGCCAAAACACCGCCCGCAGCTGTCGCAAAACGCCAATAGCGTAGCGCCCGCGATATTGACGGGGCGGGAACGCTTTCGCACAAATCGACAGCACCACCGCTTGGAACCAAGCGGACATCTCTCTGACAGGAACCCTCCCATGAGTAACTACGCCCTCACCGTGACCTGCCCATCGACCCGTGGCATCGTGGCCGCCATCGCCAATTATCTGGCCGATCAGGGCTGCAACATCACGGACAGCTCTCAGTTTGACGACCAAGAGACTGGCAACTTCTTTATGCGCATCAGCTTCGAAACAGGCGATGGGGTTGAACTGGCAGAAATGACCAAAGGATTTGCCGATACAGCGGCCCCCTTTGGCATGAACTACGAATTTCACGACGAATCCGAAAAGATGAAAGTCGTGATCATGGTGTCCCGCTTTGGACATTGTCTGAACGATCTGCTTTATCGCTGGCGCATTGGGGCCTTGCCAATTGATATTGTGGCCGTAATCTCAAATCACATGGATTACCAAAAGGTTGTCGTGAACAACGACATTCCGTTCCACTGCATCAAAGTGACCAAAGAAAACAAACCCGAAGCCGAGGCCAAGATCATGTCTGTGGTCGAAGACGCGGGCGCCGATCTGATCGTTCTGGCGCGCTACATGCAGATTCTGTCTGATCAGATGTGCCAGAAGATGTCTGGCAAGATCATCAACATCCACCATTCGTTCCTACCAAGCTTTAAGGGCGCGAACCCTTACAAACAGGCGTTCCAACGCGGTGTGAAACTGATCGGTGCAACGTCGCACTACGTGACCGCTGATCTGGATGAAGGCCCGATCATCGAACAGGACATCGTGCGGGTGACGCACGCGCAATCCCCAAATGATTACGTGTCTCTGGGGCGCGATGTGGAAAGCCAAGTGCTCGCACGTGCAATCCACGCCCACATCCATCGCCGCGTCTTCCTCAATGGCAACAAAACGGTCGTGTTCCCTGCGTCTCCGGGGTCTTTCGCGTCTGAACGGATGGGTTAAGCGCCAGCATTCAACGCGCGCTTAAGATCATCATAAAGCGCAAGCCGTTCGCCTGCGTCCAGAAAGCTGCCAATCTCCACCTCGCGCGGGCCACCGCGCAAGGTGATATAATTAGGCACAGGTCCGCCTTTTGGATGCAGGTGAACGCTGACCCAATACCGGTTCGCTTCCCATGTTTGCTGGGTTCTATCGGGGTTCTGGCGCATCAGGCGGGCGGTTTCGCCTGTGACGCTCAGTTCTTCAACAACTTCGCCGCGCTTGTAGCTGACGTTCAGCGCAAACCAGATGCCCCACAAGGCGATGGCAAAAAACGGCAGCAATCCCCATAGAACGGGCGACCCAAGCACAGCCAGCAACGGCAAGGCCAACATGGCCATCGTCGCACCAACAAAAATCACAAAGTCACGGCGCAGCAGCGACCTGTACGGCCAAAGCGACAGGCTCCAGTCCGATTTTGTCTGCGGTGGGGGCGGGGTCCATTCGTAGGGCATAGCGCGAAATTAGCTCGTTCGCGCCAAGCGTCAAACCGACGGGTTGCCGCAGTTCACACATGGGGTGCAATTATTGACGTTTCGGCATCAGCCAAGCGTCCAGATACGCGCGCAACCGGTCTGGCATCGGGTCCGCATTGTTGACCGCGCAGAAATGCAAAGCCATTGTTTGCACCATGAACGCCTGCAAACCTTCCGCCAACAAAACAGGTGGGACATCGTTGCGGTAATGGCCAGAGCCCAGCCATTGATCCAAGACCCTGATCTGGCGTTCGAATGTCAGGGCAATATGACCGATTTCCTCTTTTGCGGCTGCACCGGAATGACGCAGAATGACGTCGAAGACATACCTTTCAACGGTCATGTAACGCATCAATGGCAACAGGTCGTTCACCAGCTCGGGAACCGACTGCGGGACTGCGTTTTCCGATAGCGCGTCAAGAAGCCGGTTGATTTCCTGTCCGATGATCAGATCCATCAAAGCGTCCTTGTCGCGGAAATGCGCAAAGAACGTCCCCTTTGCAACGCCAGCCGCCTGAACAACGTCTTCGACACGCATCGCCGCGTAGCCCTTTGTCGCAATAATTGCCTGTGCCGCGTCAATCAATTTGCCACGTGTCTGCTGGGTTCGTTTTTGGGGGGGCTTGGTCATAACGCATTATCGCAGGGATTTTGACTGTGGTCAAAAATAATAATTGACCGTGGTCAATTATATAAATATGACCGTGGTCAATTACTTGAAGGAACTGACGATGACCACCAAACGCATTTTGATTTTAAATGGCCACCCAGCCGAAACGTCGCTGAGCATGTCCTTGGCGGAAGCGTACTCCGCAGCCGCAAAGGCCGCAGGGCACGACGTACGAACGACGCATTTGCACGACATGGAATTTGACGCAGACTTCGGCGGTGCGGGGTATACTCAGATCAAACCGCTCGAACCTGTGTTGAAGACGTTTCAAGAAGACGTCACTTGGGCCGAACACATTGTTCTGGTGACCCCGATGTGGTGGGGCGGGCTGCCTGCAAAGCTGAAAGGCCTCTTTGATCGCGCATTCCTACCCGGTTGGGCCTTTGATCCGCGCAACCGTGCCAAATCAGGGTTGCCGGCACCGATGTTGGGTGGGCGCACGGGACGGACAATCATGACGTCGGACACGCCTGGCTTTTTCTTTTGGCTGCTTTATCGCAACGCGCTCATCCGTCAGATCAAATCGCAAATCTTCCACTTTGTCGGTATCAAACCGATGAAGGTCACCCACTTCGCGGGGGCAAGCAAAGCAGACTCCGCCACCGCGACCAAATGGATCGAAACCGCCGCGTCATTGGGCCGTCAAGGCGCATAACCACGCATGTGATCCGGTGGCCGCTGCGTATGTCTGTTCATTGCCGAATTTCTGTGGAACTACATCGATTAGCACGCAAACTTGGGGATATAGTATGGCACAATCATCTACTGAAAACCGTCGCATCGTTCTGGCAAAACGTCCGCAGGGGCTACCGGATCAGGATACGTTGCGGCTTGAAACATCGGACATTCCAACGCCCGCGGCTGGCGAAATGTTGTTACGCACCAAATACTTGTCGCTCGATCCTTATATGCGCGGCCGCATGAACGACGCGAAGTCCTACGCAGAACCTGTGGCAATTGACGGCGTGATGACCGCACAAGTCGTCGCCGAAGTCGTCACGTCCAATCTTGATGGCTACGCAACGGGTGATCTGGTGCTCGCGGGATCAGGCTGGCAGGACTACGCGATCTCGAATGGGGAACAGGTTATCAATCTGGGGAAAGACCCCGCAAACCCGTCTTGGGCCTTGGGTATTCTCGGGATGCCGGGCTACACAGCCTACGCTGGCTTACTGCTGATCGGCGATCCAAAACCGGGCGAAACGGTTGTGGTGGCCGCAGCGTCGGGTCCTGTTGGGGCAACGGTAGGCCAGATCGCCAAGATCAAAGGGTGCCGTGTTGTCGGCGTCGCTGGCGGTGCCGAAAAATGTGCGCATGTGGTTGATAATCTGGGTTTCGACGCCTGTATCGACCACAAAGCGGATGATTTTGCTGAACAGTTGAAAGCGGCCTGCCCAGAAGGTATCGACGTCTACTTTGAAAACGTCGGTGGCAAAGTGTTGTACGGCGTCCTGCCATTGCTGAACCCGTTCGCGCGGATGCCGGTGTGTGGCGCGGTATCCTGGTACAACCTGCCGTCCTTGCCAGAAGGGCCCGACATGGGGCCTGTCATCCTTGGGACGATCCTGCGCATGAAGGTAAAAGTCGAAGGGTTCATCATTTTCGACAGCTTCCCGATGAGCACCTACAACGATTTCCGCCGCGATATGACCGAATGGCTAAACCAAGGGAAAGTGCAGTACAAAGAACAAGTCGTCGACGGGCTCGAAAACGCGCCAGAGGCATTGAACGACGTGCTGCTGGGCAAAAGTTTTGGCAAGGTCGTGGTCAAAGTCGACTAAAGGCCAGACCGTTCGACTGGACTGAAACGAAAACTTTGCGCCACTTTGATGTGGCGCAAAGTCAGGACGCAGCCATAAGGTATGTAGAGTTAGAACATACTGGAAATCCTGCGATGACATCTGACACCACCAATACCCCGACACTACGGCGCGCAATCACATTGCCGCTTCTGACGCTCTATGGTCTCGGCGTGACTGTCGGGGCGGGCATCTACGTCTTAATCGGGGCCACCGTCGCGGATGCGGGGGCCTACGCTTGGGTGGCTTTCCTACTAGCCGCATTTGTGGTCGGCTTTACAGCATTTTCCTACGCGGAACTCACGACGCGCTATCCTGTCAGCGCAGGCGAGGCAGCTTACGTCGAAGCAGGCTTCGGCACGCCGCGCTTCGCAATGATCGTGGGTCTCTTCGTGGCGTTGTCCGGCATGGTCTCGGCGTCCGCAATCGCGGTCGGGGCGGCTGGATATTTGGGTGCGCTGACCGGAACTGCAGCGTTTCCCACAACAATAGGCATCGTTATCGCGATGGGGTTTTTGGCATGGTGGGGGATATCGGAATCCGTGACGGCGGCGGCCATTGTGACGGTCGTCGAAATCCTCGGTTTGCTCTTCGTCATCTTGTGGGGTTTGGCCGTCGCAGATCAGGGCGGAGTAACTGTCGATGCTTTAATCCCGCCATTGCAGGGCGACCATTGGGCGGGAATCATTGCGGCATCGCTGCTAGCATTCTTTGCGTTCATCGGATTTGAGGACATGGTCAACGTCGCAGAAGAGGTCGAAAACCCGCGCCGCAACATGCCGCTGGCCATCGTTATCACGCTTGTGATTGCGACGATCCTATATGTCGCGACATGCATCGCGGTTCTGATGGCGGTGCCCATCGACAGTCTTGCGGGGGCAGAGGCACCACTATCGCTCGTTTTTGCGGGTGGACCTGACATCGTGAAAGTCACCTTTGCAGCCGTCGCTGTTGTGGCGACGATGAACGGCGTCCTGATCCAGATGATCATGTCCTCAAGGGTGCTCTACGGTATGGCCGATCGGGGACGTCTACCTGCGGTGTTCAAACAAGTCTCGCGACGGACTCAAACCCCCGGCGTCGCAACGGCCTGCGTGACGCTGATCATTCTGGGACTAAGCCTGTTTCTACCCATCGACGAACTCGCAGCATGGACGTCACAGATCGTCTTAGGCGTCTTCGTCTGCGTCAACCTCGCGCTCATCGCGCTCAAATGGCGGGGGCAGGCGGGGGACGATGCGTTCGTAGTGCCCATGATCGTGCCGATCCTCGGAGTTCTAACAAGCGTAGGGTTGTTCGTGGCAACGGCGGTCTAAGTAGCTGTGCCTTCGACGCTTGGAAACTTCCAATAGCGGGTGATGAAAAGTCCGACCAAGGCGACAGCCACCCCGTCTTCCGCTTCGGCAAGCGCAAGCAGTCTTTCTTCGACGGCTGCGGCCCACAGCAATTCTTCGGACCAATCCGTGTCTGGGCCATAACGTTTGACCACAACCTCAACCGTCTCACCTAAGGCTTCGGAACGTCCATTGCGTATCAATGCAAATATCGCGGTGGCAAAAGCGTCGGCATCCATCAAATGCAAAACCGAGGTGTCATAAAAATTTGCGCCCTGACCGTTGTACGCGAAATGCAGACGGAACCTCTCGTGATCTTCTTCAAAGATTTGCTGTAAATGTGCAGCATGCGTTGGCAGGCTCGCCTCAAAGGCCTTATCTTGTGCCGCTTTCACGGTTTCCATAACAGTCGCGAACGCCGGGGTTGGGGAACTGAGATATCCGCCGTAGCTAAAACCTCTTTCGCTTGACCATCCGTAGTCGCCGCGACTCTTAGGTGCTACGAAACCGCCTGCGTCTGCTATTTCCGAAATCCGGCCTGTAATATTCTCCAGCGCCATGTCGGCTGTAAATTGGGTCGCGCCTGCGTCCGTAAGCTGTAAAAAATTATCGGCGATGTGCAAATAATGGGCGGGAACAACTTCATCAGTTTTCAGAAGATAAACGCGCATATCTTGAATGAGGTCAGTTAATTCCTGATGTCCACAATCGCGCCAAAGTACTGCGCGTTGCCATAGCGGGTTTGTATCCTCTGCTTTGAACTGCCCCGTGAGGCGAAGCTGAAAGTTAAGATCTACTGCTGTGGCATAGCCATGAACTAATAGCATTTCGCCTAGCCCCACGGGCAAGATATTAGCCGAATTCCCGGCAAAAAGTTCAGAATGACGATGTCTTTCACTGACTACCCACATCTTCGTTGGTTCATCACCCTTACCAGATCGAAACGTGGTAAAATCCCCTCGCTCCTGAATATCCTCCGCCGAAATCTCATGCCCGATTAGGGCAATCGCCAAGGCCATATAGGTCACAATAAACCGCTCCACTGCATGTTTTGCCGCCATCAGGTCATCGTCAATTTGGTCTAAAACCGCCGCGCAGTCATGCACGACTTGCCGCAAAATCCGCAGATTATTTGACTTCGAATCGTGAAAAACCTGCAACACGACGTCCTTGTTTTCCGTCATCCAGTCTTTGCCAGCTCCGTCGGGCAAGGCGTTTACAAATACGCCAAGAACGCTGCCCGCTTCAGCCTTTAACCGCACAGTCCGCCCGACGACCTTTTCCTGACGCGATAAGAAAAGGTCTTTGTCAGGGTACTCATCGATATTGGCGATCAGGATGATGTTCTTGTCCTGATGCTCGACAAACTCGTTCAGCAGCCCCAGCAGTACAGGCACTTCCATCGTGCAACGCTCTAAGTCGTCGAAAATGATTGCATTGGGTAGAGTAGCAATCGCGTGGTCCTCGATGGCGTTTTGTGCAAAGCCGCCCAGATCACCAATCCCAGCGAGGTCTGAAAGGGCTTTTCCAAGAGTGCCGGTTGACTTGGCCAGTTTTGACGCAGGCATTGACGCCAATAACGCACGACGAAATGCGGTAGGGGCATCGACCCCATTCAGCGTGACGTAGTGAACCCTATGGTTTGTGTCGCACTTGGTCACGGACCTGATGAAATGGGTTTTACCAGCGCCCCATGGTGCGTCCATCAACAGCGCAAAACCGGGGGCTTTTCGGGCAAGATAGGCGTTAATCGCTTCCGCGACTGGGGTATTGATGGACATAGGCAGGTCTCCGGCGACGCGAAAGGGAACAGTGTTACCATCAAACTGGCATGTTCCGGCTGCAAACCCAATTTGAAATCGCGGTGCACGGGTTGTGCACGCCTTGTGCACGCGAGTCACACCCGTGAATCGGGCTGGGCACCTGCGCCAATTTATCCCAGTCTTTTGGGGGCTTCCTTTATTGCCCCTTAACGCTCAACACTCTAGAACAACCTCAAATCCGGGCCCGTGGTGCGACTCGCGGAATCGGTCAGTGATAGAAAATCGAGGAGAGCCACATGGCAGACGCCGCCATCCACGGCCATGAACACGAAGACAACCGGAGTTTCTTTACCCGGTGGTTCATGTCTACAAACCATAAAGATATCGGTATCTTGTACCTGTTTGTTGCAGGTGCTTTGGGCTTTGTGTCCGTTGCCTTCACCGTTTACATGCGCCTCGAGCTCATGAACCCGGGCGTGCAATATATGTGCCTCGAAGGGGCGCGTTTCATTGCAGATTCTGCGGCGACTTGTACGCCAAACGGCCACCTTTGGAACGTGATGATCACCTACCACGGTGTCTTGATGATGTTCTTCGTGGTTATTCCAGCCCTGTTTGGTGGCTTTGGTAACTACTTCATGCCGCTCCAGATCGGTGCGCCGGATATGGCGTTCCCACGGATGAACAACCTGTCTTTCTGGATGTTTGTTGCTGGTGCGTCCCTTGGTGTGGCGTCGCTTTTGGCACCAGGTGGTAACGGTCAACTCGGGTCCGGTGTTGGCTGGGTTCTGTATCCGCCGCTGTCCACATCCGAGGCTGGCATGTCGATGGATCTCGCGATCTTTGGTGTTCACCTGTCCGGTGCATCTTCGATCTTGGGCGCGATCAACATGATCACAACCTTCCTGAACATGCGTGCACCAGGCATGACACTGCACAAAGTGCCGTTGTTTGCTTGGTCCATCTTCGTCACAGCATGGTTGATCCTTCTCGCACTTCCAGTGCTTGCAGGTGCTATTACAATGCTGCTGACGGACCGGAACTTCGACACAACCTTCTTCCAACCAGAAGGCGGCGGCGACCCGATCTTGTATCAGCACATCCTGTGGTTCTTCGGACACCCGGAAGTGTACATCATCATCGTTCCAGGCTTCGGCATCGTGTCACACGTAATCGCGACGTTCTCTAAGAAGCCAATCTTCGGCTACCTGCCGATGGTTTATGCGATGGTCGCAATTGGCGCGCTGGGCTTTGTTGTGTGGGCGCACCACATGTACACAGTCGGTATGTCGCTGACACAGCAGTCTTACTTCATGTTGGCCACAATGGTCATCGCGGTTCCGACAGGGGTGAAAATCTTCTCATGGATCGCGACAATGTGGGGCGGCTCTGTTGAGTTCAAAACACCAATGCTGTGGGCGCTGGGCTTCTTGTTCCTGTTCACCGTTGGTGGTGTGACTGGTATCGTGTTGTCACAGGCTGGTGTAGACCGTGCATACCACGACACATATTACGTTGTGGCACACTTCCACTACGTGATGTCCTTGGGTGCTGTGTTCTCGATCTTTGCGGGTATCTATTTCTACCTGCCAAAAATGTCGGGCCGCATGTATCCTGAATGGGCTGGTAAGCTGCACTTCTGGATGATGTTTATCGGTGCAAACATCACGTTCTTCCCACAGCACTTCTTGGGTCGTAACGGGATGCCACGTCGCTACATCGACTACCCAGATGCCTTCGCACTGTGGAACTACGTATCCAGCTGGGGCGCATTCCTGTCCTTCGCATCCTTCGTGTTCTTCATCGGCGTGTTGTTCTACACATTGTTCGCTGGTCGCCGCGTGACCGAGAACAACCCATGGAACGAATACGCAGATACACTGGAATGGACACTGCCGTGCCCTCCACCAGAGCACACATTCGAGCAGCTGCCAAAGCAGTCTGACTGGGACAAACAGCACGCACACTAAGCGCCGCTGATGTAAAATAGAAAAGGCCCCGCCAATTTGGTGGGGCCTTTTGCGTTTCTCGTTTGCGAGTACGGAAGACCTGACCTTTTGCTGTATTGGCTGACGGTGTAGGAATGCGCATCAGAAGCGAGAAAGTGACTTAATGATATCTAGAAAATTGGCCCAGTTGGTCTTTGTATTGAGTTTGGCCGCACCAAGTATCGCACGCTCGGAGTGTATGGATGCGCAGGAAATGTTGGATTTCACACCGGCAGAGTTGGGCGAGGCGCAACCATGCAACTGGGTATCGGAGTTCTTTCTGCGATTTAACGACATTTCCCGTAACGATGTTACGCCACTAGGCGGTTTCGTTGATGATGGTGATGAATATTATGTTAATCTCCGCGCCATCCTAAGCCCAATTTCTGACAGTGAGTTTGAGAGAAGAGGTCCGTTGACGCGTGGCTCTGTTTTTTTAACGACATTGGCCGCTACGTCTGGAATTGAACAGGCAAAGCGCGAGAGTTATCAAGCCTTTCTGCTAATCGAATACTTCAAAGAAAACCATGAGAGCATAAACGCTTCTGAAGTTTCTTTGGCCGACGAAATTGAGAGGAGCCTTGCTGAATCGGGTCTTCCAAGCATCCGACATATGCAATGCTTGGTGCAGTCAGATGTACCCTATGTTTCTGCTGAAGAAATTTTGGCGTCGCGTTTTTACCAAAACTGTATTGATGAAGGGCTGCCAGTTGACTGAAGCGTCGCTTGAAAGATGCGCTAATCGTTGAACCCCGCGTCGAACGTTCTACGCAGTGCCACGTCCACGTCATCCATCGTCACAGGCAACCCGAGATCAACGAGCGACGTAACGCCGTGGTCCGAAATGCCACAGGGGACGATGCCGCCGAAATGGTCCAGATCAGGTTCGACGTTAATCGATAACCCGTGAAAACTGACCCACTTGCGCAATCTAATCCCGAGCGCCGCGATCTTGTCTTCAGCAATGGACCCATCCGGCATCAGCGGCTTATCAGGACGAGGCACCCAAACGCCAACGCGACCGTCACGGATTTCGCCTTCGACGTTGAATTCTTTCAGCGCGGCGATCACCCACCCTTCAAGCTGCTTCACGAAACGACGTACGTCGTGGCCACGTTTGCCGACGTCGAGCATGACATAGGCGACCCTTTGGCCGGGACCGTGATAGGTGTATTCGCCACCCCGTCGTGCCTCGAATACAGGAAAGCGGTCAGGATCAATCAGGTCGGCAGATTTGGCCGATGTACCTGCGGTGTATAGTGGGGGATGTTCGACCAACCAGATCGCTTCATTGGCTTCGCCCGCGGCAATCGCGTTGGCGCGATCTTCCATGATCCGCAAAGCGTCAGGGTAGGGGGTCAGACCTTTTGACGTGATCCATTCAACCATCTGCGCGTCCTTTGGGAAACAACCCTGCAGTCTTGGCGACAGCGATGTAGCTTCGGCTAATCGGGCGGGTTTCATCGTTCGACAATGTCACGGTCCCCCGATCACTGGCGCGGGTGGCGTTTTGGATCTGGTTCAGTGCGACCCAATGCGATCGGTGAATTCGCAGACCTGCGGTGCTTCCGACCTCTTTGATGGCATCTGATAGGCGCATGAGGATCATGTCCGTCCCGTTGACTGTTGTGACCTTTACATAGTGATCTTCCGCGCTCAATGCGATCAGATCGCCGCGTTTTGCCAAAGAAATACGATCCAGAATAGGCGGCAGCGGGTCTGGCGAATTGGGCGCTGCTAAATTCACGCCGATATCTACAACCGCCGAGATCAGAACGATAAGGCCCCATTGGGGCATCACGTCAGTTGCGTCAGCGGCACCGACGTTGAAAACGAGCACGTTCAGCGCAGCCAAGAAAACGGTCACGCAGGTCCCGATCAGCAGGGCGCTGCATATCATACGGAGCCAAAACGGTTTTCCGGCAAATACGCGCGCACAAACTGCCGAGATCAAACTGCCCAAAGCAAAAGTCGTTGACGCAACAACGATCCAATAGAGCAGGCGGGGCACGAGCTTCATCAATGCGATGGTTTCAAATGGGCCAGATAGCCCAAGCACGATCCCAACACCCAATAGCGCGATCACGGTGTTCCGTTTCGAAAGATCAGCCCGCACTTCACGTAGCGCGGATGAGAAAAGCTGGCGATCCACGATCCATCGCTTCCATTTGCGTATCCGGTCTTGGGTGGTTTCACCCGCGTGCGACAATGCACCTACAGGCTTGCGTGACGCAAGTCCGTCTTGTCCGCATTACGTATTGATAAGGTCACCTTATGTCTATCGATCCTCTTCTTTCCGCGACCATCGCGATCCAGTTGCATGTTGTTTGCGCTGTGACCGCCGTTTGTCTGGGGCCAATCGTCCTGTTGCGTAAATCGCGCGATATATGGCACCGTTACCTTGGTTACCTGTGGGTTTGCGCGATGGCATCGACTGCGGTGACATCTTTCTGGATCTCGGAAACGCCCATGATTGGTCCATTCGGTCCAATCCACGCGTTATCCATTTTGACGCTGTTCGGCCTATGGCAGGCGTTGTCTGCTATCCGCGCGGGAAAATTTGAGGCCCATCAGGCCGGTATGAAAACCCTTTATTTCTGGGCCATGGGCGTCGCTGGATTGTTCACCTTCCTGCCGCGACGACGGATGAATTTAGCTGTGTTTGGCGAAAATGCGACGTTAGGATTTATCGTGATGGCGCTGCTTATTGGCGGGGGGCTGGCGGTATATTTGGTGCAGACGAGAACGCGTGAAATTTAGTCGCGTTTTGCCTCTTGGCATCGCGCAAACCCTCGTCTATATCCGCGCCACTACCTGACATGATTTGCGGTCGTGGCGGAATTGGTAGACGCGCAGCGTTGAGGTCGCTGTTCTGTAACAGGAGTGAGGGTTCGAGTCCCTCCGACCGCACCATATCCCCGAAAAAATGAACATAGATTATTGCTGGGCAATCGCCGCTAGCATTGCGCGATTTGGGTAGCAGGTCGCGGCCATGCCATTGCGTGTTTGCCATGCGCCGATTGCGCCGCGTGTTTTGTTGCCGATCAAGCCGTCTGCGCCGCCGACGTCGTATCCTTGCGCTTCCAGTTTTTGCTGCATTGCGCGGACATCTGATCGTGCAAAGCTATCTAGTGCGCTCCAACCGCTGTTGAATCCGCCGACGCCGTAACGCATGCGATCACCTACGTGTCCGACAAATAGCGCATAGACGTCGCTTTCGTTGTAGGCCTTCAGCACCGTGAAATTTGATGTGACGACAAAGGCGGGTCCGTACCGACCAGCAGGCATCAGTAGAAAACCGTTTTCACGCGCCTCGGCAGCGGGAAAGGAGCGACCGTTCACGCGCGTGATACCCATTGCTGCCCAATCGGAAATGCGGCGTGCCTGATGTGGCCCTTCCATCGCGCAAGAGACGGTATTGGGGACGTTCACCTCGAATCCCCAGTCGCGGCCTGCTGACCATCCGTGATCGCGCAAGTAAGCGCCGATAGAAGCGAGCGTATCATCGGCGGACCCCCATATGTCGGCGCGCCCGTCGCCGTTCCCGTCTGCTGCGTATTTAAGGTAATTTGACGGCATGAACTGCGGCTGGCCAAGTGCGCCTGCCCAACTGCTTTTCATGGCGGCGGGGCTGGCGTAGCCGCGTTCGACCATTTGCAGCGCGGCGATCAGTTCGTTGGTAAAATAAGATGCTCGCGTGCTGAGAAACCCTTTTGTGCTGAGAATTTGAAAAGCATTATGCGGAATGCGCGCGTTACCAAAGCTGCTTTCGCGGCCCCAAATCGCGACGATAATCTGCGCGGGAACGCCTGTTTGGCGTTCGATCCGTGCAAGTGTTTGCGCGTGGCGTTGCATCAACTGGCGGCCTGTATTGGCATTCGTGTTCAGGCTGCCAGCCGCAAAATAACCCGCAGGCGGACGGAATTCGGCCTGCCGTTGTGTGGTGTCGGCCCGTTCGCCCGGAATGACCAAATCGGGCAGGTCCCATTTGGGTGTGACGCCAGAAAGCGCCGTTTCAAAGGTTGACCGACTGACGCCGGCACGCTGGGCTTTGGGCCAAACAGTTGACCCCAACCAAACCTGAAAATCTGCCGCAACAGCATTTCGATTTTGCGCCATCGCGGAAATCGGAAACAGGATGACGAATATAAGAATAAGCAAACGGTTAACTGCGATCACAGGGGAATTCCTTGGTAAGGCGAGGGTTTCCCTACACTTAGCACCGAACAGTTGGGGCGAGACCAATAGCGTGTCCGAGGTGGCGATCTATCGCTCAAAGAGCCATGAAAAATGGTTTATTTTCATAAAATGGAAATTTCTAAGGGGCTTAGTGATCGAAGCGAACCGATTTAGAACGTGCCGGGATCGGGCAAACCGATTCCGTTTTGTGTATTTTGAGGTGTTTCATGCGTATTTGTATCATTGATGACGAAAGCATCAGTCTGAACGTCATTCGTGCTGTGTTGTCGCGTATGGCCGCGCACGATGTTGAATGCTTCACGGATCCAGAGGTCGCGCTTGAACGTTGTGCGCAGGTGATTTTTGATCTCGTTTTGGTCGATTACCGGATGGGCGAAATGAACGGGATCGCCTGTGTGAAAGCACTGCGCGCGATGCCCGACTATCAATTCGTCCCGATTATCATGCTGACGGCGGATGACGATCGCGAATTGCGGTTGTCGGCAGTACGATCTGGGGCCACGGATTTTCTGAACAAGCCATTTGATCCGGAAGAATTGCGCGTTCGGGCCCGCAATTTGTTGTCTTTGCGCGAGGCGCAATTGGCCTTGTTGGATCGTGCAATGCACCTTGATTTCGAAGTTCAAAAAGCCACGCAAAAACTTGTTGAACGCGATGAAGAACTGATTTGGCGACTGTCGCGTGCGATTGAAACGCGCGATGGATCGACGGGTGAACATGTGTCGCGTGTCGAATCTGTCGCAAAGGTCATTGCCAAGCATATGGGCCTCAGCAAACAATACTGCCGCACATTGTATCTTGCGACACCACTTCACGACACTGGCAAGATCGGCATCAGTGATGCTGTTCTGAACAAGCCTGGTGCGCTGACCTGTGAAGAACGCCAAGTGATCGAAACGCATACGGCAATTGGGTCCGAAATCCTGCAGGGTGGCGAAAGTGAATTAATCCGGATGGCGCATGAAATCGCGCTTTATCATCACGAGAAATGGGACGGGACGGGCTATGGCGCAGGCCTAGCGGGCGATGCAATCCCGTTGTCCGGTCGAATTACTGCGGTCGCTGATGTGTTCGATGCGCTCTGTTCTGAAAGGACGTGTAAACCCGCTTGGCCGTTTGAAAAGGCCTGTGTGGAAATCATTAACCAATCCGGGAAACACTTTGATCCTGTATGCGTGGCCGCATTTTCGGCCGGAAAAGATGAAATCCGGCAGATTTATCAAGTTGATGTGGACAAGTCTATGTCAGCTTTGTCGGCATAATGACACGTCGCGATAAGGTAGTGAAAGTCGTGACCAAATTTCGTGATGATGACATTGATCTTATCGACATGGACCAATTGTTGTCCGTCTTGGCCGAATTGGGCGAAGACCTGTATGTGCAGCTGCTTGGCCAATTGAGCGACGATGGACAGGCGCTACTGCAAAATGCGGGGGACCAGCAGGGCGGGCCGACACTGCGCAATCTTGATGCAGAGCTTCGCGCGTTAAAAGGGGCAGCCGCGACTTTAGGTTTGGGAGGCGTCGGGGCGAATGCGCAAACCTTACGAGATAAGCCCGATGCGACGCGGACTGATGTGGCGGGACTGATAGATATTTTGCACCAAAGCGTGGCTGCCGCAAGGCGCGTCGCGTCCGGCTAGCACATGACAGATCATTTGGATTAAATGGTTGAAAATTTTACAGAAAAGCAGTGTTTAGTTTATGAAAACCTTTGTTAATCAGGTCTGAATTCTTCACATCCTGTTAGTCAGCCTAATCCTATACCGATCCCAACTTTGGAATGAATGGTGGGTTCGATTATGGCAACGACATACGGAACAAGCGGCAACGACACGGTGTCCGGCACGACCGGATCTGACACGATTTCAGGCGAAGCAGGCAACGATCAGATCTGGACCGATGCAGGTAGCGATACGCTGTATGGTGGCGCCGGAAATGACACGCTGGCGGCCGGCGATGATCATGACACCCTTTATGGCGGTGACGGGAATGACACCCTGTACGGCGGTGACGATCTAACCAGCGATATTCTTTATGGCGGAGCAGGCGATGACCAGATCCACACCTCTGAAGCTGGTGGAAACGGGGTGGCCGCGGGTGACGGGCACGACACTGTTTACGCAGGCAATGGTGACGATGTTGTCTACGGGGAAAGCGGGAACGACACGCTTCACGGCAAGGATGGCGATGACTTTTTGTCGGGAGGGCTCGGTGACGACCTAATTTATGCGGGCGCTGGAAATGATCAGATACGGGGCGAAGACGGCGACGACACTTTATATGGCCAAGACGGAGACGACACTTTCGAACTGCTTGACGTGGCGGGGAACGACACTGTTTTTGGCGGCACTGGCCAAGACACGATAAGTTTTCTTAGTGATAGCGACGTTAGCATTAGTTACGACATGGACTCGCAACAGGCGGCGTACACCCAGAACGCTGGCAGTAGCACCGGTATTATCGTTGGGATCGAGGAAATCGAGACCAGCGGTGGGAACGACACCATCGATGCGTCAGCTATGTTCAGCGATCTCACCGTGACGTCGAGCGCCGGCACCGACGATATCTTCGGCGGCTACGGCCATGACGCACTCTATGGTGGCACTGGGGCGGATTCGATTGAAGGTAATAACGGTGACGACACCCTATTCGGCGGCGACGGGGACGACAGCGTTTTGGGGGGGCTCGGCCATGACGTAGTCTATGGGGGCGCAGGAAACGACTTCGTCGACGGTGGGTCGGGCAATGACACGTTGTTTGGCGGTGACGGTAGCGATTGGTTCGATAGCGGCACGGGCAACGATACGATCACGACGGGCACCGGCGAAGACACCCTGCGGTTTGAACAGGGCGGGAACGACGACGTTGTCACTGACTTTGACGTGTCGGACACAGATGGCAACGGGTTCTACAACGACCAGTTTGACGTCAGCGGGCTGCAAAATCCGGATGGCAGCCCAATTCGGGTCGGCGATGTGTCGGTGTCTGACGATGGAGCAGGGAACGCGAAGCTCACGTTCCCGGAAGGCGAAACAGTTGTTTTGCAGGGCGTGACGCCTGCACAAATGTCGACAAACGCGCAGCTGTATGCCGCTGGTATTCCTTGTTTTACACCCGGCGCGATGATTGCGACCCCGCATGGGGAACGTCCTATCGAAACGCTACAGGTCGGGGATCGCGTCATGACCCGTGACCACGGTTTGCAGCCGATCCGCTGGATCGGACGGCGTGCGGTGCGTGCCCAAGGCAAACTGGCCCCGATCCTGATCCGGCCTGGCGTCGTGACTGGGCTTGAACAGCCGCTTTTGGTGTCGCCACAGCACAGGATGTTGTTCACGGGCTACCGCGCGGAGCTCTTGTTCGGGGAATCCGAGGTTCTTTTGGCGGCGAAACATCTGGTCGATGGCCGCGATGTCACCCGTCAGGAAGGCGGGGTCGTGACCTATATCCATATATTGTTCGACACGCATGAAGTGGTCTACGCGAATGGTGCTGCCACCGAAAGTTTCCATCCCGGCGAAGAAGGTGTCGCGTCAGTTGACGATGCCGCGCGGGCGGAACTATTCGAGATTTTCCCCGAACTGCGGGCCGATTTATCGCAGTACGGACAAACGGCCAGACGGTGTTTACGCAAGCACGAAGCGCAGATGGTCAGGATGTAGCAAAAGTCGTTTAGACTGCAGATGCTGCAACAACGCTGTAGAATGCCGTAAAATCAGTCAGTTCATGATCGTTTCGTCTTTACGCGTTCGTTGTTCAGATCAAAGGTTGCAGAATACTAGCACTGATCTAAGGTGATCGCCGGACGGACAAAGATTCCGCCACACTCTGGGGAGAGACTTTTGACTGCTACGACTGGTGATGGCGCGTTTGTCGCTTTTGAGCGGGTCCAGAAAAGCTACGACGGGGAAAACCTTGTTGTAAAAGATCTGAATCTTTCAATGCCCAAGGGCGAGTTTTTGACGATGCTTGGGCCGTCAGGGTCCGGCAAAACGACTTGCCTCATGATGTTAGCAGGGTTTGAAACAGCCACCCACGGCGATATTTTGCTGGATGGCGTGTCGATTAACAACATCCCGCCACACAAGCGTGGCATCGGGATGGTGTTCCAAAACTACGCGCTTTTCCCGCACATGACGGTCGCCGAAAACCTGTCCTTCCCGCTGGAAGTCCGCAAGATGGGCAAATCCGATCGCGAGGCGAAAGTGAAGCGCGCTTTGGATATGGTTCAGATGGGCGATTTCGCAGGGCGACGTCCGGCACAATTGTCTGGTGGCCAACAGCAGCGGATCGCTCTGGCGCGTGCGCTGGTGTTTGAACCGGAATTGGTATTGATGGACGAACCGCTTGGCGCGCTTGATAAGCAACTGCGCGAAACGTTGCAGTTCGAAATTACGAACCTTGCCCATTCGCTTGGTATTACAACCGTTTACGTGACCCACGACCAGACAGAGGCGCTGACAATGTCAGACCGTGTTGCTGTGTTTGATGATGGGCGTATTCAACAGCTGGCACCACCGGATGAATTGTATGAAAAGCCCGAGAACAGCTTTGTTGCCCAGTTCATCGGTGAGAATAATACCCTTGAAGGCGTTGTTCAGGAAATCAAAGGCAACACCTGTATCGTCAAGCTGGACAGCGGCGACATCATCGACGCGGTGCCTGTAAACGTGAATAGCGTCGGCGACCGCACGAAGGTTTCAATCCGTCCAGAACGGGTCGAATTTGACCGCGCACGTTTGCATGCCGATGCACATACGCTGAAGGCTGAAGTGCTGGAATTCATCTACATGGGTGACATTTTCCGGACCCGCCTGCGTGTGGCTGGCAGCGACGAATTTGTGGTGAAAACCCGTAACGCGCCTGATCAGGTACGCCTGAAACCGGGTGAGACAATCGAAATCGGCTGGATGGCCGAAGATTGCCGCGCGCTCGACGCATAAAGACAAGGATCAGTGGCGGCCTGGACTGCTGATCTTCAATACCAATCCGGGCACTTCTAACGGGAGAATACAATGAAACTGACTACCAAACTTATGGCCTCATCTGCACTGGTGATTGCACCATTGGCAGCTGGCGCTGACGGTCACATGGCCGATGAAATGACAATCGTAAGCTGGGGCGGCGCGTACTCTGCGTCACAACAGGCAGCGTATCACGACCCATATGCTGAGAACACAGGCGTGACGATCATCAACGATGAATCCTCTGCCGAAGCGGTTGCGAAACTGCGCGCGATGAACGAAGCGGGTAACGTGACATGGGACGTTGTTGACGTTGTTGCGTCTGACGCGATCCGCCTGTGCGACGAAGGTCTTGCACTTGAAATCGACGCGGACACACAGCTTGCTGATGGCGACGACGGGTCCAAAGCATCTGACGATTTCGGCGATCTGCTGGTATCCGACTGCTTCATCCCACAGATCGTTTATTCGACAACTGTTGGCTACCGCACAGACCTTGTTGGTGACACTGCGCCAACAGAAATCTGCGCATTGTTCGACACAGACACATACCCAGGTATGCGTTCGCTCGAAAAGCGTCCGATCAACAACCTCGAATGGGCTTTGATCTGTGACGGCGTTGCAAACGAAGACGTGTATGACGTTCTGGAAACAGAAGAAGGTCAGGCGCAGGCGTTTGCCAAGCTCGACACCATCAAGGACAGCGTTGTTTGGTGGTCCGCTGGTGCTGACACGCCGCAGCTTTTGGCTGACGGCGAAGTCATCATGGGGTCCACATACAACGGCCGTCTGTTCAGCTTGATCGAAGAGCAAGATCAGCCGGTTGCGATGCTTTGGGACGCGCAGGTGTTTGACCTTGACGGTTGGATCATCCCAACTGGCCTGACACCAGAGCGTGAAGCACGCGCATTGGACTACGTGAAGTTCGCGACAGACACACAGCGTCTGGCCGACCAAGCGAAGTACATCTCTTACGGTCCAGCACGTGCATCTTCTGCGCCTCTCGTAGGTCAGCACGCGACTTTGGGTATCGACATGGCGCCACACATGCCAACCGATCCAGCGAACGCGACAAACACTTTCCTGTACAACTACGAATGGTGGGCTGACTACCGTGACGATCTGGATGCGAAATTCCAGGCATGGTTGTCACAGTAAGTGATCTTTGGGGGTGCGGCCTGCGGGTCGCGCCCCCTTTCTAAATCGGGTGTGGGGACGATATGCCAAAAGGCTACATTATTGGTCATGTGACCGTGAAGGATGCGGAAGCGTATAAAGAATACGTAACACGCAATTCGCCGGTTCTTGCGTCGTTTGGTGGCAAACCGCTTGTACGCGGTGGTCAATCCGAGACCCCAGAAGGCCCAGAATTCACACGTCATGTGTGCTTTGAATACCCCGATTATGAGACAGCGAAAGCTGCATATTATTCCGAAGAATACCAAGAGATCATGAAGATACGCACAGCAAACGCGGACAGCATGATCGTGCTCGTTGAAGGGGCCGAATAACATGGCTGAACAAGTTCTCGCAGCAGACGGTCGCCCGCTGAAAGCATCGCTGAACCGCGCATTGCGCCGCCAAAAGATGCGGGCCTTGATGCTGATCGCGCCGCTTTTGTTGTTCATCCTCGTGTCCTTTGTGATGCCGATTGCGGATATGTTGTTCCGGTCGGTCGAGAACCAAATCGTTGGCGAAACGCTCCCACGGACTGTGGTTGAGCTGGCTGATTGGGATGCCGCAGGCGAAGCTGAACCAGACGCTGCAGTGTTCGAGGCTTTGGCCCGCGATCTGGCGATTGCTGTCGAAGAGAAAAGCCACACGCGACTAGGCAGCCGCCTGAACTATGAATTGACCGGCGTGTCATCGCTGTTCCGCAAAACCGGCCGCAGTGTTGATGAGATTGGCGAAACCGTCCAAGACGCGCTGGAAGACGCCGCACCGATTTGGAAAGAACGGTCTGTCTTTGGCGGATTACTGGGCACCGATGATTGGACCGACGCAGTGGATGCGTGGGACGAGACAGGCGCAGGACCAGCATTCGAGGCACGTCCGGAATTGCAGGCTGCTTTGCCGGATACCACCAGCCTGTACCGGTCCTTTACCGAAATCGCGATGGAGGCGGGCGATAACCCGTTGGCCGAAAAGCAATTACCGATCTTCTTCCATGTTCTTGCGCAAGAAGTGACGACTGCCCCGACTGACGGATTGTCAGACGCGCAGGCAGATTTGCTTGCCGATGTGCAAACCACGGTAGCGGGTTTGACGTTGGATGATCCTAAAGCGCTGTTCGTCGATATCGACGAAGACTGGGGCAGCACCGATGTTTGGCGTACCATTCAGACTTACAGTCCTGCTTACACGGACGGGTATTTCCTGAACTCTGTCGACCGCCTGAAGGGGGCCGAAGGCGCAGAACTGCGCCCAGAAAACGAACGGATCTACATCACGCTGTTTATCCGTACGATGATCATGTCCTTTACGATCACCGTCAGCTGTATCCTGTTGGGCTATCCAATCGCTTGGTTGCTCGCGAACCTGCCAGCACGCAAAGCGAACCTTCTGATGATCCTCGTGCTACTGCCGTTCTGGACATCGCTGCTGGTGCGAACGTCTGCGTGGAAAGTGCTGCTGCAACAGCAGGGGGTGATCAACGATGTGCTGGTCTGGATTGGCTTCGTGGCCGATGACAGCCGCTTACAACTGATCAATAACCAAACGGGTACGATCATCGCGATGACGCATATCTTGCTGCCATTCATGATCCTGCCGCTTTATTCGGTGATGCAAACGATCCCGTCAAGCTACCTGCGGGCGGCAAAGTCACTGGGGGCCACGAACTGGACCGCCTTCTGGCGCGTCTATTTCCCGCAGTCCATTCCGGGCATCGGGGCGGGGTCGATCCTCGTGTTTATTCTGTCGATTGGCTACTACATCACGCCGGAAATCGTGGGCGGGACCAAGGGTGTCTTTATCTCGAACCGGATCGCGTATCACATTTCCAGCTCCCTTAACTGGGGCTTGGCGGCCGCATTGGGTGCGATTTTGCTGGCCATCGTGCTGATCTTCTACTGGGCCTACGACCGGATCGTCGGCATCGACAACGTAAAGCTAGGGTAAGAAAACATGTCAGGTTTGCCAACATATGCGACCCCCGGCCAAACGGTGTGGTATTACAGTTTCCGGATTATCTGCGGGTTGATCTTTTTCTTCCTGATCGCGCCGATTGTCGTGATCATTCCGCTGTCGTTTAACGCGCAGGATTTCTTTACGTTCACGCCGGAAATGCTGGCTTTCGATCCGGAAGGCTATTCGACGAAACACTATGAAGACTTCTTCACCAGTTCCGATTGGCAGTTGGCGTTGAAGAACTCGCTCAGGATCGCACCTGTGGCGACGATCTTGTCGGTGTCCTTGGGGACGTTGGCCGCGATTGGTCTGTCGCAATCCCACGTGCCTTTCCGGCGCGCCATCATGGCGATCCTGATCTCGCCGATGATCGTGCCGCTGATTATTTCGGCGACTGGTATGTATTTCTTCTATTCCAACCCGTACATACCGATCCCGTTCTACGGCAAGCTCGAACTGCCTTTCACGCTGACAGGCACTTATATCGGTGTTGTGCTGGCACACGCGGCGTTGGGCATTCCTTTCGTGATCATCACGGTGACGGCGACGCTGGTGGGGTTTGATAAATCCCTGACGCGTGCGGCGGCCAACATGGGGGCAGGGCCGGTGACGACTTTCTTTCGCGTGCAAATGCCGCTGATTTTGCCGGGCGTTGTGTCAGGCGGACTGTTCGCGTTCATCACATCGTTCGATGAAGTTGTCGTGGTTCTTTTCGTCGGCTCTGCCGGTCAGAAAACGCTGCCTTGGCAGATGTTTACAGGCCTGCGCGAGCAGATCAGCCCGACGATTTTGGCGGTCGCGACGATCTTGATCGCGATCTCGATTGTTCTGTTGTTCGTGGTCGAATTGCTTCGCCGCAGGTCAGAGCGTTTGCGAGGCATGTCACCGAGCTAGGTCGTTCTCAAGCAGGTATTGCGTCGCCTTTGGCGTCGCGACACTGGGGGGCCAGCCTCCCAGACCCCCCGAGATATTTAGGACCAAAAGAAAAGGTTCTAGGGCAAGATAGCGAGCCATAGCCAAACCGACAGGATGGACAACGCTGTGCCGAACAGCACCGCGGACGCCGCTACGCGTTTGGCTTTGCGGTACATGTTGGCAAAGACGTAGGTGTTGATCCCCGGTGCCATCGCAGATGTCAGGATCGCCGAGCGGAACGCGTCCGTGCTCAGCCCGTTCCATTTCCCCAAGAGCCAGACAGTCGTCGGGTGCACGACAAGCGACACGCAGACGATAAACAGGATCGTTTTGATGTCGCCTTCGGGTCTGTAACGATACAACACGCCGCCCAAACCGAAAAGCGCTGCAGGCAACGCCGCGCGGACCATCAAATCAATTGCGTCGGTGATGACGCCGGGCACGGGAATACCGCCAAGATTCACGATGAACCCAAGGCTGATCCCCAAGATCAGTGCATTGCGGAACATCGCCTTTAGCACTTTGCCGGGCAGGGATGTGAACGATCCACCGCGATTGCGGGCGATTTCCATCGCTGTGATGCCGACGAAATAGCAGATCGGCGAATGGACCGCGATGATCGTGTAGTTGGCTTCCAGCGCACCTGCGCCGTAGGCCCGTTCAGTGATTGGTAGACCAAGCAGCAGGGAGTTGGAAAACAGGCCGATAAAACCAATGGCAACCGCGTCTTCCCAATCCCGTTTGAAGATGACTTTCGCCCCGATCATGCCAATCGCGAACCCTGCAATGGCGCCTGTATAGAAGCTTCCTAAGAGCGCAAAGTCGAAGTTCTGGCTTAGGTCGAGGGTCGAAATCGCTCGGTATAGCAGGCACGGGATCGCAAAGTTCTGTGTAAACTTCATCAGTCCATCGACGCCTTCGTCGCTGAAATACTTGCGCCAAACCGCGACATAGCCAAAGCCGATCACGAGGAAGACGGGAAGGATGACATTTAAAAGAACGCCCATGGCAGGGACTTTCGATATGTTGGCGCCTCCGGCAGAGGTATTTTTGACCAAAAGAAGTCGGGGGCGATCCGGTTATGTGATTGGTAGCGTCAGGGTCAGCCCGTCATAGGCGGGTTGAATATGGTCTGCAGTTTCTGCTGCAAGCGTCGCGTAGTCGAGATCGTTGTGCATATTGGTCAGCACAGCTTGCTTGGGTTTGATCTGGTCAATCCAGCCAAGCGTCTTTTCCAAGTGCGCATGGGTCGGGTGCGGGTCGCGGCGTAATGCGTCGATGATCCACAGATCGAGGTTTTCCAAAAGCGGCCAGCTTGTGTCCGGGATGTCAGCCACGTCAGGCACATAGGCACAGTCATTAATCCGGAAGCCATAGGTGACCATCGCGCCGTGTTCGACAGGGATCGGAGTGAACGAAATGGGACCGCCCGCGCCTGTAATTTCAAAGGGCTGTTCGATGAGGTTCAATTCACAGATCGGTGGGTAAGATGAGCCTTTGGGCTGGATGAACGCATAACCGAAACGATCCATCAGCGCATCTGTTGTATCTTGATCCGCATAGACCTGTAATCGTTGGCGCATGTTGAAGACGACCATGCGCAGGTCGTCGATCCCGTGCAAATGGTCGGCGTGCGCATGTGTATAGACCACGGCGTCCAGCGATCCGATGCCGGCGTCCAGCAGTTGCTGCCGCATGTCTGGAGTGGTGTCGACAAGCACGCGCGTGATGCCGTTTGGTCCTTTGCGTGTCACAAGCAGGGCGCAGCGGCTGCGCCGGTTCTTGGGATTCGTCGGATCACAAGCGCCCCAGTTACCGCCGCGCGTATCCGACAGGCGCGGCACGCCACCGGATGACCCGCAGCCGAGAATACGAAAGGTGATCGTGTCGCTCATCCTGCGGCTTTCGTGAACAAGCGGTCAAAATTGGCGGTTGTGGCTTTCGCGAAATCGTCGAGCGAGATGCCGAAAACCTCGGCCCCTTTGGCTGCTGTGTATGCAGTATACGCTGGTTCATTGCGTTTGCCGCGATGCGGCGGCGGTGCAAGGTATGGACTATCTGTTTCAACCAAGATTCGGTCCAACGGGCCCGCCGCAAAGATGTCGCGCACCTCTTGGCTTTTCGGGAATGTCGCGATCCCGGACATCGACAGGTAGAACCCTAGATCGAGTGCTGCACGGCCCAATTCAGGCGAGCTTGAGAAGCAATGCATCACGCAGGAATACGCCCCGTTTGCATGTTCTTCCGCCAGAATGCGGGCCATGTCATCATCAGCGCCGCGTGCGTGGATGATCAGAGGCAGGCCCGTTTCACGCGCTGCTGTGATGTGAATTCGCAGACTTTCCTTTTGGATATCAGCGCTTTCGGATGTGTAATGATAATCCAGACCCGTCTCGCCGATCCCGACCATTTTCGGGTGCTGCGCGATCTTGATCAGTTCATCGACACTGGCCAATGGTTCTTCTGCCGCTGACATCGGATGGGTGCCGCAGGCGTAGAAAACCGGATCATGCGCTTCGGCAATGGCCCGCACGCTTGGTTCATTGCGCAGGCGTGTGCAGATCGTCACCATGCGGGTCACGCCCGCGTCCAACGCCCGCTGAATCACGTCAGGACGTTCGGCATCAAAGTCCGGAAAATCAAGGTGGCAGTGGCTGTCGACAAGAATGGGAAGGGTCATAATCTGCCTTTAGCGGGCAGCAACGGCCCGTGCGGTTTCTTCGATCTTAAATACGATATCTAGGACCAAAGCAGCAGGGTCAAGGTTCACCGCCCGCCCATGTCTGATCCTTGCAGTCAGGTCTTGCTGTAACTGTGCCCAAGCGCGGGCAGCGCGATCATCAGGCGACAGACGTGCCAGTAATCGGGCCTCGCCGGGTGCGCCTTGTGTGGCGGGTGGGCCAAGCAAGCCGGCACGTGCACACCGCGCGAGAAAATGGTCGATCAGATCAAGCGTCAGACCGTAACGGATCACGTTCGCAACACCTGCGCAGGAATTCGCGAGCGAAAGCGCGGCGGGGCGATCTGCGTTGGGCAGGTTGTCCATCACTTTGATGATTTCGGCATAACGCGGCAATCCGTCGTGGTTCAGCATCGCGATGGCATCGCCGGCTGATCCGCCCGCCAAAACGGTCAGTGCTTCGGTGGCGTCTGCGGTATGGCCCGCTTGGGTCAGCGCTTGGCTTAGGTCGTCTGCGCCCAACGGCCCACAACGCAATTCGCGGCAGCGGGACCGGATCGTTGGCAAAAGGCGTGATGGTTGGTGCGCGATCAGTAGGATCGTTGTGTCAGCGGGTGGTTCTTCGAGTTCTTTGAGGATCGCGTTGGCCGCGTTGCGGTTCAATTCGTCCGCTGCATCGACAATGACAACGCGCCGACCGCCGTCAGTGGCGGACATGTGAAAGAAGCCCTTCACGCCGCGCACGGCATCGACGGTGATGTCTGCTTTCAGCTTCTTCGTTTTCTCGTCGTAGGGACGGCGTACGATAAACAGACGCGGATGCGCGCCCGATTGAACAAGCCGCGCATCGGGATGGTCTTCGTCAACATGCAAGGTTTCCGGCGGGGGCGGCGCGCCAAACAGCCTGTCACCTTGATCCGGCTCTTGTGACAACAAAAATGTGGCGATCTTCCATGCCAGCGTCGCCTTGCCCACGCCGCGCGGACCAGTGATCAACCATCCGGAATGCAGGCGGCCGGCATTGAAAGCCTCGAGGAACGACGCCTCTGCCGCCGATTGTCCAAATAGAACGGGCGTTTCACGGGGGTGCGGTGCGCCTTCGATCCGGTCGGGTTCGGGGATATCGTCGCTCATGTGCGGGCGGCGTATTGGGTGGCGATATCGGCTGCGATCGCGTCTGGTTCACGATTGCCATCGATCAGAATGCAACGCGCGGGGAAGGATTTCGCGAGCGACAAAAAGCCGTGGCGCAGGGTCTCTTGGAACGGCAGGCCGAAATCTTCGAACCTGTCCTCGCCTGAATTGCGGGCAAGACCGCGGGTCAACGCGACTTCTGGATCCATATCTATGATGAAGGTCAGATCAGGTTCGCGCCCAATCATCAGGCTGTGCAATTGATCCACCATGCCGCGCAGATCACCACGGGTGGCACCTTGATAGACGCGGGTGCTGTCGGCGAAACGATCCGAAATAACGGTTTGGCCAGCAGCCAACGCAGGTTCGATTGTCTTTTCCAGATGGTCGCGGCGGGATGCAGTGAACAGCAGGATTTCTGTCTCCGCAGACCAACGGTCAGGTTCGCCAGTCAAGACAAGGTTGCGGATTTCCTCGGCACCGGGTGATCCGCCCGGTTCGCGCGTGAGGATAACGTCATGCCCTGCGGCCTCAAGCGATGCTTTCAACGTCCGCGATTGGGTAGATTTGCCAGAGCCGTCGATGCCCTCGAACGTAATGAAACGGCCCATGGTCATCAATTAGGACTCAGCCTCTGTCGCGGCTTCGGGAGCTTCTGCCGTTGGGCCGAACTTACCCCAAAGCACTTCGCCTGCCACGCGCAGCCGCGTGTTGAAACCGCCCAGTGGCACGTCATGTTCTGCGACCAATGGGACACGGTGTTCGGGAAGGCCGTCCAGCGAAATCACCAATTCGCCCAGTTCTTGACCGGCTGTGATCGGAGCCTCGAACGGGCCTGTGTAGATGACTTCGGCGTCCAGACCGTCTTGGTTCACAACAGGGACCAACAGTGAAACGTCATCTGCAACGGTCAAGCCAACGGAGGGTTGTTCGCCCATCCAGACCTCTGCTTCTGCGATCCGTGTACCACCTTGGGCCACGTCCTTTTGGGCAAATTGGCGGAAAGCCCAGTTAACGATTTTCTCAGCTTCTTCTGCACGGGCCTGCGAACTGTCGAGACCTGTAATCACAAAAATAATCCGGCGATCACCTTGTTTCGCAGAGCCAACCAGCCCGTAACCGGCTTCCTGCGTGTGACCTGTTTTCAGGCCATCTGCACCGATCCCAAGGCTCAGGATCGGGTTGCGGTTGCGGGTGTTGGACGGGACGCGGTTGTCGAAGGCAAATTCGCGTTCGGAAAATAGCGGGTAATAGGTGGGGTAGTCGGTGATCAGACGGTTCGCGAGGATGCCCAAATCACGCATCGACATGCGATGCCCGGCAGCAGGCCAGCCGTTTGAATTGGCAAAAGACGAATTCGTCATGCCCATGCGACGGCCGCGTTCGGTCATCTGACGGGCGAATCCTGCTTCTGTCCCGTCAAGCGACAGGGCCTCGGCTAACACAGCGCTTGCGTCATTGCCGGACAAAACGATCACGCCCCGCAGCAGGTCTTCGACGGTTACACGGTCGGTGGTGTCCAAAAACATGGATGACCCGCCATAGGATGCGGCATGTGTGGACACGGGCAGGCGTTCATCAATGCGCAAGATGCCGTCGGCCACGGCTTCGAACGCCATGTAGATCGTCATCAGTTTGGACATGGACGCAGGCGGTAGTGGTTCGTCTGCATTCTTGTCCAACAGGACAGTGCCTGTTGTCTGGTCGATCACATAGGCAGCCGTGGCGCGTGTATCAAAGGTTTGAGCAAGCGCCGCGACGCTCCAGACCATGCTGACGATCAGGGCAAGGCCAGTACGGACAAAAGGAATAGGCATCGGTGACAGCTCCGATTGAAGTGGGTTTAGTTGCTTACGAAGTAGGCGTCAGCAAAGCCGAGCGCCTTGACCTTATCCAAGATCGCAGCCCGATCCGCAGCAGTCGGGGCAGGGCCCACGATCACACGCCAGAACGGTTTGCCTTGGCTGTTTTGGGCCAGCACGGTGGCAGACATGCCATCTTGGCGCAACGACGTCGCGGTGTTGTTCGCGTTTTCTTCGACACTGAAAATACCGATTTGGATAAACGGTTTCGCCAGCGATGACGCAGGCGCCGCAGCTGGCGTCGGCACGGGGGCAGGTGCGGGCGTGGCAACTGGTGCAGGTGTGACGGCTTCTGCCGCAGCAATAGCGGCGGCAGCACCAGCAATTGGGTCTGTTTCCAGCGGTGTCGCTGCGATTTCAACGGGTGCGTCAAAATCGGTGGTGGCTGGCGGTGCAACTGGCGCAGCTTCGCGACGCAGTGCGACAACATCCAACGTCGCGGGCGATCCGGCGAGCATACCAAGTTCTTCGGCAGCATCGGACGATACTTGCAGTGCCGGACCGGGGTTATCGCGTTCGCGACGGAACAAGGCGCCGATCACGAACTTCCCGTTGGTCTCGTTGCGAATAATCACACGTTCGGGGTCTGTCACATCCGGATGCGCCACCCAAACACCGCCAAGTGACGGGCGTCCGTCCCAAAGTCCGGTTTCCGTCTTCTGGAAAATTTCAGGGGCTTCGACGTCGCGCTCTTCCGTTGCGCCGCCGAGAAGGGGCAATGCGGGGCCTTCGGCGTCTGGTGTTGCTTCTGCTCCGGCGCCGATGTTTTCCAGTTGCTCACACGCTGCAACCGTTAACATGAGCGACGCCACAAGGCCGCCTTTTAGCCAAGGTGTTGAAATCAATGCATTTGCCATTGCTAATCGCCCCAAATTTGCCCGGTGGTTTCGGTTGCCCCGACACCTATCATTGTTGTTCGACCAGCGAAGAAAAGTAACGCTGAACCCTATATAATGCGCACATTAGCGGGGGAGTGCACATTTGGGAAGTCTTGAGACAAAATCATGGGCGGATTTCCACGTGAACATTTTTCATCAACATGGGTCTTTACCTTCCAAATCAATGGCCCTAAGAAGCCCCCCAGCGGAGGCTTGGCAGAGTGGTCGAATGCACCGGTCTTGAAAACCGACGAGGGTGAAAGTCCTCCCAGGGTTCGAATCCCTGAGCCTCCGCCACAATCACTTTTGTTGTGAATGGACAGAGCCGCATTGAGCGGTTTTTTTCGTTTTGTCATGAGTGACGGGGGCATTGCGCAAGGCCTTTACCGTAACCGCGTTTGTCGATGATGCGTCGAGCTGGGCCCTGCAAAGTCCATTATTCCGATGCCTGAAATCCGGGAAACGGATCGCCAGTTCCCGATCCGCCGCTTTTAGTTGATGACGTAAACAGCCGCTGAAACGACGCCGAATGCGGCGGCAAGGTTGCGGAAGCTGACGGTCGCGCTGTCATAGCAGGAAATCGAATCTTCCGGCATGATGTAGGGATTGAATTCGTCTCGTTCCGCATCGCGCAGCAGGTCTTCAATGGACCGATCAATCACCACAGATTCGCCGGTGATTGGATTGCGGGAAAACAGAACAGCGCGCCGGTTGGCATTGGTCAGTTTGGATCCACCAACGCAGTTCAACCCGAAGACGGCCTGCAAGAACCGCGTCCCGTACCGCATATCCCGCGCATCTGGGACCGCTGCGGGGTTATTGGCGAGCGCTGTTTCGGCAAGGTTCGACAAAAAGACTTTGACGCCGGGTGGGGTGATTGAACTTGGAACGACCAGTTCATCTTGGAAACACTGCCGAGACGGCACTTCGACGCGGTCACCGGCAATCAGAATTGGATCTGGAAAGGCGCCGCCGCGCGGGGCTTCCCGGATATCATAGACGGTGCGGTCCCCGCCGCGAATGACAACAACTTTGGAAAGGTCGGCATCCGGACGAATACCACCAGCGTTACGAAGCGCTGTCGACAGGCGACGCGACGCAGTAGCGGCACCCAGTGCCTGCTGACGTTCAACGTCGCGGGTTTGGGCGTTGGCCCCGCCGACAATCACCTGACGTGGTTCAAAAACGGCACCAGCCACAAAAACAGTGGCTTCCGCATAATCCTTCAGGATCACCGAAACACGTGGTTCGATGGTGTAAAGTTCGTCAGCGATCAATGCGTTGGCAATGGCTGTTTCGACGGAACGTGGACTGCGGCCCGCTGCAGGAACCGAGCGCAAGAAGGGGATACGCACATTCCCATCTTCATTGATCACATATGTGTCCGAAAGCGTTTCGTCTTCTTCGATGAAAACTTGCAACAGATCGCCAACAGAAAGCACCTCGGGACTGCCACCTGTAATGGACCCGATGCCAGCCGTTCCTTTTCCATCATAACTGTCGTTGTCGGATAGGACCGCGCCGTCCGTACATTTGAGCATATCAAGATACGACGACCTTGTGACCTCGGCACCACCTGTGTCGGGGCCGCGATAGCGGGCTTGATAGGCTTGACCAGCATCAACGTCTTCGCGGTTGCCTGGAACCGTGTGCGATGCACAGGCCGCCAATAGGCACGACATCGCGACAATCATAATCAATCTGGTCGTCTGCATGTATTCCGCTCGCACGCTTTTTTCTTACCCTAACGTAGGGACATCAAAACTGCGAGTGAACTCAGCATACTTAGGTCTGAACTATCCGTTTGTATAGGAAACGGTGCGGAATCGCCACAAGACCAACCTTACAGACATGCGATTGAATCGAATGCTTATGATAAATCTAGCTGTATTAACCACGAGGATATTATGCCAGACAATCGCCACTTTTTGACATCGCTCCTGACCAATGGTGCATCCGAGATCATCCAAAAGATTTCGCGCATCGCGGTCGTTATCGTCGTGGCGCGTGTCATGGAGGCAGAGGCCATCGGCCTTGCCGCAGCTGCGATTGCCGCAGGCGACATCCTAAAATCACTCACGGAAACCGGGGTCGTGCAGCGGATCATCGCCGCACCTGACAAAGCATTGCCCGCGGTTGTAACCACAGCACGTCGCTTGTTTCGTTTATGGTGCATTGGGCTGTTTACTGTCCAATGTCTGTTTGCTGCGGGAATTTGGATGTGGTCAGGCGGAACCCTGATCCCACTTATGATCGCTCTTTTGGCATTGGAATACCTCGTGATGCCAGCCGGAATTGTGCATTGCGCGCTGGCCATGCGAGCGGGGAAACTGACAGGCACTGCAGGTGTCGCGGGGGGGCAGGTTGTCTTAGCGAACATCCTGACTGCCGGACTTGCAATGGTGTTTCCTTCCCCGCTTGCATTGATCTTACCGCGCGTTCTGACGGCGCCGGTGTGGCTGATCGGGATGCGACGTCTGCACCCTGACGTACCAGCGCCGGTAACAGACGCGGCGCCCGTCAGTCACTTCGTTGGATTTGGCGCCTGCCTTTTAGGGAGCGAAGTGATCAAAACCCTGCGTTTGCAGGGGGACAAGCTGGTGATCGGCGCAACGCTGGGTGCCGAAGCCCTTGGTATCTACTTTTTCGCGTTCAACGCAGGTCTAAGTCTTGCGACGTCGATCTCGACGGCTTTTTCGCGCGTGGTGTTTCCCACCATTGCCGCCGCAACAAACCGCGCTCGCGCGACAGGCGAAGCGGTTTGGTTGGGGCTTTTGTTCACAACCCCAATTGTCATCCTACAAGCCTTGGCGACACCTTACTACGTGCCGTTCTTGCTGGGGGAAGACTGGGCCTACATTTCACCAATCGTATCGATCCTTTGTCTGGCTGCGATCCCGACGATGGTTTGGTCTGGCACCGCGCAATGGCTGCGGGCCGAAGATCGGGCGCTGACGGAACTGGCTGTCACAACCGGCCTGACCGTTTCGCTTTTGACCGCGACATATTTCCTGTCTCCGCTGGGCCTTGAAGCGATTGCCTGGGGGTATCTCGCCATTTCCTGTCTGGTTCAGCTCGTCGCAAGCGTTCCGTTGTTTCTATCAATTCGCCGAATGGAGGCCTGACTATGCCGCGTTTTTCTGTTGTTATCGCCTGTTACAATGCGACCGAAACGCTAGCGGAAACGCTCGCGTCTTTGCAAAGCCAAGATGAACAGGATTGGGAAGCGATCTGCGTTGATGACGGATCGACCGACGCAACCCTCGACATGTTGCAGGCCGCTGCGGCGTCTGATCCCCGCATTCACGTGATCGGCAAGCCAAACGAAGGCCCAAGCATTGCGCGCAACGTCGGCGCAGCGTCTGCAAACGCGGACTGGATCGCATTTCTTGATTCAGATGATATTTGGGTGCCGCAAAAACTGTCCCACATTGCACAGGTTGCGGCGACTTCGCCCGAGGCAGACGGCATTTACGGGCGCATCGCATTTTTCGAAGACAGCAGCACTGCGGATACGACCACATCAACGGTCAAAGCAGGCCAGACATCCCTTGAAGACTTGTTGGGCGAAAACCCGGTGTGCACATTGTCGAACTTGTGTGTGCGCCGTACGGCTTTCCTTGAACTAAATGGGTTTCGTGAAGACATGCGCTACAGCGAGGATCTTGAATTCTTGGTGCGGTTCGTGGCGTCCGGCAAAACGCTGGTTGCGACGCCCTCCGTTTTGGTGCGGTACCGTGCCAGCAATAATGGACTGTCGGCCAATCTGATGCAGATGCACGAAGGCTGGCGCGAGGCAGTTGCGAGCGCGGGGCATGAGATTGCCGATGCACAACGTGATCGCGCCGAAGCCCTGCACCTGCGTTACTTGGCGCGTCGCGCATTGCGTCTGAACATCCCGCCCAAGTCGGCGTTTCAGTTGGCTTTGGCTGGTTTCAAACTGTCTCCGCTCGCGTTTTTGGGCGACGGTCATCGTGGTCCCGCGACGCTTGTGTCTTGTCTATTTGCCCCACTTATTCCGGCGCCGCTGCGTCGTTCATTCTTTGCGTAAAAGGTTGTTTTGTTATGCCCCATGTCAGTATCGTTGTTCCCGCGTTCAACACGTTAAAAACGCTTCCTGAAACAGTCTCTTCGCTGCTTGCACAAACTTACACAGATTTCGAAATCATCGTCGTTGATGATGGGTCCACGGATGGCACTGCCGCGTGGGTCGAAGCCCAGCCTGATCCGCGGGTCCGTCTGTTTCGCCAAGTCAATCGCGGTCTCGCTGGTGCGCGCAACGGCGGTATCATTGCGGCAGAAGGTGAATTGATCGGCTTTTGTGACGGTGACGATCTATGGGAACCTGAAAAGCTGGAAAAGCACGTGGCCTATTTGGCGGATCATCCTGAAATTGGTGTCAGCTATTCGGCGTCTTTGCTCGTTGATGAAGCAAACCGCAGCCTTGGGATCATCCAAGCGCCGCGCACAGCTGACGTCGCCGCACATCATATCCTGTTGCGCAATCCGGTTGGAAACGGGTCCGCACCGGTCATTCGCGCCGCGACGCTACACGACATCGGATACCAACCCAAGGGCGAAGCGCGGATGTGGTACTTCGACGAGAACCTGCGCCAATCCGAAGACATTGAATGCTGGATACGTATCGCGTTGACCACCGATTGGGGATTTGGCGGGTTATCGGAACCGCTGACACGATACCGTATTGTGTCGGGCGGGTTGTCCGCCAATCTGGACAAGCAATTCGCGACGTGGACCAAGATGGCCGATAAAGTACGCATGATTGCACCAGAATTTGCCAAAAAATGGTTGCCAGCAGCAGAGGCTTACCAGCGCCGGTATCTGGCCCGCCGCGCCGTCAGCCTTGGCGACGGAAAAGCCGCCCTACGCGTGCAAATGCAAGGATATGCGAAATCATTGCATCCGTTATTCTTTGAACCACGCAAAACCATCAGCACTTTGGCGGCAAGCGTTGTCATGGTGCTGGGTGGCAAGCGGCTGATTGATCGGGCATTGCGCAAGGCTGCATCATGATCCGGTTATGCCATCTGATTGACGACACCAGCCCGGGCGGCGTTATGCGCATGTTGGACTTTATCAAAGGGTCCGCGCAGATGACCGCCCTTGGAACGCATGACATTCTGACAACGCCCGCAGGACCGACCATGCCACCCAAGACAGATGCGGACGTGATCGTGTCGCATATCGTTTTGTCATGGAAGAACCTGCCGTTTTTCGTAGCGCTGCGCGCTCGCAATCCGAAGGCTACGCTTGTTCACGTTGAACACCACTACAGTGCCGCCTTCGCGCAAGCCGAGGTGAACCATCCAAAACGGTTCCGTGCGATGTTACGCCTTTCAATGGCTGTGTTTGATCGCGTCATTACGATAAGTGAGGCGCAACAGGATTGGCTTGTTAACGGCATTGGCATCGCACCCAAGGCGTTAACCCTGATCCCGTCCTGTGTCGCGCTGGACGACTTTCTGGCCATGCAACCGACAGCTGGCCCGATCACACGGATCGGTGCAATCGGTCGGTTGCATGGGCAAAAGGGGTTTGATCTGTTGATCCCTGCTTTCAAGGCTGCGGCTTTGCAGGGTGTCCAGCTGGATGTCTTTGGCGATGGCCCTGATCGGGAACAGCTGCATCAGTTGGCTGACGGCGATCCGAACATCGTGTTTCATGGCCATGTCGCGGACCCTGTTGCGGCGCTAAGCACCGTCGATGCGGTGGCGATGCCGTCGCGGCGTGAACCTTATGGTTTGGTGGCCTTGGAAACGATGGCCGCTGGACGCCCGCTATTGGTATCGACTGCGGACGGTCTACGCGATCACGCGGTGTCTGGTGCTATTGCGGTGGACACGTTTTCGGTCGCGGCTTGGGCCGACGCGCTGCGTATGCTCTGCGATACGCCGGATCACGCGCGTGCGCAGGCAGCCAGAGACCGTGTTGCGCAAGCCGAAACTCGTTTTGCCGAAGGATGGGGCGCATTGCTGACGGATGCAGGTCACGCCCCAGCCTGTTAGGTTCTAGGCAGGCTGCAATTGGGGGGCAGGTGCAGACGGGCTGATTCGTGGGGCCCGTTCGGCCATCTCGCGCAGGTGGATGCCAAGCAGCATCAGCGCAGGCCACATCAGATAGGCTTCGATTTCGATATTCTCGCCCATCGACAAGATCAGAAACACGATCATAATCCCAAGCGGTAGACGACCCTGCGGATGAACTGCTGCGTCCTTCAACGTGATGCAAAGATGGACGGCGAACGGCACAGCCATCGCCAGAAAGCCGACCAAACCCTTCACAAAGAGCAGGCCCCACCACGTGTGATGCGACCCGATTGGCATGTATTCAACGATATGTGTGCCGGAGGCGACTTTGCCGTGGCCGAACCAGAATGCTTCCGCTTCCCACCGTTCGTGTGCGATCCTTTGTAGGGTCTCGCGCACACGCGTGCTGTCAGCACGTGATGATTTGAATGCGGACCAGAAGCGGGTGATCGCGTTGTTCAGCGGTGTCCAGAAAACGGCCATTGACCCTACGATTGCAGCGCCGATCATCCACGCCCAAGTCCGCAATAGCAATGGCATCATGCGTGGGCCGACACTGGCCACGACCAAGGCAACAAGGCTCATCCGCGATTTCGACAGCAGTATCATCGCGACGCCAGCCAGACATCCGGCGATCAACCAGCCGCGATGTTTTTCCTCTAGGGCGAACAGGACCATGATCACGCCGAGCAGACCAGCAAATGGCGACCAAGGTGCATAGAACTGCCAACGTGGTGTCCAAGTGGACGGGTCCAACGTGTAGAAATAGACAGTGAAATATTCCGGCCCCGGGCCGCCAACGGCTTTGAGCGGGGACGTGAAGATACGTTCGGGCAGGCCAATCATCGGTGCCACAAATAGGATTGGCGTGATGATCAACGTGATCAAGGCCAATCGACAATGCGCGCGGATCAACACGTCACGATTGATTTGAAGAATGGCACCTGCCAACGGGAAAAGCGCCAGCAAAGCCCAACCTTTCGCCCAGCCGATGCTGGACTTGATTGTCCCTTTCAGACCCAAGTTCCAGTCAAGGTGACCGACCCAGAGCGCGACAAGCATCACGCTCATCCCTGCGATCCAAAGCCAGATCATCGCGGGGATAGGACCGGTCGGGCGTAGGTCTTCGCGCATGGCAGGGCCCAGATACAGACCAAGGACGGCAAGTGCCCCTAAGATCCAAGCAAGCACAGGACCCACCACATAAAGGCTGCCAAATGCGTAGAACCCCCAAGTCCACACAAGCGTCTTGGACGCGATACGTTCGGGCAGGGTCATCGGGTTACACCGCTGGCCGTGCCAAAAGCTTGTCGATCATTGGGCGACGCAGCCAAGCGAGAGTCAGACCCATCAGGATCATCAATGTCGCCGTGATGCCTGCGGCAATCGCGATCATCGGCTGCGGGGATGTCGGGTTGATCGGCAAAGATGCATCGGCCAAGACCTGAACCAATGGGTAAGACGCGTAAACGTCTGACTTTGTTGTATCCACGCGGGCCAAGGCAGAACTAAACACCGTTTCAGCAACTTGATAATCTCGCGACAAGTCATCAAGGCGTGACGCAAGCGGCGCCAAGGTTTTCATGCGCAGGTCGGCTGCATCGCGTTGTGCGATCAATGTGGCTTCGGTGGTCGCTAGGCTTTCGCAAAGACCCGCCAGTTCAACAAGTTCGGCAAGCAATGCGCCGCGTGCGGGGTCAGGTGACACGTCCAACGCGCTGCTTGCTGTCATTGCGTCGTTACCCAACAAAATCGCGCCGCGTGACCTCATTTGCGCTTCTGCGCCAGTCAATTTCTGGACTGCGTTAGTGACTTGTGGGTGACGCGGGCCAAACCGGCCACGGGCCAAAGCGAGCGTCGCGCGGTTTTCCGACAGCGTTCGCGCAAGTTCCTGAAATTCAGGATCGGCATGCAGCCGCAGGTTCGTCGCAGCCATTTGCGGTGACACGCCGAGTTTTTCGGACAGCGACACCATCTGGGCGTCGATACCGCGACGTCGCGCAATGGTATCTTCTACCTTCAAGACCAGCGTGTCGCGTTCTTTTACAAGATCTTCGTAATGGGCAAATGACACCAAACCGCTTTCGGTTTGCAACGTGGCGATCTGATCGCGCAGATCGTCAACAGCAGCCTCGTATCCGGAAAGTGCGTTCTGCGCGGATTCCTCGCGGCTGTTCAGCTCATCCAAACGAAGTATCTCGATTTCGTCCATAAAGACGTCTAGCAGCGTTGTCGCACGGATCTGTGCTTCTTCGGGGGACGCCCCGACCATTGAGAAGTGGATCAATGATGTCTCGTCGACCAACTGGATGCGTGGTTCGCCAAAATATTGCATTGGCGTGTCCAGATCGGCCGCGGCTCTTTCCAACGTGCGGTTAGCGGCGAGCAGACGCTTGTACGTCTCTGTTGGACTGACGCGCGAAGATGAAAAAGCAGAGGCGGCAGATGAAGACGCCTGACCTAATTCAGCAAGATTGACCGAAGACTGGGCACCTGATCCGGGTAGGATCAGGGACACATCGGATGTGTAGCTGGATGGCGTCAAACGAACATAGGCCGAAATCGGCGTCCAGATCGTGGCAGCAGCCAAACCAAACAGCATCACGTAGCGGGGCAATCGCCCTAAGTCTGTGGTGCGGCCGCCGCGCAGAACGCGGGCGCTAGATGGACGGTGGCGCGCAACAATGCGCAGGGGACGGAAACGTGTAGAACGGGACATGGGCAAATACTCCTGCCACACTTTTAGCGAGAGAGATCATAAAGTGCGCTATCGCGGACGGTCAGTTGGACTGTGCAGCGGGCTACCTTGCTATCCTTTTGTATAAAACTGTTTTCAAATTTGAGTCTCTCACGACAGGTTCTTGTGCAGTCGCATCGACGTTTATCGCTACCAGTCCCTCAGAATAGATGTGTGGCTATGCATGTGTATTGTTTCGGGCGCGGGATTGAGAATCAGATGCGCCAATGCGCTCGGGAATCGGTCCATTGCGCTGCCTCGTGCGCGTAATTGATGGCGTAGGATGAAGGCAAAAGCGCATTCGCACAATTCGACTACGCGATCGGATAGTGCCGCCGATACTTGTGGTGCGGCCGCCTCTCGATTGCATGTGCGATGCTGCGTTCGGGACCTGAAGGTGTCCCTTCGCGACGTCGCTTAAAGCACCTGTTTTCAGACAAATTGTTCTTAACGAAATCTTAAGGACGACTTTTATGTTACAAACTATATCCCTTTTCGGTTTGTCGCTCCTCAATGCGGACCGCGCTACAGCCGTTCAGCATCTCTTGGAGCGCCCAGGCCATACGACCGCCGCCTTCTTGAATGCGCACTGTGTGAATACGGCCGCTAAAGATAAACTTTATAAACGTGCCCTGCGTGCCGCAGACGTTATCCTACCGGACGGGGCAGGGATCAGCCTCGCCGCAAAGCTGATTGGTCGTCGTTTGCGCGAAAACCTGAACGGCACCGATTTGTGCGAACCGCTGTGCAGAGGCGCCGCAGCGCGTGGCATGTCGGTCTATCTTCTTGGTGCGGCCCCCGGTGTGGCCCAAGAAGCGGCAGATAACTTGTGCCTGAAAATTCCGGGCCTACAAATTGCTGGAACGCAAGACGGCTTTTTTGACAGAGCCTATTCAAATGCCATGATCGAAAAGATCAACGCCAGTGGTGCGGACATTGTGATGGTCGCAATGGGTGTGCCTTTGCAGGACGTCTGGTTGTACCAGCACCGTAAATCCATCAACGCAAAATTGGTCATGGGTGTCGGCGCATTGTTCGACTTCAAGGCAGGCCGTGTCAGCCGTGCACCTGCCGTCGTGCGCAAAGCAAAACTGGAATGGGCTTGGCGTCTGGCCCTCGAGCCACGCCGCATGTTCAAACGGTATGTCTTGGGCAACCCTGCGTTTGTTGCACGTGCCATGGTTCAGGCTGGTCGGACCCGCCGGATCACTGCCCCAGCCATGACGGTTTCAAAGCGCGCGCTGGATATTTCCGTGGCCTCTGTCGCGCTGCTGGCGCTTTCGCCAGTGTTTGTTGCGACCGCAGTGGCCGTGAAAATGACCAGCCGCGGTCCGGTCTTCTTCAAACAAGAACGTGTTGGTCACCGGGGCACATCGTTTTCGATGATCAAATTCCGGTCGATGTATCAAGACGCAGAGGCGCGGCGTGAAGCATTGGTCGAAAACAGCGAACGCGAAGGCGTCTGTTTCAAAATGCGGGCTGACCCTCGGATCACACGCGTTGGCCGCTTCATCCGTCGCTATTCCATCGATGAATTGCCACAGATTTTGAACGTCCTGCGTGGGGAAATGTCGCTTGTTGGCCCGCGCCCTGCATTGCCAAGCGAAGTCGCGATGTATCCTGCGGCCGCGATGCGCCGACTGAATGCAATACCGGGGATTACGGGCATCTGGCAGGTGTCGGGTCGTGCCGACATCGGGTTTTCACGCATGGTCGCGATGGACGTGACCTACCTCAGATCGAAATCGATCATGTTTGATTTGCTCTTGATGGGTCTGACAGTCCGCGCTGTTCTATCGGGACGCGGGGCTTACTAGAAACCCCGTTCAGCACGGAATTCATCTAAAACGGCCATCCGCTTTGTCGGGTGGCCGTTTTGTGTGCAAATTTCGGCGCAAGTTGAATTGCGCTGGGCGTCCCACTGGCCCATGCTGACCCTTGGCACATGTGATTGCGGCTCCGCAGGAACATAATGCCCACCGCAGGCATTGGGGGGCCGCAAACATGACCGCAGAATTTATGCTGATCACTTTCACCTTGTTTTTGGCGGGAATGATTGCTGTTCCTTTGGCATCGAAGTTCGGACTTGGGTCCGTTCTTGGGTATCTGATTGCGGGAATCGCCATCGGCCCGATTTTGCAAGGTTTTGGCGTTGATATCGTAGCACTTCAGCACTTCACCGAATTTGGTGTCGTGATGATGTTGTTCCTGATCGGTCTGGAAATGCAGCCACAGGTTTTGTGGGCCATGCGTGCGCGCATCTTTGTGATGGGGGGGCTGCAGGTCGGGCTGACAACGGCTGCTGTAATGGCGGTAGCGATGGTGTTTGGATTGGCGTGGAGCATCGCGCTGGCGATTGGTCTGATTTTTGCCCTGTCATCCACGGCCATAGTGACCCAGACGCTCAACGAAAAAGGACTGATGCGAAGCGATGGAGGGCAGGCCAGTTTTTCGGTTCTGTTATTCCAAGACATCGCAGTGATCCCGATGCTGGCCTTGATCCCGCTGCTTGCCCTGCCGGAACTGCTTGGTGCGGCTGACCACGGCGATGATCAAGGCGCAGGACACGGCGATGGTCACGCAGAGGCGGCGTTGAACCTGAATATGGTCGAAGGCCTGTCGGGTTGGATGACTGCGCTTGTGACGCTTGTGGCGATTGCTGCTGTCATCATGGCGGGGCGTTACCTGACGGGGCCGATCTTTCGCTACGTGGCCAAAGCGCGGCTGCGCGAATTGTTTGTCAGCACCGCCCTGATGCTTGTCGTGGGCATTGCGCTGTTGATGACCATGGTCGGGCTGTCACCTGCATTAGGAACATTCCTTGCCGGTGTTGTGATGGCGAACAGCGAATACCGGCATGAATTGGAAAGCGACATCGCACCGTTCAAAGGTATCTTCCTTGGCGTGTTCTTCATCACCGTCGGCGCAAGCATCGACTTTGGTCTGCTGTCCGCAAACTTGCCATTGATTGTTGGGCTGACTATCGGGCTGATCGCACTCAAATGCGGCATCATCCTTGGTGTGGCGCGCGTGTTCAAGATCGAAAGCGGTGACAAATGGCTGTTCGCACTGGGATTGGCGCAGGCTGGCGAATTCGGTTTTGTGCTCGTGTCCTTCACAGTCGCAAATGGCGTCGTACCTTCGGACGTTGCTGATCTGCTGTTGCTGATTGTTGCGCTGTCGATGCTGCTGACACCTGCTTTGTTCATCATTTACGATCGGGTTATTGCGCCGCGCTATTCCCGCCAACAAGAACGACCCGCTGACGAAATCACGTCGGATGCAAAGATCATTATTGCCGGTCATGGGCGTTTTGGCGGCATCGTCAATCGGGCATTGCAGGCTGCGGATTATGACACCACTGTCGTTGACTACAGCCATGAACAGCTTGAAATGCTCCGGGGTTTCGGGCTGAGCGTTTACTACGGCGACGCGACACGGCCTGACCTGTTGCACGCCGCTGGTATCGATGACGCAAAGGTTCTTGTGGTCGCTATCGATGGAAAAGAACAGGTCACGGAACTGGTTCGCCACGTACGTGAACACCACCGGCATGTTCACATCGTCGCCCGTGCATACGACAGGTGGCATGTGTACGATCTGTGGGCCGTAGGATGCCGCGATATCATTCGCGAGACCTACGACAGTTCGGTGCGCGCAACGCGATCTGTTTTCGAAGCACTCGGGTATGAACGTGCGAAAGCCACGCAGTTGGTGGATGCTTTTCAACACTTTGACCAGACGATGATGCTGGAGCTGGCCGACAAATATGACATCGATGAACCGACTAATCCAGATGGGGCCTATGCGACTCTGGTTCGGGAAAACATGCCTATTTGGGAAAAGGATTTGAAAGCCGAAATTTCAAAAGTGCGAGACGACACTTGAATTGAATTTGAAAAGGTTCCCAATTTTTGAATAAATTAGAAAAAAGTTGCGGCGACGTATCGCTGTGACATTTTTGTACAATTCAAGCGTGTGTGTAGGGGTGCTTTTCTAAAAGGGATTTCGGAAAATCCTAAACTGCCATATTCGTGAATTGCGCAATTTTTCTGCGTAGCGTTGAAAGTTATCGAGTATGCATATTCTGCAAGCGGGTGTCTTTGCTTTTTTAGTTACGATTAGTTTCTCTCTTTTTGGGATAAATGGCACCCGCAACCTAATCAGTGTCTATTTCCTAACCGCAGCGTTCTGGCTGCTCGTCATTGGCTTTATTTTTCTGGCATTTAGGCGTGATCACTCAGATTGATAATGCGACCTTATCGGCCTTAAAGGTCGATTTCGATCACGCCGTTTTCGTTCGCCGCGCGGCTTTGGCACAAAATAACCCGGGTCTCGCGTTGTTTTGCAGAGAGTACAAAATCGCGGTGTTCGACGTCCCCTGCAATTAAGCCGCACTGGCAGACGCCACACAATCCATCGCTGCATTTCACATCAATTGGCACGCCCGCGTTCTGCAAAATATCGGTGCCAGATTTATCTGCTGGCACGTTCAATTGGCGGCCGTCTTTCAATTGAATGACAAAGGGATGGTTTTCGTAGTCGGGCACATCCGGCACATTGAAATATTCGAGATGTCTGTTTTCTTCGGGGAAACCCGAATTGATCGCAGCATCCATGACGGCCGTCATGTAACGTTCGGGACCGCAAGTATAGACATGTGCACCTGTCGGGGCATTCCCTAGGATAACATCGAGATCGGCACGCGTGTCATCTGCGCTGAAATGCAGATGAACCTTATCGGCCCAAGGCATCGCAGCAAGTTCATTTAGATAACCGGCATTCTCGCGCGCAGAGCAGGAATAATGCAGCGCAAAATCGCGCCCCAGATCATGCAGCCTGTGCGCAAAGGCGATCATTGGCGTCACACCAATGCCGCCACCCATCAGGTAGCTTTTCGGCGCGTCCTCGTTCAGCGGGAAATGGTTGATCGGCTTGGAAATGAAAACCCGCCGACCTTCGTTGAAAATCCGGTGCAGCAGGGCGGACCCGCCGCGTCCCTGATCTTCACGCAGGACGCCAATTTGATATTTGCTGCGATCTTTCGGGTCTCCTGACATGGAATATTGCCGCAGCAGTTCGGGGGCCACCACGATATCCAGATGCGCACCGGCCTGCCATGCTGGCAGATCGCCACCGTCTAGCGCCTCGAATTCATACATCGTCACGCTGTCGGTCATGACCTCGACGCGGGACACGCGCACGGCAATCACCGGCGCATCCGTTGGCACAACATAGCGGTGAATGTGATCAGTTTCGCCCGCCGCCGACTTCAGCTTATAGGCATCCGCTGTCAGCATCGCGTGATAGGCTTCAATCCCTTTTTCGCGGTTCATCGGATCGGGGTAGGGCCACGGATGCGGGGCCAGCGGGGCAGGGTAAACCGCCAGCGTCTGGTCCTCGAACTTCAAATCCAGGTCGACTTGCAAATCGCGGCTATTCACCGGATCAGGCGTGGGTTTGTATCCACCGTCATCATGCAGCGATATATCCCACCACCATTTTTTCACGGGGTTCAGCCCGCCATTGCCGACCATATCGTCAAGCTTTGCCAGCACAGGTGCGGCTGCGGGAAGGTTGCTCGCGGCCCACCGGAACGGCGCCTCAGCGAATAACCCCTCAAGGTTCCACGGACAGGTTTTCATGCAGCGCCCGCACATCGCGCCGCCATCGGTTGTTATCCGGTAGGTCGCGCATTTCTGGCTGTCGGATTTCCAAATCTCGTAGCCGTTGAACATCAATTTGGGGCCAGCCGTGATCGCGCCTGATGGACATTCACGCGCACATTTGTTGCAACTTTCGCAGAATTTTTGCAGGCCAAAATCAATCGGCAAATCGTGATCCATCGGCATGTCTGTGGTCACGGCACCCGATTTCAGACGCGGCCCGAGGTAGGGGTTCAGGATCACCTCACCAATCCGCGATACCTCTCCCAAGCCAGCAAGCAACAAGAGTGGCGGCTGCAAAACTTCACCGTCGATCACCGTATGTGCCTTCGCCTTATAGCCGAGGTTGCGAATATGCTGCCCGATCACGCCCCCAATCAGCGAAAACCGCAGATAGGCCCGCATCGACTGCGCGACCGCGATCCAGTCGTCACCGGACGACCCATCCATCGTCTCGAAACCCTGATCAATAATCATGCTAATCGCTTGATCATGTGGGGGATTAATCGGCGTACCGATGGCGTCATGGCTATACCATGCCCAATCGGGACAGCGCGACAGACCGACGGCATCCGCGCCCAGAAAATACGACGCCGCTTTGATATTCGCGGCATTGCGTTGCGCGTCTGTCGGGCGATGGACATTACGCGTGTCCCCGTCCTGCAGCAACGTAAACGCGCCCAAAGCACGCCGTTGCGCGGCGGCAGGGGCGGCTTTGCGCACATGCATTCCGCCTTTCATTGCGTCCTGCGTTTTCTTACCCATGTCGCCAAATTGCGCCCGCGCAAACAGATCGCCGCGTTTCGGGACCCGAGCGACATTAGGTTCGTCAATATAGGTGGTCGGGTCCGCGACACGTTTGAGCTTCTCGAACGGATGCGCGCCTTCCGCGTACCGACGGTTGGCGTATGGATCGCGGTTGAACGCGGATTTCTGCGTGCCGTAGCCGGTCCACCATGCGGGACCCTGGGTCTTGAACCACGGCTGATCCGCCATCGGGGCCAATGGTTTGTCGTGCGCCAAAGGCATGCTCGTGGTGATTGCAGCAAGACCAAAGCGAGTGCCGACCCAAGGAGCGACCAACGTGCCATTTTCGATCGTGGCAAGCCCTGCCGCAACCGCGCAGCGTTGCAAATCCACGTCCGATGTCGTGGCGGTATGGGCGCGGGCATCCCAGCCAAGCAGCCGGATATAGTTCGCCAGAACCGTCGCGGTCTCGGTCGCGCGTAGACAGGCACGATGGGCCTGCGCATCCTTGATCCAATCGCTGCCCGGCTCGTAAGGATCGGGATCGCGGTGGTATTCCTGCAAGAACACAAGCGTCGTTGTGTGGTCCGTAATCGGGACAGGGGCGGCCTGCATCGATTCCTTCAGGTCAGCCATAATCATGTCGATACCAGCGGCCAATGTCTTGGTCTGACGGGTCTTCAACGCCTCGGCTAATCGGGCAATATCGGGGTTGCGGGTCGGCGTGGCCAGACGGCAGGCATCGGTCAGCGGGCCAATTCCCACCATGCTCGCATCCGAGAAATATCCAAATGATTTCAGATGGTTCGCGCGTTCCGTCAGGTCTGTGGGAATATCCGCGACAGTGCTATTCACGATTCCACCACGAATGGCATCCATCATCGCCTGAAATTCACCCATCGCATTCACGATGCTTTCGGGGTCTTCCGGTCGATGAAAATCGAGCGGGGCCAGCGGGGCGATATCCAGCGGCGGCATTGCGTCGACACGGGCGAGCCGTTCGGATGGATAAACGCCCAAATGCGGGGCGCGTGACTTGTCAGAGAAAATCTTCATGAGCCTGCCTTGTTGTTGGCGGCAGAAGACAGAAATTGCACCGCGCTGGCAAGGTGAAACCTTTAATGAAAATCGCGACTTTTGGGAATGATCCGCACATCGCGCGGATGGGTGCGCGGTTCTGGTGCAGGTTGCTTTTGGTCGCCATCCGCGTCGCGCCCTTCAGGGGCCAGCCGCATCAGCGCATCGGTTCGGTCCACCAGATGTTGGGCCACCACATGGATCACATCAACGTCGCGCTGCACGTAACCTTCGATCATCAAAAGCCGCGATTGCATTACGGTCTTGCGGTAGGCCTCCATCATCTTGGGCCAAACAACAAGGTTCGCCACACCGACTTCATCCTCAATCGTGATGAAACACACGCCCTTCGCGGTGCCCGGTTTCTGGCGGATCAACACGAGGCCAGCCATCTTGACCTTCTGCCACGGACGGGCATTTTTCAGCTGTACGGTATTCATAAACCCCTGTTTGCGCATGGATTTACGCAGGAATGCCATCGGGTGCGCCTTTAAAGACAGGCGCATGGTCTGGTAATCCGCGACGACCTGTTCGCACACTGGCATCACGGGCAGGGGCACGGTGACCTCTGCGCCCTCATCGCGTGTATCTTGGAACAACGGCAGATCAGGGGCATCGCGCAGCGCTTTGGCTTCCCACAGTGCCTGCCTGCGGTCGATGAACATGGATCGCATCGCGTCCGCCTCAGCCAAGCGGCGGACAATCGGGGCGGTGATCTTGCTGCGTTTTTGCAGGTCGGGAATGTCTTCAAACGGCCGATCACGGGCGTGCATGATCTTGGCGGCGGCATCCGCACGCAGTCCGCCAATCTGGCGCAACCCGAGCCGTACAGCCCAACCACCCGTGGATTTGGGTTCCAACGTGGTGTCGAAATCCGAGAAATTCACATCAGCAGGTCGCACCTCGACGCCATGTTCCTGCGCGTCGCGCACAAGCTGTGCAGGGGCATAAAAACCCATCGGCTGGGAATTGAGCAGAGCGGCACAAAACACATCCGGAAAATGACATTTCAGCCACGACGACACGTAAACCAACTGGGCAAAGCTGGCGGCATGGGATTCAGGGAAACCGTATTCGCCAAACCCTTTGATCTGGTTAAAACAATTGGCGGCAAATTCCGGATCATAGCCACGTTCGACCATCCGCCCGACCATCTTATCCTCGAGCAACCCAATTGTGCCTTTGGACCGGAATGTGGCCATCGCCTTGCGCAATTCATTGGCTTCCTTGGACGAAAACTTGGCGGCATCAATAGCGATCTTCATCGCCTGTTCTTGGAAGATGGGAACGCCGAGGGTCCGGCCCAAAATCTTTTTCAATTCCTGCGGATCATGCGGGGCGGCGGGGGCAGGGTACGAGATCACCTCTTCCCCATTTCGACGGCGCAAATAGGGATGCACCATATCGCCCTGAATAGGACCGGGACGGACAATCGCGACCTCGATCACCAGATCATAAAAGGTGCGGGGGCGCAGGCGCGGCAGCATGTTAATCTGGGCGCGGCTTTCCACTTGAAACACCCCGATACTGTCGCCTTTGCACAGCATATGATAGACGCGCGGGTCTTCTTGGGGGACGGTGGCAAGGGTCCATTTTTGATCGTAATGGGCTTCAATCATGTCGAACGCCTTACGAATACAGGTCAGCATCCCAAGCGCCAGAATATCGACCTTGAGTATCCCAAGTCGGTCGATATCGTCCTTGTCCCATTCGATAAAAGACCGGTCCGGCATCGCACCATTGCCGATAGGCACTGTCTCTGTCAGCGCCTTTTCGGTCAGGATGAACCCGCCCACATGCTGGCCCAAATGGCGGGGCATCCCGATCAATTGCTGGGCCACGATGATCGTGCGGCGCAAAATTGGATCAGACAGATCAAGACCGGCCTCTGACACATGACTGCCATCGACATCCTTGCCCCACGACCCCCAAATGGTTTTTGACAGCGCGCCGGTGACATCCTCTGACAGGCCCATCACCTTGCCCACCTCGCGAATGGCGGAACGGGGGCGGTAATGGATCACGGTGGCGCAAAGCCCCGCGCGATGACGGCCATATTTGGCGTAGATATGCTGGATGACTTCCTCGCGCCGCTCGTGTTCGAAATCGACGTCAATATCGGGCGGCTCGTCGCGGTCCTCTGAAATGAATCGTTCAAACAAAAGCTGATGCTGGGCAGGATCAACAGCCGTGATGCCCAAAACATAACACACAGCAGAATTCGCGGCTGATCCGCGGCCCTGACACAGGATCGGCGGGCTGGCATCTTCGCGGGCATAGCGGACGATGTCGTGGATGGTCAGGAAATACTGAGCGAGCTCCTTTTTCTGGATCATCGCCAGTTCTTTGAGGATCGTCGTGCGGGTCTCTTCCGGAATGCCGTCCGGATAACGGGTCTTCGCACCGTCCCACGTCAGCTGTTCGAGATAGGCCTGCGGAGTCATGTCCGTCGGGATCACCTCCGACGGATATTCATAACGCAACTCATCGAGGCTGAAGCTGATCTGATCGGCCAGATCGCGGGTGGCGCGGATCGCGTGGGGCCACTCGGTGAACAGTCGGATCATTTCGTCGGGGGATTTGAGGTGACGTTCGGCGTTGGGCAGCAGTTTGTAACCGGCTTTGGCGATGGTGGTCTTCTCGCGAATACAGGTCATCACGTCCTGCAATGGGCGACGCTCAGGGGCGTGATACAGGACGTCATTTGTGGCCAGAAGGGTCAGTTTGTGCTGATCTGCCAGCGCATCAAGACGGTTAATCCGCGCACGATCATCGCCGCGATAATGATAACTGGCGGCAATATGTGTGAGTGCGGGCAGGGCGCGTTTGAACTTGGGCAGGCTGCGGGCAAAGCGGGACACGGCCTTGGGGGGAACGGCAATGACGACACACCCATCAGTGTGGGCTGCCAGATCGGCCAGCGTGAGATCGCACAGCCCCTTGGCCTGCCACTGCCCATCGGCATCGTGCATCCGGCCCTTGGAAATCAAGCGACACAGCTGACCGTAATCTGTGCGGGTCTTGGGGTAGACGAGAAAGGCTTCGCCGGTTTGCAGCACGATCCTTGTGCCAATGAACGGACGTAACTGACAGCTTGTGGCTTCAGAAAAGATGCGAACGGCACCTGCAAAACTGTTCCAATCCGCGCAGCCCAGAGCATCATAGCCTAACTCCCACGCCGTGGTGGCCAGATCCACGGCATCTGAGGCGCCACGCAGAAATGAAAAGCAGGTGGTCAGGGAAAATTCAACAAAGGGGCAGCGGTCATTGGGCGTGTAAATACCATCCAAAGGAACGGTACGGCGCGGAATGGCATGATCGTTCTCAGGCATCGTCTATGTCTGGACTTGCGCCTGCGGCGGGCGGGGAGGGGGCGCTGCCCCCGCCTGCGGCTCCCCCGGGATATTTATCGCCAAAAGAAAGGAAGTGTTTCGCCCGCAATATAGTAGACGAAACACCTTCTTCTGGCACGGTCATCGGCGTCCCCGCCTGTACCGTGCGGTTAGAGTAACCGGTTAAGGTTAACCTATCCTTTCTTTTGGCGATAAATATCCCGGGGGGTATGGGGGGCTGGCCCCCCATCGCGGGGTACGTCATCACGCAAAGACTCCATGTACAAACCAACGTGGTGTCGTACCTCGATAATCCCCCAGTACCCCGTGCCGATAGAGCCAGAGCCTGTGCATGAGCTGGTCTTCCACATTGTAGTAATCGCGCAGCCGTGTCCCTGGCATATCCTGCCACCATTCCGGCGCGATCCTTTCGGGGCCTGAAAACCGGACGACACGTCGCGTGACCCGCCGCCAGACGAATTGGGCCGGAGGCCCTTCGGGGACTGCGTAGAGCACGCGGACTTCTTCGGGGGGATCAAGCAGCCGTGTGGGCCGTTTGGTCCGCATGGTGCTTGTCGTCTGGGCGTTTTGCAGTGCGGGTTGCCAGACTTCTGCCCGTTCAGGCATGTGGCTGGCGTTGTGGGTAGGGCGTGTGACCGCATGTGCCCCAAGCCGCGCTGTCAGCCGGTCCAGCAGTTGCGGGAGGTCCGCCCCATCTTGGCCCTTTTGACTAAGTCCCGGTTGGCGGTGCTGCATGGCTTCGACCATCGTAGCCCCGAGCGTGATCAGATCGAAACCAAACCCCGGATTGATCCGTTCCAATTGATCATCAAACAGCCGCAGCAGGTGATCGGGGTCACGGTTGGCTTGGGCTGTGGCTACGTCGATGTGGCTGACTTCACCATCCGTGCGGAATACCCGCACTTGGATGCGCCGCGCCCCAAATCCTGCTTGGGTAAGCTGGGCGCAAAGATCTTTGCACAGCGCGGGCAGGTGGGGCGTTGGGTCTTGCACAGGTTCTGCCAGATTAGCCTGCACCACAAAGCGTGGTGGATCTTCGTGCGCGCTGACCGGTTCGGCAAGGCGATCCATCATCTGATCAAGCCGCAAGAGCGGGTTAGCAATCAGATCGGCCCGACTAAACCGTCGTGCCAGTGACACACGTGGGACAGCCATCAGATCGCCCACCGATTTGAGCCCCAACCGGTTGAGCAATTGCACGGTGTCCCCCGTCAACCGCAGGGCGCGCACGGGCATGTTGGACATGCGTGTGGACAACGCGTCTGCTGTACAGACTTCACGCACCCCGCCAAACCGGCTGAGCGCCCAAGACGCCCCATGGGTGGGGCTCACCGCGAGATTGGCGGACAGGCCAAGTCGCGCAAACCGTTCTTCCATATCACGCAGCATTGCGGCCTCGCCGCCCCAAAGGTGGTCGGCCCCCGTGGTGTCCAGAACCAGTCCTGCGGGGCCGTCGATCGCCGTCCACGGACACCAGCGCCGCGCCCAGAGCATTAGTTTTTCCAACGCCTTCTGGTCGCCGCCGATGTCTGCAAAAGTCACCTTCAGGTCGGGGCACAGCGCACGCATATCAACGACGCGCGCCCCGATGTGCACACCTTCGGTTTCGGCAGCCCTATTGGTGGCGTGGATGATTGATCCGTGATGCCCTTCGGTGGCGAGGGCCGCGGGGATGTCTTCAGGGGGCGCTTCGTTTTGGGTGGCGGCCCAACGCGCCCAGCGTTCCATGGCAAAGCGGGGCAGGTGGATCGTGGTGATCCTGCGTGTCAGTGTTGGTTTGGTTATGCTGTTGTTGGGCTGTGTGACTGCGCCTGCGGCGACACCCACCCGCCCAACCTTTTGCGCAAGACGCTGGGGGGGCGGTGATTTTGGCGCACCGATAGGGGTGAAGCTATCGGGATCACTGACCCATGTGGTGTCTGTACTGTCCTGATTTGCGGGGCCAGCTTTTGTGTGGTGGTCAACGGCCATCGCGGCTCGCAGCGCCTCTATGGCATGTGCGAGCATATCCGGATTGGTCCGGGAGGGAGTGTGCCCTGTCGTGCTTTCGGCGGCGGTGTCTTTGGCTTTGGGCGGCGAAAAGGGCAGGACAGGCAGCTTGTCCTTGGTTTTCATTTTTGATCTTTCCGTGTGTTATGCGGGTTTGATGCCTTCGGCGAAGATATTTGGGGCCAAAAGATGGGGCGGTTACGCCTGCATTGCGGACGCTTGTGCTTGGTCATCTGCGGTACCGTGCTGCAGTACCAATCCTGTGCTGTCATCATAATGCGCCACCCATTGTCCCGGTGCGCGCCAGCGTGCCCGAAACAGGTCCGCTTGCCACAGCGGTTGCCCCGGTGCCCGATTGTCGTAGGGCAGTGCCATGCTGGGCAAGCTGCTGACTGTCCAGCGTTCGCGCGCGGCACTGAGATTGGGATGGGCTGCCCTGCGGATCAGCCATGCGGGCACGGTGTTGGCTTCCGCCCTGAGTGCGAGCCGTTTGGTCGCCGTGAAATCGAGCGCTTGCGGATCCCCCCAGACTTCCCCGATCACACCACATAGATCGCGGCAACGCAGGCCTTCTTCCATCGCCCATAGCACGTCGATCGCCCGACTGACGTCCACGTGGATGATGTCGCGCACCGGATAGAGCCCCGCCAGATAGGGACGTCCCGCTTCGCGGCGTGACAACCGGTCCTGCACCCACAGCAGTGGTTTGTCGGTGCCATGCATTTGCGCCAGTGCAAATCCTGTTGGTGCCCCGTCCACGACTGCTGTGGCAAAGATTTCCCCAAGCGTCGCCTGTTTGCCCGCATCCTTTTGTGTATGCCGGTTTTGCATGTGGGTGGATGACGGTGATGGGTGGGGTGGGCACTGCACGAAGGCTCCAATGGTTAATGTTCACATTTTGTTCTTATATGGCGAGTCGTCTTTTGCGTCAAATGTTTGTGCCATGAAGATCTGATGCCTTGTGTCCGATCCATCCTGTCGTAAGCTGTGCAAAAGGGGATCAAGATGACGCATGTACGTGACGAACTAAGGGCTGTCTTTGCTGCGGGGGTTGCGGCTGCCGACCCATATGTCGCTGTTTCAAAACATATATCTGATGTAGCACCACCCGCGTTGATCATTGCTGTGGGCAAGGCCGCAGTGCAAATGGCCCGCGCCGCATTGGACGTTTTCCCAAATGTTCCAACACGTGTCGTCACGAATTATGAAAATGCAGTCGATCTGACAGGTGCCGTTGTCATGGCTGCAGGTCATCCTGTGCCAGATGCAAACGGGGCTGCAGCCGCTGATGCCGTATTGGCTGATCTTGCCGCCGCCACAGGTCCCGTACTCGCTTTGATTTCCGGTGGTGGGTCGGCCTTGCTGCCCGCACCCGTGGATGGGGTCAGTCTTGCGGATAAGGCGGCGCTGAATGCGCTGCTGCTTGGGGCAGGCCTTGATATCACGCAAATGAACCTTGTCCGCCAGCAGGTGTCCAAGATCAAAGGTGGCGGGCTTTTGGCAGCGGCTGCCCCGCAATCGGTGACGGCCCTGATCCTGTCGGATGTCGTCGGCGATGATCTGTCGACCATTGCCAGTGGCCCGACCGCTGCCCCTTTGGGCACAGCGCGCCAAGCCGTGGCGATCTTGGAGAAAGCAGGCATTTGGGACGATGTACCACAGTCGATCAGGGCGCATCTTGAGAAAGACGTCGCCGCGGCGGTATTGCCGAAACATCACAATGTGTTGGTCGGATCAAATGCGCTGAGCGTTGATGCCATGGCGGCCAAACGGCCTGACGCACAAGTGCTTGATCCGGTCGAGGGCGATGTCGCTGATGCGGCGCGTGAGATATGCGACGCGGCCGGACCAGGTTTCACGATCTGGGGCGGAGAGACGACCGTGCAGCTAAAGGGCACAGGGCGCGGCGGGCGTAATCAGGAACTGGCGCTACGGATCGCCCTTGAAGCGCGTGCGCGCGGCTGGACCGACTGGTGCTGTTTGCAAGGTGGATCGGACGGGCGTGACGGGCCGACAGATGCGGCGGGCGGTTTGGTGGATCACGGAACCTTGGACCGGATCGCAGCGGCTGGTGGTGAACTGGACGCCTTGTTGGCAAACAACGACAGCTATGCGGCGCTCGCTTTGGCGGGTGATTTGTTGATCACCGAGGCCACGGGGACGAATGTCGCTGATTTGGGCGTTCTGATTAGACAGGGGTAGGGGCGCTGCCCCCGCCTGCGGCTCCCCCGGGATATTTAAGGCCAAAAGAAAGGGGCCAGCGCTGTGACGCGACTGGCCCGTTCAATTTAATCAATCTGCTTAAATTGACCGTATTTGCCACCGTGGAACACCAGCGGGTCGCCGCCTTGGTGGTGCGCCTTTGTAACGTGGCCCACGACAATCACGTGATCGCCCGCGTCATGCGTGGCCTCCAAGTTACATTCAAAGGTGGCCAGCGCCCCTTCGATGATTGGCATGCCACAATGTGAGAGATGCATCGGAATATCAGCGATTGCTGTTTTCGACTTGATGATCGCCGCACAGATATCGCGCTGGTCAGCTGCCAGAATATGCACTGCAAACCGACGCGACCCTGCGAAATGTTCGAACCGCTTGGACGATTTCGCCGGTGACCACAGGACCAAAGGTGGATCAAGTGACACGCTAGCAAAACTATTCGCCACAATAGCCACTGGTCCTTCCGGACTGTCGGTTGTGACTACGGTGACGCCAGTCACAAAGGTGCCTAACGCGCCGCGAAAGCTGTCGGGGTCAGAGCTGGGGTCGAAAGTTGCGATTGTGCCTGCGTCCATTATGGAACCTCATTGCCAAGGGCTGCGGTGTAAAGCTGGAACCAAAGCTCGCGGGTCATTTCGACCTTAAGGGCATCAGACAACGCTTTGATCCGGTTCAGGTTATTGGTCCCCATCACCGGCATGATATTCGCAGGGTGCGCCAAAAGCCACGCCACTGCAACTGCGCTCGCATCAACGCCAAAAGAAGAACCGATTTCGGTCATCAGATCGCGGGTCGCAGAATTCGAGGTCAGCAAAGCGCCGCCACCCAGTGGGGACCATGCCATAATCGGCACACCGCGTTCTTGCAGGTATGCAACGTCGCCGTTTGTGAAGCCTTCGTTTGCAGTCAGGGAAAGTTCGATCTGGTTCGTCACAAGCTGCGTTTTCATCGCGGATTGCAGCAGCGTCCAATCGTGCAGTTTGAAGTTGGACACGCCAACAGTCCGGACTTTGCCGGAGGCCACAAGCGCATCAAGTGCTGCACCTGTTTCATGTTGATCCATGAACGGATCAGGGCGGTGGATCAGCAGCGTGTCGATCTTGTCCACGTCCATCAGGCGCAAGGAATGATCAACAGATGCGGTCACGTGCGCTGCGGAGGTGTCGTAGAATTTGCACGATGCGTCCGCATAGCGGCCAGCAGGTGCTACGATATCGCACTTGGTCACGATCTCGATTTTGTCTTTCAGGGCAGGGGCGGCTTTCAGGGCTGCACCTAACACTTCTTCGGCCTCATAGCCGCCGTAAATGTCGGCTTGGTCCATCGTGGTGATGCCTTGGGCCAGACAGGCTTCGATCTTTTCTTGGACGTGCGCGGGGGATGTGTCATCCGCCTCTGCCAGCCGCCACATGCCGTAAACGATGCGGGAAAAGGAAAGGTCTTTGGTAATGTCGACGCGGTTCATGTACGGGGTCCTGTGCCAAGTGGCGTTGCTGGTGTTTCTGATGGCACACGCCCGTAGGCATGCGGCAAAGAACAGGTTTTCAAGTGTGGCATCACGCGGCTGCCGAAATGTTCGGCCTCTGCGATATGCGGATAGCCGGAGAAGATGAAGGACCGGATGCCCATCTTTTGGTAATTTTCAATCTTGGACATAACCTGATCTGTGGACCCGACAAGGGCAGCGCCACAGCCAGACCGCGCACGGCCAACGCCAGTCCATAGACCGGGTTCAGTGTAGCCATATTTATCGGCCAATTCACGGGCTTTCGCCTGATGCGCCACGCCTAAGGAAATGGAATCATGCGCGCGGTCGCGGATCAGTTTGCCGTATTCATCGTCAAGTTTAGACGCGATGTAATCGGCGTATTCTTTCGCCTCGGCTTCGGTATCGCGGACGATCATGTGGACCCGCAGACCGTAATCAAGCGTCCGGTTATTGGCGGCGGCACGGGCGTGCACGTCCTTCATCCGCTGTTCCAACATGTCCTGCGTTTCAGGCCACATCAGATAGACGTCACATTGGGCACCACACAGTTCCAACGCGTCTGGGGAATACCCACCGAAATACAGCAGCGGGCCGCCATTCTGTTGATACGGCTTGGCCGGACCGGTTGGGACTTTGTCAAACTGGTAGACTTCACCGTCGTGTGTAATCTCGTCTTGGGTCCACGCCTGACGCAGGATTTGCACGACTTCATGAGAGCGTTTGTAGCGGTACGGGCTCGGGGCCACTTCACCAGGGAAATCGGATGAGATCACGTTGAGCGTCAGACGCCCTTTCAGCATGTGATCGAGGGTCGCAATGGTCCGCGCCAACATGATCGGCTGCATTTCACCACAACGGATCGCGGCCAGAAAGTTGATCTTTTCAGTCAGCGGGGCCATGCCGGACACAAAGGACATGGTGTCTTGACCGACCTGATAAGACGATGGCGCAAGAATGTTGCGAAAGCCCTGCTTTTCAGCCGTCAAAGCGATGTCGCGGCAATGTTCCCACGACGATTTCAGATCAGGGTCAGGCACCCCAAGGAACTGGTAATCGTCCGAACACAAAGCGGAGAACCACGAAACCTCTGCTGCATCAAGATCAGGGCTGGTAATTGGTACGACAGTCATTGATTCCACTTCCCCTTGGGTGTTGTTGCCTCTTGCCTAGCACGGCAGATTGTGTGCATCAATGGTGGATCAATTATCAAATCGGACCGGGGAGGGACCGAGATGGCGGACGCCTCATCGTTACCAAAGTATATCCAAGTCAGCGAAATGCTGATCCGTGAAATTGCAGCGGGGCATTTGGCCGACGGGGCGCGTTTGCCACCCGAACGGGATATGGCGGTCGAGCTTGGTATTTCTGTGGGCACGCTCCGCAAGGCGCTGGGCGATTTGGCGGACAAAGGGATGCTGGAACGGGTCCAAGGGTCCGGCAACTACGTGCGTCATCAAACCGATGTAGCGTCGGTCTATGCGTTCTTCCGTTTGGAACGCACGGGCGGGGGCGGTCTGCCAACGGCGCGTGTCCTGGATGTGACGCGCTTGCCAAAAGAAACGGGCATGCCCGATTTTGGTCCGTCCGCCGAAGGGCACCGGATCAGACGGCTGCGGTCCTTGGATAAGGAAGTGATCGCGCTTGAGGAAATCTGGCTGGACGGGTCGTATCGCGACACCGTAACCGCCGAGGACCTGAGCGAGTCGCTCTATCATTTTTATCGTCATGATCTGGGGCTGATGATCGGCTCCGCGGTTGATGACATTGGCGTGGCACCTGTGCCCGCTTGGTGCCATGACAGCTTTGGTCTGCAGACCGGCGATATGGCTGGATACATTGAACGGGTCAGTTCCGACGCAGCAGGTTCGCCTGCGGAATTTTCCCGGACTTGGTTCGATTATAACAAGGCGCGTTACATATCGCGCATCGGAAAAGGGTAACGACGTTGGAAATGGTCAACTACGGGATAATTGGATGCGGCATGATGGCCCGCGAGCATATCCAAAATATCGGGCTTCTTCCCCATGGGACGGTCACTGCGGTCTTTGATCCAGTGCGTGATCTGGCGGAAAGCGCCGCGACATTGGCTGGCGACGCATACGTGGCAGATAGCTTAGAAGATTTGCTGGCGTTCGAGAACATCGACGCGCTGGTGATCGTCAGCCCGAACTATCTGCACGTGGATCAGATGAAGATCATCGCACAGACACGGCCTTTGCCCGTTCTTTGCGAAAAGCCGTTGTACACCGACCCCGCGCAAGCCCGCGTGATTGCGGATCTTGCGGCGGACTATCCGGAACCGTTTTGGGTTGCGATGGAATACCGCTATATGCCGCCAGTTGCGGCCCTGATCGAGCAAGCAGAGCAAGCCACGGGCGGTATCAAGATGCTGACCGTGCGCGAACACCGCTTTCCGTTCTTGCCCAAGATTGGGGACTGGAACCGATTCAACGCAAAAACAGGCGGAACATTGGTCGAAAAGTGCTGCCATTTCTTCGACCTGATGCGGTTGATCCTCAAAGACGAACCGATCCGCGTTATGGCGTCTGCGGGGCAGGGGTTTAACCACCTTGAAGAACGCTACAACGACGAAACACCGGACATCTGGGACCATGGCTATGTGATCATTGATTTCAAAGGCGGGGCGCGGGCGATGCTGGAATTGTGCATGTTCGCCGAAGGATCACGCTACCAAGAAGAAATTAGCGCTGTAGGCCCCAAAGCGAAAATCGAAGCATTGGTTCCCGGACCGGGCCGGTTCTGGCCAAAGGCGCTGGGTGAGGCGCCTGTGCCGCAGCTGATCATTTCACCACGCGCACCGAAGGGGCCGTTCACGTCTGAAATTCCGGTTGATCCAACGCTGTTGGAAGCAGGCGATCACAACGGATCGACCTTCTACCAACACCAGCGGTTCAACGCGGTTGTGCGCGGCGAAGGCGTTGTGGAAGTCACGGCAGATGACGGCATGAAAGCCGTTGCAATTGGCCTCGCGGCACAGGAATCCGCCCGTACCGGTCAGGCTGTGATGCTTGATCTGTGATTGAAACCTTCCCCGCGGGGAAGGCGTTCGCTGGGTTTACGCGTTGAAAACCCTCCACAGCTTGCGGATCGACGCATCATATAGATCGTCGCAAACAGCTACGTCGCGCAGCATCTGCGCGGCGTTTTGTTCGACTAACGGTCTGCAGACATATCCATGCCAAACATAATGCCACCGTCACGTGACCACCCTTTGAGCGCGTCAGGATAGTAGCGGACGTTTTCGATACCCACGATTTCAGAGGCATAGAACCAAGACACAGCGCTAAGCTCACCTGTCTGACAAATGCTGATCAGCATTTCGTCGTCAAGATGCAGCCCGCGGCCTTCAAGCCTTTCGCGAAATTCCTGTACGGCCTGTGCTGATAGATTGTCGGCATCCAGATCGTTGGTGAACCAGCTTGACGGCACGTATTGCGCCATTGGCATGCTGACCAAGGGTTCGCCCGTTTCCATGGACTTCCGAACCTGTCCGTCCAGTCGCGCATCAAGAATTGCCCCGTCTATTTGGCCGCTCGCGACGGCAAAAATATCCATCGGGTCGGCCCACCAATCAGTCTGGATTTCCAAATCAACGAGAGTTGCAGGTAAAACCGTCGGCTCATCAACTGTTGGTAAATCAGCGGCTTGCCAGGCTTTGAAACCGTCTTCCAAGATGGCAATATTCTGGAACCCAGCGGATTTTAGAACCCAATAGACAATCGCGGCACGTCCAGTTTGCACGATGTGGCCAGACTGATTGTGAATAACAACTGGCAGGTCAGGGTCGATCCCAATGCTGCCGATCATCGTTTCAAGTTCTGCCTCGGTCAGCATACGTCCCGCACGGTCCGCGGGCCCCTGCCAATTGGGGAAGGACATCCAAATAGCACCGGGAATTGACCCCTTAGGCATGTATTTTTCGGCACGGATATCGATGATCTGAATGTCCGGTACCTGTTCCATCAAGGCGCTGAGTTCATTCACATTGACGTAGCGAGACCAGTCTGACGGTGTGATCGATCGCTGGGATGATGCGCTTTGCGCTGATCCGATGTTTGGGAGAGCCATGAACAACGGTGTGCTGATTGCGAGCGTTTTAAGAAAACCTTTTAAAAACTTCATAGTGACTACCTTTTTTAGGCACCCTGAGTGCCATATTCACTAGCGTCAGATGGCACGGCAATGTGTCGATATTTAGTACAAACCTACAAAACTTTTAGACATTTGCATGGCGCGAGGCCTTTGAAATGCGGAATTTTATACATAGAAAAGGCGCCCCGTTTATGCGGGGCGCCCTTTCTTGTGATACTGGGAAGAGGTGTTACTTCACTGCACCTAGTGTCAAACCTGCGATGAAGTGCTTTTGCATCAAGAAGAACATCGCGACCGGCGGCAAAGCCGCCACGATCGACCCTGCGGACATCAGATGGTAGGCCGCGCGGAACTGCGAGTTGAACTCTGTGATGCCTGCCGTCACTGGCTGCGCGTTTGGCCCTTGTGTCAGCACAACCGCCCAGAAGTAGTCGTTCCAGATGAAGGTAAAGATTAACACGGCAAGCGCTGCGAGCGCTGGTTTCATCAGTGGCAGCACGACGTAAAGGAAGATGCGCCATTCCGCGATGCCTTCGACGCGCGCGGCTTCGATCAGCGGGAAAGGCAGGGCTTTGATGAAGTTCCGCATAAACAGCGTGCAGAACCCAGTTTGGAACGCGATGTGGAACAGGACCAAACCTTGCACTGTGTCGTACATGCCAAGGCTGATCGTCAGATCGCGTACGGGCACCATCAGGATTTGGAAGGGCACGAAGTTGCCAGCGATGAACATGAAGAAAATCAGCAGGTTGCCTTTGAACTTATAAATACCAAGTGCGAAACCTGCCATGGCCGACAAGGCCACCGCACCGATCACCGTTGGGATCGTGATGAACACAGAGTTCAGCAGGTATTTCGGCATGTTGGATTCAAAGAACACCTTGCCGTAGTTGTTGAACATCTCGAAGCTGGATGGCAGCCCCCAGAAGTTCCCGTTTACGAAATCCGCGTCAGGCTTAATCGAGAACATGGCAACAGCGATCAGTGGCAAAAGCCAGATGACCAAAACGATCGGCAGGATGATCTGATAGCTGATCTGCCACGTGCGGGATGACTTTTCGATGGGTGTTGGAAACATCTTAGTGCGCCCCTTTTTCGTCTTGGTACATCGACCACAGGAAGTAGACGATAAATCCTAGCATGATGAAGAACAGGACCACTGCGATGGCCGCCCCGTATCCCATGCGGAAGCCAAATTCGGACAGTGATTCCTCGAACATGTAGAACGACAGAACCCGTGTGGACCCGAACGGACCACCGTTCGTCATCACGGAAATCAAATCGAAAGACCGCAGCGCGCCAATGATGGTCACAACAAAAGCGATAAAGGTCGCGGGCTTCAGCTGGGGTAGGATCACATACCAGAGCATCTTGTGCCCCTTAGCGCCGTCAAGACGTGCCGCTTCGACCTGTTCGGGGTCAACCGCGTTCAGACCTGTGAGATACAAGATCATGCAGTATGCCGTCTGTGGCCAAAGGCCTGCCGCGATAATGCCGTAGGTGGCCGTGTTCGGGTTGCCCAGAACGCCGCCTTTGACCTCAAGTCCGAAGATATCAAGGATCACGCTGAACAGGCCAAAGTTCGGCAGGTAGAACCATGAGAACACGAGGCCCACAACGACTTGGCTGATCACAAACGGGAAGAAAAACAAAGACTTATAAAGCCGAATACCCGTGACTGTCTGGTTCAAAAACAATGAAATCATCAATCCCAGCGGGATCGCCAGCAGGTACAGGAGCAGCCATTTGATGTTGTTTACGAACGAAATGTTGAATTTGCGATCGTCGGTCAAAAGCCGTTCGTAGTTGGCCAAGCCAACGTAGGTTTTTTCGCCTAGACCATCCCATTCGTGAAACGAAATCCAGAACGATTGGCCGATCGGAATGATCACATAGACCACAAAGAACAAGACGGCTGGAAACAAGAACAACCACGGTGTGATCGCGATCTCGTTGCGCTTGTACCAGCCGCGTTCGGCCGTTGAAGGTTCAACTGTTGTAAATGCCATGGGGTCGTGTCCTCCCGCACCCTGATTTTAAGGGGTCAACGCATGCGAAAACCTGAAATGCTGTCAGGTTTGCGGATGGGTTTGAAAAGTGCGCCCCCCTCAAATCTGAGGAGGGCGCGAAATCTTAAGCGTTACTGGTAGATACGCTGACGTGTGTCTTCCAGGCGTGCCAGGATGTCATCCAGGTTGTCTGGGAACACCATGAACTCTTGCAGGCCTTCCATGCCGACAGATGCCATTTCCGCATCGAAGTCACGGTCGAAGAACTGCATGATGCCGCCACCAGCGTTGTTGGACAGCATCTCGAAACCTTCTTCGAGGAACTTGTCCGCGTCGATGGAAGAGTTTGCGTTCACAGGCAGCTGACCCAGCGCGTCACCAGAGTTGATCTTGGTCTGGTTTTCCGCAGATGTCACAAAGCGCAAGAATTCTTTCGCCGCTTCCATGTTCTCAGCACCAGCTGGGATGTGGAATGTATCTGTTGGCGCGTCTTCTGCGTAGTCAACGTCTGGGTTGATCACTGGGAACTGGTAGAAGTCCAGTTGATCGTCTGTCAGGCCACCTTCGCGGAATGCTGCGACAGAGAAGTTACCCATCAGGTAAGATGCTGCTTCACCGTTGACCATGAACGGCATGGCTTCTTGCCAGCTGTAGTTCTGGTGGTCGTCGATGAACGCGCCCATGTCGATCAGTTCGCGCCAGTTAGCGAATGTCTGACGTACGCGGTCGTCTGTCCATTCGATTTCACCGGATGCCAGTGCGATATGGAAGTCATAGCCGTTTGTGCGGGAGTTGATGTAGTCGAACCAACCGCCAGCAGTCCACAAGAACTTGGACCCGATTGTGTAGCACTTTACGCCGCTGTCGAGGATTGCCTGACAGTTCGCTTTTTCTTCTTCCCAAGTGGTTGGCTCTTCAAGACCCAAATCTGCGAAGATGTCTTTGCGGTAGTAAACGCCCCACTGGTAGTACGTGTACGGCACGCCCCACTGTTTGTCGTCCAGCGTCATCGCACCTTTGGTGGATGCAAGTGCTGCGAACTCTGGCTCTGCCCAAAGGTCAGAGATGTCTGCGAACAGGCCTGCGTCTACGTATGGCTTCATACGGTTAGCCGCGTACCAGTTCACAACGTCAGGTGAGTTGGCTGTCAGCGCGTTACGGATTTGTGTTTTCCAAGCTTCACGGTCAACGATCGTCAGCTCGATGTTCAGGTCAGGGTGCAGGGCGCCAAAATCAGCGACCATACCTTCCATCACAGCGCGTGGCGCTGGGTTGGACATGTCTGATGTGATTTTCAGATCGCCAGACAGTGCATGACCGTCTGCCATAGCAGCAGTTGCTGCGATGCTAGCAGCTGCGAGTGCTGCAAAGGATGTTTTCATGATGGAACGCATAGTGTCCTCCCTAGGTGCTTCCGTCTTCCATTCCCCACCGAAGTTCCGATATCGGCCTGCCTTGCGGTGGTTTCAATATTTGGAACTAGGTTTTGAATATTGAAACTAAAACGCGACTCGCGTAGTGTTGTCAACAGGTCGAGGCTAGACGTGATCGAATTGCACATCAAACAGGATGCGCATTCATGGCTAGCAGATCATGAAATTAGCGGGCTTTGGGCCGGCACATTCGGGAGGCGAGACAGTCATGGCAGGCGTTACACTAGACAAGGTCATCAAGCGGTATGGCGACGTTCAGGTCATTCACGGCATTGATCTAGAAATCAAAGATGGTGAGTTCTGCGTTTTTGTTGGCCCCTCCGGCTGCGGTAAGTCGACATTGTTGCGGATGGTCGCGGGTCTTGAAGAAACAACCGAAGGTCAGATGCACATCGGTGATCGCGATGTAACTCGGATGGACCCGTCCCAGCGTGGTGTGGCGATGGTTTTCCAAACCTACGCGCTGTATCCGCACATGACGGTCAAAGATAACATGGGCTTTGGCCTGAAGATGAACGGCCATCCCAAAGCCGAAATCGAAGCAAAAGTCGCAGAAGCGACACGTATTCTAAAGCTCGAAGACTATCTGGACCGCAAACCTGCTGCCTTGTCAGGTGGTCAGCGTCAGCGGGTATCTATTGGCCGTGCGATTGTTCGGGGCCCAGAAGTCTTCCTATTCGACGAACCATTGTCCAACCTCGACGCCGAATTGCGTGTTGAAATGCGCGTCGAAATCGCACGTCTGCACAAAGAAATCGGCGCAACGATGATCTACGTGACGCACGATCAGGTTGAAGCGATGACCCTTGCCGACAAGATCGTTGTGCTGCGCAAAGGCGTGATCGAACAGGTTGGCGCACCGATGGATCTGTACCGTGATCCGGACAACAAATTTGTTGCGGGCTTTATCGGATCACCTGCAATGAACTTCTTGAACGGTAAAGTCGTCGACGGCGGCGTCGAAGTCCCTGCATTAGGCATGACGATTCCGGCTGATCTTTCCACCGCTTACAAAGGCCACGACGTGACCGTTGGCTTGCGTCCTGAGCACCTTGAGGTGGACACCGCAGGCAACGCATTGAACGTTGATATGGTCGAAAGCCTTGGTGGTGTTTCATTCGCATACCTTGAGGGTAGCACAGGCGAAAAAATCGTTATCGAACAACGTGGTGACGAACGTGTTTCATCCGGCGAAACTGTCGGGATCACGGTTGATCCATCCCGCCTGTACCTGTTCGATGCGAAGACGGAACAACGCATTCGCAGCTAATCTTAGCATGCAGTTTGAAGGCCGCGCACCGCTGGGTGCGCGGCTTTTTTCATGTCTCGGCTTGCTTTCTAAATCGTTATAGTTTTTGCTGTCGCCAAAGATGGGCGCTGGTGCGCCATCAGTGATTCATGCGGGAGGCATCATGAAAACGATTAAGGGACCGGGGCTGTTTTTGGCTCAATTCGCAGGCGATGCGGCGCCATTTAATACGTGGGGTGGCATTACAAAATGGGCGGCTGATTGCGGTTACAAAGGCGTGCAGGTTCCCAGCTGGGACGCGCGATTCTTTGACCTGAAACAGGCGTCCGAATCAAAGACATATTGTGACGAATGGGCGGGCGAGGCGGCAGCGAATGGCGTCACCGTAACCGAACTATCGACCCATCTGCAGGGCCAATTGGTCGCCGTGAACCCCGCATATGACACCGCATTTGACGCTTTTGCAGCGCCAGAGGTGCAGGGCAACCCCGCTGCACGCCAAGCGTGGGCTGTCGATCAAGTCAAAATGGCGCTGAAGGCGTCCAAGAATCTTGGCCTGACGGAAATGGCGACATTTTCAGGCGCGCTGGCGTGGCCCTACGTGTATCCTTGGCCACAACGTCCGGCGGGTCTCGTTGAAACGGCCTTTGATGAATTGGCGAACCGCTGGCGTCCAATTCTGGACCTCGCGGAAGAATGCGGCGTTGATGTTTGCTATGAAATTCATCCAGGCGAAGACCTGCATGACGGCGTGACGTTTGAGATGTTCCTCGAACGGCTTGGTGGCCATGCCCGCTGCAACATGCTTTACGACCCGTCGCACTACGTTCTGCAGTGCCTTGATTACATCGATAACATCGACATCTACAAAGACCGGATCAAGATGTTCCACGTCAAGGACGCGGAATTCAATCCAACGGGCCGTCAAGGCGTCTATGGCGGCTACCAATCGTGGGTTGATCGGGCAGGTCGGTTCCGCAGCTTGGGCGACGGTCAGGTCGATTTCGGGGCGATCTTCGCCAAAATGGCCGCGAATGATTTCGCGGGCTGGGCCGTTGTCGAATGGGAATGTGCGTTGAAACACCCTGAAGATGGGGCGCGGGAAGGTGCGCAGTTCGTCAAAGATCACATTATTCGCGTGACCGAACATGCTTTTGACGATTTTGCAGGCGGTGCGGTCGATGAAGCGACCAACCGCAAGATGCTTGGCCTGTAAGGAGACATGATCATGAGACCCATTCGTTTAGGTATGGTCGGTGGCGGCAATGACGCGTTCATTGGCGGGGTCCACCGCATCGCGTCACGCATCGACGGACGTTTTCAACTCGTGGCAGGTGCGCTTTCTTCAACGCCCGAAAAATCACAGGCCTCTGGCGCGGCTTTGGGGCTAGCACCTGACCGTGTGTATGACGATTTCAAATCTATGGCGATCCGCGAGGCCCGTTTGAAAGACGGGATCGAAGCGGTCGCAATCGTCACACCGAACCACATGCATTTCGCGCCAACGCGTGAATTCTTGAAACGCGGCATTCATGTGATTTGCGACAAGCCGCTGACATCGACGATGGCGGATGCCAAGAAGATGGCGAAAGTCGTCGAAGACAGCGATGCGCTGTTTGTGCTGACCCATAATTACACAGGCTACCCGCTGATGCGTCAGGCAAAAGCCATGATCGAAAACGGCGATCTAGGCGAGTTGCGGGTCGTGCAGGCGGAATATGCGCAAAGCTGGCTGACGAACAAAGAAGAATTCAAACAGGCCGAATGGCGCGTTGATCCGGCGCGGTCGGGGGCAGGTGGGTCCACTGGTGACATCGGGACACATGCGTTTAACCTGACCGAATTCGTGACGGGCCTGTCTGTCGAAAGCCTTGCCGCTGATTTGTCATCCTTCGTGCCGGGCCGAGAACTAGACGACAACGCCCATGTCATGATGCGTTTTCGTGGTGGGGCAAAGGGGATGTTGTGGTGTTCCCAAGTCGCACCGGGGAACGAAAACGGGCTGACTTTGCGCATTTATGGCGACAAAGGCGGGTTGGAATGGGGGCAGATGAACCCCAACCAATTATGGTTCACACGCCATGGCGAACCTAAGCAATTGCTGACCACGAACGGGGCAGGCGCGCTGGACGCAAACATCCGCATGTCGCGTATCCCCGCAGGCCATCCTGAAGGGTATCTGGAAGGGTTCGCCAATATCTACAGCGAAGCCGCAGATGCAATTGAGGCGCAGCGCGACGGCACCCCGCTTGATCCAGCGGTGACCTATCCGGGTATCAAAGAAGGGATCGCAGGCATGCAGTTCGTCGATGCCTGTGTCCGGTCGTCAAAGCGCGACAGCGCGTGGGTCAAACTGGATCGCTGATCTAACGCGACAAGGCGCGGGCGATATCTTCGGCCAGTTCCAAGATCACTTGGGACTGCGCCTGCGCGACGCCGTTTAGGCCTTCACCCACAAGCGGTGTTGTGTAGGCAAAGCTGCGCGCACGGTTCGGGTAATCAATCCCGTCACCCCCGATAAAGTACTGACCGCGCAGGGTGAAAACCCCGTCATTGCCCGCCAGCATTTCTTCGACGCGGACCTCAATGGCCACATCAGGGATGCCCGCGAACGGCCACGGATCGGGGCCGATTGTTGCCGTCAGAATGTCGTTCAGGTGACGCGTGATGGTCAGCGTAGCGGCCCGTTCAGGCTCATCAGCCCAAAGAAATGCGCCATCGGTGGTGATCAAACCCTCAGGGCTTTCGATGGAGATTTCTTCGGCTGCCGCATAGCTTGGCAGGGAAACGGTCCGCACAATGGCGGAACTGACATTGGCCCGCAGATCCAACGTAGAATTCAACGGTGTCATCTCGACCCGATTGGTCGGGCCGGAACAGGCGGCCAGCGCGGTAAGGGCAACGGTCAAAAGAAGTGGTTTAAACATATTATCGCCCTGTCAGAAGTGATGATGGGTTGCGTTGAATGGCCCGTGCAAGGGACGTGACCGCATCGGCGGCGGCCTGAATATCGCGTAAGGTGGCGGCTGTGTCGCTCGAGAACCGCGATTGTTCCCCATAGGCGTTTGCCACCGCGCTGATCGTATTGACCAAACGCGCCGTTTCGGAAGACAGCGCAGGCAGACCGCGTGCCGCCGTATCAATGGAATTCGCGGCGTCCGCGGCAGCCGCAAGGGCGGCATTCACGTTTTCAAGCGCCCCACCTTCGCGGACGGTCGCGAGGAAGACGTTCATTTCGTCCAAAGCGCCTGTCAACGCAGCCGGTAGTTCGTTTGCGCCATCGCTCAGCAGGATCGTATCAATGGCGTTTAAGGTCTGGGTTGCTTGGGTCACAAGCGCTTCGATTTCCACGCTGTTTGCTTTGACCGTCAGCTGTTCGATCTGTTCGGTGATGGCCGGCAAGTTCGCCGTTGCGGTTTCCAGCTGTGTAATCAGGTTAGTCGCCCGTTCGGCAAGTTCCGGCAGGCTTTCCACGCTGGTAGAAATGGCGCGGGCTGCGTTGCTTGTGTCTGCCAGTGCGGTGGTCAGGTTATCAACGGCACCGCCTTCGCGTACATCTGTCACCAAGCCGCGAATTTCATCGATTGCGACTGCGACTGTGGCCGGGATTTCGGTGGTTGCTTCATCCACTAGGATTGCGTCGATGTTGGCCAACGTCTGATTGGCTTGGGCTAGCAATGCTTCGACTTCCAGCGCGTTGGCTTTGGTCGCCAATGCTTCGATTTCGGCAATGATTGACGGTAAAGCCTCGGACGCGGTGCCGATGGTGGCGACCGTTTCATTGGCAGTGGCGAGCGTTTCAGACAACGATCCGACGAGGTTTGCCTCGGTCGCACTTGCGACGATGGCCGAAATTTCGGCGACCACGTCTTGGATACCATCAAGTGATGTTTGCAACGTATCTGGTGCGCCTTGAATGCCGTCTGATGCGATGACCGTGCTGATGTCAGCCAAGATGGTGCGCAATTCCGCAGGGGCCGCTTTCAAATCGCCGTCGGTAGCAAGCGCTTCGATGCTGGCCATCAGATCGACCGCGCCTTGCATCAATTCTTCAATCGGCAATTCGTTGATGCGTTCCATCACACCTTCGGCGGTGGCTGCGACGTCTGAAACTTCAGACGCGGTTGTTGGAATGATCGGGAACGGTTCGCGGTCCGGATCAAGGAAAAACAGATCGGCATTTTCGACGTCAACCAGTTCGATGTCCAGCGCGCCCGTCAGGATGTTTCCTGTCACCAAACGCGCCCGCATCCCTTGGGCCACGAAGCTGGCAAGGATGACCATGGCGTCATCGTCAGATGTTTCGTCTGAAATCCCAAGTCGTGACGGGGACAAATCGAGCGTGGTCCGCAAACGGACCCGTTTATTGCCATTATCATCGACAACAATGGCATTGATCGCGGCCACTTCGCCGACGTTAACGCCTTGGTATTTTACCGCAGAGCCCTGACGCAGACCGTTGACCGTTTCGTCAAACAGGATACCAACGGTCAATGTGTTACGGTCGGGACGCTCAAACAGGCTTTCGCGGGCGGCCTGTTCATCGTCAAACACATCAAAGATGTCGGGACCACGGGATTCACCCAGCGGGCGTCCGCCAGACACAACCGTATCGAATGCAATGCCGCCTTCGATCAGCGACGCGATGCTATCGACATCAAGGTTCAGACCGGATGCACCTACAGACACTGAGAAACCGGACGTGTCCCAGAACCGTGTGTTGGTTGTGACAAGCCGCGCAAATTCTTCTTCAATAAAGGCCGACACGATCACGCCATTGCCCGTCGGGTCCAGCACGGGTTCATCAAGGAAACCTACCTGCAATCCTTTGTGCAGGATCGGCGCGCCTTGGGCCAAGGACGCACCGTTCGGGGCCCGCAAGATAATTTCTGACCCAGCGTCGTTCGTGGCTAACAACGGCGGGTTTTCAAGACCGATGAATTCGGACTGCGCAACGTCTGCTTCGGTGTCCCATTTGCCGGCGATATAGGCGCCAGACAGAACAGTATCGAGCCCGGACACACCGCGCAGCGTCACATCAGGCCGGACAACCCAAAAGATTGCATCGTCATCAAGATAAGGCGCGATTTCTTTGTCCACACGCACGTCAACCAACACGACCTCTAGATCATCCGAAAAGGTGACCTTTTCGACAAGGCCCACGTCAATATCGCGATACTTCAGGTAGGTTTCTTTGCTGATGCCTGATCCGTTTTCGAACGCAATCTCGATCAGGACGCCCCGATCTTGGTAGGTGGACCACGCCACGCTTAGGATCACTGCAAGGGCCACCAAAGGCACAAGCCAAATCCAACTGATGCGCCGTGTTTTACGTGGCTCTGGTTCGCGCACATCAAGCGGCGCGGGGGACGGTGTCGTGGTCATGTGGCGGCAGCCCTATCTGCGTCCCAAATGAGACGTGGGTCAAAGCTTTGAGCGGAAAGCATGGTAAATACAACAGACAAAGCAAAGCTAATAGCGGCAATGCCCGGATTAATTGAGGCCAAAGTATCAAGCTGAACCAGGGCCGAAAGAATTGCGACCACGAAGACGTCGATCATGGACCAACGGCCAATGAATTCGACTGCATCGAACAGTTTGTGGCGTTGGTGCATATTCAAGTTGGATTTCTTCTGCACACTGATGGCGAGGTATCCAATGGCAAAGAATTTTCCCAACGGGATGACGATGGACGCGACAAAAACAATCGCGGCAATCCCGTAAGACCCGTAATGCATCAGATCAATGACACCCCCCAAGATCGTACTGCTGGTTTCGTCGCCCAACTGGCGCGTGATCAACATCGGATAAATATTAGCGGGAATGAACAAGATGATCCCCGCCACCATCCAAGCCCACACTTTCTGTAGGCTATCCGGCGACCTGCTGTGCAACGTCGCGTGGCAACGGGGGCATTCGAACGCATGTATTTCCTGCACCTGACCGCAACGGCGACAGGCGACCAGACCAGCCTCGCGGGCGGTGATCAAGCCTTCGATGTGTCCAGTGCCCGCCATATAGAATACCTACAAATCAACGTGTCTTGAAAGAATGTCAGGACAACCAAAACAGTGAATGCCCAGAACGCAGGTCCAAACGTAATAGACGCAATACCGGCGACTTTCACCAGCGCAACCGCGACCCCAACGATAAAGATTTCCGCCATTGACCATGGGCGTAATGTTTCGGACAGCCCGAAGGACCGACGGGCCAGTAAAGAAGGCGTCGTTCCCGCAACAAGAGGTGTGACAGCCATAATGATTGCGCCCAGCCGGATCAGTGGCAGAAAGATGATAAACGCCGCCACAGCCGCTGCTAAGGGTAGGGTGAATGTATCAGAAAACGCCATCACAGCGCCCAGCACAGATGTGCTGTTGGTCTGACCTGCGGCCGACAAATTCAGGAACGGAAAGCTGATCGCCGCAACCATCAGCAGGAACGATGTGATCGATAAGGCCAAGACGCTCACAATCGCAGTCGCGCGTTCGGTTTTCAGCACGACACCACAGCGCACGCAATGCGCCTGCGCACCTTCAGCCAGTGCAGCATTGGTATGGAGCGTATCGCAATGAGGGCAGGCGATCAGATCTTCGAGCGGCGGCACGGATGGCAGTCCTTTGGCAGCGGTTTCACCTAGTATATGGTGCCTGACAGCCGGTTACTATGACAATTCATAGCGTTATTTCGCAGGTAAGCGCTTTTTCGATGATCCGTTTTGCGTTTGGAATGTCGTTGCTTTCCGCCCGTCTTGTTGCTGCGGCACGAGACAAATTCTGGTTTAGCCAGCGCTGGATCAATCGGCCTCGCAATTCGTCCATCGGAACGTCCAGCCTGACGGTTAAATCCCAAAGTGAGGTGATATCGTTCCACGGGTCTTCATCAAACATCAGGTAATTGCCTTCAGCGATGATAACCGGCACGTCGCTTGGAATGTGAACAGCACCTGCAATCGACAGATCACGATTGCGGTCAAAGATGGGGGCGATTACATCCATTTTGGCATGCAATCTTTTGATCATAATCAGAAAACCTTCGCCATCGAAAGTCTCGGGTGCGCCTTTTTTAGGCAAAAGCCCACGGTCTTCTAGGATGGCGTTATCTAGATGAAAGCCGTCCATCGGCACGACCAAACTGCGGCACTTCTGGGCGTTTAGAACGCGTGCGACTTCTTCCGCGAGCGTGGATTTACCGCTGCCGGGTGCGCCTGCCATGGCCACGAGAACGCGGTCACGCGTCGCGCGCAATTGGTGAATTTTGTCTGCTAAGATGCTGACCTGCTGGGATATATTCTTCAATGGACTCGCCTGTTTTCTCTGAGTGTAAGGCCACTCCTTTCACGGGCAAACCTTTACTTTCGTGATTGTGCGGAAAAACGGATCAGGGTATCGGCGGATGATTGAGCTTTGGTTCGTAAGTCACTGTTTTTGTGTGGTTAAGCTGGAAGCGCATCTTCAAGTGGAAAAGCGCCGAACATTGCCCTAGGTATAGGGTGATAAACCGGAGAACGCTTTGCAAAACCTGCTCAAAATCTGGCGCACCGCCTATGATGTCTGGACCGAAGCGGGGACGCGTCATATCGGATTGATTGCAGCTGGTGTGGCATTTTTCGGAATGTTTGGTGTGTTTCCGGGGATCGCGGCTGTTATTGCGGTCTTTGGTTTGGTTGCTGATCCCGTGGTCGTGTCTGACCAGTTGGAATTGATGCGCGACGTCATCCCGCAAGAAGCATACGGAATTTTCGAAGCGCAGATCAAAAGCCTGCTGAGCGCCCGATCCGAAACGTTGGGGTGGACGACGCTTGTCTCTATTGTGCTTGCGCTTTGGTCATCGCGCGCCGCTGTTGGTGCTTTGATGAGCGGGATCAACGCGATTGAGGCCGCACCGCAGCGGGGCGGGGTGCGGCAAATGTTGGTCGCACTACTATTGACCGCATCTCTTGTTTTGCTGGCGACGGTTGCATTGATGTCTGTCGTCGTGTTGCCGGTGATCTTGGCGTTTATCCCGTTGCCTGTTTCGACGACCATGTTGCTGGAAGGGGTGCGTTGGCTGATCGCATTGGCCGTTCTGTTTTCGGGACTAAGCATTTTGTACAGGTACGGACCCAATATGAAGCCGCATCGCAGGCCGTGGATCACCTTGGGGGCGGCGATTGTTGTGGTGGTTTGGATCGGCGCGTCGGCTGGACTGTCGTACTACTTAACCAACTTCGCGAGCTACAATGAGGTCTACGGATCAATCGGCGCTGTCATCGGTATGTTGCTTTGGCTCTATATCGGTGCCTACCTGATTTTATGGGGCGCGATCATCAATGCGAAACTATATTACATAGAAACACCAGCAAACGAAGGCGATGGGCCGTCAGAGCAGTTGCTTTAGCAATTTCTCGGAATAGTGGTAATCATGCCGCACGTTCTCCGAATCGGGCAAAAGTATGTCATTTTCCCCCTAGATTTGGTGAATCTCACCCGCTAACGTCCCCGTAATCAAAATAAGCGTGTCCCGTTAGATGGCCATGCACGAGGCGGAGTAGAGTTATTATGTCAGCGATTGATTTCGTTGTCCGCGGTGACGCGGGCGTTACACAACGTGGGTCCCTTGGTGGGGCTGACGGCACATCCATTGTTGCGGGTGCGGGCCAAGACGTCTCGTTAAACCTCAGCCGTGGGGATATCCTTTCATACGTACGTCAAGGACAGGCGCTGCAGGTTACGCTTGTAGATGGCACTGTATTGACGGTTGAGGGCTTCTTTACGCCAGAAGGTGAAGCCATTGCGGACCTGTTCATCTCAGCGAACGGTACATTGGCGCAGGCTGAATTGGTCGCGGGCGAGGGCAACTTGTTGTTCGCGCAATACGTTGACGCCGACAGCTTCGGTAAGTGGAGCCCTGACGACGATCTTTACTTTGTGCGCGGCTCAGACGTGCAGCTTGCAGGTGTCGTGCCTGCGGATGAAGCAGCGGCAAGCCAGCTTGGCGGCGCGTTGCTTGGCGGTATTGCTGGCATCCCAGCACTTGGTGCTGGTGCGGCAGCACTTGGTGGTTCGCTTTTGCTGGCGGGTGCCGGTGGCGGCGACGATGGCGGTGACGGTGATGTTGCTGGTGACGGCGATACGGGCGGTGATCCAGATCCAACGGATCCTACCGACCCAACTGATCCGACGGACCCAACCGATCCTACTGATCCAACCGACCCAGTTGATCCGGTCGATCCGGTTATCGATCCGCCAGTCGTAACAATCTCTGATGGTACGGAAAGCGTTGGCCACACCGTAAACGCCGAAGATTACGCAGATGGCGTGACAATCGGTGGCACTGGTACGCCAAACACATCCGGCACAATTACAGTCGGCGATGTGACGCAAGACATCACAACTGATGAGAACGGCGACTGGACTGCGGAATTCACGCAGGACGAAGTTGCTGGCGGCGAATACCAAGAAGACGTGACTGTGACGTTGACCAACGAAGGTGGCTCAACAACATCCACGGATGTTCTGGTTGTCGACACAATCGCAAGCGTCACAATTGAAACAAGCACTGTTGAAGGCAACGGCGAAATCAACTTCGTCGAAGAATCCGACGGCTTTACGCTGACAGGGACTGTTGAAGAAAACTCAACCGTGACTGTGTCCTTCGGTGGCAACACATATGACGCAGTCGTATCTGGGTCGTCATGGTCCTTGGCGGTTGACGCTGGTGTGATAGCGCAGGGCGAATATGACCTGAACGTTTCCGTCAACGCGACAGACGCTTACGGCAACACAGCATCTACGTCCGGTACTGTTGCGATTGATACAGTAACAGACGTGACTGTTGATACATCAGCGGTTGGCGGTGCCGATAACACTGTGAACGCAGCCGAGCACCCAAGTGGTGTTGAATTGACTGGTCTGGCCGAAGCGGGCGCATCCGTTGTGGTCACGTTGGGCACAGTATCCCACACTGTAACTGCAACATCATCCGGTACTTGGACGTCTGTCTTCACAAGCAGCGAAGTGCCAACTGGTGAACTTTCACTGAACGTGACTGCGGTTTCGACTGACCTTGCTGGCAACACAGCTACGGCTACTGGTACAGTGACGATCGACACTGAAATCGACGTGACTGTGACTGAAAACGCAGGCGGCGCGGACAGCGTTGTAAATGGAGATGAGCGTAGCGATAGCTTCTCCTTCTCTGGTCAAACAGATGCAGGCGCACAGGTTTCCGTTGTCTTTGAAGGGCAAACGCAGATCGTGACAGCCGGCGCTGACGGGTCTTGGACTGCAAGCTATACAGGTGTGAACCTGCCAGACGATTCAGAAGGCACTGCGCAAGTCACTGTGACTGCAACAGATGCGGCTGGTAACTCTGACTCAGCGACCACAACTGTGGCCTACGACACATGGGTGAACGAACTTGATTTTGCAGACGGCGCGATTGAAGGTGACAACGTCATCAACAATGCCGAAGCAGCTGACGGTGTGACGCTGAACGGTGTGGTTGAAGCTGGTTCAACCGTGATGGTTGCTTTCGGTAGCGTATCTCAGGCAGCGACAGTGAACAGCGCAGGCGCTTGGACGGTTGAGTTTACAGCCGCACAAATGGCGACAATCGCTGCAGGCCAAGCTGATGACTTTGAAGCAAACATCGTTGTCACAGCGACAGACGCGGCGGGTAACGTCGACTCTATCACTGAAACAGTGACAGTCGATCTGGTTGCACCTGATGCAGCGGACGTTGTCGCAGTAACAACTTCCGAAGCTGGTGTGATTGCATCAATCCTGACTGAAGGCGACGCAAGCACAAGCTTCGATCAGTTTGTGAATGGTGCTGATGACGCTCAGGCAATCAACTTGACGGCAACAGGCCCACAGTACTTCAGCTTTGATGCTGGCGATACGGTTCCTGATGGGTCTCACCTGTTGGTCACGAACAGCGATGCGGCTGGTAACTCTACCTCCACATTGGTTGTTCTGCAGGATACGGCATCGCTTGACTTGTCTTCCGGTGCTTTGGGTGACTTCAATGTCGCTGAAATCAACCTTGAGACAACAAACGGTGTGAACCTTGAAATCACTGCCGATCAGCTGCGTGCCCTGTCTGCGGACAGCGATAGCCTGATCATCCACGGTGATGACAACGACAGCGTCACAATGGCTGAACTCAACGGTGTTGCAGCGTCTGGTACCGAAACAATCGACGGTCAGACATACAGCGTCTACGAACTGGGTGACGATACAAGCCTCGTCATTGACGACGCAATCGCGCTGAACCCAGTCGTCTAAGCCGACAACGACAAGATCAATCCCGAGGGCGGCGACAAAAGATCGCCCCGGGATACCCCCTCAAAGATCACGCAAAGTTGGTCAAGGGTTTAGGGCAAGTTTTGGCAGGTAGTGGGGCAGGCACGTGTATGGCTGGTGTAATCTAAAAAGTGTTTTGATGCTGACATGTGTCGCAAGTCTATCCGCGTGTATGGATGGCAGTGCAGGTGTCACAAGGGCGTCCAACACATTCGCGGCAGATGGCGATGGCGCCGTTCAAACCGCACCGCAGGCAGCACTTGATGCGAACCTGCAAGACGGGACACAATCCCCGATCATCGAAGGTCTTCTGAACCGCCGCTCGGTCTTAGGCAATGGGTCCTATGATCAAGTGGCTGATGCTGTTTTGGCGGCTAACTCTCGTGCGGCTGAGGCTGATCTGCGCGCCGCGACTTTGCGGTCCGAGGCGCGTGCATCAAACTGGCTGCCGACCCTTGGTCCAAACGTATCGCTGACATCGCTCGGCACTGTTGTGACCCAATTGGTGGTCGAGCAGGTGTTGTTTGATAACGGCAAGAAACGCGCTGAACGTGAATACGCCCAAGCCGACGTCGAAGTTGCAGCCGTGGCATTGGCCCAAGACACCAACGACCGTGTCATGACGGCGCTGGGTCTGTACCTGAATGCTGAAGCCGCTAAAGCCAAGGCAGGCGTGAACGCCGCTGCCATGCAGCAGATGGAACGCTACGAATATGTGATGTCTGAACGGGTCCGCGGTGGGGTGTCCTCCCGCGTTGATCACCAGATCGTCCAACAGAAATTGAACCAGATGCAGGCCGATATGGCGTCCGACCGTGAAGCGGCGGCCTCTGCGTTTGCGGAACTGAATGCAATGTCAGCAGCACCATTGGACGGTGTGTCTGGCATTTCCAGCATTGGTCAGCCCGGTCCCGGCGCTGAACCTTTAACTGTCATGAAGGCCAAAGCAGAAGCGCAACGCGCTGTTGCTGAGGCCACAGCGGCCCGTGCGGGATTCCTCCCGTCTCTCACGGCGTCCGCTGGAATTGGCTCAGGCGGCAGTGATGGCGGCCTGAATTTGGGATCCGACAACGGATTTGGCTTCGGCACAGGCGCGTCATTGGAAGCTTTGGAAGCGTCGCAAGCCGCTGCTGCTGCGCGTGTTGGTCAGGTGCGTGAAAACGCGAACCGGTCTTTGCAGTCACTGCAAACCGAACTTGCATCCTTGCGCCGCCAAGAAGCCCAAGCCCAGTCGCTTGCCGCTCAAGCGGCCAGCAACTTTACACTCTTTTCCGAACAACAGCGGTCCGGTCATCGGTCAGTCCCCGAAGTTGTCGGTATTTTTGAAACCAAGGTCCGCACGGAACGCGAAGCGGTGGCCCTGAAATATGACATCGCCCGCACAGAGCTGGAAATCGCAGCCCTGATGGGATCCTTGGTGAACGGAGAACAAATATGAGCGGTCCTATTCTTGCATTCGACATGAACGCATCCCGTGGGGCCAAGCTGACAAGGATCAAACCAAAGCAGGTTCCCGCCGACGAAGCGATTGATGGCGGCCAACCGGTCACGCCGAAAGTTGCGGCACCACATCCGGACAAGGCCGAACATGCAGCCCCGGAAAAGATGGACCTGCCAAAGCCGGACGTCGTTGAAACCGCCAAAGAACTGGCGGCACCTGCGGCGTTGTACACAGATGCAGCAGCGGAACGGGCAAATCTTGCGTCCGCTTATGCAGCTGTGCTGGGTGTTGATCTGCCGAAGACTGACATGCTGGAACGGATCACGGCTGCAGGCGGTGGTGATTTGACTGGTGCTGAAATCGCCAAAGCGCTCGAAGGCGCAGGTCTTGTCGCAAAGGTCAAACCTGCGCAAGTGGACCGTGTTTCTTGGCCTGCGTTGGCCGAAATGACCAACGGCGAACTGGTTCTGGTTCTGGAACAAGTCGCTGATACGATTATTGTTTACGACGCGGCATCCGCGGATAACCGGACCGAAGTCGACGTTTTGGATTTCACGCCTGTCTTTACAGGCAACGTGATCCGCGCTGATGTGGCTGTGACCGAATTGAACCGCCGCCACGCCAATGAAGGCCAGAAAGAACATTGGTTCTGGGGTGAAGTCAAAAAGCTGCGCCGCATCATGTTCGAAGTGGCTTTGGGGTCGTTTGTCGCGAACCTGTTGGCGGTCGCAGTCGCGCTGTTTTCCTTGCAAGTTTACGACCGCGTGATCCCGCACCAGTCCACCGCGACCCTGTGGGTTCTGGCGATTGGTGCCGGTTGTGCGATGTTGCTTGAGGCGTTCCTGCGGATCGCCCGCGCCCGTCTCATGGACGGGGCAGGGCGCAAGGTTGAACTGCGCATTCAGACGCTGTTGATGGACAAACTGCTCGGCATGCAGGCCGGCCTGAAAGGCCAGACACCATCTGGCACCTTCGCGGCGGTCCGAGAATTTTCGTCGATTCGTGAATTCTTTACAGCGTCCACTATTGGTACACTGACTGACCTGCCATTCATCGTGCTCTTTCTTGCGCTTGTGGCGTCCATCGGCGGCAACGTTGTGTGGGTTCTGTTCGCGGGTGGCATCCTGATGGTGCTGCCGTCGTTCTTTATGCAAAAGAAGATGATGAAGCTGACGATGGCCACACAGGGCGCGTCGACCAAGGCATCGCGTCTGTTGCACGAAGCGATCTACGACGCCGACACGATCAAAGCCCAACGCGGCGAAGAACGTTTCCGTCGTCTTTGGGGTGAATTTTCGGCCCTGTCGTCATTGGCAACATCCGAGCAGCGCAAACTGTCCAGCACCCTGACATTCTGGAGCCAAGGCGTACAGCAGGCGACCTATGTGTCCGCCGTTGTTGTCGGCACGTTCATGGTGTTCCAGGGCCAGTTCACTGTCGGGACAATTATCGCCGTGGGTATCCTGACATCGCGGACATTGGGTCCATTGACGCAGTTGGCCGCAACATTGGCCCGCTGGTCGAACGTCAAAGCCGCACTCGAGGCATTGGACGGGATCGCAGAAGCCCCACAAGACGTCGAAGAAGGCCGCACATACCTGCGTAAGGAAACATTGAAAGGCGGCTACGAGCTGCGTGAAATGTCCTACACGTACGACGAAGACGCGGCCAACACGATTGATATCCCAGCACTTTCCATCAAACCGGGCCAGCACGTTGCGATCCTTGGGGCCAACGGGTCCGGTAAATCGACGTTGCTGAAAGTTCTGTCTGGTCTGCACCGCCCATCCAAAGGCCGTGTTCTGATCGACGGCGTGGACATGGGGCAAGTCATGGCGCGTGATCTGCGTCGCAGTGTTGGTTACCTGTCACAGGAAGTACGTCTGTTCGCGGGCACATTGCGCGAGAACCTGAACCTGACCTTGCTAGAACGCGACGACGAACGCCTGCTGGCATCGCTTGATTTTGCTGGTCTCGGCCCGTTTGTGCGTAACCACCCCAAAGGGCTTGATCTGGAAATCCGTGATGGTGGTGAAGGTCTGTCGATCGGTCAGCGTCAGTCGATCGGTTGGGCACGTCTGTGGCTGCAAGACCCGAAGGTCTGTCTACTGGATGAACCAACAGCCGCGCTTGATCAGACGCTTGAAGCCACTTTGGTGGACCGCCTGCACGCATGGCTTGACGGTCGCACAGCGATTATCGCGACACACCGTGTGCCGATCCTCGCCCTGACAGACCGTACTATGATCCTGCAAAACGGACGTTTGATGGTCGATGGGCCACGTGATGAGGTGCTCGCGCATCTCCAAAAAGAAAAGAAGGCAGGGTAAACCATGGCCACAGTCGACGCAGAATTTTCGGGTAAAATGCAAGGTTCCAGCATGACCATTTGGTTGGTCGGTGCAACGGTTCTTGTTTTCCTCGCATGGGCGAAATTCGCCTTTCTTGATGAAATCGTAAGGGCAGAGGGCGAAGTCGTATCAGCGTCACGTCCCCAGATTATCCAAAACCTTGAAGGTGGTATTCTGGCAGAACTGCTGGTCGGTGAAGGTCAGATTGTCGAACAAGGTGATGTTATTGCGAAACTGCGCGGAACAAACTTCCTGACGTCGGTTGCTGATCTGGAAGACCAGATTTTGGCTTTGGAAGTCCGGCGTTTGCGGCTCGAAGCTGAAATTGCCGGTGCCTACGAATTTACGGTCCCGACCGAGATCGCAGAACGCAGCCCAGAAATCGTGGCGTCCGAACGCGCCCTTTTGGCTGCCCGCCAGACAGATTACGCATCCAAGGTCGAAGGCGCGCGTCGTGTGATGCTGGAAACCAAGCGTGAACTTGACCTTATAGAAGACATGCTGGCGCGTGAAATCGTGGCCTTGATCGAAGCAACCAAGGCTCGCAAAGCCCATGCCGACGCTGAAATCAAGTTCAACGAAATCGTCACAGGTGCCGAATTGGAACGCGCAGCGGGCTATTCCGAGACATTGCAAGAACTTGCGCAATTGGGCCAAAGCCTGCGCCAAGCCAACGACCAATTGTCCCGTACCGTGATCACATCCCCAATGCGCGGCGTCGTGAACAACCTGTCGATCACAACAATCGGCGGCGTCGTTCGTCCGGGCGAAGAAATTGCGCAGATCACACCACTGGGTGATGAGCTGTTTGTCGAAGCCCGCGTAAAACCACAAGACGTGGCCAACGTCGTGGCGGGGCAGCGCGCCACGATCAAATTCTCGGCCTACGATTACACGATCTACGGTTCCATGTCGGGCGAGGTCCAATTTGTCAGCGCCGACACGTTTAAGGACGACCGCCAGCCAGACGCAGATCCGCACTACAAAGTGACCCTGCGCGTGGATCGCGACAACCTTGACCAACGCCAAAGCCAGATCGCGATGCGTCCGGGTTTGCAGGCATCCGTGGAACTGCACACAGGAGAAAAGTCGGTCCTGCAGTACCTGACTAAACCGCTGTACCGGTCACGTGAAGCGCTTCACGAGCCATAGGATCTTAGGCCAACGCCTTCAGCCGCGCCCTTAGATATTTCGCGGCTGACCTGAAATGACTTGGGCCGGCCGCTTCGGCCCAACGTCCTGTTGGCCATGCGTTATTGGCGCCCTTCATCGGTTCAGCATAAAGCTGTTCGTCAGAATGCGTATTAATAAAATCTAGCAGCTTTTCGTAGCGGGCTTGTAAGAACTTCACCGCATCGTCCCAATCCAAATCGGCCTGCGTGGCCTGCAAATCCGCGTTGTATCGTTTCAGGTCGTTCCACTTATACCCCTTCGCGGGAAAATAGACCTTTTTGCCGGCCTGACCATCCGCATGCCAACCGACAAAAAGATCAATCCAATGGGCACGATGGGCAATGACGTCTTTGATTGACGTGTCATTCTCATCTTTACGGGTTGCCGCCGCAGGATCAACGCTGCCGATGACCTTGCCGAGTTTGCGAAACTCTTTCTGCGTAATGTCCAACAGTTCAGCTTTATTTGTTGCGGCCATGGCTAGGTCCCCCTTTTGTTAAAAGGGTAGTCGAACGCACAGATCGTGCTTTGCGCTGGATCAAACCGAGTCCAAGACAGCGGTTAGCTGTTAGAAAACCGCGCCCGTGTCCGGTTTGCGAACGCCACAAGCGTTAGCATCACGGGGACTTCGACCAGTACACCTACAACCGTTGCCAGCGCTGCCCCTGAATTGAGCCCGAACAGACTGATCGCCACGGCCACCGCCAGTTCGAAAAAGTTTGACGTACCGATCAGCGCGCAAGGTGCCGCGATCCGATGTGGGACTTTCATCGCAAATGCCGCCGCATAGGCAATCGCGAAGATTCCGTAGCTTTGCAGGATGATCGGCACCGCGATCAATACGATCACGAAAGGCTTGGCGACGATGGTCTGGCCCTGCAGGCCGAACAGGATCATTACGGTGACGATCAGGCCTACAACGGAATAGGGCTTCACCCGCGCTTGGAACGCGTCGATTGCGTCCTCAGACCCGAGCTTCGCGCGAGTGATCAGCCCCGCGACCAACGGCAATGCAATGAACAGGATCACGGACAACACCAGCGTGGACCACGGCACCGTGATATCCGTCACACCCAGCAAGAACGCCACGATAGGCGCGAAGGCGATGACCATGATCAGATCGTTCACCGACACTTGCAGCAGCGTGTAGGTTTCATCCCCGCGCGTCAGCTGCGACCAGACAAACACCATCGCCGTGCAGGGTGCGGCCCCCAGCAGGATCAGGCCCGCGATATATTGCGATGCGTCCTCGGGGGCGATCCATGGGGCGAAAACGACTTCGATGAACAGCACCGCCAAAGCAGCCATCGTGAACGGTTTAATCAGCCAGTTGACCACCAACGTGATCAGCAACCCACGCGGTTGCTTTGCCACGTCCTTTAGCGACCGTGGATCGACGCCCACCATCATCGGGTAAACCATGGCCCAAATCAGAACAGCCACCACAAGGTTTACGCTGGCGACCTCTGCCGCTGCGATGGCGTTGATCAGGGCAGGGGCCAAGTTGCCCAGCAAGATGCCGGCCCCCATCGCCAATGCGATCCAGACAGATAGGTATTTTTCGAAGATATTCATGTGTTTGCTCTATCTTGATGGATCAGACCTGACCGCCTGCGATCTCGATTGTTTGGCCGTTTACACTGCGTGCACCGTCGGAACACAACCACATTGCCGCAGCGGTGACTTCGTCAACCTCCAGCAACTGCCCAGACCGGTTGCCTTTTGCGATCAGCGCCCGCGCCCCGTCTTCATCGACACCAAACCGGCGCATCAACCCCGGAAGCTGACCCCGCACGATGTCAGTTTCCACATAGCCGGGGCAGAGCGCGTTGAACGTAATCGGCGTGTTCATGTATTCTTCGCTTAGGCCACGGATCAACCCGATGACGCCGTGCTTGGTCGCGGTATAGGGAATCGCACCCTTCAATCCGCGCACGCCCGCGATTGAACTGACCGCGATCATGCGGGCAGGGGTGTCGGCGGGCAGCGTGGCCAGCGCCGCCTGCAACGTCAGGAAAACCCCGTCGAGGTTTGTGGTCATTGTCTTGCGCCAGTCGGCAAGGGTTGTCTTGGAAAAAGCTTTGCCTTCCGCGATGCCCGCATTCGCGACGCAAATCTGGATCGGTCCGCGCAGGGCGCTGATTGTAGCGACCCCGTCCCGCACAGATGCTTCATCAGTGACATCCATCTGCAACGCGTGCAGGCGGTCATGCGTCGCGGCGACGTCGTTCAATACATCCAAGCGCCGTCCGGTAATTGTCACCTCGGCCCCTGCGTTTGCTAGGGCGACGGCAATGTCGTGGCCAATGCCAGTCCCGCCGCCGGTCACAAGTGCGTGTTTTCCAGTATGTTCCATGCGGCGACCTTACTGCGGACCACGGGGGTGACAAGGCCGTATATTTGGATCAGGCTAAGACGATGAAATGGATTGATTTGCCTCCGGTCTGGCTGGGCCTTTTTCTGGGGCTTGTTTGGTGGGCACCGCAGTTCGGATTTGCAGCAGAACGCAACGTTCCGTGGATCGGTTTTGTCGGCTGGGCATTGGTCGCCCTCGGCTTGTGCTTGATGATCTTGGCGGTGATGCAAATGGCACGCCACCGTACAACGGTGATCCCGCACCTGCAGCCGTCAGCCTTGGTCAAAACGGGTATATTCGGGATCAGTCGCAACCCGATTTATTTGGGCGATGCGCTTGTTCTTGCGGGATTTGTGTTGATCTGGGATACTAGTATTTTATTTTTACTGCTGGTCCCGGCCTTCATGTTTTTGATCACAACACGCTTCATAATGGACGAAGAAAGCCGTCTAAATCAGGCGTTTGGGGAAGAATTTGCAACCTATTGTCGGTCAACACGCCGCTGGCTGTGAGCGCTAACATACATTTCAAATGTTTGTGCCTGTCCTTGCGCAATTTTATTTCGTTCGATACTGCAGTTGCAGCAATAACCAGAAGTGGGGGGAACGCCTGTGAAAATCGGTGCGCCAAACGAAGTCTTTCCGGGTGAAGATCGGGTCGCAATGACGCCGGCCTCGGCCAAGGATTTGCAGAAACTTGGATATGAATGTTTGATCGAAACCGGGGCTGGCCATTCTGCTGGTTTCTCGGATGCCGCTTATGAAGAAGCTGGCGTCACGATCATGAAAACGCCTGCAGCTTTGTGGAAAGCCGCTGACATCGTCGCAAAGGTCCGCCCGCCGTCGCTGGACGAAACCAAGCGGATGCGCAAAGACCAGACGCTGATCTCTTTCTTCTACCCTGCGCAAAACGCAGAGCTGATGGAAGCCGCGAACAAGAAGGGATCAACCGTCATTGCGATGGATATGGTCCCACGCATTTCACGGGCTCAGAAAATGGATGCGCTGTCGTCCATGGCGAACATTGCGGGCTACCGTGCGGTGATCGAAGCGGGTAACAACTTTGGCCGTTTCTTTACCGGTCAGGTGACTGCCGCTGGTAAAGTGCCACCTGCGAAGGTGCTTGTTGTGGGTGCTGGTGTTGCGGGTCTTGCCGCCATCGGGACAGCGACATCGCTTGGCGCGATCACATACGCATTCGACGTGCGGCCAGAAGTGGCCGAGCAGGTTGAATCGATGGGCGCTGAATTTGTCTTCCTCGATTTCGAAGAAGAGCAGACAGATGGTGCTGCAACCGGCGGCTACGCTGCTGTGTCGTCCCCTGAATTTGCCGCTGCACAGCTTGCCAAATTCCGCGAAATCGCACCGGACATCGACATCGTCATCACCACAGCCCTGATCCCGGGCCGTGACGCGCCGGAACTGTGGACCAAAGACATGGTCGACAGCATGAAACCGGGTTCCGTGATCGTTGACCTTGCTGCTGAACGCGGCGGGAACTGCAAACTGACTGTGATGGACAAGAAAATCGTCACAGACAATGGCGTGACTATTATCGGCTACACCGACTTCCCATCACGGATGGCGGCGCAATCTTCGACGCTGTACTCCACAAACATCCGTCACATGATGACTGATTTGACACCCGAAAAAGACGGTGTGCCAAATCACAACATGGAAGACGACGTGATCCGTGGGGCAACTGCGACGCACCAAGGCGAGATCACATTCCCGCCGCCGCCTCCGAAAGTTGCGGCCATCGCGGCTCAACCAAAGAAGGAAGCGCCAAAGGAACTGACGCCGGAAGAAAAACGCGCTGAAGAAGTCGCCGCGTTTAAGGCGCAAACCAAGAACCAAGTCACGCTGATCGCCGTTGGCGCCGCGTTGCTGTTGGCAATTGGTCTGGTGGCACCGGCCAGCTTTATGCAGCACTTCATCGTGTTTGTTCTGTCCGTGTTCATCGGCTTCCAAGTCATCTGGGGCGTTGCACATTCGCTGCACACACCTCTGATGGCTGTCACAAACGCAATCTCGTCCATCATCATTCTGGGGGCGTTGACCCAGATCGGATCGGGGTCTGCATTGGTCGTTATCTTGGCCGCCTTGGCGGTGTTCATGACCGGCATCAACATTTTCGGCGGCTTCCTTGTGACACGGCGTATGCTCGCCATGTTCCAAAAGTCTTAAGGGGTTAGAATTATGGATTTCGGATTTACTACAGCGGCTTACGTGGTCGCAGCCGTTCTTTTCATTCTTTCCCTTGGCGGTCTGTCTGGGCAGGAAAGCGCAAAACGTGCCGTGTGGTACGGGATTGCGGGTATGGCGCTGGCGGTCTTCGCCACGCTTGTCGGGCCGGGTTCCGGATTCTGGCTGTTGTCCCTGATCTTGATCGCGGGTGGTGGTGCAATTGGCTACCAACTGGCGACCAAAGTGCAGATGACGCAGATGCCGGAACTGGTTGCTGCGATGCACAGCCTCGTCGGTCTCGCGGCCGTGTTTGTGGGCTTTGTCGCGCACTTTGAACTGAACCGCGTGATGGGCATGTCCGGTGATGAAGCCAAAGACCTTGGCACATTCGCGGCACTCTTGGCCAAGAAAACACCGGTCGAGATCAACATCCTGCGGGTTGAACTGTTCTTGGGCATCTTCATCGGTGCTGTGACCTTCACGGGGTCCGTCATCGCTTACGGCAAACTGGCGGGCAAGGTGGACTCAGCGGCGACAAAGCTGCCGGGCGGTCACATGTTGAACATCGGTGCGGCTGCTTTGTCAGTCATCACCTTGATCTGGTACTTCAACACCGGCGGCTTCTTCCCACTGTTCCTGATGACGCTGGCAGCTCTGTTTATCGGCTACCACCTGATCATGGGCATTGGCGGCGCGGATATGCCTGTCGTTGTGTCCATGCTGAACAGCTACTCAGGTTGGGCCGCTGCGGCGATTGGTTTCTCCCTTGGGAACGACTTGTTGATCGTTGTTGGTGCGCTTGTGGGCTCTTCCGGTGCGATCCTGTCTTACATCATGTGTAAGGCGATGAACCGCAGCTTTGTGTCTGTGATCTTGGGCGGCTTCGGTGGCCCAGCTGGCGAACAGATGGCCGTTGAAGGCGAACAGATTGCAATTGATGCGGATGGCGTTGCCACAGCATTGAACGAAGCCGATAGCGTCATCATCATTCCGGGCTACGGCATGGCGGTTGCACAGGCGCAAACGGGCGTTGCTGAACTGGTGCGCAAACTGCGTGCGAAAGGCAAAAACGTGCGTTTCGCGATCCACCCTGTTGCGGGTCGTTTGCCAGGTCACATGAACGTACTGTTGGCGGAAGCCAAAGTGCCGTATGACATCGTCATGGAAATGGACGAGATCAACGAAGATTTCCCTGAAACGGACGTCGCTATCGTGATCGGGTCCAATGACATCGTGAACCCAGCAGCCCAAGACGACCCGAACAGCCCAATTGCGGGTATGCCGGTTCTGGAATGCTGGAAAGCGAAACAGGTGTTTGTATCCAAACGCGGGCAGGGGACAGGGTACTCCGGTATCGAAAACCCGCTGTTCTTCAAAGAGAACACACGCATGTTCTACGGCGACGCAAAGGCATCGCTAGATCTGTTGCTTCCTAAGATCGACTGATCCTCAGTTGAATACAGATTTATAAAGCCCTGCCGGTCAATCGGTGGGGCTTTTTCCTTTGCGGGCGACGCCCATATCGGGGAACCCTTTATCTGCTTCCCATCCAATGTCTTGCCACTTTAGGGCGACGGCATGGATAGATTTCAATGCTGCTTCAAGATCATGACCATGCTGTGTCAACTCGTAGCTGACTTCCGGTGGGATCGTCGGCTTTTGTGTGCGCAAGACGATGCCGTTCATTTCGAGCGTCCGAAGTCTGTCTGTCAGGACCTTTGCAGAAATTTTGGGCATTAGTGCCATAAGTGCTCCGAAACGAAGCGGTCCCTCATTGGCCAGAAGCCAAAGGATATAGGTGGTCCAGCGCCCGGTAATCCGCTGAAGCAACGGATCCATTGGGCAAGCATTTGGCGCGTTCATATTACTTTCCTTTTGGTAACTAGTAACTAAAAGGTAACGACTTACAAAATGTAAGTAATGCTGCCAGTTGTTTGATGCAATAGCAATCAAGGAGCCCAACATGGCACGGATCGAGATCATTAGTTTTTCAGGCTACGGCCACACACTTAAGCAAGCAGAATCCGTTCAACAGGGCGCAGCCACCGAAGGCGATGCCCGTCTTTGGTCTATTCCGGATGACGGCGTGATATCGGACCCATTCTGGGAAGCTGCAGATGCTGCGGATGTTCTCGTCTTCGGTTCTCCGACGTACATGGGGGCACCAGCATGGCAATTTAAGCGGTTTGCAGACGAAAGCTCAAAGCGGTGGATGACAGGTGCATGGTTGGACAAATACGCAGGTGGTTTCACCAACTCGGCAAGTCCGGTTGGGGACAAGGGCGACACCATCAACTACTTTCGCACGTTTGCGGGGCAACACGGGATGCTTTGGGTGCCACTAGGGCAGCCGCCTGCCAATTTGATGGCCTCAACACGCGATGATCGCAACTGGGCGGGAGGGAGCGGCGGCGCCATTGCCGTCTCACCAGCGGATGCCAGCCCAGAGCAAGGCCCAAGCGCGGGGGATCTGCTCTCGGCGCGGGACTATGGTGCGCGGCTGGGGCAGATCGCCAAACGGCGTTAGTACGCCCTGAGCCTGATTTAGAACATGGAAATATGCACCTCGCCGGAAATGGCGGGGTGCAACTCTTCTGTCACACGTTAACCTACCATTAAGTAAAAACTTGACTGAAACCGGAAAATACCTCAAATTTATGCCGTAATTATAGCTACTTAACCGCGTTTCTGTGCGCGTTTTGGAAACAATGTTATCCCGAGGAAGGGTTTGTTCTGTGTCTGTCATCAAATTTTCAAAAGTCGCCATGAGCGTGTCTGCCGCCGCTCTCTTTTTATCCGCGTGTAGTTCCGGCGGTTCGTCCTCAGGTGGCGGTGTTTTGTCTTCAAATGAGGTGAGCACGCGGATGTCTGCCGCAGACGCTCAAATCTTGAAAGTCATCGGCGACGGCACTGCAGACAACCCCGGTATTTCCGGTACAGCCTTTGAACGTATTCCAACCGAAGGCACGGCAGTTTATCGCGGCGTCAGCACTGTCATGATCAGCGACGGCGACAACATGGTTCTAGACGCCGTCGGCATCGCAAATGTGAACGTTGATTTCGGCGCTACAGAAGACGCGGATGTCGTGACGGGTAACCTGCGCAACATGCGCGCAATGGACGCCGATGGTAACGCGACTTTTGTCGACGGAGAATTGCTTCTCAGCGGTGGCGAAATCGGGAAACGCGCAAACGTTGAAGGCGAAACAAACACGTCTCGTCAGAACAGCTTGTTTGCCGATTATGCGGGTAGCCTGTCTGCGTTTGGCGAAACATACGGCCTTGCCGGTGAATTGCAGGGCACGCTGCGGGGCACACGCACAAACGAAGACGCACGGTCCGTTGTACGCGCGGTCGATCTGTCCGTGACAGATGCCAGCGTTGCGGGTAGCGTGTCCGGTCTGACGGCGGATATCACTGTCGCAGCAGACAACGATTTCGTCGCTCCATAAGGGCCCGTTAACCCTTTGAACCTTCCCGCTATGCTAAAGGTTAGCGGGGAGGGTCATAAGATACCTCCAGTTGTTTTTTAAGCCGCCTCCATGTGAAGAGGTACCCAGTCGTACAGGGTCCTATCCGGCGATGTAACCTAACAAACCAACCGGAGGCTCCCCCGCCAATGAGTTCAAAATATGTATCCGCCAGCCTGATTGGCCTTGTGATGTTAACCGCGAATTGTGGTAAGCTGGAAGAACTCGAAGACGCACGTCAATTTGCGGATTTGGCAATCGACGCCAATCGGATCAGAACCCGCGTTCTTGGTGATCCGGTACTTGGTCGAGAGGGGCTAAGAGGCACTGTCTGGGATGATGTCCCAACCAGCGGCAGTGCGACGTTCTTAGGAACTGTGGTTGTTGCTGCGGTATCCGCTGACAACCCTGACGCAGGTTTCGCACTTGTAGGTCGATCCGATGTCACCGTTGATTTTGGTCCGGGTGAAGACAATATCACCGGCACGATGGATCAGTTTCAATCGAGTAAGATCGGTGAAGGCATTCTTGATGTGTCTGGCGAGTTGCAGCTGGAAAACGGTGTCGTTGGCAATCTTGCCCCGAACCAGTTTGCCGTTGATTATTCCGGTGATGTCACTGTGGAAGGTAAGACTTATGCTATGTCCGGCGACATGTTGGGCCGCTTTCTGGGCACACGCACCGAACCTGAAGCAGGGCAAAGCACCATTCGGGCACTGTCCGCAGTCGATATCAACGGCAATGTGGAAAGCGGTGGAGAGCGGCTAGTTGGTCGCTTGAACCTGATCGCGGAAAACTAGAGCTAACGACCGCGTCTTAGTGGCGGCGTGGGTGGCACGTCGGCCGCGTCCTGCCATGTGCCGGGCGCGATGCCATCAAGGCTCCAGATACCGACAGACCAGCGTACCAGCCGAAGAGTTGGGAAACCGATGTGTGCGGTCATACGGCGAACCTGACGGTTGCGGCCTTCAGTGATACTGATCTTGACCCATGTATCGGGCACCGATTTACGAAAACGGACCGGCGGGTCACGGTCCCACAATACAGGTGGTTCCATCAACGCGACCTTCGCGGGACGCGTCAGCCCGTCCTTCAGCGTCACACCATCCCTTAACGCCTGTAGATCGGCGTCCGTCGGGGTCCCTTCGACCTGTACGTAATACGACTTGGGCAACTTGTGTTTCGGATTGGCGATCTGCGCTTGCAGTTTGCCGTCATCCGTCAGGACCAACAGACCTTCGCTATCCCGATCAAGGCGTCCTGCAGGATAAACCTTTGGTACATCGACAAAATCCGACAGCGTCCGCCGCTTTGTCGGGGATTTTGCGTCGGTAAATTGCGACAAGACATCGAAAGGTTTGTTCAGCAGGATGGTACGGGCCATGCAACGTTCTTAGGGGGGCTGCCGTCTTTGTTCAAGCGGGCCGCGATCCAGTGATGATCGCTTGTCGAAACAGGCCAGCGCCCCTATGACTGTGGCATGAGAAACGCCACACCATACGCCTTGCTTGGCGCCCGCGCTGCGGGATCGCCCTACGGCAAGACCCAAGAATGGTGGCCACCACCCAGCCTGTGATTTTGACGATCAAACTTCAATAAAATCACATGAATGGTATGAAAATGAACCTCAAAACCCTTGCGGTCCGTCCCGACGCGCTTGTCGTGACATGGCTGGACGACACGACCACGACGTTCCCGACACTCTGGCTGCGCGACAATTGCCTGTCCGGATTGCATCCCGAAACACACGAACGTCTGCTTGATCTGCTGGAGATCGAAGAATCTCCCGTCCTGACCGCTGCTGACTTGACGGATGACACTGCGGTCCTGACCTACGCAGACGGCCACATCAGCCAAATGCCTGCGACACTATTGGACCAACACCGGCCCGGAGCCCGTGCACCTGACGCCGCAGACATCCCGGCGGCGCATTGGCGTGCCGATCATGGCGCGGATAATATTCCGCGCCACGTAGCTGCGCCAATCTTGGCAGATGATAAGGCCCTTCAGGCTTGGATGTCTGATCTGGCAAGCTTTGGTCTGACAATCGTGGATCAATTGGCCGACAGCACAGATGCGGGCGTATCGGTCGCCGAACGGGTCGGTTTCCTACGTAGAACCAACTTTGGCACCACGTTCGAAGTCATCAACAAACCCGATCCAAACAACCTTGCCTATACCTCCGTCGCATTGCCGCTGCATACGGATTTGCCGAACCAAGAGGTGCCACCGGGTTATCAATTCCTGCATTGTCTCGCGAATGAAGCAACGGGCGGCGGGTCGATCTTCGCAGACGGCTTCATGATGGCCGAAGACCTGCGCAATGAAGACCCAGAGGCATTTGATTTGTTGTGCAACGTCGCAATTCCGTTCCGCTTTCACGACGGCGACGCAGACATCCGCGTTCATCGTCCGGTCATCACGCTCGGTGCCCGCGGCAACGTGATCGAAATCCGCTACAACGCACATCTTGCTGGCATTTTTGATATGTCAGCGGATCAAATGCCGGCCTACTACCGCGCGTATCGGGCCTACATGGCCAAGACCCGCGACCCCAAATATCGCCTGACATTGAAGCTGCAAGGTGGCGAGATGGTTGTGTTCGATAACCGGCGCGTACTGCACGGGCGCGACGCGTTCGATCCATCAACAGGGTTTCGCCATCTGCATGGCTGTTACGTGGATCGGGGTGAATTCATGTCGCGACTGCGGATGCTGGATGGCCCAGCCGCATAGATCATTCAAGACCAGCAGGCGGCCCGATATGGGCCGCCTGTTTCCGTCACGATGGCACTCGCAAAAATTTTGTAGCCACCTGCATTTTCCCTCTTGCGCCGAATCTCTTTTGGTCGCAAATGCACGCCCATAGACGCCAACGCACGCGCCTCTGGCCGGTGATAGTCAACGCACTCGTGTTTACGTAGCGACGGTAACGTCTCCCTTGGAACTGAGCGGTCTTCGGCGGATAAATCCGTTATGGCCGGGTCTACTGGAGATGACCCATGACTTATCACTTTGCGCCCGCTGTGGCGTCTTCTGCTGTCGATTCCCTTTCAAAACTGGATGCATTTGTCGCCCGCCGGACGTTTGATCGCCCGACATTGGTGGTCGATCTGGACCGCGTCGCGGGGCAGTACCGCGCGTTGAAAGCGGGTTTGGGCCGCGCCGACATTCATTACGCTGTCAAAGCCAACCCCGCCCGCGAAGTCATCGCGCGTTTGGTCGATCTTGGGTCGCACTTCGATGCGGCCTCCAAAGCTGAAATCAAACTGTGTCTGGAAGAGGGGGCGGCACCGTCTGAAATCTCTTTCGGGAACACCATCAAACGTGCGTCCGACATCGCGTGGGCACATAGCGAAGGTATCCGCCTGTTTGCCGCCGACGCCGACGAAGAACTGGAAAAGATTGCCGAACATGCGCCCGGCGCGTCTGTCTACATCCGCTTGATTGTCGAAACCTCAGAAGCGGACTGGCCGCTGTCGCGTAAATTCGGCTGCGACCGTGACACTGCGCTGCGCTTACTGGACGTGGCCAAATCCCTTGGCCTGAACCCTGTCGGTTTTTCCTTCCACGTCGGATCACAAACACGCAAAGCAGAAATGTGGGCACCGTCTTTGGATGCGATGGCGGCGATCTGGCACGCGGCTGTTGATGCGGGGCACGCGCTGACGTTGCTCAACATCGGTGGCGGTTTTCCGGCCTTCTACGGCGAAGCGATCGAAGCACCGACATCCTACGCATCACGCGTGATGGAACAAGTCACAGCGCGTTTCGGCGATGTGCAAACCATCATGGCAGAACCGGGCCGCGGCATGGTCGCAGAGGCAGGCGTGATTGTCGCCGAAGTGATGCTTGTGTCCCGCAAATCCGAACGCGACATGCACCGCTGGGTGTACCTCGACATCGGTCGGTTCTCGGGCCTTGCCGAAACCGAAGGCGAAGCAATCCGCTACCAATTCGAAACCGCGCGCGACGCGGATCCGATGGGTCCGTGTATCCTTGCGGGGCCAAGCTGCGACAGTGCTGATGTGCTGTATGAAAAGCGGCCAATGCCGATGCCGCTGACGTTGAAATCCGGCGACCGCGTCCTGATCCGCAACACGGGCGCCTATACGTCGACCTATTCCAGCGTCTGCTTCAACGGTTTCCCGCCGCTGGATGTGGTTGTGATCTAAGCAAAATATGCAAAAGCTGCGTGCAGTATACAATTGTACGCAGCTAACATATTATTTTTGAACGATTTTTTCTTTACCTATCGTCAATTCGCGTTAAATTGCGTGGATCAAGGATAGGTTTACCCAATGGCGACTTTCGAAGATCACCCGCTGCGCTACACAATGGCAAACGAACTGCACGCGCGGCCATTTCCGTCGGTGGCATCGCCAAGCCGCGCTGCGTATCTCGCGCTGAAACCTGCGGCAAATGCAGCGGGGCGGGACCGCGAAGCCGATAGGGCGCATCTGATCGCCCTCTTGGATCGGTTCGGCGCGCAGCATCCGCAACCTGATGCGACCCATTATTCCGGTCAAATCGGCAAGCACATGCTGAAATGGGAAAGCCATACGGAATTCGTGACCTACACCATCTTCGGTGACGGCAACGCCGAACGCCCGTTTGACGCTGAAACCTTCGCTGTTTTTCCACAAGATTGGCTCGATACGGCACCGGGTGTGCGGATCACGTCTGCCTTGATCCGCGTCGAAACGGCTGTTGGCGACGAAGGTATCCTCGACAAAGTGGCGGACTGGTTCGTTCCAGAAAGCCTCGCGATTAGCCGCGTGTTGGATGATGGGCTGATCGTTGCAGGGGATTTCCGCATTGATGTGGGCGGACACATGCGGTTCGCGGTGTTCGCGCGCCCAGAAACCGGCCGCCGCCGGACAGGGCGAGTGGTGCAACGCCTCTGCGAGATCGAAACGTACAAAGCGATGGCAATGCTTGGTCTCGCGCTCACCCGCGAAATGGGTCCCAAGATGGGCGGCATCGATCAACGTCTTACAGCCCTTTTGGCTGACATGAGCGGGGCGGAGGCAAAGCCGGAAAAGGTCTTACAGGACTTGCTGACGGTCTCTGCGGAACTGGAAAATGTTGTGGCCCAGACGTCTTTCCGGTTTGGCGCAACAGGCGCCTACGAGACGATTGTGAACCAACGCATCGATGTGCTGCGCGAAGACAGGTTTATGGGGCGGCAAACCTTCGGTGAATTCATGATGCGCCGATTTGATCCCGCCATGCGGACCGTGAATTCGACGCAGGGCCGTCTGCAGGCCATGTCCAACAGGGCGCAACGCGCAAGCGACCTGCTGCGGACGCGGGTCGATGTGGAACGCTCTGCCCAGAACCAAGAATTGCTCACGTCGATGGACAAGCGTGCTGATCTGCAATTACGGCTGCAAAAGACGGTCGAAGGACTGTCTGTCGTCGCGATCAGTTACTACGCGGTGAACTTGGTGCTTTATGTGCTGGGGCCGCTGGAAAAGACGCATGACGTGCCAAAGGCGGTGATGGCGGCTATCGCGACACCATTGGTTCTGCTCGCCGTCTGGTTGATGGTGCAGCGCATCCGTAAACACATGGAGTGACCCCGAATCTCCGCAAAAATCGGGGCAATCTGCGGGCGTTTGACCGCTTGTCCTTAACGCAGGCTTTGGGCAAAGTGCAGCTAACTAAGAGGTGGACCCGATATGCCAATCAAGAACCGTTTTGCTGAACTTCTGCCAGATATCACTGCATGGCGCCGCGACCTGCACGAAAATCCGGAAATCCTGTTTGAGACGCACCGGACGGCTGGCATCGTTGCCGAAAAACTCTCGGCTTTTGGGTGTGAGGAAGTGGTCACAGGCATTGGCCGCACTGGCGTTGTTGGCGTGATCAAAGGCAAAACCGATACGGCGGGTAAGGTCATTGGCCTGCGTGCCGATATGGATGCGCTGCCGATCCACGAAGAAACGGGTCTGCCTTATGCCTCCAAAACCGATGGTGCGATGCATGCCTGCGGTCACGATGGCCACACGGCGATGCTATTGGGTGCGGCGCAATATCTGGCCGAGACCCGCAATTTCGACGGCACTGTTGTTGTGATTTTTCAACCCGCAGAAGAAGGCGGCGGTGGTGGTCGCGAGATGTGCGAAGATGGCATGATGGACCGGTTCGGCATCCAAGAAGTTTACGGGATGCACAACTGGCCGGGCCGTCCGCTTGGGTCGTTCGCGATCCGTCCGGGTCCGTTTTTTGCAGCGACCGATCAGTTTGACATTACGATTGAAGGGCAGGGCGGTCACGCCGCCAAACCGCAAGAAACGATCGATCCTGTCGTCGTTTCGGCCCAAGTTGTGATGGCCCTGCAAACCATCGTCAGCCGCAATGCTGATCCTGTCGAACAGGCGGTTGTGTCGGTCACGTCCGTAGAAAGCAGTTCAAAGGCGTTCAACGTCATCGCCCAGTCCGTTCAGCTTAAGGGCACAATCCGCACGCTGACGCCTGAAGTACGGGCCTTGGCGGAAGACCGTCTGCATCGGATCGTCAATGCAACCTGCGAGGCCTACGGGGCGACGGCCAAGATCACCTACTACAAAGGCTACCCGCCAATGGTAAACCACGCAGCCCAGACCGAATTCGCGGCCAAAGTCGCGATCGACGTGGCTGGCGCCTGCGATGAGGCCCCGTTGATCATGGGCGGCGAAGATTTCGCCTACATGCTCGAAGAACGTCCCGGCGCGTATATTCTGGTCGGTAACGGTGACACGGCAGCAGTGCATAATGCGGCCTACAACTTCAGCGACGAAGCCATCCCCGCGGGCTGTTCATGGTGGGCAGAGATCGTGGAGCAACGGATGCCAGCGGCTTAGATAGACATAAGGCGCGCTCCCAAACGGCATATCGTCAAAGGCTAAACTCTTGTCTGGACAGTGGATTTTGGCTCAACTATTGCGTGAGCTGTAACTTCAAGAGGAAACTTAAGTTGAAATTTTTCGGTATTCTATCAGTGCTCGGCGCTCTTACTTTTGCATCTCCTGCAGTCGCGCAAACCACCCTTGTCGATCGTAACTTCGGCCACATGCAATTCACGTGGAGCAGCAACGGCGGCACAATCGTGCGCTGGCGGGCAGTCATCGTTGGCGGCAATATCGCCATCTGTGGGGCTACGGCCTATCGTGGAGGCAATATTTACAACCAGTTGACGCGCAAAGCGCTGCGCGACATGTCAATCAAGCGCAATGGCTCTACTTTTATGCGCGATATTTCGTTCTTTGCATCGCGGGGAAGCCGTGCCCATGCCGCACGCCTCGAAGGCGAACGCGCGACTTGCCGTGTGACACAAACACCTGGCACGCCGGCTGATTTGGCATCGTTTTCGATTGTATCTGAGGGCCGGCGTTACCGTCTCGACTAATCATTCATCAAAGAACAGCCGGTTAGCCGCCAGTGTGTGACATGTGGCGGCTGACTTGCCCGTTGGCCTTTTGACGCGAATAGTCAAAGTCGTGCCCTTTGGGTTTCAGCGAAATTGCGTGCCGGATTGCGTCTTCAAGATGCGCATCGGATTCGCTCGACCGCAGTGGGCCCCGTAGGTCAGAATGGCCTTCTTGCCCCAGACATGTGTAGATTTCGCCCGTGCATGTCACCCGCACACGGTTGCAGCTTTCGCAGAAGTTATGTGACAGCGGGGTGATGAAGCCGATCTTTTGTTGCGTATCGTCAAGCCGCACGTAACGGGCTGGACCACCGGTGCTTTCCGGCAGATCCGTCAGCGTGGTCCGTTCTGCAAGCCGCGCACGCAAGTCTTTCAGCGACCAATATTGTGTAATCCGGTCTTCGTTACCAATGTCACCCATTGGCATAACCTCGATAAATGTGATGTCCATGTCGCGGCTCGCGCACCAATCGGTGAGGGTGAACAACTCATCCTCGTTAAAGCCTGCAAGCGCCACGGTGTTAATCTTAACCCGCAACCCAGCCTTTTGGGCCGCATCAATGCCGCGAATGACTTGGGGCAGGCGGCCCCAGCGGGTGATGTCCGCAAATTTCTGCTCGTCCAGCGTATCCAGCGAAACGTTGATCCGTTTCACACCAGCCGCCGCCAGATCGGCTGCATATTTTTCCAGCTGACTGCCATTGGTCGTCACGGTCAGTTCTTCCAATGCACCGCTATCCAGATGCCGTGTCATCGACCGGAAGAAGGTCATGATATCGCGGCGCACCAGCGGCTCGCCCCCTGTGACCCGCAGCTTTTTCACGCCCAGCCGGACGAATGATGAACAGAGCCGATCGAGTTCTTCGAGCGACAGCAAATCCTTTTTCGGCAGGAACGTCATGTTCTCGGACATGCAATACACGCAGCGGAAATCACACCGGTCGGTCACAGAGACACGAAGGTAAGAAATGGCGCGGGCGAATGGATCGATCAATGGCTGTGTCATGGTGTGACCGTAGGGGGCGGCAAAGCCCTGCGCAAGGTGGCCATTGGTCCTTGCGATACCATTTTCGCCGGATTAACCTCACCACATGAAAGTGATCTATACCTTACCCGTTTTGTGCCTTGCCGCCTGTACCGACCCTGCGTGGCAGTTAACCCCACCCAATGCCGCCCCTGTGGTCGATGCGGCTGCTGTTGTGCCGGCTGAACCGGTTGAGACACTTGACCCGACCCCACCGCCACCGCCACCACCTGCGGCGCGCACGGTCGAAGAATTTGACACCACATCTGCCGAAGATCGCGCTGCTGCCGTCGCAGTGGTTGCTGAACCCGCAGGCGAACAGTCGCTCGGGGTCACCAACATTTCGCTTGGACCACCCGCGCAGCCGGGGATTTGGATGGAAACCGGTCTTGTCAGCGAATTGGCACCGGGGCGGGTCGAAAACCCGGCATCCGGTAAATCCGTGAACCTTGAACTGCGTCCGTCAGGCGGTCCCGCGACAGCAGGCAGCCAAATGAGCCTTGCTGCGATGCGTCTGCTTGACGTCCCGCTGACAGGGTTGATCGACGTGCAGGTTTACCGCAACTAATTGAATTTCGTAGGTTACGCAGGGGCGGCTGGCAGTTTGCTGGCCGCCTCTTTGCGTGCGAAAGGTTTCATTCGGTCGCCAAATTCATCCAGAAACGCACGTGTGCGGGGTTCATCGTGTTTCGACAGGTCGCGTAACCACCACGCCACGGATTTCTGAATAAACCAGTCGTGGTCATCCACATAGGTCGCTGCCCAGCCCAAAATACGAACGCGCGCCGCTTCTTCATCCGGTTTCGGATGGTTTTGCTTTGCCCAAGGCAAGGTCATTACCAATGCCGCGCGTTTCGTCCATTTGTCGTCCGATGTCGTCCATGCCTCGACTTCATCAAGCCGCGATGGATCAGCAACCAAACGCTTTTGACCTGCGATACAGGCGTGATCAGCCACGGCCCATGCATCAAAAGTCGGCACCCACGATGTGATGATTTTCCATACTTCTGAATCGGCCGGCTTGATCCGCGCCTGGGACAGCAGTTTTGCCCCCGCGACCATGCCTTCGTGGATATTCGTGGCCCATAGATCGCGGGCCAATTGCAGACGGTCTTCAAAGCTTAGCTCGGCGCGCCATGCTTTCACATGCACGTCGATGTCTGGATTCGGCACACCAAGGTAGGGGCGGTCGACCTTATGGTAGGCCGCCATGCCAATGGCTTTGATGTCGTCGCGGCCCAATGCCGCGATGGCGTCATCAACGTTCATTCGACGGTCACAGACTTGGCAAGGTTGCGCGGCTGGTCAACATCAGTGCCTTTGGCAATGGCCGTATGGTAGGCCAGCAACTGGGCAGGGACGGCATAAAGGATCGGCGCGAGGAATGCGTCGATTTCGGGCATAATGATTGTGTCCCATGTCCCCTCACCAGCTTCTTTTTCACCCTGTTTGTCGGTGATCAACAAGACCTTACCGCCACGGGCCATAACCTCTTGCATGTTGGACACAGTCTTGTCGAACAGGCTGTCGCGGGGGGCCATGACGATTATCGGGACGTTTTCGTCGACAAGCGCGATTGGGCCGTGCTTCAGCTCGCCTGATGCATATGCTTCGGCATGGATGTAGCTGATTTCTTTCAGTTTTAGCGCGCCTTCGTGGGCAAGCGGATACATCGCGCCGCGTCCCAAGAACAGGATGTCACGGGCTTCGGCCAGCTGGCGTGCCACGGTCTGGCATTTGCCTTCGATGCCGAGTGCTGCGTTGATCACACCGGGAATACCGCGCAGATCAGCGAGCATTTTCGCAACGTCCGCGTCGGTCAAATGGCCACGTGCGCGTGCCGCTTCAATGACCAAGATGGCAAGCGTCGTAAGCTGACAGGTAAACGCTTTGGTTGATGCCACGCCAATCTCTGCGCCCGCCAAAATCGGCAGCGCCAGATCGCTTTCGCGCGCAATGGAGCTGGTCTCGACGTTCACGACGGAGATGATCTTGTCCGCCTTACCCTTCATGTAGCGCAGCGCGGCCAACGTGTCGGCAGTTTCGCCGGACTGGGACACGAACAACGCAGCGGTGCCCTTGGTGACGGGCGGTTCGCGGTAGCGGAACTCGGATGCGACGTCGATTTCAACTGGCATACGGGCGACCTGTTCAAACCAGTATTTCGCAACCATGCAGGCATAATAGGCGGTACCACAGGCCACCAGCGTCATGCGTTCAATCTTGGTGAAATCGATCCCGTTGTCGGGCAGGGTGATCGCATTGGCATCTGCGTTGATGTAATGGGACAAAGCGCCTTGCAACACAGTCGGTTGTTCAGCGATTTCTTTGGCCATGAAGTGTTTGTAGCCACCTTTGTCGACGTTGGTGGCGCTGACTTCGATGATCTTCATCTCGCGGCTTGTCTGCTGACCCGCCTCATCACGGATTTCGACAGAATTGCGCGTGATGATCGCCCAATCACCTTCTTCAAGGTATGTGATCTGGTTCGTCATCGGGGCCAGCGCAATCGCGTCAGAGCCGACAAAGTTTTCGCCGTCACCGTGCCCAATCGCAAGCGGGGACCCTTTCCGGGCGGCGACAAGCAGGTCGTCTTCACCGTCAAACAGGAAGCACAGCGCATATGCGCCTTCCAACATCGCGATGGTCTTCTCGGCGGCTTCGCGCGGGGCGAGACCCGCGTCGAGGTGATATTGGGCCAGCAAGGCCACGGTTTCGGTATCCGTGTCGGTCGAATACGCGATGTTCTTTTCTGCAAGGAATTCGCGCAATTCACGGAAATTCTCGATGATGCCGTTATGAACAACAGCCACACCGCCCGCGCGGTGGGGGTGGGCGTTGCCGACGCTTGGCACACCGTGGGTCGCCCAACGCGTGTGACCAATACCGGATTTCCCAGCGAGCGGTTCATGGACCAACAAGTCGGACAGATTCACCAATTTGCCAAGCGCACGACGGCGCTCCAGCTTGTTGTCGTTGATGGTCGCGATACCCGCGCTGTCGTAACCGCGATATTCGAGCCGTTTCAGGCTGTCGACCAACAAAGGGGCCGCTTGGTGGTTGCTTAGTACGCCAACAATTCCGCACATGTCTTAATGTCCTTTCGACTGCTTGGCCTTCCGTGCCCGCAGCATATCAAATAATTTTGTCGCAAAACCTGCTTTGGTCACCTGACGCGCACGGCCAAGACCAAGTGCGCCATCCGGCACATCGTCTGAAATCACAGACCCGCTGCCCGTCATCGCGCCATTGCCGACAGTGACGGGGGCTACGAGCATCGTATTGGACCCGATAAACGCCTCGCGCCCGATGGTCGTCTGATGTTTGAAAAAGCCGTCGTAATTGCAGGTAATCGTGCCCGCGCCTATGTTTGCTTTTTCGCCGATGGTCGCATCGCCGATGTAGGACAGGTGATTCACCTTCGCGCCCGCCGCGATTTGCGCGTTCTTGATTTCGACGAAATTGCCAACCTTGGTGTTCTCGGCCAGCTCTGCGCCGGGGCGCAAGCGCGCATAGGGGCCGATGATCGACCCGCGCGACACATGACATCCTTCAAGGTGGCTGAACGCGCGGATTGTCGTGTCGGATTCAATGGTCACATGGGGGCCAAAGACGACGTTTGGCTCAATAATCGTGTCGCGGCCAATAACGGTGTCGTGGGCAAAATAGACGGTGTCTGGATCGGAAAGGGTGATCCCGTCGGCAAGCGCGGCAGCGCGAGTGCGGGCTTGAAATTGTGCTTCTGCACCAGCCAGTTCTGCGCGTGAATTAACGCCGAGCGTTTCCGCCTCGTCGCAGCTAACAACCGTGGCGGACAGGCCCTGATCGCGTGCAATGCCGATGATGTCGGTCAGGTAGTATTCTTCGGACGCGTTGTCATTGCCGACCTTCGAGATCAGATCGAACAGCACGTCAGACTTCGCCATGATCACGCCGCTATTACAAAGCGTTATAGCGCGTTCCTCATCTGTCGCATCTTTGAATTCAACGATCCGTTCCAGCGCATCACCGTTTGTGACCAGACGGCCGTAACGCCCCGGATCAGCGGCTTCAAAGCCCAGAACAACGACGTCATGATTGCTACGCGCTGCAGCCATCGCTTCCAGCGTTTCGGGTTGGATAAATGGCGTGTCACCGTACAAGACAAGCGCGTCACCGTCGAAACCATCAAGCGCGTCTTTGGCCTGAGCGACGGCATGGGCCGTGCCCAATTGTTCGGTTTGCAAAACCGTCGCAACGTCCGGGTCCCACGCGACTGCGGCGGCTGTCACCTTTTCCGCGCCGTGGCCCGCAACGATCACTGTCTTCTCAGGCTCTAGTGATGCACCTGCTTTCATTGCGTGCACCAACATCGGTGCACCCGCAATTTTGTGCAGCACTTTGGGCAGGTCGGAATTCATCCGCGTTCCCATGCCCGCGCCAAGAATGATCAATGCTGTGCTCATAATACCGCCCTAAACCCTTTTGCGCCCTTCTACCTGAGCGGGGGGCTACCGCAAGGGTGGGGGCTTCACTTCGCCTTACACATCGTTACAGAAGGGTAAACGGCAACGGAGAAGAACATGCGCACAGTGATTTTCGATCTTGATGGGACGCTTGCGGATACCAGCGGCGATCTGCTTGCTGCGGCTAATACCTGTTTTCGCGATCTGGGGCTGGGTGATCTACTGACGTCTGCGGACAGCGGGACCGCTCTCAAAGGTGGACGTGCAATGCTACGCCTTGGGTTTTCGCGGGTTGATGGCTACGGCGAGGACGAAGTCGACCGCCAATATCAACCACTGCTCGACGCTTACGCGCAAGATATCGACAGCCATACGGTGCTGTACCCCGGCGCGATGGATGCGGTGCGGGCATTGAAGGACGACGGATATGTCGTGGCGATATGCACGAACAAACCCGAAGGACTGGCCGAGACGCTGATGAACAGCCTTGGTGTGCGTGATGAATTTGCGGCCCTTCTGGGTGCGGACACATTGCCCGTGCGTAAACCCGATCCGGAACACCTGTTCGAAACGGTTCGCCGCGCAGGTGGTCATATCGACAAATCCCTGCTGGTGGGGGATACGCTGACAGACCGCAAAACATCTGCCAACGCAGGCCGGCCGTCGATCCTCGTGACTTTTGGGCCAGGGGACGACGACGTGCGAGAGCTCAACCCCGAAGGGCTTATCGGGCACTTCGACGAGCTGCACGCAGAGGTGCGCCGCTTAATCGGGTAGCGGCAAGGGCAAGGTCGAAGTGGCGCGGCGCGCGCTAAAGTCTGCTCTGGAAACAAAGCTTCCGTCGGATTTGGCCCTACAAATGACTGCTGAGAATGGGATGTAGTCATACGGCAGCCCTAAATTAAAGAATTAGCTATTCGAAAGTATAGTGGCTTACCCCATAAGATCGACTGACCTATGCTATTCGATAACTGAAAAGTTGGGCCAATGTGCGATGTCTGAAATATGTTAAAATCTGACGCACAATTTTCCCCAAATTTCTTCGTGGTTGGAGCACCGAAAGCTGGAACTACGGCGGCCTATCATTGGTTACGGTCGCATCCAGCAGTGTTCTTACCTACTGTTAAAGAACCGAGCTACTTCGCCTATGCTGGCAATTCTGCAATTCCGACGAACGGTCCCTATGATCCGGATTACGTCAGGCAAATCACCGTAGAACTTGAAAGCTATGCCGAGTTGTACGAGACAGCAGGCACAAGGCTAACCGGGGACATCTCGCCGGTTTACCTGTTGGATGACTATGCAGCAGAGCGGATCGTAGCGGCGTGCCCGGATGCACGAATTATCATTCTTCTGCGGGATCCGGTTGAACGGGCGTTCTCTCAGTTCATGCACCATGTGCGCGATAGTCTTGAACCCTGTGGAACTTTCGAAGAGGCGCTCGCGCAAGAAGAGCAGCGTCTGCGTGACGGATGGAGCCCGGGCCATGGCTACGCGACCTATGGTCACTATCTGTCATAGATCGAAAAATACTTTGCCGTATTCCCCAAAGAACAGATACTTGTTCTGGAATATCAAGATTTACAATCCACCCCAGAACACTGTTGGCATCAGATCTGTGAACATCTGCGCATTGAACCGAAAAGCTTGGTTCGAAACGAACGGGTCAACTCGACCCAAGATTTAGCCGAAGTGCCTGGCCGCCCTGGGGTGGCACGTCGATTGAAACATCCAGGAGCGGCTCAAGCGATTGATGCCCCCGCGTCTTAGGGCAAAGCTTCGCCAATTCCTCGAAGGACCTCCGCGTCCGGTTCCCGTGCTATGCGCGGACACAGCGCATGCTCTTGCAAGCAGATACCAAAGCGAACGCCGTCAAATCGAACATCTCACTGGCCTGTCCCTGGCACACTGGACTTCATGAACTGAAGATGACCGCTTTTGGTGCATGATTCAGCATGTGTTGCGATAGGATTATTTCCGCTGTCCGTTGCGGGCGCTTCCGTTTTGGCGTTTCTTTGCAAAGCTGCTTTCCACCTGCCGACCCGCAATCAGTTTCCCTGAAACATCGGCTCAGCTTATGCAAACCGCTGCTTCACCGCCGCACTTTCGATTGACCCTGTTCCAAAGGCTCTGCACAAATCGGGCATGACAGAGCGATTCAACGGTAGTTTCACCCAGCAAGAACCGATCCCTGACGCTGGGATCAAGGCCGCTATGGCTGTGATGCAAAGCGGGCGTCTGCACCGCTACAATACGCATGGCGATGAAATCGCCGAAGCTGCGTTGCTGGAAGAAGAATTCGCCGCACAGGTCGGGTCCAATTATTGCCTTGCCGTGGCCTCTGGCGGCTATGCGATGACGACTGCGCTACGGGCGTGCGGTGTGAAGCATGGCGACCGTGTTCTGACCAACGCTTTCACACTTGCCCCAGTCCCCGGCGCGATTGCGGCTGTGGGCGGCGTGCCTGTCTTTGTGGGCGTGACCGAAAGCCTCGTGATTGATCTGGACGATCTGGCGGCCAAACTGGATCAAGCCAAGGTGCTTTTACTCTCACACATGCGCGGCCATATCTGCGACATGGATGCGCTTATGGCGATGTGCGATGCGGCGGGCGTCGTCGTGATCGAAGATTGCGCACATACGATGGGGGCCGCGTGGAACGGCGTGCCGTCAGGGCGTTGGGGCAAATTTGGTTGTTATTCCACCCAGACCTATAAACACGTGAATTCCGGCGAAGGCGGCTTGCTGATCTCTGACGATGCAGAAGGTATGGCGCGGGCGATCATGCTGTCGGGCAGTTATATGCTGTACGAAAAGCACCGCGCAGCGCCGCCGCCCGAGGTCTTCGCGCATATCAAATATGAAACGCCAAATATTTCTGGCCGGATGGACAATCTGCGGGCAGCAATCTTGCGACCGCAACTGCAGGATTTGCAAACGCAATGTGACCGCTGGAACGCGCTTTATGCGGTTGTCGACGAAGGCCTCGCCGATACGCCGGGCCTGACACTGGTGCCACGTCCGACACAAGAAAGCTTTGTCGCGTCATCCCATCAGTTTTTGCTGTTGGACTGGAGCGACGCGGCCATCGCCGACGTGATCGCACGCTGTGAAGCACGCGGTGTCGCGCTGAAATGGTTCGGCGGGGCAGAACCCACGGGTTTCACGTCGCGCTACGATTCGTGGAAATACGCGCCATCCGAACCGATGCCGCAAAGCGATCGCATCCTGAAAGGGATCATCGACATGCGCCTTCCGCTCACCTTTAGCACGGACGATTGCGCGCTGATTGCGCGGATCATCCGGTCAGAGGTGTCGCAGTCTATCAATCGGCCTGATACAACGGGATCGTCGAGATCGACATCTTCGCGGACCCTTGGCTCAGCTCGGACGCATGCGCCAGATAAATCAGCGTATTGTTTTCCTGATCAAAAATGCGTTTGACCCGCAGCGATTTAAGAACAATCGACTGGCGTTCGCGAAACACGTTTTCGCCGTCGTCACTGCGGTCGATGTCCCCGATCACAATGGGGCCGGTCTGGCGGCAATCGATGCTGGCGTTTGACGGATCTTCAAACCAGTTGCCGTTGGAAATCCGGTCAAAGAACGAGCGTTCGAAATAGGCGATGTGGCAGGTCACACCCGATACTTCGGGGTCTTGGATGGCCTCGATAATAATGTCGTTGCCCACCCAATCAACGCCGACACGGCCGACTTCATCCGCAGATGCAGTGAATGGAAACAGGGTGAGGGCGGCGATCATTAGCTTTTTCATGCAGGTTCAACTGGTCAGTCCGCACTTGGTTCCCACTTGCAAGACGAATGTTTGTTGACGCGGCAAGCAGGCTCTGCATACAATTGAACAAGCGTTCAATAAATTTCTGGGGGGAGTCGCGCGATGTTCCATGGATCAATGACATTTGATTTGGGCGAAGATACCAATGCACTGCGCGATATGGTGCATGGCTGGGCGCAAGAGCGCGTCAAACCGATGGCGGCGCAGATTGACGCGGATAACCTGTTCCCGCCAGCGTTGTGGACGGAAATGGGCGAACTCGGCCTATTAGGCGTCACAGTGGATGAAGCTTACGGCGGCGCGGGCATGTCCTATCTTGCGCATACCGTTGCCATTGAAGAAATCGCACGGGCCAGCGCGTCAGTGTCGTTGTCCTACGGTGCCCATTCCAACCTATGCGTGAACCAAATCAAGCTGAACGGTACCGAAGATCAAAAAGCCAAATACCTGCCGCGCCTGATCTCGGGCGAACATGTTGGCGCACTAGCAATGTCCGAAGCGGGCGCTGGGTCAGACGTTGTGTCCATGACGCTGAGCGCGGAAAAGCGGAACGATCACTACCGTTTGAACGGCAACAAATACTGGATCACCAACGGGCCGGATGCGGACACACTGGTGGTGTATGCCAAAACCGACAAAGATGCCGGATCGAAGGGGATCACCGCCTTTCTGATCGAAAAGGAAATGACCGGTTTCAGCACATCCCCCCATTTCGACAAGCTCGGGATGCGCGGGTCGAACACTGCAGAGCTGATCTTCGACGACGTGCAGGTTCCGTTCGACAACGTGCTTGGCGAAGAAGGTAAAGGCGTCCGCGTCCTGATGTCCGGTCTTGATTACGAACGTGTGGTGCTGGCGGGCATCGGCCTTGGCATTATGGCTGCTTGTCTGGACGAAGTGATGCCGTACCTGTCCACCCGCAAACAATTCGGCCAGCCCATCGGGAATTTCCAACTGATGCAGGGCAAGATTGCCGATATGTATACGGCGATGAATTCAGCGCGTGCATATGTCTACGAAGTCGCCAAAGCCTGCGATCGCGGTACCGTCACCCGCCAAGACGCGGCAGCCTGCTGTCTTTACGCATCCGAAGAAGCGATGAAACAAGCCCACCAAGCTGTACAGGCGCTGGGCGGGGCAGGGTTCTTGAACGACGCGCCTGTCGCGCGGTTGTTCCGCGACGCCAAGCTGATGGAAATCGGCGCAGGCACATCCGAAATCCGTCGCATGTTGGTGGGTCGCGAATTGATGGGGACGGTGGGGTGAAGTGGATCGCTTTAGTTTTGGCCGTCGCTGTCTCGCCTGCAAGCGCACAGGGCAGTTTCGAGGCCTACGATCCGTCAATCCTGCAAGTTTGTTTGGAGAATAACGAGATGGGCGGGGGCGACCCGTCTACTTGCATCGGTCTCGGGGCCGCGATTTGCATCGAGGGTGAGGCTGGTAGTTCTAATGTCGGCTACGGCATGTGCATGTCGGCGGAATGGCAGGACTGGGATGACCGGCTGAACGAAGTTTACGCGATCGTACTCCAGCAACAGCGCGAATTTGGCGTCCATTTGCAAGATGTTAACCCCGCGTTCCCGAACCCCGACGAAGTTATGCGCGATATGCAGCGGGCCTGGATCAAGTACCGCGATCTGGCTTGCGACTGGGAACGCCTGCAATGGAGCGGCGGCACGGGTGCCGGACCTGCCGCCGCGCAATGCATGCTGGAACTTACCGCGCAGCAGATGCTGTTCCTGAACGCGCGGGGGCAATAGGAATGACGCGCCGCTGGATCATCGCGCCTATCGCAGCACTGGCCATCGTGGCCGGTTATCTGGGGGTGCAACTGGGCCAGCCGGTGACCGAAACGCAGATTATCACGCAGTTTGCACAGGCCTACGTCGATGATCACGGGGACGGAGCGGATGTATCCGACTGCCTCGCCGTGCCAGATTTACAAACCGATGTTCGGTTGGTCGTGCGATGTACCCATCCGAGCGGGATTATTTATTCATATTTTGCGGGCCAACGCGGGCAATTGCGCGGGTCTGAAACGTCACAGGATCCAAAAGCATGATACGCTACTTGATTTGCACTGCGGCGCTCGTCGCATTTCCCGTCACGGTTACAGCGCAAGACGCAGCCTATGACCAGAACACTACAACGTCCTGCCTCGCTGATGCGGGCACAATTGTGGAAAGGCGCGCATGTATTGGTCTTTCGGCCGACGCCTGCGCTGATGCGTCAGTAGGTGGCTTCAACACACGCAGCATGACAGCCTGTCTTCAATTCGAATATGACCTGTTCGATGACATGCTGAACGCAGAATACGGCATCGTGCATGACCTCGCACAGGACTTGGACAACCAAAACAACGGAACCAGCTTTGACGACGTGTCGATGGTCGACCGCTTGGTGCAAATGCAACGGGCGTGGATTGCGTACCGCGACGCCACTTGCGCCTATGAACAGCGCCAGTTTGATGGTGGCACCTTGGGGCAGTTGGTTCACATCGATTGCCTTGCGCAATTGACGGCTGAACAGACATTCCGGCTGCAAAGCACGGCTTTGGGCCTATAATGCGGCGTCTTGGGATCATTATCGCAGTGGGATTGGCGCCACTGCCTGTCTCTAGCCAGACCCTCACGGTCTCCGAAGTTCAAATTCGCGCCTGCGCCGATAGCGCGCCTGCTTGGGAAGGGCTGCCGCAATGCGTGGCGGATGCCGCAAATGACTGTCAGGCCCTTCCGGGTGGCAGCACAACAATCGGGATCGTCGATTGCCTGTCTGCGGAAACCGCCGTGTGGGACGCGATATTAAACGAAGAATACGCCAAGGCCCGCACGTTATTCGATGACGTGGGTGGTGACGATTTGACGATCAGCCTGCGCGACGCCCAACGCGCGTGGATTGCCTTTCGCGATGCGGATTGTTCAATGCGATACCAACGCTGGATCGGCGGGACGATCCGGTCCGTTGTATCCGCAAGCTGCCAACTGACGATGACCGCCAGCCGCGCGCTCGCGTTGCGCGACTTAGCAAGGAATACGCCATGAGTAGAACAATACACGAAACGGCATTGGCCGAGGTCGCAACTGCTGCGCAAACAGCGGCTGCCGGTGGCGGCGAAAAGTCCCGCGCACGGCATGTGTCGCGCGGCAAAATGCTACCGCGCGACCGTGTCGCCAACCTGCTCGACCCCGGCTCGGCGTTTCTTGAAATCGGGGCGACAGCAGCGCATGGCATGTACGATGGGGCGGCCCCCTGTGCTGGCGTGATCGCGGGCGTCGGCACGGTGTCAGGCCGTCAGGTGATGATCGTGTGCAACGACGCGACGGTGAAAGGCGGGACGTACTACCCGATGACCGTCAAGAAACACCTACGCGCACAGGAAATCGCAGAAAGCTGCCATCTTCCTTGCGTCTATCTGGTGGATTCAGGCGGTGCGAACCTGCCGAACCAAGACGAAGTGTTTCCCGACCGCGACCACTTTGGCCGCATCTTCTACAACCAAGCCCAGATGTCCGCGAAAGGCATCCCGCAGATTGCAGCCGTAATGGGGTCCTGTACGGCAGGCGGGGCATACGTGCCCGCGATGGCGGATGTGTCAATCATCGTGAAAGAGCAGGGGACGATCTTCCTCGCGGGTCCACCTTTGGTGAAAGCCGCAACGGGTGAAGTTGTGACAGCCGAAGACCTTGGGGGCGGGGATGTGCACACGCGCCTATCGGGCGTGGCGGACTATTTGGCCGAAGATGACACGCACGCGCTGGCGCTGGTCCGGCAAGCGGTGGCGTCTTGCGCGTTGCCACCCGTGAACGCAGCGACGCGGCAGGTGCCGGAATTACCCACGCTGGACCCAGAAACGCTGTTCGACGTGGTGCCCGCTGATCTACGCACGCCCTACGACAGCCGAGAGGTCATCAAACGGATCGTCGACGGGTCATGGTTCGACGAATTCAAGGCGCGGTTTGGTGAGACGTTGATCACAGGCTTCGCCCACATCGACGGCTGGCCCTGCGGGATTATCGCGAACAACGGTGTGCTGTTCTCGGAAGCTGCACAAAAGGGCGCGCATTTTGTTGAACTGTGTTCGCAACGCAAAATTCCTTTGATCTTTTTGCAAAACATCACCGGCTTTATGGTCGGCCAGAAATACGAAAACGAAGGGATCGCGCGGCACGGCGCCAAGATGGTGACGGCTGTCGCCACGACCAACGTCCCCAAGATCACGATGGTCATCGGCGGATCATTCGGGGCAGGCAACTACGGCATGGCCGGACGCGCCTATTCGCCGGACTTTATGTGGACATGGCCCACGTCGCGGATTTCCGTGATGGGCGGTGAACAGGCGGCGGGGGTGCTGGCAACAGTCAAGCGCGACGCGATGGACCGCGCGGGACAAGACTGGTCAACAGAAGAAGAGGCAGCCTTCAAACAGCCCACCATCGATATGTTCGCCGAACAATCGCACCCGCTCTACGCATCCGCGCGGCTTTGGGACGACGGGATCATCGACCCGCGCAAATCACGAGAGGTGCTGGCGCTATCGCTCGCAGCTGCCATGAACAAAGAAATAGAGGACACGCGGTTCGGCGTGTTTCGGATGTGATGAAGTGGGTGGCTTAACATGAAGGTTCCCAAGCTGTCTGTCGCTCAAGGCGTAAAGTCTATGGTGCCATCTCTAGCGTGGCCTCAACTTGGGCGCGTTGTGGATGTGCCCGTTTACATCATCCATAATTCACCTGAAGTGGAGGATTATTACTTCATTTTCGACTTTGAGGAATTTGTTGAATCCTCACGCCGTGGGGTGTTTGTCCGACCTCGTATTCAGGTTTGGGCGGGGCGCAAAGATTTTTCGCGGTCTCAATTTGCTCGGCAATTTCGCACAAGCTTTGCACAAGAATTTGAGGCGGCACGCGGGGCTTTAAAGGCTCAAAATGCAGAAGGTAACGGGTGGTTTAGCTGGTTGGATGCTTTCGACGTCTTCAGCAATAACCTGACAAATTTTGCGGCAAACGTTGTGCTTTTGGTCGCGTTGAACGCGGGGAAATTGGCGCTTTCATCATTGCCGTTGCCAAAGCTCTTTAAGGGGGTTCCTGACGGGCAAAAACTGGAAGACGAGATCGCGAAAACCAAGACACAGGTCGATGCCGCGCTCAGTGCGATGACCATCTCGTTGCACATCGATTTGCTTAACCATGCGTTTCGCCACGGTGGGGTGAAAGGGATCATGGACGTTGATCGGGATGCTTGGCCGTTGCCCGATTTTGTAAAGCGGGAACTGAATTGATGCAGGATATATTCAATGTTTAACAAAATCCTCATAGCCAATCGTGGCGAAATTGCCTGCCGCATTATCCGGACGGCCCGCGATATGGGCGTGAAAACGGTGGCTGTGTATTCAGATGCGGACGCAGATGCGCTGCATGTCCGAACCGCGGATGAAGCAGTACGGCTCGGGCCTGCGCCTGTCGCAGACAGCTACTTACGCAGTGACCTGATCATTCAGGCAGCATTGGACACGGGCGCGGAAGCGATCCATCCGGGGTATGGCTTTTTGTCCGAAAACCCCGATTTCGTGGATGCGGTCACGAAGGCGGGTCTTAAGTTCATCGGACCAAGCGCCGACGCGATCCGCGCCATGGGGCTGAAAGACGCGGCCAAGGCTTTAATGATCAAGGCGGGCGTGCCCGTTGTGCCGGGCTATCACGGGGCGGATCAGAACCCAGACCTGCTCGCGGCAGAGGCCGACAAAATCGGCTATCCTGTGCTGATCAAAGCCGTGGCCGGTGGCGGCGGCAAAGGCATGCGTTTGGTTGAGAAGGCCGCAGATTTTCTGGAAAATCTGAACTCCGCGCAGGCTGAAGGGAAAACCGCCTTTGGCAATCCTGACGTTTTGATCGAAAAATACATCCAAAGCCCGCGTCATATCGAAGTGCAGGTCTTTGGCGACGGCACAGATGCGGTGCACCTGTTCGAGCGCGACTGTTCGCTGCAACGCCGCCACCAGAAGGTCATCGAAGAAGCCCCAGCGCCCGGCATGACCGATGCGATGCGCAGTGCCATGGGCGATGCGGCGGTCACCGCTGCAAAGGCAATTGGCTACGCAGGGGCCGGCACGATCGAATTTATCGTGGACGGATCAAACGGTCTTCATCCTGACGGCTTCTGGTTCATGGAAATGAACACGCGCCTACAGGTAGAACACCCCGTGACAGAGGCCATCACCGGCGTTGATCTGGTCGCGTGGCAATTGCTGGTCGCATCGGGGCAGGGGCTTCCGATACAACAGGACGATCTGTCGATCACGGGGCATGCGTTCGAGGCGCGTCTCTATGCCGAAGATGTCCCCGCGGGCTTTTTGCCCGCGATTGGCACGCTGTCGCATCTGTCTTTCCCTGAAACCGCCCGCATTGATAGCGGCGTCACCCAAGGCGATACGATTTCACCGTGGTACGATCCCATGATTGCCAAGGTCACGACCTATGGGCCAGACCGGACGACGGCCTTGCGCAAGTTGAGTGATGCCTTAGCCGCGACCCATGTGGCGGGCACGACAACCAACGTCGGTTTCCTTGGCGCATTGTCACGGCACGTGGGCTTTGCGGCGGGCGATGTGGATACAGGCCTGATCGCGCGGGACATCGACGCCTTGACAGCGCAAAACGATCCGACGGCACTTGATGTCGCGGCTGCTGCGTTTTGTGCCGCAGGACTTACCGATGCCGATGGGCCAATGACGGGCTTTGCACTGTGGCAGCCGCTTCCGCAAACCGTCCACTTGGGATTGGGGGACGATGATTGCGATGCTGTGGTGGCCTTTGTCGATGGCAATACCTGTGATGTTACAACACCGTTCGGGACCATCCGCCTGACACGTGGGACGGGCGGTTGGCGAAGCGCGGCGAAGGCGCTTCCTAAAGCTGTTCGTCATGTTGGACAGGTGACTGTCTTTGGGGGCACGGCGACCTGTTTCGATATCGTTGATCCGCTCGCGCGTGAAGGCTCTGCGGGCAGCGGTGATGCGGTCATGGCCCCGATGCCGGGCCTGATCCAAGACGTTGCCGTGACCGTTGGGCAAGCGGTGTCCGAAGGCGATCGGCTTGTGGTGCTTGAAGCGATGAAGATGGAACACGTGCTGCGCGCACCGCGCGACGGCGTGGTCGCAAAACTCGGCGCGGCGCTGGGCGACCAAGTCGTGGCTGGCGCCGAATTGGTCACATTGGAAGCGGCAGATGGGGACACATCATGATCCGACTGCATCATTGCCACCAAACAAGATCAATGCGGAGCCTCTGGCTGTTGCATGAATTGGGTGTGCCGTTCGAATTGCAGGTCTACCCCTTCGACGCATCGATCAAATCAGAGGCATATCTGGCGCTGAACCCTGCCGGACGCGTCCCGTCGCTCGAAATCGACGGGCAGGTGCTGTTTGAAAGCGGGGCAATCGCCGAAGTGCTCTGCGAATATGCGCCGGTCGCGGGCTTGGGGCGGCTAGCCGGTGATCCGGAAAGATATGCTTGGCTCAACTGGATCCATTTTGCCGAAACAATCAGTCAGCACTGCGCGGCATTGACCCAACAACACGTGGCGCTCTTTGAAGACCACATGCGCAGCCCAATTGTGATGAACCTCGAAGCCCGCCGTTTGGCCAAGACGATTGGGACGGTCGAGACGGGGCTTACCAAGTCGGGATACCTGCTGGACAGCGGGTTTTCCGCAGCGGACATCAGTGTGGGGCAGGCCATCTATATGGCGACCCACTTTGTGCCGCTGGACGCCTTTCCGAAGGTGACAGCTTGGTACGATCGATTGACCACGCGGGAGGCTTTTCAAAAGGCGCTACCGCCGCAAAATGAGCCCGCGCTTTATGCTAAGGATTTCTACCCACCGTGGCCGGTTGAAAAATGATGTGGCGGGTTTGGCTGGGGAAGACATGGGGGCCAGCCCCCATACCCCCGAGATATTTAAGACCAAAAGAAATGGGGCTGCACGATGGCTGAACATGTGACGATCCACGAGGTTGGCCCGCGTGACGGGTTGCAGAATGAACCGGGCGTGATTTCGGTTGCGGATAAGGTTGCCTTGATTGATCTGCTGGGGACCGCTGGGTTGACCGATATCGAAGTCGGGTCTTTCGTAAGCCCCAAATGGGTTCCGCAGATGGCCAATACGCCTGATGTTTTGACGAAGATGACGCGCATGGCCGGTTGTACCTACGGCGTTTTGGTCCCCAACATGCGCGGCTGGGAAAGCTTCGCCCCCTTTGCGAGCGGGCCATTTGAGGTGGCTGTGTTCATCTCTGCCTCTGAAGGGTTCAGCCAGTCCAACCTGAATTGTTCTGTGGCTGAATCGATTGTACGCTTGACACCCGTTGTGCGCGCGGCTGAGGCGGTAGGTGTTCCGGTCCGCGGTTATGTGTCCTGTATCACCGACTGTCCGTTTGATGGGCCTACCCAGCCAGAGGCCGTCGCAAAGGCCGTCGCCGATTTGCGTGCCGTTGCCCCGATGCAGGTGTCGCTTGGTGATACGTTGGGGCGTGGTGAACCTGCGCGTGTTGCGACGATGCTGGATGCGGTTCTGAATATTGCGCCTGCAGATCAATTGGCGGGGCATTTCCACGATACGGGCGGGCAGGCGTTAGAAAACGTGGGCGTCGCACTGGGTAAAGGGCTGCGCCATTTCGATAGCGCAGTTGGCGGTCTTGGCGGCTGTCCTTACGCACCCGGTGCGCCCGGCAATGTCGCAACGGAAGCGGTTTTGGCCCATGTCACAACGCTTGGATACACAACAGGCGTTGACGGCGACGTCATTGCGCAGGCCGCGGCATTAGCTCGTAGCATGAAAGGATAAAAGATGGATCACGTGAAACTAGCAGTTGATGCGCGCGGTGTGGCGACGGTGTCGTTGGCGCGATCTGAAAAGCGGAACGCCCTATCCGCACAGATGATGGACGAATTGACGCAAATGGCAGCCCAGCTTGACGCGGATGACGCCGTGCGCGTTGTGGTGCTGGCGGCTGAAGGTGGGGTGTTCTGCGCTGGTGGTGATTTGGGTTGGATGCGGGCACAGATGGAAGCGGACGACGCTGCACGTACGGTTGAAGCGCGCCGGATCGCCGGCATGTTACAAGCCCTGAACAGCATGACGAAACCCTTGATCGGTCGCGTGCACGCCGATGCATTTGGCGGCGGGGTCGGCATTTGCTGCGTGTGCGACGTGGTCGTGGCCAGCGAGGCTGCGACGTTTGGTCTGACCGAGACAAAGCTCGGGCTTATCCCTGCAACAATCGGGCCGTACGTAATGGCCCGCATGGGCGAAGGTCGCGCGCGCCAAGTCTTCATGTCGTCCCGTCGTTTTGATGCGCATGAGGCCAAGGATCTCGGGATCGTCAGCCGCGTTGTAGCGAACGCCGATCTGGATGCAGCAATCGCACGCGAAGTGGATCCATATTTGGCGTGCGCCCCCGGTGCGGTGGCTGCTGCCAAGGCCTACGCCCGCAGTTATGGCTCCAAGATCGATGCCGCCACAATGGATCGCAGTATCGCGGCCTTGTTGGCGCAATGGGCCAGCGATGAAGCGCAAGAAGGAATCGCCGCGTTCTTTGAAAAGCGCAAACCGCGCTGGGCCTAGGCCCGTGTTGCTTGCTGCGCAAAGGTCAGGAATTGATCGATAAGGGCGATTTCGGCCGGTTCTTCTTGATCGAATAGCCCGTTGTTCGTCCATGCCAAGGACAGGGCCGCATGCGCCGCGGCCCATTGCAGCAATCGAGTTTCTGATACGTCGAACGCCGCGGACCATATCTTCACGCGATGCAGAATAACGGCAGGCTGGCGGTAGTAGTCTTCCGCGCCAACAGGATTGCGCAGCGCGTTCGCCAGATCATAGGTCCGTTCGCCCATGACCCCCTTCGCGTCAAACGCAAGAAACCCGCGCGCGCTGCCTTTGATGTTGTCGTGATGTAAATCGCCATGAAGCGGGCGGATGTCCTTTTGATTGGACAACAGATTGGCCGCGAGGCCACGTGCCGCATCAATCGTGACCTGCGTCGCCTTCGGGCATGTGGTTGCATAACGGGCGGTCATCAGCGCGTTGAACCGGTCCGCCAGCGATGGCAGGGGGGTAGTGAGCATCGGAATTTGCGCATGCAGGCGACGGGCCGTTTGTCCCAGCTCGATCGTCTCTGTTTCCCCTGATCCGTCCCTCACCATATCGCCCAATGTCGGACCGTCGAGCCATTCTAACAAGGCAGCGCCTTTCGTGCGCCCCAACAGCCTTGCAGCGCCACGCCCATCCCATGCGCGCAGCAGCGCGAATCCCGGCGCTTCTTCCCCGGCTGATCCATCCTTATACAACTTCACCGCTGCTGGCGTGCCATCCGCTTGCGTGACTTTCCAAATGGTCGCAATCGGGGTGTCGGCCACATGGCTGGGCAGCGAGACGGCAAAATGGTGTAATAGGTCATCCATGACGAAACTCTGCCTTGCGCGGATGCGATTGTCGTCATTGCTTTCGATCCGGTGAACAAACGGACAAAGATCGCAGAAAATTTTGAACGCATCCGGGCGTCCGACCCGTTGACCCTTCCGGATGCCAAGGGTAAGTGTCAGCCAGCCAAGAGAGGCGGGGTCACCCCCTGCCTGTTAGGGAAAGGACCACCCGTGCAAGAGATGCTGACTGAATATTTGCCGATTATGATCTTTTTGGGCCTCGCGATTGCGCTGGGCGTGATCTTGATCCTTGCAGCGGCCGTTGTTGCGGTCCGCAATCCTGATCCGGAAAAAGTGTCCGCATACGAATGTGGGTTTAACGCCTTTGACGATGCACGAATGAAATTCGACGTGCGGTTCTACCTCGTATCGATCCTGTTCATCATCTTCGATCTCGAAGTCGCGTTCCTGTTCCCTTGGGCTGTGGCATTCAAAGACGTCAGCATGGTCGGTTTCTGGTCCATGATGGTATTCTTGGGCGTGCTGACAGCGGGCTTCGCCTACGAATGGAAAAAGGGCGCGCTTGAGTGGGAATAACCCCATTCGCGACACCCCAGTGAATTTGAAAGCCGCTCAAGATTTTGGGCGGCTTTTTTCTTTGGTAAGTGATGCGTGAAAATGCGCAGTTACACCCGTTGAGCGTGTGCATTTGGTCAGCTATGTTCGCGGGATGAACAAACCAATTATGAAAATAGTCGCGGGGCCTTCGCCAACGCAATCAGGTATATCTGACGCGGCAACTGCGGGACTTGGGTCAGTCATGTCCGCAGCAAGCAAAGCGGCAGATGTCATTGCGCACGACGACGACGGCCTGCTTCAGATACTGCATTATCGTAAACAGGTCGCGATTGCGGCAAAGCGAAGAAGCCGTTGGTTCGGTGGCCGCCTATACAACAAAATGACGGGCGAAGACCCCGATTATATCCCGATCTCAGGCACACATCTGCGTCAAACCTTTTCGATCATTAACTTTGATGCTCCAGATTTTATCATAGCGTCTGGCCAATACCAGCTTCGGACGGATTTCGCGGAAGAGGCGGTCGATGCCCTTCAGAAAAAGCGCAGCGCATGATGGCGGTTGTACCTGCGACTTGACGACGCGAGGTGGGTATACCTGAGTATTTCACTTGGGTATAACCGCCTGACATTCATACTTTATTTGCCTCGATAATGTTAAATTCACCCCCTGCGACGGGGCACTGTCGGCTTGACCTTTCCGGGCGTGCCGCATACTCCCAATCGCGAAGCTGTGCCGCATCTGCAGGTGGCACATGATCGATCAAAGAAGAGGCATCGTTATGGGTATCGCTACGGGATTGAATGACGCTGGCGCCGACAAAGAGCACGCGACTCAGGTTTTGAACCAAGAATTGCAGGATAAGGGCTTTTTGGTCACATCCACGGCGGACATGATCAACTGGGCGCGGACCGGCTCTTTGCACTGGATGACCTTCGGGTTGGCCTGCTGCGCGGTCGAAATGATGCACACGTCGATGCCACGCTATGACCTTGAACGGTTCGGGACAGCGCCACGAGCCTCCCCGCGTCAATCTGACCTGATGATCGTGGCCGGCACATTGACCAACAAAATGGCACCCGCACTGCGTAAGGTTTACGACCAGATGCCGGAACCACGCTATGTGATCTCTATGGGGTCATGCGCGAATGGCGGCGGCTACTACCACTACAGCTATTCCGTAGTGCGCGGCTGCGACCGGATCGTCCCAGTGGACGTCTATGTTCCAGGGTGCCCGCCAACAGCCGAGGCGCTGCTGTACGGTATCCTTCAGTTGCAACGCAAAATCCGCCGCACCGGCACAATCGTGAGGTAAGGTGATGACCGAAGCACTCCAACAACTTGGCCAGCACATCGAACTGAAACGCCCTGATTGCGTTTTGTCGTGGGACGTCACGAACGATGAGTTGACGTTGAACGTATCCGCGTCCAACCTCGTGTCCTTCGTGGAATTCCTGAAAACGGACGGCTCTTGCCAGTTTTCGTCCCTCGTGGACATCACGGCTGTTGATTACCCAAGCCGTGCAAAGCGGTTCGACGTCATCTACCACTTCCTGTCGATGTACCAGAACCACCGTATCCGCCTGAAAACACAGGTGCGCGAACAAGACATGGTGCCGTCGATTATTTCCGTACACCCGTCTTCGAACTGGTTCGAACGCGAAATCTTCGACATGTACGGCATCCTGTTCTCAGGCCACCCTGATCTGCGTCGCATCCTGACCGACTACGGTTTCCGTGGCTATCCGCTGCGTAAAGATTTCCCGACGACTGGCTACACCGAAGTCCGCTATGACGAAGTGCAAAAGCGCGTTGTTTATGAGCCGGTGTCACTGGTCCAAGAATACCGCCAGTTCGACTTTATGTCACCTTGGGAAGGGGCCGAATACATCCTTCCGGGGGATGACAAAGCAGACGCTGAGGCAAAAGGTTAATCCTTGATGGACGACAAAACGCTGATGTTTGGTCTAGGTGCGACGAAGGCAGGGACATCCTGGCTTCACCGTTACCTGTGCGACCATCCGCAATGCGCTTTGCCGAATATCAAAGAACTGCACTATTTTGACCGCGCCGTGCCGAAGCATCGCGAAAAGGAAATCATCCGGCTGGAAACGGTCCGCGCTGATCTGCTCGCGAAATCGCTGATGGCAGACAAAGCTAAGGCGGCGCGTCTTGACCTCCGGATTGACGAGGTTGAAGCGTGGATCAAAGTCATGAAGTCGGGTGGGGCAGATCACACCGGCTACACAGATTTTCTGACACGCGACGCTGGCAGTGACGTGAAACTTGTCGGGGACATCACACCGGCCTACGGTTTGATGGACGAACCAACACTGGTCCGCATGCGCGACATGGCGCCGGATACGCGATTTGTGATGCTGCTGCGTGACCCGTTGGACCGTTTGTGGTCTAATCTACGCATGATGGCAGGCTGGCGCGTGAAAGACGGAGAAACTCTGTCCGACAAGGCCAACCACCTGTTTGATCGCCTGCTAAAGGGTGACGAAAACGGCGTCGCGAAACGGTCCGATTACACAGGGATGCTGACCCGCATCCTGAACGTAATCCCGCGCGAACGGCTGCATGTTGCATTCTACGAAGGCCTGTTCACGCAAGCCTCTGTTGACAAAATTTGCGCGTTTCTGGGGCTTGCCCCGCGCGTTGGGGACTTTGATCGTGTGATCCATGCGTCAAAACCCGCTGAACTTGATCCATCCCGCGCGCAGCTCGTGCGCGAGATGCTGATCCCACATTATGATTACGTTGAACGGCTGATGGGCGAACTGCCCGACCGCTGGCACCAAAACAGAGAGGTCCTGACATGATGGACGGCGATATCCGGGTAAACACCTACGATGACGGCTCAACCGATGCGGTGACGGGCGAACAGAAGATCCGTAACTTCAACATCAACTTTGGCCCGCAACACCCTGCGGCACACGGCGTTTTGCGTCTCGTGCTTGAACTCGATGGCGAAATCGTCGAACGCTGCGATCCGCACATCGGCCTGCTGCACCGTGGCACCGAAAAGCTGATGGAAAGCCGGACATACCTGCAAAACTTGCCGTACTTCGACCGTCTCGATTACGTGGCACCGATGAACCAAGAACACGCTTGGTGTCTGGCGATTGAAAAGCTGACAGGCACCGAAGTGCCGCGTCGTGCGTCGCTGATCCGCGTGCTCTATTCCGAAATTGGCCGTGTGCTGAACCACCTGCTGAACGTCACGACGCAGGCGATGGACGTGGGTGCGCTGACGCCACCGCTTTGGGGCTTTGAAGAGCGCGAAAAACTGATGGTGTTCTACGAACGCGCATGTGGTGCGCGTTTGCACGCCGCGTATTTCCGTCCGGGTGGGGTGCATCAGGATCTGCCTGATCAGTTGATCGAAGACATTGATCAATGGGCAGTGGAATTTCCAAAAGTCATCGACGACATCGACGGGCTGCTGACCGAAAACCGGATTTTCAAACAGCGGAACTGCGATATCGGCGTTGTGACCGAAGAAGAAATCCAAGACTGGGGTTTCTCGGGTGTCATGGTTCGCGGCTCTGGCCTCGCATGGGATTTGCGCCGCGCGCAGCCTTACGAATGCTACGATGAATTCGAATTCCAAGTGCCTGTGGGCAAAAACGGCGACTGCTACGACCGTTACCTGTGCCGCATGGAAGAAATGCGCCAATCGACCCACATCATCCGTCAGGCCTGCGAAAAGCTGCGCCATGAAAAGGGTGACGTGATGGCACGCGGTAAAATGACACCGCCAACGCGCGGCGAGATGAAAACGTCGATGGAGGCGTTGATCCACCACTTCAAACTTTACACCGAAGGGTTCCACGTCCCAGCAGGCGAAACCTACGCGGCTGTTGAAGCCCCGAAAGGTGAATTCGGCGTGTTCCTCGTGGCGGACGGGTCCAACAAACCGTACCGCGCGAAATTGCGTGCGCCGGGCTTCCTGCACCTGCAGGCGATGGATCACGTCGCAACGGGCCACCAGCTGGCTGATGTTGCTGCGATCATCGGGACGATGGACGTCGTTTTCGGTGAAATTGACCGCTGATTTTATTTAAAGAGTAGGGGATGAAGATCATGATGAAATCCGGATTTGCTATTATTGCCGCCCTGACATTGGTGGCGTGTTCCGGCACGCAAGAAGCGTCAGCGCCGACGCGTCAACTGACGGACAAAGAACGCTTTGTCGCGGCGATCGAAGCCAACGGCTGCGTGATCAACATCGCAACAATTGGTCCGATCATGTCCCAAGCCTCGATCAACCAAGACCAGCTTGCGACACTGACCGTCGCACTTGAAACTGATGGCGTACTTGCGCCGGATGGCACGGACACCGTCCGTCTGTCGTCAAACAACTGTATTTAACGGCCTGCGGCCCGCTAACGGCTGCTGCCCCGATCTGAACCGGAAGACCTAAGATGCTGCGTAGACTACACCCTGATCAGCCCGAAAGCTTCGCCTTCACGCCTGAGAACCAGAAATGGGCCGAAGCTCAGACGACAAAATACCCAGAAGGGCGGCAGGCATCTGCGATTATTCCTATCCTGTGGCGTGCGCAGGAACAGGAAGGCTGGTTGACCCGTCCGGCGATTGAATATGTCGCGGAAATGCTGGGCCTTGCCTACATCCGTGCGCTCGAAGTGGCATCGTTCTACTTCATGTTCCAGCTGCAACCTGTTGGGACTGTGGCGCATATTCAGGTCTGCGGCACGCTGTCGTGCATGATCTGCGGCGCGGAAGATCTGATCGGTGTGTGTAAAGACAAGATCGCGGATAAGGCGCATGCACTGTCCGCTGACGGTAAGTTTTCGTGGGAAGAAGTCGAATGCTTGGGCTCTTGCGCAAACGCGCCAATGGCTCAGATCGGCAAAGACTACTACGAAGACCTGACCGCAGAACGTCTGTCCGAAATCATCGACGAACTGGCTGCTGGCAAGGTTCCGACACCGGGTCCGCAGAACGGCCGTTACGCGGCTGAACCGCTTAAGGGTCTGACATCGTTGACTGAATACGATAGCGGCAAAACCAAATACAACGCATCTGTGCAATTGGCGACAGACATCGGCGATACGGTCAAACGGATCGACGGAACCGAAGTGCCGATTTTGACGCCATGGTTGGATGGTGAAGTGAAAACCAAACCTACCGCGAAAAAGAAGGCTGCGCCAAAGAAAACAGCTGCTGAAAATGCGGCTGATGCGAAGAAAACGCCAGCAGCGCGCGCGGCCGAAGAACGTCGCAAAGAAGAAATCGCTGACGCGGAAAATACTCCAGTTTCAAAGGCGAAACCAAAATCTAAACCGGCGGCGAAGCCAGCTGCGACAAAGGGTAAGACCGATGCAGCCGCTAAGGCCAAAGCAGCACCAGCGCCTGTCGCTGCCGCAGACGGCCCTGAAAAGCAACCAGAGGTTCTGACCGCTGCACGTGCAGGCGGGGCAGATGATCTGAAACGGATCAGCGGCGTTGGCCCGAAACTGGAAGGCGTGCTGAACGACCTCGGTTTCTATCACTTTGATCAGATTGCCAAATGGACGTCCGACGAAATTCAGTGGGTTGATAATCGCCTGAAATTCAAAGGCCGGATCATTCGGGATGACTGGGTTTCTCAGGCCAAAGCCTTCGCAGAGGAGTAATCGCAACAGGCGGCGGCCTGTATGAATTCACATTTTCTTATCAGATTCCGCACAAATGGGCTATCTATGCCCCGTGGGGGGATGAAAGGTGCAGTTTGCGCCCGATCCCTAGCTGTTAAGATGGTGGTAACACACGCCGCTTGTATGGAGATTAGACTGCTATGAATAATACTGCGCCAATAAGTATGGGTATCCTCGTCGTCGCCGGCCTGTTCGGCTTTATCGGCGGTGCGCTATCCTTTGTGGTGTTCGACTGGAGTTTTCTGGGCGCCCTTTTTCTTGCAATTGTAATCGCGATTATCGTCGCCATCATCTTGATGTTGGGCTGGCGCGAACCTGCGTCCGGTCCGGTCGAGGCTGGCACGGCTGGTGTCGGGGCAGGGACTGCGCCAACTGCCAGCACCGCCGCGTCTGCCGCTGCGACAAGCGATGTTGCTGATGAAACGACGGCCGTTGCTGTTGATCCGCAGATCACGACAGATGCTGCGATGAAAGATGAAGAAGCGAAAGCGGTCGAAATGACCGATCCGCAGGTCAAAACAGATGGTGCTTCGGCTGCGGCCAAGGTGACTTCATCCGCGGCGTTACCAGGGCAGGACGATCTGGCCGCACGCAAAGGCGAATGGAAATACGAAGGCGGCGGTGCTGCTGCTGAAAAAGCGCCTGTTGTCGACGAAAAGCTGGACACACCTGCGAAGGTTGCCGAAGCCTCTGCTGAAATGACAGGCGATGCTGGCGACAAAGACTACGACGGCGACGGCGTGATTGAAGGCGAAAACGAAGGCGCGAAGCCCGAGATGCTGACAGCCGCCCGTGACGGTGGCGCTGATAACCTCAAGGAAATCAAAGGCGTCGGTCCAAAGATGGAAAATATGCTCAATGAAATGGGCGTATACCACTTTGATCAGGTCGCTGGCTGGTCCGCACAAGAAGTGGCTTGGGTCGATGCAAACCTCAAAGGCTTCAAAGGCCGCGTCAGCCGTGATGGCTGGGTCGATCAAGCGAAAATTCTGGCCGCCGGTGGCGATACCGAATTTTCCAAGAAAGTAGAGAAAGGCGGCGTTTACTAACGCCGTGTAAGAATGACACCCACAGGAAAGACAACAGAAGCACAGGCAGGGCAACGCGTCGCGTTGATTATGGCTGCGACTGGTGTTTTGTGGGTGTTGTTCACCGCATTGGGCAAAGAATACGGGTGGCCCAATCGGGTTATCGCACTTTTTGACCTTGCAGCGCTCGCCGGTTTCGGGTTTGCGCTATGGAACACCTATCAACTCTGGCGGGCCCGCCAGACCGACAAAGGCTGAGAAACGATGCTCAAAGATCAGGACCGCATTTTTACCAACATCTACGGTATGCATGACCGCACTTTGAAAGGTGCGCAGGCGCGTGGACATTGGGATGGCACTGCCGCCATCATTAAAAAGGGCCGCGATTGGATCGTCGACGAAATGAAAGCATCCGGTCTGCGTGGACGCGGTGGTGCGGGCTTCCCAACTGGCCTGAAATGGTCGTTCATGCCGAAAGAATCGGATGGTCGTCCGGCATACCTTGTTGTGAACGCGGATGAATCCGAGCCGGGCACATGTAAAGACCGCGAGATCATGCGCCATGATCCGCACACATTGATCGAAGGGTGCCTGATCGCATCCTTCGCGATGAACGCAAACACCTGCCACATCTACATTCGCGGCGAATACATCCGCGAAAAAGAAGCGCTGCAAAACGCGATCGACGAAGCATATGACGCGGGTCTTGTCGGCAAGAACGCTTGCGGTTCCGGCTGGGATTTCGACATCTTCCTGTCCCACGGGGCAGGGGCGTACATCTGCGGTGAAGAAACAGCACTGCTCGAATCCCTCGAAGGGAAAAAGGGTATGCCGCGGATGAAGCCGCCATTCCCTGCGGGCGCTGGCCTTTATGGCTGCCCGACAACGGTGAACAACGTCGAATCAATCGCTGTAGTCCCGACCATTCTGCGCCGTGGCGGCAGTTGGTTCGCGGGCATGGGCCGTCCGAACAACGCTGGCACCAAGCTGTTTGCGATTTCCGGCCACGTGAATAACCCGTGTGTGGTTGAAGAAGAAATGTCGATCACGTTTGAAGAACTGATCGAAAAACACTGCGGCGGTATTCGCGGCGGTTGGGATAACCTGCAGGCTGTGATCCCCGGTGGATCGTCCGTACCATGTGTGCGCGGCGAGCACATGAAAGACGCGATCATGGACTTCGATTACCTGCGCGGTGAACTGGGCTCCGGCCTTGGGACAGCTGCCGTGATCGTCATGGATAACTCTGTCGACATGATCAAAGCGATCTGGCGTCTTGCCAAATTCTACAAGCACGAAAGCTGCGGCCAATGTACGCCGTGCCGTGAAGGTACGGGCTGGATGATGCGCGTGATGGAACGTCTGGTCAAAGGCGAGGCCGATCCGGAAGAAATCGACATGCTTTGGGACGTGACCAAGCAGGTCGAAGGTCACACAATCTGTGCGCTGGGTGACGCGGCTGCGTGGCCGATCCAGGGTTTGATCAAGAACTTCCGTCCCGAAATCGAAGACCGCATTAAGTCCAAGCGCGGCGTGATCGCGGCTGAATAATGCAGAAACTGGCGGTCCTTTTGGTAGTGATGGTCGCGGGCTGTGCCCCGCGTCCTGCCCCAATGATCCAAGGGGACCCGACGGCTGTCGCCGCACTTCTGGCGACGACCGACGCGCAGTTCTTTGCGCAAACGGCATTGGCCCAAAAGGTCGCCAATGCCTGCCCAAGTATTTCCTTCAATGATCGCTTTAACCAAGCCCTGATTGCCCACCGTTTTGGCGGTGGACGACGCGGGCTTGCTGCGGCGGCCAACACCCGCGCCATTGATCTTGAAGAGGACGTCGCAACCCGTTCTTTGCAAGCGCGTTACGAAACACCCCTGACCGACACCAACCTTTGTGCCGTTGGAACCGGTGAAATCGCGCGGAAATCTGCGCTGAGCGCGGTTTTAATCGCCTCATAGGTGCATGGACATCCGACACGTCCTTGCTAGGCTATGGAAAATGCCGAAAGGGACCGCCATGTCATTCAGAAAAGCCATCACTGCAACAGCCTTGATCGCAACGACGGCCTGCGCACCGGCACGGCCCCAAGTCCCCGATGGCCAGCTTGGCCTTGTGATGGACATGACGGCATTCAATCGTGGCCAATGTGACGTAGTCGGCGAAGGCATCGCAGTCGACAAATCCGTGGTCCTGAACGGCGACTATTTCAAAGTCGTCGGCAACATCTTCAATTCGCAACTGGTCTGCACGCTTGATAATGGGCAACGGGTCCGCACAATCACGCATCACCAATTCTTCGACCAAGGCGGTTTCAACTACGCCGCCATCGTTGTCGGTCGCATTCAAGGCGCGGGCGAAACCCAGATTTACGGCTATAACGACGGTCCCAACGGCAAAGTGGATGTGGATGGTTTCTTTGTTTTCGAAGCGTTCTAGGGCGCATGTCTGTGGGCTAAGTCTGGTTTGGCTCTTGTCGGCGTGTTCGGCAAATACTCCGATAACTGACGCAAGCGAAATCCGGTTCACGTCGGCCCAGCAGATGTATGATTTCATGCTGGATCAAAGTGTCGCCAGCAAACGCGCGCGTGATATCGTTCAAGCGTGCTTGCCTCTTCAACTTGATCGGGCCGCCATCGCGCGGCGCAATGATATCCTGACCAATGAAATGGCGCGTCTCGAGCAGGATGATCCGCAGATGCTACTTGATTTTGCAGACAGGATGGGAATTCCAGTGGAAGCGAACTCGCGGATCGCGAACCGAACTGGAACACGCAACCCGACGGCTTTAGCGATGACTGGTCTAAATTCCGGTATGCTTGCTGACTTTGGCGGAAGCGTTCTTTTGCGGCTCGCAGTATCGCCATCATCCGACAGCTGCAGCGACGGCACGCGTGAAATGGACAACGGTACGTTGGTTGGCTCATTTCTAAAGCGTGCAGGGTAGGGATCTCGTTATGAAATTACTGCCCACGAGGAACAAGGACCGAAAACGCGAAGATATTTCCGAAGCAATGGGTGAATTGGCGATTGCATTTGGCATGTTTGCGACTGGCGGCATCCTGATGTGTTTGCAGATTTATGCATTTGAAACGGCGTCATGGCTGTCATTTGTTGGCGGGTTCGTCATGCTGATCGGTGTCTACGCAATCGCGCAAGCCTGCATTGGTTTGCTACTCGAACTCACTCTCGGGATTGAGCGTTTTGTTGCAATTCTCTGTTGCTGCTTTTTCATCTTATTGCTTGTTCAAGGATATCAACTAATAACAGCCCCATGACCCAAACAAAGCACCTCGCCGAACTCAATGTTGGACGCCTTGTCGCCCCGACGGATGACCTGCGCGTCGCCGATTTCATGAATAATCTCGACCGGATCAACGGGCTTGGCAAACGGATGCCGGGGTTTGTGTGGATGATGGAAGGGTCGGGCGAACCGGGGACGGGGAACACGGATGTGAAGCTGGACGGTGATCCGTTGTTTGTGGCCAACCTGACCGTTTGGGAAGACTACGACAGCCTCAAGACTTTTGTGTACCAGACGCTCCACAAGAAATTCATGGATCGCAAAGCCGAATGGTTTGAAGCCTTGGCCGACAAGCATTTCGTGATGTGGTGGGTTCCTGCGGGCCATACCCCGACAATCGACGAAGCATTGGCACGCTTGGACCACCTGAAACAGCATGGCGATTCCGATCATGCATTCGGCTGGTCCCATATGACAAAACAGGACGACACTTTATGAAGACGATGTGGGACGGATTGCTCAGCTTTTTGGCAGCAATCGCAACAGCGATCATTACGGGCGGGCCAAGCTGGTACACCTATCAAGCAACAGAAGCGGGCATTGCACCCAAATGGGCGCTTGGCTTCGTATTCGTGTTAGGCGGTATGGGATTGATCCTGACAATTGCGTTTCTACGCAAAGCAAAAGGCGGGATTAGCCCAACGCGCGACCGCAAACGCAGGTCATGAATTTGGGCCGAAGATTGCCGGCAAACGGCTCTTGATATTGAATATCAAGGCCCGTCACCCAATGTCTTCACCAACGCAGTATATGTGCCTCGCACAAAGGAATAACGAACAATGACGCTTTCAAAAATCGCCACCGCTGGGGTTCTGTCCCTTGGACTGATGACTAACGCAGCCACGGCACAGCAGTCGCTCCGTGATGTCGGCTATGTCACCGAAGGTTTGATCGCAGTTGGAATCGCCTACGAGATTTCCGAAGTCTGCGATAGTATTTCGGCGCGGACCCTGCGCGGTCTGGGTTATCTGAACCAGCTTCAAAACCACGCCAAGGGCCTTGGGTTTACGTCCGCGCAGATTGACGCGTTCCGCAAAGACAAAGGCGAACAAGACCGTCTTGAAGCAATCGCACGTCAGCGGCTTGCCGCGATGGGGGCCACACCCGGAAATGCCGCGTCACATTGCACGGTTGGACGTGCTGAAATCGCAAAAGAATCCACGATCGGTTACCTGTTGCGCGGGTAAGGGTTAACAACCTCACATTTCAGCTTCAAAAAGATGGCCTAGCGTCTGGTATCGGGTGCGACCATCCGCTAGAACGCCTTCCAAAGCCGTCACGCATTTTCATGTGTGGTGCTGCATGCGGAACGAAAAGGCGCGATATGTCTGATCTGAAAAAAGTCGTCATTGATGGAACCGAAGTTGAGGTGGATGGGGCAATGACCCTGATCCAGGCCTGCGAAGAAGCAGGCGTGGAAATCCCGCGGTTTTGTTACCACGAACGTCTGACCATCGCGGGCAACTGCCGCATGTGTCTGGTTGAAGTTGTCGGTGGGCCGCCAAAGCCTGCCGCTTCCTGTGCGATGCAGGTCCGCGATCTGCGTCCCGGTCCAGAAGGCCAGCCGCCTGTTGTGAAAACAAACAGCCCTATGGTTAAAAAGGCCCGCGAAGGCGTGATGGAGTTCCTCCTGATCAACCACCCGCTGGATTGCCCGATCTGTGACCAAGGCGGCGAATGCGATCTGCAGGATCAGGCGATGGCCTACGGCGTCGATTTCTCCCGCTTTCGCGAACCAAAGCGCGCGACAGAAGATCTGGATCTCGGCCCGCTCGTTGAAACCCACATGACACGCTGCATTTCCTGCACCCGTTGTGTGCGCTTCACGACTGAAGTCGCAGGCATCCATCAAATGGGCCAGACAGGCCGTGGTGAAGATGCAGAGATTACATCGTATCTGGGCGAAACGCTCGATTCGAACATGCAGGGCAACATCATTGACCTGTGTCCGGTCGGCGCGCTTGTGTCCAAACCATACGCCTTCACCGCCCGCCCGTGGGAATTGACCAAAACCGAATCCATCGACGTGATGGACGCGCTTGGGTCAAACATCCGCGTGGATACCAAAGGCCGTGAAGTGATGCGGTTCCTGCCGCGGAACCATGATGGCGTGAACGAAGAATGGATTTCCGACAAAACACGTTTCGTTTGGGACGGTTTGCGTCGTCAGCGTCTCGACACACCTTACATCCGCGAAAACGGTAAGCTGCGCAAAGCAAGCTGGCCCGAAGCGCTTGCCGCCGTCGCATCCGCGATGAAAGGCAAAAAGGTTGCAGGTCTCGTTGGCGATCTGGCACCTGTTGAAGCTGCATTTGCGCTGAAACAACTGATCGAAGGGCAGGGCGGTAACGTCGAATGTCGCGTCGACGGGGCGAAGCTGCCAATCGGCAACCGGTCCGCTTACGTGGGGACTGCTGCGATCGAAGATATCGACGATGCGGAAATGATGGTCCTGATCGGGACCAACCCGCGTCTGGAAGCTCCTGTGCTGAACGCGCGTCTGCGTCAGGCTTGGTCACGCGGCGCGAACGTTGCCCGCATCGGCTCAAATGATGATCTGACTTTCGACATCAAGCAAATTGGCTCTGGTCGTGACGATCTGGTTGATCTTGCTGGCTTGGACCATTCCGACAAACACGGCACCAAAGGTGTGATGATCGTCGGCCAAGGCGCATTGACAGAAGCTGACGGTGAAGCGGTGCTAAGCCAAGCGATGAAAGCGGCGGACGCGGCACAATCCAAATTCCTCGTTCTGCACACAGCGGCCAGCCGCGTCGGCGCGATGGACGTGGGTGCCGTGACCGAAGGCGGTCTTGAAGCGGCATTGGACGGGGCAGAGGTTGTTTACAACCTTGGCGCGGACGAAGTTGAAATCAAACCGGGTGCGTTCGTGATCTATCAGGGTTCGCACGGCGACCGTGGCGCACACCGCGCTGACGTGATCCTGCCGGGTGCAGCTTACACCGAAGAAAACGGTCTGTTCGTAAACACCGAAGGCCGCCCGCAGCTTGCGATGCGTGCATCCCATGCACCAGGTCAAGCCAAAGAAAACTGGGCGATCCTGCGGGCATTGTCTGCGGAACTCGAGGCGACATTGCCATACGATTCCATGGCGCAGCTGCGCTCTGCCATCGTTGCGGCGCATCCGCATTTGGGTGACATCGACGTCGTCGCAGAAAACGATTGGCAGCCAATCGCGGCTAAGAAACCGGGCAAAGCGGACTTCGTGAACGCCGTGACTGATTTCTACCTGACCAACCCAATCGCACGGGCATCCCAGCTGATGGCGGAACTGTCCGCCAACGCCAAAGCCCGCGCAAACGCACCGATGGCCGCCGAGTAAGTGAAAGCTGTCGCCGTCATAAGCGCGCTGGCCCTTGCGGGGTGCACAGGATCAGGGGCCGACGTGTCCCGCGATACCTTTGCGCCTGTTTATAACGGGATTGAAACGCGTTTGCTGGACGGTGATCTGGTGAACTTTCGGGTCAGCATGACAGGTGCACGGACCCAAGCGGACGTGGATCAATACGCCCGCTGTGCTGCCGCCCAATATACCCTGATCCGGGGCTATGGATTTACGCGCCACGTGCGCACGACTGCCGCCCAAGAGGGCGCAACATGGACCGGCGATGCGGTCTTTGTGATTTCGCCAGCGCTGCCCGCGGGTAGCCGAACAATTGACGCCGAAGTGACTGTCGCAGATTGCGGTCAGTCCGGAATTCCAACGGTGTAGGGGACGACAATGATTGAGTTTTTCACCAATACAAACCTAGGCATGGTCCTTGTGATGTTGGGCCAGTGTCTACTGGTTTTGATCCCGCTGTTGGTCGCCTTGGCCTTCTTGATGTATGCGGACCGTAAAATCTGGGCGGCTGTTCAGATGCGCAAAGGGCCGAACATGGTGGGTGCCTACGGCCTGCTGCAGTCCTTCGCGGATTTCTTGAAATACATCGTCAAAGAAATCGTCGTGCCTGCGGGCGCTGACAAAGGTGTCTTCTTCCTTGCCCCGATGATTTCCTTCGTTCTGGCGGTTGTCGCTTGGTCGGTGATCCCATTCAACGACGGTTGGGTCGTGTCCAACATCAACGTGGCGATCCTGTTTGTCTTCGCTGTGTCATCGCTGGAAGTTTACGGCGTGATCATGGGCGGTTGGGCGTCAAACTCGAAATACCCGTTCCTCGGCTCGCTCCGGTCTGCCGCGCAAATGATTTCTTACGAAGTGTCATTGGGCCTGATCATCATCGGTGTGATTATCTCAACCGGTTCGATGAACTTCGGGTCAATCGTTGCAGCGCAAGACACAGGCTACGGCATCCTCGGCTGGTACTGGTTGCCGCACTTCCCTATGGTATTCCTGTTCTTTATCAGCGCCTTGGCTGAAACTAACCGCCCACCATTCGACCTTCCCGAAGCGGAATCAGAATTGGTGGCTGGCTACCAAGTTGAATATTCGTCCACCCCATTCCTGCTGTTCATGATCGGCGAATTGATGGCCGTCGTACTGATGTGCGCGCTGATCTCGCTGCTGTTCTTTGGTGGCTGGTTGTCCCCACTGCCGTTCCTGCCGGACGGCGTGTTCTGGATGATCCTGAAAATGGCGACTGTGTTCTTCTTCTTCTCCATGGTGAAGGCGATCACACCGCGCTACCGCTACGACCAACTGATGCGGATCGGCTGGAAAGTCTTCCTGCCAATGTCCCTCGTATGGGTCGTGTTCATCGCCTTCATGGCAAAGTTCGAAGTCTTTGGCGGCTTCTGGGCACGCTGGGCAGTAGGCGGCTGATATGGCAAACCAGCTGAACAAAATGTCGCTCGAAGACTTGCGTCAGATGCGCAGCGACATTCTGGCTGGTCAAACGGCTGAAGACGGTAAAATGACCGTCGGTGAATATATCGCCCAATTCGGCGACCAAAAAACGCAGCGGGCCGAAAAAGCTGCGTTTCTTGTGCAAATTGATGAAGCAATCGGCAAACTAGACGTGACTGGTTCGGAGACCCGCCCATGACCCAAATCGATTATACCCGCGCCGCGAAGTACTTTTTGCTTCAGGATTTCTTCCAAGGCTTCAAGCTTGGGTTCAAATACTTCTTCTCGCCAAAAGCGACGTTGAACTATCCGCACGAAAAGGGGCCTTTGTCCCCGCGTTTCCGTGGTGAACACGCGTTGCGTCGCTATCCAAACGGCGAAGAACGCTGCATTGCATGTAAATTGTGCGAAGCGGTTTGTCCTGCGCAGGCGATCACCATCGACGCGGAGCCACGCGACGACGGATCGCGCCGGACCACACGCTACGACATCGATATGACAAAATGCATCTACTGCGGTTTCTGCCAAGAAGCCTGCCCAGTGGATGCCATCGTCGAAGGTCCAAACTTCGAATTCTCAACAGAGACGCGCGAAGAATTGTACTACGACAAAGACAAACTGCTAGCGAACGGCGACCGTTGGGAAGCCGAAATCGCACGCAACCTCGAAATGGATGCGCCTTACCGATGATCCTTGGGCCGGTTTCATAAGATGGGCGCTTGGGGCACAGGTAGCTTTGACAACGATGGGGCGTTGGACTTCCTCGCGGATTACCGCGAAGGGACGGCTGCTGTTGTGGAAACTGTTCTGCGCGACATCGCAAATCTTGCGGACGGCACATACATCGAAATCGACGCAGGGCAGGCGGCTATCGTCGCTGGCGAAGTCGTCGCGGCATGCCACGACAATCCATCAACGACGGTGGACGAAGATGTGGTATCCGAACTGCTGGTCCATCGTGCAGATGTCGCCAAAAACCTCGACCTGATTGATTACGCTGTGGCTGCGATCCCAAAGGTACTGGCGTCGGAAACATCCGAACTCGCCGAACTGTGGGAAGATGCATCCCCCGAAGATGCCGAAGCCTTCCAAAGCAACACAGCCGATTTGCTGACGCGTTTGGGGGATATCGTATGACCCAAACAGACACCTATGCAGCAGGCAAAGCTCTTTCTGAGGCCGTAAACCCCGGCATGGAAGACGCACTTGCGGCGCGTTATGATGCGCTTGTGCCTGGTCTGTCCAAGATGGTTGTGAATGTGGCTTATGGCACGTTCTACGCACGCGACGGCGTCGACGAAAAGACACGTTTGTTGGCCACCATTGCAGCGTTGACCGCGCTTGGTGGACAGACAAAACCGCAATTGCAGGTCAACATCCGCAGCGCCCGCGCTGTCGGGGCCACCCGCGAAGAAGTCTGCGAAATCATCTACCAGATGACGCTTTACGGCGGCTTTCCGGCAATGATCAACGCGATGAACGCGGCCATCGAAGTCTTTGAGACGGAGGATGCGGCATGACCGATAACCCGTTCGAAGCCATGATGAAGATGGGCCAAGAAATGGCCAAATCCATGAACCCTGATCTTGAATCCTTTATCCCAAAGGGTTTCGAGGATATGTTTCCGACCATGCCAAAAGACATGATGGAAGCATTCATGGGCAAAGGTATCTCGCCTGACGGGCTGGATGCAAAAACGAAACTGCTGCTGACCTTGCATGGGCTGACCATCGCTGGGGCAACCGCAGAACCGCAGATAAAATTGACCGTGCGCCACGCTGTCGAAGCAGGGGCCACAAAGCAGGAAATCGCAGAAACGATTGCCACAGCCGCCATGTTCGGTGGTGTGCCTGCAATGACAAAGGCCATGGAATTGGCCACTGACGTTTTAGACAAGGATCAGGACGCATGACAGTTTTCGCGTTTACTTTCTATCTCTTTGCCATCTCCGCGCTTGTCGGTGGGCTGTTGACCGTGGTTAGCCGCAATCCGGTTCATTCGGTCCTGTGGTTGATCCTCGCCTTCCTGTCATCGGCGGGTCTTTTCGTCATGCTGGGCGCCGAATTTGTGGCGATGCTGCTGATCATCGTCTACGTCGGCGCGGTCGCGGTGTTGTTCTTGTTCGTCGTCATGATGCTGGACGTTGATTTTGCTGAATTGAAGGCGGAAATGACCAAATACATGCCGCTCGCGTTGCTGATCGGTTTGGTCTTGGTCATGCAGCTGATGATCGCACTTGGCGTTTGGGGCTTCTCTGACGGGGCGGAACTTCGTGCAGCTGCACCAGTCTCCGACGTTGAAAACACCGCAGCGCTTGGTCTGCTGATCTACGACAAATACTTCATGCTGTTCCAACTGGCTGGTTTGATCCTGCTGGTTGCGATGATCGGGGCGATTGTTCTGACACTGCGTCACCGTGTGGACATCAAGCGCCAGAATGTTCTGGAACAGATGTACCGCGATCCGGCAAAAGCGATGGAACTGAAAGATGTGAAACCGGGGCAGGGGCTTTAATCGCCCTCTGGTCTTCGGCCACTACACTTTCGACTATACGACGGGGCAGCTGCTGCTGCCCCGTTTGCGTTTTGGGGTCAGATTTTTCATCAACGCCCGCTTTTCCTTAATTATGACAATTATTTCGGGTCTATTCTGCGCAACTGGCTTGGTTAAATCATAAGCGTAGTTTGCGCTATACGGTTGATACTAAACGGTAAAGTAGAATGGTGTGGGTTTGTGTCGACGTTCCCAAGCCGACAAGAAATGTAAGACCTAGAACCTGAACAAGGACGATAACGATGAAAAATGTACTTATTGCTGCCACAATTGCAGTCTGTGCGACGGCTGCAGGCGCGCAAGACCTGACAGTCGAAGGCGAAACAGGTGTGACATACACTGTGCTGGAAGTATCCAGTGAAGCGGGCGCCGTCACGCGCCGTAACGCCGACGGGGCAAACACTTACACAGAGCATCAGGTCAGCTGCGACCCATACCGGATCGGTCTTGTTGCATCAGGTCCGACACTTGATTCGTTGAACGAAAACCCTGTTTCAGATCCTGAAATGGTCGAAATTATCCGCGGCTCCGCCGAAGATAAAATCGCTGCATACGCCTGCGCAAACTAAGCGCTGCGACCAACGTTTGACTGCGATGGCATCGATAGATGTCGTGCCGCGCCCCAACGTGGGTTTGTCCAAACGTCGATCTTTAAGGTTAGGAGAAAGGGGTCCTCGGGCCCCTTTTTTGTTTTCTACGTCTGCTCGACCGGTCAAATAGGCGCGGCGGATCCCTTGGCAAAGCCCGATAGAAAATCCCCACAAAAGCTGCTGTTTTGCAGCGATACCTATCCATTCCGACGCGGTTCAGAAATAAACCTTTCAGTAACTTACGGCGCGATATTCCCTTTTTTTGACGCCATCGAGAATTAATGCCGCGATAGAGGCCCTTGAATGGCAGTTTGCGCGGTCCTAGGGCTTGAACCTACCCCCCCAAACTGACTATGACGTCTTGGAAAATACCGCGCCCGCGCACGGGTGCCGAACCGGGGATCGCCACCCCGAAGGGGATGCAAAGCATGATCGGACTTGAACATTATCTCGCGGTGGCTGCGGCCCTGTTTGTGATCGGGATTTTCGGACTTTTCCTGAACCGTAAGAACGTCATCATTTTGTTGATGAGCATCGAATTGATGCTGCTCGCGGTGAACATTAATCTTGTCGCCTTTTCCAGCTACCTTGGTGATCTCACCGGTCAGGTCTTCACCCTGTTCGTTTTGACGGTCGCCGCTGCCGAAGCTGCGATTGGTCTCGCCATTCTTGTCTGTTTCTTCCGCAACCGCGGCACTATCGACGTCGAAGACGTCAACGTGATGAAGGGTTAATAATATGGAAACCATCATCCTCTTCGCCCCGCTTGTGGGTGCCTTGATTGCGGGCTTCGGCTGGAAGATCATCGGTGAAAAGGCAGCGCAGTATCTGACGACAGGTCTGTTGATGCTGGCCGCGTTCCTGTCTTGGATCGTTTTCTTCACATTCGATGGCGTGACAGAGCATATCCAGATCCTGCGGTGGATCGAATCCGGCACACTCAGCACAGACTGGGCGATCCGGATGGACCGTTTGACTGCGATCATGTTGATCGTGATCAACACAGTGTCCGCCTTGGTGCACCTGTATTCCTTTGGCTACATGGCCCACGACGAAAACTTCGGCGAAGGCGAAAACTACAAGGCGCGTTTCTTCGCGTATCTGTCGTTCTTTACTTTCGCTATGTTGATGCTCGTGACCTCTGACAACCTTGTCCAAATGTTCTTTGGCTGGGAAGGGGTCGGCGTCGCGTCTTACCTGTTGATCGGCTTCTACTACAAAAAACCATCCGCAAACATCGCCGCGATGAAGGCCTTTGTGGTCAACCGCGTCGGTGACTTCGGTTTCGCGCTTGGTATTTTCGGTCTCTATATGATGACCGACTCGATCCGCTTCGACGACATCTTCGCCCAAACACCCCAATTGGCTGAAACCACACTTGGTTTCATCGGGTTGGAGTGGAACGCAGCGAACCTGCTGGCGATCCTGTTGTTCATCGGTGCGATGGGTAAATCGGCGCAGTTGTTCCTGCACACATGGTTGCCAGACGCGATGGAAGGCCCGACACCTGTGTCCGCATTGATCCACGCCGCGACCATGGTGACGGCTGGTGTCTTCCTCGTTTGCCGGATGTCTCCACTTTACGAATTTGCACCTGAAGCGAAGAACTTCATCGTCTTCCTTGGTGCGTCGACTGCATTCTTCGCGGCCACTGTTGGTCTGGTCCAGAACGACATCAAGCGCGTCATCGCCTATTCCACATGTTCCCAGCTGGGCTACATGTTCGTAGCGGCTGGCGTTGGTGTCTATTCCGTCGCAATGTTCCACCTGCTGACACATGCGTTCTTTAAAGCGATGTTGTTCTTGGGTGCGGGTTCCGTGATCCACGGGATGCACCACGAACAAGACATGCGGAACTACGGTGGCCTGCGTCACAAACTGCCGAAAACGTTCTGGGCGATGATGATCGGGACATTGGCGATCACCGGTGTCGGTATCCCATTGCTTTACATTGGTTTCCCTGTCGGCTTCGCGGGCTTTGTGTCCAAAGATGCGATCATCGAATCCGCTTATGCTGCTGGTAACGGCTATGCGTTCTGGATGTTGGTTGTGGCTGCGTTGATGACCAGCTTCTACAGCTGGCGCCTGATGTTCCTGACGTTCTACGGCACACCGCGCGGTGACAAGCATACGCATGAACACGCGCATGAGAGCCCGAACGTGATGTTGATCCCTCTGGCGGTCTTGGCCATCGGCGCGATCTTCTCGGGCATGTATTTCTACAAGGACTTTTTCAAGTCTGACAAATACGTAGGCCAGTTCTTTGGCGTGCTTGAAACGAAGTACGAAGAAGATCACGCAGCCCTTGGTTTCACCCTTGTTGCACCTGCTTATGCAGCTGGCGAAGAAACCGACGATCACGCTGATCACACTGATGAGACCCATGCAGAGCACATGGCCGACGGCACTGCAGCTGCAGAGCACGGTGAAGATGCGGCTGGTGCACACGATGCCCATGGTGACGATCACGGAACGGCATGGCCAGCAACACCGGGGCAGGGCGCGATCTTTAAGCACCCTGACAACCACGTCCTACACGAAGCGCACAGCGTTCCGGTTTGGGTAAAGCTGTCACCGTTCTTTGCAATGCTTGCCGGTTTCGCGCTGGCGTTCCAAATGTACATCCGTCGTCCGGACCTGCCTGCCAAACTGGCAGAGCAACAGGCGCCGCTGTATAACTTCCTGCTGAACAAATGGTACTTCGACGAACTCTACGACGTGGTGTTCGTGCGTCCGGCAACCGCCATTGGCCGCTTCCTGTGGAAGCAGGGTGATACCAACACAATCGACGGCGGGATCAACGGCTTGGCCATGGGTATCGTCCCGTTCTTCACACGGCTCGTGAATAAAGCGCAGTCCGGCTACATGTTCACTTACGCATTCGCGATGGTTCTGGGGATTACTGTGCTTCTCACATATGTGACTTTGTTTGGGGGGGCTGGCTAATGGGCAACCTTCTTTCACTCACAACATTCATCCCGCTTGTCGGGGCGGCGATCCTTGCGCTTTTCCTACGCGGCAACGACGCGGCTGCGCAAAAGAACGCAAAATGGGTGGCTTTGGCGACGACGATCGCAACCTTCATCGTATCCTTGTTCATCATCGGTCAGTTCGATCCATCCAACACAGACTTCCAGATGGTGGAAGAACGTGACTGGCTGCTTGGTCTGCAATACAAAATGGGCGTCGACGGGATTTCGGTTCTGTTCGTCATGCTCACCACATTCCTGATGCCACTGGTGATCGCGTCCTGCTGGAACGTCGAACACCGTATCAAAGAATACATGATCGCATTCCTGTTCCTTGAAACACTGATGCTTGGTGTGTTCATGGCGCTGGACCTCGTGTTGTTCTACCTCTTCTTCGAAGCAGGCCTGATACCGATGTTCCTGATCATCGGTATCTGGGGCGGGGCGAACCGGATCTACGCATCCTTTAAGTTCTTCCTCTACACCTTCCTCGGCTCTGTTTTGATGCTGGTCGCAATGGTGGCAATGTTCACCGATGCGGGCACAACAGACATCCCGACGCTGATGACACACACATTCGGGTCCGAAGGGTTCTCTGTTCTCGGCATCCACGTCGTCGGTGGCATGCAAACCCTGATGTGGCTCGCGTTCTTCGCATCCTTCGCTGTGAAAATGCCAATGTGGCCAGTCCACACATGGTTGCCAGACGCACACGTTCAGGCCCCAACGGCTGGGTCTGTGGTTCTTGCGGCGATCCTGTTGAAAATGGGTGGCTACGGTTTCTTGCGTTTCTCGCTGCCGATGTTCCCAATCGGGTCAGAGGTCATGGGCCCACTTGTTCTGTGGCTGTCAGCAATCGCGATCATCTACACGTCGCTTGTGGCTTTGGTCCAAGAAGACATGAAGAAACTGATCGCTTATTCATCCGTCGCCCACATGGGTTACGTGACGATGGGTATCTTCGCGGTGAACCAGCAGGGTATCGACGGCGCGATCTTCCAGATGATCAGCCACGGCTTTATCTCGGGTGCGCTCTTCCTCGCGGTTGGTGTGATCTACGACCGGATGCACACGCGCGAAATCGACGCTTACGGCGGTCTGGTGAACCGGATGCCGGCCTATGCACTGATCTTCATGTTCTTCACAATGGCCAACGTTGGCCTGCCGGGCACATCGGGCTTCATCGGTGAATTCCTCGTTCTGATGGGCATCTTCCAAGTGAACACATGGATCGCAGTGTTCGCGACAACCGGTGTAATCTTGTCTGCGGCCTATGCGCTGTGGCTGTACCGCCGCGTTGTTATGGGCGACCTGATCAAGGAAAGCCTGAAGACAATCACCGACATGACCGCCCGTGAAAAGTGGATCATGGCACCGCTGATCGTGATGACCCTGCTTCTGGGTGTCTATCCGGCGCTGGTTCTCGACATCATCGGTCCAAGTGTTGCGGCACTTGTTGATCAATACGACACTGCAACGGCGGCGTTCAGCGCTGCTGACCAAACCGCTGCTGCGGCACATTAAGGACAGACATTATGATTTCCGCTGACCTTTCCATTGTCCTCCCCGAAGTTCTGCTGGCGCTTTACGCGATGGCGGCCCTTCTGATCGCGGTCTACACCAGCAAAGACGGCATGGCCTCTTTGTTGACGTGGACGACGTCGGGCGTTTTCGTGCTGCTGTCCGTTTGGTTGATGATCAACGGGGCAGGGACGCAAGAAGCGTTTGGTGGCATGTTCATCGACGACGGCTTCGCGCGGTTCTCCAAGGTTGTGATCCTGCTGTCCGCAGCCGCGATCCTGCTGATGTCCGAAGGCTACATGCAGCAGCGTGACCTGCTGAAATTCGAATATCCGCTTCTGGTCGCTTTGGCAGTAGTCGGCATGATGGTCATGGTGTCCGCAGGCGATCTGATGGCGCTATACATGGGGCTCGAACTGCAGTCCTTGGCGCTTTACGTGGTCGCATCCTTGCGCCGCGATAGTGTGAAATCGACAGAAGCTGGTCTGAAATATTTCGTCCTCGGCGCGCTGTCGTCCGGTTTGCTGCTCTACGGCGCATCCCTGACATACGGCTACGCGGGTACGACATTGTTCTCTGGCATCATCGAAGCCACCGCAGACGATCCATCTTTGGGCCTGCTGTTTGGCATCGTGTTCCTGATCGCGGGTTTCGCGTTCAAAGTATCTGCCGCACCATTCCACATGTGGACACCAGACGTCTACGAAGGCTCACCAACACCTGTGACCGCGTTCTTCGCAACGGCCCCAAAGGTCGCCGCAATGGCATTGTTCGCACGTGTTGTTCATGACGCATTCGGCGGTATCGTCGGTGACTGGCAGCAGATTGTGGCGTTCTTGTCCGTTGTGTCCATGTTCCTTGGCGCAATCGCGGCCATCGGCCAAACCAACATCAAACGCCTGATGGCCTATTCATCCATCGCGCACATGGGCTTTGCGCTGATGGGCTTGGCGGCTGGTACGGCATTCGGCGTGCAAGCGATGCTGATCTACATGGCGATCTATGTCACCATGAACATCGGCACATTCGCGTTCATCCTGTCGATGGAACGTGACGGCCAAGTTGTGACGGATATCAACAGCTTGAAAATGTATTCCAAGGGCCAGCCTTTGCGCGCTTTGGCAATGCTGATCCTCATGTTCTCGCTCGCGGGTGTGCCACCAATGGTTGGTTTCTTTGGTAAGTTCTACGTGCTGCGCGCTGCCTATGACGCGGGCCTTGGCTGGTTGGCCGTGGCTGGTGTTGTGGCGTCCGTGATTGGTGCGTTCTACTACATCCGCATCGTGTACTTCATGTACTTCGGTGAAGAGAATGAAACCGCGCTCGACAGCAAAATGTCTCCGGTCCTGTGGACTTTCTTAATGGCGTCTGCTGCTGCGATGATCTTTGGTGTGTTCAATCTGTTCGGAATTGAACCATCCGCAGCGGCTGCGGCAGCAACGCTTGTCAACTAAGGTCACGACAACACCAGATTGGCCGCAAACCTACGGCCGGATCGTCTTAAACGAAGTCGATAGCACGTTGGATGAAGCCCAAAGGCAATTTCCAGCGCTGACCCAAAAAACATGGTTCCTTGCGCATCACCAAACAGGTGCGCGGGGCAGGCGGGGTCGGGCATGGGATATGCCCGCTGGTAACTTTGCCGGAACGCTTGCGGTTCAGGATCCCACACCTTCAACATTGTCAGCACTACGGTCCTTTGTGGCGGCGTTGGCGCTCTATGACGCGCTTGTCGTCGTGACAGGCCGCCCTGATAGTTTTGCGCTGAAATGGCCGAACGACGTGCTACTGAACGGTGGCAAAGTCGCGGGCATCCTGCTCGAAAGCATCAGCCAAAAGAACGCCATCGTTGGGATTGCGGTGGGTATTGGGGTGAACCTAGCAGGCGCACCGCATGTCTCGAAGGTTGAAGCACGCGCACTGCGGCCCGTCAGCGTTGTTGGCGAATTCGGGATCGCGGTCGGGGCAGAAGATTTTCTTAATATCATTGCACCGATCTACGCTCGCTACGAAACCCAGCTGATCCAATTGGGGTTCGGACCGATCCGCGAAGCATGGCTCGCGCGGGCAACAAAACTGGGCGAAGTCATCACAGCACGGCTGCCCAACGAAGAAATCACCGGCACGTTTGAGACCTTGGACGAAAACGGCTACCTCATCCTGAAGACATCAAAAGAACGGCGCAAAATCGCGGCGGCAGATATCTTTTTCTAGGGAGACGACCCATGCTTTTGGCCATCGACTGCGGTAACACGAATACGGTCTTCTCGATCTGGGACGGGGACAGCTTTATCGCGACTTGGCGGACGTCGACCGAATGGCAGCGGACGGCGGACCAATATTACGTCTGGCTGTCTACCTTGATGAACTTTCAAAAGATCGACGTTGAAATCGACGAAGTGATCGTCAGCTCAACAGTACCACGCGTCGTGTTTAACCTGCGTGTTCTATCGGACCGCTATTTCAATTGCCGCCCCATGGTGGTGGGCAAATCCGATTGCGCATTGCCGCAAGAGGCGCGCGTCGATGAAGGCACAACCGTCGGTCCGGACCGTTTGGTCAACACTGCGGGGGCGTTCGACAAATTCGGTGGCGACCTGATCGTCGTCGATTTCGGAACCGCCACAACTTTCGACGTTGTGGCGTCAGATGGTGCATATGTGGGCGGGGTGATTGCCCCGGGTGTGAACCTGTCGCTCGAGGCATTGCACAACGCCGCCGCAGCCCTACCTCATGTCGATATCTCCAAGCCGCAATCTGTTGTGGGTACCAACACGGTGGCCTGTATGCAGTCCGGCGTCTTTTGGGGTTACATCGGTCTGGTGCGTGAGATATGCGCACGGATCAAGGCCGAACGCGGCGTGCCGATGCGGGTCATTGCGACCGGCGGTCTGGCCCCGTTGTTCCAGCAAGCTGAGGCGCTATTCGACGCCTTCGAAGAAGATTTGACGATGCACGGACTAATCGTGATTCATCGCTTTAATAAGGAAATAACATGAGCAAAGGCTCTGACCGCTTGATCTATCTGCCCCTCGGTGGGGCCGGTGAGATCGGCATGAACGCATATGTCTACGGCTACGGCAAACCAGGCAAAGAACGGCTGATCGTTGTTGATCTGGGGGTTACGTTCCCAGACATGGACGGCACACCAGGTGTGGACCTGATCCTGCCGGATATCGCTTGGCTGAAAGAACGCCGCGCACAGATCGACGGCATCTTCATCACCCACGCACACGAAGACCATGTAGGGGCCATCGGGCACTATTGGGACCAGTTGGGCGCACCAGTCTACGCGCGGCCCTTCACGGCCAATATCGCGAAGCGCAAAATGGTCGAGAACGGGCAACCCGAAGGGGCTGTGAACGTCGTTGGCGTCTACCCTGAAGTCATACAATGTGGCCCACTATCGGTTTCCTACCTGCCGATTTCGCACTCGATCCCCGAAAGCGCAGGCCTGCTCATCGACAGCCCCGACGGGCGCATCCTGCATTCGGGCGATTTCAAAATCGACCTGACACCGGGTGTCGGCGATCCGTTTGATCCAGACCTCTGGGCCGACGTGTCCAAAGACGGCGTCAAAGCGCTGGTCTGCGATTCCACGAACGTTTTTTCCGACGCACCGGGCCGGTCTGAAATGACCATTGGACCAGCGATTGCCGAGATGATGAAAGAAGCATCCGGCATGGTTGTAGCGACGACATTCGCGTCCAACATTGCACGTTTGAAAACGCTCGCTCTGGCAGCGGTAGAAGCTGATCGGTCCGTCGTTCTACTGGGCCGTGCGATGCGCCGCATGGTGGAAGCCGCAACCGAAGTGGGCATCCTGACCGGTTTCCCACCCGTGGTTAGCCCCGAAGATGCACTGCAAATGCCACGTGAAAACGTCATGCTACTGGTTACAGGATCGCAGGGCGAACGCCGCGCCGCATCAGCACAGCTGGCCAACGGCAACTATATGGGGATCAAGCTGAAAGAAGGCGACACATTCCTGTTCTCGTCCAAAACGATCCCCGGCAATGAACGCGGCGTGATCCGCATCATGAACCAACTGTCCGAACTGGGCGTGGACGTGATCGACGACGCGGGCGGCAAATACCACGTCTCCGGTCACGCGAATAAGCCTGACATCTTGGCGCTACATGACATCGTGAAGCCGCAGATGGTGATCCCGATGCACGGCGAACACCGTCACCTGCGCGAACACGTCAAACTGGCGAACAAACATGGGCGCACGGGCATTGTCGCGGTGAACGGGATGATGCTGGACTTGTCCGGCAATGCGCCGACGGTGGCTGAATACATCGAAACGGGGCGGACTTACCTTGATGGGGCGGCCAAGATCGGCCAGTTCGACGGCATCGTACGCGACCGGATCCGGATGGCGTTGAATGGCCACGTAGTTATCACGCTGATCATTGACGAAAACGACGAACCGCTCGGCGATCCTTGGGTCGAACTGAATGGTCTGTCAGAAGTTGGTGGGTCAGGTGCAGCTTTGGTCGATGTGATCGAACAAGACCTGTCGCAGTTCATCAACCGTGCGAACGCCAAAACATTGCGTGATGATGTGAAGCTCGAAAAAGAGTTGAAATCCATCGCACGGCGCACTGCGCAAGGCGAGATCGGCAAGAAACCAGAAGTTATGGTGATCGTGTCGCGCCTAAGCTGAGGACCGCGCTGCGCTGAAAGTGCGGATGCCTCCGGCGGAGGTATTTTTGACCAAAAGAAATAGGGCGTTCCGTGTCACATGACCGGGGCGCCCTTTTCTTATGAAGGGCGGACCAGCTTTGCCACGATTTTGCGTGTGACAGGGCCAAGTACCAGAACCAGCGGGAACGCCACAATCCAGCTGGCGATCCATGATCCCATCCAGAGCCCCACAAATCCTTCGGCGACCCCGATGGCCCGCCACGTCGCGATCAATGTGACGAAGAAGGTCATCATGCCGCTGAGGATCAGACCAAACAAGATCGGTGTGGCGCGAGGTGGAAACATGATGCTGCTCTATTGAGACAAAAAAGGCGGGCGCAGTGCCCGCCTGATGACTTTAGGCTTTTGCGCGATCCGCAAAGCTAAGGGCGATGAACGCTGGGGTGTCGTCACCAAGCCCGACAACTTTGTTGTCGTTGTGACGGTTGTTCTGACCACCCCGACCACCACGTCCGCGATTGTTCGTGTCGCGTGGTTTGTCGTCATGCCGCGGCTTTTCATCACGTTGTTTGTCTTGACGTGGTTTGGCTTCGCGCGGCTTTTCGTCTTTGGCTGCCTGCGGTTTTTGGTCCGGCGCTTCAGCAGCTGCATCCGTAGCCGCAGGTTTGTCGTCCGATTTACGGCCACGTGTCCGTGTCCGTTTTGGCTTTTCAGCTTTCGGCGCATCCTCGGAAGGGGCGTCGGCAGCGGCTTTTGCCATCGGGTTTTCAATGCGCGGGATTTCTTCTTTGACGAGCGCCTCGACGTCGGCAAAGTTTTTATCGTCACGCCCGACGCAGATCATGATCGCGGTGCCTTTACGGCCTGCACGACCCGTCCTGCCGATCCGGTGAACGTAGTCTTCGGCGTGTGACGGCACATCAAAATTAAACACATGCGTCACAGCTGGGATGTCGAGACCACGGGCGGCCACATCAGAAGCGACAAGGATCTTCAGTTCATTGTCGCGGAACTGTTCCAGCGTCCGCGTCCGGTGGCTTTGGTCCAGATCGCCGTGAATAGGGGCGGCGTTATAGCCGTATTTATTCAGTGACTTAGAAACGATATCGACGTCAGACTTGCGGTTACAGAAGATGATCGCGTTGGTACAGGCATCGCCTTCCATATCGATTAACTTGCGCAGCAAAGCACGCTTCTCGGAAGGTTCCTTGCGCTTGTCGGACCCTTTGAACATCACAACACCTTGCTTGATGTTGGTGTTTGTCGTGGCCGCACGGGCGACTTCGACTTTGGCCGGGTTCGACAGGAACGTGTTGGTGATCCGCTCAATCTCAGGGGCCATCGTGGCCGAGAAGAACAAGGTCTGACGGGTGAACGGCGTCCGCTTGAAGATTTCTTCGATGTCCGGAATGAAGCCCATGTCGAGCATCCGGTCGGCTTCATCAATTACCATGACCTTTACGTCGGTCAGAATCAGTTTGCCGCGCTCTAAATGGTCAAGCAAACGACCAGGTGTCGCGATCAGCACGTCGACGCCTTTGTCGATCAGCTTGTCTTGGTCTTTAAAAGACGTCCCGCCGATAAGCAGGGCTTTGGACAGCTTTGTGTACTTGGCATATGCGTCAAAGTTCTCCGCAACCTGTGCGGCCAATTCCCGTGTGGGGGCCAGAACAAGCGAACGCGGCATCCGCGCCCGTGCCCGACCACGGCCCAAAAGGGTGATCATTGGCAGTGTAAATGCGGCAGTTTTGCCTGTCCCTGTCTGGGCGATGCCCAAAACGTCGCGGCCTTCCAATGCGGGCACAATCGCGCCTGCTTGAATAGGGGTAGGGGTATCATAGCCCGTCTCTGCAACGGCTTTGAGAACCTTATCGCTCAGGTTCAGGTCAGAGAATTTTGTCATAGGCGCCTTTCGAAATGTTGCGGCTGTAGTGACCGCAAGATAGCGCGGCCCGCCTGACCGGATTGTCAGTGCGTTGGACACGCGTTTCCTATGCGCAACCTCTGTCTAGGTCAAGGAAATCAGTGATTTGTTAGGATTGAGGGGTGGATTTGTGGGATATAACCCGCTTGCAGCACAGTGACGGTGGGTTTTGGTGTCAAAACGGAAACAGTTGTTTCAGAATCGGTATCAATGGCTGGACCGTATCCGTCGGGTGCATAGGGATGCAGGCCCCGTTCCCAGATCAACGCAGGGCCCGCGTCGTGCCAGATCATTACACCGTCCGGCAGCGCGGAAAGTATGGCGTCATAGCGAACTTGGCTGCGATCTCGCCGGACACGTGCAGCATGCAGCACCTTGTCCATCTCTTTGGCGCTTGGCCGATGCCCCGTTGCCGTCGTCCATGCTGCGACATAATCTTGATAAGCCGCCCGCCGACAATACCCACATGGGCGGTGCCCGGCGGCAAATGCCACCGCTTCGTCGAGGAAAAACAACTCGGTCCAATTCCGGCCGGTCATGACCGGACGGCGGCGACCCTGCCAATCCAGCGTGCAACAAATCCAAGCGTGATGCGACCACCGCGACGTGCCCAGCGTCTTGTCATCACGGTGAATAATCCCGCGATTGCCGGTCAACGTGCCACGGGCAGGGATCGCCGTAATGTCGCCAGTGGGAAGGACGCGGTTTTGAAGGTGTGTCATGCCGAGCCGCCTTGCGCTGTATTGTGACGCTTTAACAGCGCATCAATGCGTGAACGGCTGAGACGTTGGTTGTTGATGTATAAGCTGGGCGGACTGCCAAAAAGCCCGCCCATTTCGCCCGACATCTCGGCATCAGTTCTGGCGGCTAACCAATCAATGAACGCGTCGCGATCTGTCCATGATCTCAGCACATGCGTAGGCCAGCCATCTAAACGCGACTCTGCCAGCACGTATCTTCCATCTGTAAAAAACAGGCCATGCCCGCAATAGTCGCGGTGCATATCAATCAAGTACGTTGACGGGTCTTCGGCATGTTTTTTATGGTCCAAGTAGACAGCGACACGCGTTGCGCGCGCCTTGCCAACCGGCGTTGTATTGTCATGTTTTTTCGTCTTGATAGGTGGTGAAGTGGCGTCACGCTTGCTTGCGAAAAGACCTAGTCGTCTCGCAAGCCAATCGCGCATTAAACCATCATTTCCTTCGTCGCCGACAATTCCACGTCCGGATAATCCCTTGCCACGCGGTCAATGTCCCATTGCAGGCGCGTCAGGAATACGGTGTCGCCGTCGTTGTCCGTCGCAATATGCTGCTTGTTGGCATCCGCGAACTTCTCAACGGCATCCTTGTCACCCAATACCCAACGAGCTGATGTGAACTGCGACCCTTCGAACCGCACGGGCAGGCCGTATTCCATCTCAATGCGGCTGGCGAGCACTTCGAACTGCAACGCCCCAACAACACCCACGATAAAACCGGACCCGAACGTCGGCTTAAACACCTTCGCGGCACCTTCTTCAGCAAACTGCATCAGGGCTTTTTCAAGGTGTTTCGCCTTCATCGGATCACCGGCACGGCAGGTCTGCAGCAATTCCGGTGCAAACGATGGGATATTTGACACGCGGATCGCTTCGCCTTCGGTCAGCGTATCACCGATGCGCAATTGGCCGTGGTTCGGAATACCTAGGATATCGCCCGCATAAGCCTCTTCGGCGAGTTCACGATCAGCCGCAAGGAACATCACAGGGTTCGTCACCGCCATCTGTTTCTTGGACCGCACATGCGTCAACTTCATCCCGCGGGTGAAATGCCCAGAGGCAAGCCGAACAAACGCCACGCGGTCGCGGTGTTTCGGATCCATGTTCGCCTGTACCTTGAAAACAAAGCCAGTAACCTTCTTTTCCTCCGGCGACACGTTGCGCGGGGTCGCGGTCTGCACTTGCGGTTCGGGACCGTAGTTCGCGATCCCGTCCATGAGTTCTTTTACACCAAAGGAATTCATCGCAGAGCCGAACCAGATCGGCGTCATCGTCCCGTCAAGCAGCGCCTGCGGATCAAGCGGCGGCAGTAATTCCTTCGCCATCTCGATCTCTTCGAGGAATTTTTCGAGCAAATCAGCAGGGACGAGCTCGGCCAGCTTCGGGTCATCCAACCCGTTCACTTGCACGCTTTCCGCAACCTTGTTCCGGTCAGCGCGGTCCATCAATTCGAGCTTGTCGCGCAGGATGTCATAACACCCGATAAATTCACGACCCACACCAATCGGCCATGACGCAGGGGTCACATCGATGGCGAGGTTCTCTTGAATTTCGTCAATGATCTCAAATGTATCGCGGCTTTCGCGGTCCATCTTGTTACAGAAGGTCAGGATCGGCAGATCGCGCAGACGGCACACTTCGAACAGCTTCTGGGTCTGACTTTCCACGCCCTTCGCACCATCAATCACCATCACGGCAGCATCAACGGCCGTCAGCGTCCGGTAGGTATCTTCCGAGAAATCAGAGTGACCGGGCGTATCCACCAGATTGAAGCGGTATTTTTCAAAATCAAACGACATCGCAGATGCGGACACGGAAATTCCGCGGTCCTTTTCCATCTGCATAAAGTCGGACCGCGTCCGGCGTGCTTCGCCTTTCGCACGTACCTGACCCGCCATCTGGATCGCGCCACCATACAGCAGGAATTTCTCTGTCAGCGTCGTTTTACCAGCATCCGGATGCGAGATAATCGCAAAGGTCCGGCGGCGGGCAATTTCAGGCGGTAAGGTCGGGCGATTTGTCATGGGAAGCGTTTACGCGGCAGGCGCGGAAAGGGCAATTGGCAAAGCGGCGGTGCATTGGGGCGCTTGACGGGGGACCATTACACTTAGCGGTCACTAAGAAGGCGGGAGCATATTGTAATGGGAGCGTGGATGTCCGGTTCGAGCCCAAACGGACCGATGCTGCACGTCGCACTAATGCCAGCTTTCCCGCTATGGAAAATGGTTCAATGTATGTCGCAAACGCATGACCGCTATGTGTTCCGAGGCCTTCCCTTTTCCACTTGGTTGAGTAATCCTTTTACGAGATTTGGGGAGGGTCAGTATGCTGAAATCTATTGCAGGCTATCTTGTAAACAGGGCTGAAAAACGCATCGGCGTAAACCTCGATTATGCTCATCAGATTGCTCAAACTGACTTTGCATTGATGTCTCGTTATGGGAAAATTTTCGGTTTTCTCGATCCCAACAAAAATGTCCCAGCCCTTGCGTTTCACGTTGCCCGAATACGCGGCGCGGTTGCGGCTGACTGCGGGACTTGTGTTGAGGCAGAAGTAAACTTGGCAAAGGCTTCTGGCATTCCAGCAAAAACCATTAGCGCTTTGCTAACGAAAGACTATGCTGAGTTCCCAAGTGAAATCGCGGCTGTTGCGCGGCTTGCAGACGCTGTTGTCTTGAACCGTGTGGATGACTCAGAAGCACGCACTAAAGTCCAAACGGCATACGGAAACGCTGGTTTGATTGAGATAAGCTATGCGATGAATGGGGCGGCTCTTTTGCCCGGAATAAAGCGCGCAATGGGTTACGCGACACAGTGCAATCTGTCGTTGATCAAAGGCAAGCTGTAGAGCATTTCTTAGACGCGCACTCGTGCGTCTTGGTTTGGAAGGCAGAGTCGAAACCAGACATTGGCGGAAGTGCAACGAATTAGCGCTTCGTCCGCGAAACTGACATCTCCAATAAAAAATCCACATCCACTTGCTGTCGCGCCAGTATTTACCCCGCCCGCAATGTGTCGCATTCCTTCCATCGCATTTTCAGCCCCAACAGGCGTGGAAACGACGCGTGGCGATGCGATCACGCTTGCCACTGCCGTACGATTCCGAAATGCTGATGGGCAGTAATCTAACGAGGTATCAGATGTTCACAAAACTCCGTTTCTTTTTACAGGCGTTCAAAGCTGTTCGTAGCGGCGATTCCGACCAAATCGATGCCGTCACCCGCGCGGCCATGGCAGGCCCAAAATCATCGCCATGCGATGCTGCACAAGACACGCTGTTTTCACCGTCCTCAGACCTTTTATACCCGCTCGCATCTCAATTGACGGACGACCATATCGTAATGATCCGCCGGATGCGACTGGATTGGAACGGCATGGAATCCGGTGCGCCGCAATGCGTGCCATCGCAAAGCTTTACAGGGGGCAAAGCGCCTGACCTGATCCGGACCTTGATCGGTGACGCGGACGACATCGCGATCGCGCACTTCATGGTGGCTTTGCGACCGGCCTTGTCGATCTTCATGGACAAGGCAGAGCTGCAACCGGGGACATATCCATTGTCCAATATGGATGCAGATGGGCTTGCGCGCACCAAACGCGGACTGGACAATGCCGACACGCTTTTTGCGATCACGCCTGATATGACGATGACCGTCACGGACGCTGACATCGCGCTTGCCAAGGCGGCTCAATGGGAATGGCCGGACGAAGACGATATGTTCAGCGCGTTCGAAGCGGGGGACATCGCGGGACCAACCGTTGATCCGAAACGGCCCTATGGCGACATGACTTATATCGCGCTGGATATGCACCGCGTGCTTGGGTGGCCGATTGAGGCACGCACTGAAAATGGGCATATTGGCATCTCGGACGAACAAGAGGCCGAAGCGACTCGGCTTCACTTCCGTCAACTGGGAACAATGCAGGCGTTCTTGGAACATGCGACGGTGACGGTTTGATGGTGCGTCGTCACAACGTAAGGATTTGTTAACCAAAATACCCGACCAAGAGGTATGCGGTATCTGACACTTCCTCTCGTCCTTCTCTTAACAGCCTGCAGCGGCGGCGGTGGCAATTCGGATGTTGATCCGATCGACGAACTGCCGAAGGTCATTGCACCCGAACCTGATCCGACGCCCACTGGGACCGCCTCTTATCGGGGCCCAACGACGCTGGCCTTTGTGCCCGTCTTATCTACTGCCGTGAACTTAACCGGCACCATGTCGCTCGACGTCGATTTTGATAGGGGGGCAGAGCCGGTCACTGGCTTTGCATCAGGTTTTGAAACGGCTTCGGGGGCGGCGGTCACAGGGCAATTGTTCCTGAGCGGGGGCAGTCTAAACGACACTGACACAGCCCTGCTGATGTCCAGCCAGTTGTCAGGATCACTACGCTCCGGAACCGATAGCTATCTTATTTCGGGGCAAATGACCGGTGAAGTTTTAGAAGGCAACCAAAGCGCCATCGCAGGTCGCATCACCGGCATTGCACAGCAACTGGGTCGCAACGCGCCATTGTCGGGCAGTTTTCAAGCGGGGCGGGTGCCTTAACCGTTAATCCGAGGACGCCTTGCGCAATAATTCAACGGCATCCGGTTGCGACAGCAAACCTTCCTGCACTTCGTAATCCAGATGCGGGCGATGCGCGTGACCAGCGCCAGACGGGTTCACGCCTTCCGGTAAAGCAGCCCGTGTTCTGGGATCAATCAGCAGGGATTCCGCCGCGATCCCTTCGGCGTAAATGATCTGGTGATTTTCGAACAACAGCTGGAAATAGTCCACAAAACCATCGTCTTTTTGGTATACGGTTTCGCCGTTGATCAAATGACGGACCTTCACCAGCACCTCTGACCGACCAGCGCCCAAACGATCCTGACGTTGATACACAAACAGCCGATGGTCAGGGCTGACAATCAGATCGTTTTCGTTGTGCAAAACGCCCTTCTTGATCACGACAGGGGCGTAGCGGCCAATGGCACGCAATGTGGTCTGGCTGATCCACTGGATCTCTTGCGGGCCATCGTCACGGGTTAAAACCTTGTCGCCGGCCTTCAGGTCTTCAATCGGGGTCTGTCTGCCGGACGCCATCGTAATGTGCGTGCCCCGCGTGAAGGACACACAAGCGACTTCGGCAAAACGGGTCACGGCTGATTGGCGGTCAATACCAACCAAACGGTAATCCGTATCGGTCTGAATGTTGGCAAGCGGCAAGAAGTAGATATCCTCGACGCCATCCGCTTCGATTTCGACGAAGATCAACCCCTCAAAGGTTGTGCCGTCGGGGGCCATAACGGTGATACAGGAATCCAGAATGACTTGGTTGCCCGAGGTCCCGAATTGGCTGTCTTCCATCAGCAAAAAACCGGGGCCATCTTCGTTGACGGCCATCGTCAAACGACCGCGCCGCGCTGACCTGTGCAGCTGATAGGTGTCGTCCATAACCAATTCATCTGCAAACGAAAGCGTGTCGCCTTCGGCAACGCCCTCTGTCACCAACAGATCAGCCGCCCGATAAACGATAATCGTTTGTTTTGTCAGTGGGTTAGTCGATTGGGACATTCAGGATGCTCGGGAAGATGGGTTACTCAAACTTTAATCGATAGATTACGTGCGCAGCAGGATAAGGTCAACGCGACCGGAACACATTCGCGGCATTGCTGGACGGGTGCGACGGTGTTAGCCATTCATCAAGCAGATTGGGAGACTTCACATGGAACTAGGAATTTCTGGGAAACGTGCATTGGTATGCGCATCGTCAAAGGGCTTGGGGCGTGGTTGCGCAGAAGCGCTCGCCGCCGCAGGGGTGAACCTTGTGGTGAACGCGCGTGGGGCTGACGCACTGGAAGCAACGGCTGACGCGATCCGGTCGGAACATGGTGTTGACGTTGTGACCGTCGCCGCTGACGTCACAACCGAAGAAGGCCGCGCAGCCGTTTTGGAAGCCGCAGGCGACATCGACATTCTGGTCACAAACGCAGGTGGTCCACCTCCGGGCCTGTGGTCCGATTGGAACCGCGATGATTTCATCGCAGCGGCCGACGCGAACATGCTGACGCCGATTGCACTGATGCAGGCGGCCTTGCCGGGCATGATCGCAAAGGGGTGGGGACGGATCGTCAACATCACCTCGGTTTCCGTCAAATCGCCGATTCCGCAGCTTGGCTTATCCAACACAGCCCGCGCAGGACTGACCGGCTTTGTAGCTGGCACATCACGGCAGGTCGCCGAACACGGTGTTACGATCAACAACCTGCTGCCGGGTATCCACGCGACAGACCGCGCGGCCAGCCTTGATGAAGGCGTGATGAAGGCGCAAGGCATCGACCTCGCCACGGCACAGGCGCAACGCGAAGCAACAATTCCGGTCCGTCGTTACGGCACATCCGCCGAATTCGGCGCGACGTGCGCGTTCATGTGTTCGCAGCATGCGGGCTTTATGGTCGGCCAGAACATCCTGCTGGATGGCGGCGCCGTGAACGCGACGCTGTAAGATGGCAGCGGGGTACAGCCTAAAGGACGACTTGTTCAACACGGACACGGTCACGCGTCTGGCGAACGGTTTTGCCGACGCGGGCGTGTTCAAAGCGCAGCCGTTTGTTGATCAGGTCATGGCTGGCCTCGCGCCGTTGGAATTAAAAGCGCGGATCGCATGGATCGCAGAGGTGCTCGCCGATCATCTGCCCTCTGATTATCAGGCGGCGGCTGACGCGATCCAAGCCGGAATGCCACCGCCGTTAAGCACAGACAAAACCGACGATGACTTCGGCCATTTCATCTACGCACCCTTGGGTGTTTATGTTGAAAATCATGGGCTTGATGATCATCTTCCAACCTCTTTGGATCTGCTGGAAGACATCACAAAGCGCTTCTCGATGGAATTCTCGATCCGCGCCTTTCTCAACACCCACGAAGCTGCGGTGTTAGAGCGCATGCAGGACTGGGCCGTTGATCCGAATTACCACGTGCGCCGACTTGTGAGCGAAGGCACGCGGCCAAAGCTGCCTTGGGGGCAAAGCATTGGGGTAACGCAGGACCAGACGTTGCCGCTGCTCGATAAGTTGCACAACGACCCCACACGATACGTGACAAGATCGGTCGCTAACCATCTGAATGATATCACCAAAAAGGAACCGGATGTCGTTCTGGATCAATTGTCTGACTGGCGCGATACCGGCGCACAAAACACGGCAGAACTGAACTGGATGGCCAAGCATGCCCTGCGTGGCTTGATCAAGGCGGGGCACCCCGGGGCAATGGCGCATCTGGGTTACGCACCCGATGCAGAAGTTGACGTGATCAATTTCGCAATTTCGTCTGACACGGTGGCACGTGGTGAGGCCTTGGACATTACGACAACACTGTCGAGCAATACAGACGCGCCAATCATCGTCGACTACGTGATAGATTTCGTGAAATCAAACGGAACGACCGCGCCAAAAGTATCCAAGTTCAAGGTGTTAGACCTCAAAGCAAATGCGCCTGCGACGCTCAAGAAGAAGCACACATTTAAGGATAACGCGACGACATTCTCCTTATATCCCGGTGCCCACCGTATCCATTTACAGGTGAACGGTCGCATTCGCGCCAGCCTACCTTTTGCGCTCACCTGACTTGCCCCCGCGAACGCCTATTGTTAGGGACGCAAAGACCAATCGTTTCACTAGGGATTAGCCCCACATGACCACCCCGCGTCTTGAAATCCGGAACCTGCGCAAGGCGTTTGCAGGACGTGCGGTCGTGAACGATGTGTCGCTCAGCGTGATGCCGGGGCAGGTCACCTGTTTGCTGGGGCCGTCCGGCTGCGGTAAATCGACGACGTTGCGGATGATCGCGGGCGTCGAAACCCAAGATAGCGGCAGCATCTACGTCGATGGTCAGCTGGTCTGCGATGGCACCATGTCGATCCCGCCAGAAGGGCGGTCAATCGGGCTGATGTTCCAAGACTTCGCGCTTTTCCCACACCTTAGCGTGACGCAAAACGTCGCTTTTGGATTGCGCGCCCCCAAGGCAGAAGTGGCTGATCGCGTGACCCAATTGCTCGCCAAAGTCGGGATGTCCCGCCACGCCGATGCCTATCCGCACGAACTGTCGGGCGGCGAACAACAACGTATCGCACTCGCCCGCGCGCTCGCGCCAAGCCCGCGTGTCATGTTGATGGACGAACCGTTTTCCGGCCTCGATGACCGCCTGCGCGATGACATCCGCGACGAAACGCTTGAGGTTCTGAAAGAAGAAGGCACCGCCGTTCTACTGGTCACGCACGAACCGGGTGAAGCGATGCGCATGGCCGATGAAATCGCCCTGATGCGGGGCGGCGTTGTCGTGCAACGCGGCGCACCTTACAATATCTACAACGCACCCGCAGATCGCGAAGCTGCAGCTTTCTTCAGCGATATCAACGTGATCCCAAGCAAAGTTCAAGGGGCGCTGACGGATACACCGTTCGGGCAATTCTTGGCACCGGGCTTTGTCGACGGCACCAAAGTGGACATCGTCATTCGCCCGCAACACCTGAAAATCGACTTTGATCGCGGCGGACGCGGGCCCAACCCAACGCCGTCCGAAGGCACACCAGCACGCGGCATCGTCCGCCGTGCGCGATTTATGGGGGCCGATAGTCTGGTGGAATTCGTGATGGACTACGACGGGTCGGTGCTCAAGGCGCGCGTGCCATCCGTGTTTCTACCAAAAGCAGGCACACCGTTGTGGATCATGATCCGCCGCGACCGCTGTTTTGTCTTCCCACACGCTTAATCGCGGGCAAGCCTTGCTGCACGTCCACCACGCCGCTTCGTGATCAGACCAGCACGATCAGGCAGGGCATCCATCACAAGCTTACGCGCCTCAGGTGTCATGCCAGACCATGCGCCAATCTCATCAATCGACCGCAAACATCCCGTGCACAGCCGTGTTTCGGGGTGAATCACACAGACCTTCACGCAAGGGCTGTCGATTTCGGCGCGTTTCCAGATCTCGTCGCTCATGTTGATCTCTTCATGTAGGACAGGCGGTCTAACAACCCCTGCAGGATGAATCCGGCGGCCACATGATCAATAACGTCCGCGCGGCGTTTGCGTGATGTATCTGCGGCGATCAACACGCGTTCGGCTTCAACAGTCGATAGGCGTTCGTCCCAGTAAGCGATTGGGAGGTCAGTCAATTTCTCAAGATTGCGGGCGAATGCGCGGGTCGCCTGACAGCGCGGACCTTCCGATCCGTCCATGTTCATCGGCAGGCCAAGAACAAGACCTTTGATGTCCCGCTTGGCGCAAATCTCGAGTAATTTCGCAGCGTCTAGCCCGAATTTCTTGCGCCGGATCGTCTCAAGCGGGGTGCCGACCTGACGCATGCCGTCCGACACTGCGACACCGATCGTGACAGTCCCAAGGTCCAGCCCCGCAACCGCGCCGAAATCGGGCAAAGCGGCCAAGAAATCTTCTGAGGTTTCGCAAATCATTCGGCAACTCCTGCGCGCGTCGCGGCTTGATCCAACAGCCCCATCGCTTCATCGGATGCCCCGAATACATCGCGGGCTTCTGCGAGGATGTCGCGCGCATCGTCCATTTGCCCCAACACACCGTAAGCCACGATCAGGCGGGCCCATTGGTCGACAGGACCGCCCTGTGTCGCCAATCGGTCCGCAAGGCGGCTGACCATGCCCGCGATCATCTCGGATTGGTCGTCCTCGGACAGGTCTTCGTTGCCAATCACGTCTTCAAGGGCCACTTCGGTCGCGGGCGGCGGGGTGTAGTCCGTACCGGCGCGCACCGCCGCATCGCCCACAAAGCGACGCGCAAGCGCAAGGTGGAAGGTCTCGGCTGCACCACGATCCAGAATGCTACGCCACAGCTGCAACGCGCGATCCGGGCGGTCCGTTTGGTCATACATCGCACCAAGATAATAGCGGCCCGCGATATTGTTCGGATCAAGCTGCAGGATACGCCGCGCAATCGTTTCGGTCTGCGGCGAAACATATCCATCCGCGGCAGCCGCCAGTAAATCGGCCAAGACGGTCAATTCATCAACAGTGGCAGCATCACCCTTCAGCGCGATCACCTGACCTTGCGCTGTCGCAGCCGCCGGATAATTCCGCATTTGGCTTTCGTGATAGGCAAGCAGTTCCCAGCCCTGAACTTCATCAGGGCGCAGCGGCACCAATTCGCGCAGTTTATCAATCGATTCGACGTATTCAGCAGGGAAATCAGGGGTCTCCAGGGCAGGGGCGTTCGCCTCTGCTTCGGCCTGACTTGGTCGGTTCGCGCGGAATTCATCGCCGTTCGCAATGCGGGTCTTCAACGGCAGATCAGGATATCCCGGTGCGCCTAACTGCCAGTAGATGCCACCGGATAGCGCCAGCAGAACGATACCTGTCCCAATAGCGGCGGGCTTGCCAAACCGGCTGATCGAGGTCGTGTGATCCTCGCCTGACGCCGCAATCAACCGCCGCGCAATTTCGGTTTTGGCCCGTTCTGCGTCTTCAGGTGCGATCACTTCGCGGGCGACGTCGCGGTCAACTTCTTCCAGTTGCGCCTTGTACAACGCGACCTGCGGGTCTTCCACGGTCTCTTTGGGGGGGCGGACCAGCGGCGTGATGACAATCACACCAACCCCACATGTCAGCACAAAGCAGATGATCCAAAACAGCATGATATTCGGCCCTTCAATTTCACCCTACCTAACGTCCCAAAGGCGGCACGAAAAGGGGCTGCGACATCACGGTTCCAACAGCATGTACACAGTAACAAAAGCGATGTCGTAAAATGACGTCGAATTGCCGCGTGGAGTATCCTTTTGTTTCGGCCAAAGTCCCACTAACACTTTAAAGACCGCTGTTCAGAATGAGGCTGCACCGATGAAACGCTATTCTGCTTTTGCTATCGCGCGCGAAGCGATGCGCCAACACACTGGCTGGGATCGGGCGTGGGCAAAGCGTCCGCCGAAAAAGCATTACGATGTGATCATCGTGGGCGCCGGCGGGCATGGTCTGGCGACGGCCTATTACCTTGGTAAGAACTTCGGCATCACCAATGTGGCGATCATCGAAAAAGGTTGGCTTGGCGGCGGCAACACAGGACGAAACACGACCATCATCCGGTCCAATTACCTGCAAGACCCATCAGCCGCGATCTACGAAAAGGCGCGCAGCCTTTACGAAGGGCTGTCTCAGGACCTGAACTACAACATCATGTTCAGCCCGCGCGGCGTGATCATGCTGGCGCAAACTCAGCACGAAATTCGCGGCTACCAGCGCACAGCCCACGCCAATTCGCTGCAAGGCGTCACAACCGAATGGATCGGTCCGGAGCGCGTCAAAGAACTTTGCCCGATCATCAATATCGACGGTCCACGTTATCCGGTTCTGGGTGGGCTATGGCAGGCACGCGGCGGCACAGCGCGGCACGACGCGGTGGCATGGGGCTACGCACGGGCCTGTTCCGACATGGGCATGGACATCATCCAGCAATGCGAAGTCACAGGCGTCAAACGTGAAAACGGCAAAGTCACCGGCGTCGAAACGACGCAAGGCGACATTGGCTGCAACAAACTTGGCATGGTGGTGGCTGGCCACGCATCGGTTCTGGCTGAAAAGGCAGGGTTCCGTCTGCCCATCGAATCGGTAGCGCTGCAGGCGTTGGTATCCGAGCCGATTAAACCCTGTATGGACGTCGTGATCATGGCCAACACCGTGCACGGCTACCTGTCACAATCCGACAAAGGCGAAATGGTGATTGGTGGCGGCACGGACGGCTACAACAACTACACCCAGCGCGGATCATTCCATCACATCGAAGAAACGGTGCGGGCGCTTGTCGAAACCTTCCCGATGATCTCAAGGCTCAAAATGCTGCGGCAGTGGGGCGGAATCGTAGACGTGACAGGGGATCGGTCGCCGATCCTGTCCGCGACGCCTGTTGACGGTATCTTTGTGAACTGCGGCTGGGGGACTGGTGGGTTCAAGGCGATTCCGGGGTCCGGCTGGGCCATGGCGGAATTGATGGCAAAGGGCGCATCGCCGCTGACCGACGAATTTTCCATGTACCGTTTCCGTGAAGGCAAATTCATTGATGAATCTGTCGCAGCAGGGGTGGCTCACTGATGCGCATGCAATCCAACCGAAATGTGGCTATCTCGGCAGCGCGCCGCGCACGTTTTTATAATCGATCGGCTGAAAGGTGCCGCAATACGCGTTTTGCGAATACGCAGTTGATTACGACAGTGAATACAGCGCAAAGTGTTTCTCAGATAGAGGAGCGCACGTCATGGTTGATTTTAGCACACCCAAGAATCGACCTAGCAAAGGCCGTACCAACAGCCTTTTCATCATCGCTCTGTCTATTGTTGGATTGGTTGGCTACGCGTTTGTCGAAAACACGATCCGACCACCCCATGGTGACCGTGCCTCCGCGCCCCAATCGCAGATCGCACAAGCCCCAGACTAGGGTTCGCCCTACGACCACTCACGTCACCTTACCTCTGAAGGGCGGATGCAATTACGCATCCGCTCTTTTTCGCGCGACCACGCGGTGCACGCCTTGTGCACGCATTGTGCACGCAAATCACACCCCACATCTTGAGGTCTCGCCATGCTGACTTTGCATTGCCCATATTGCAGCGTTGATGCCGATGAAACAGATCTGCACGGCGGCGGCGAAGCGCATTTGAAACGCTACGGACCAGAATCGTCCGACGAAGATTTCGAAGGCTACCTGTTCGTGCGCCAGAACCCCAAAGGCGTGCATTTCGAACGCTGGCGGCATGTCTACGGCTGCGGCAAATGGTTTTTGGCCGCACGCTGCACAGCAACGCTCGAAGTGTTCGGCACCTATTCCGCCCAAACCACGGAACCACCGGCTGACATCCGCGCCGCGATCACAGCGAAACGACCCGGGTGGTCATGGGGAGACTTATCATGAGCACACGTCTGGCAATTGCTGGCCGCCTTGTTGATACATCCAAGGCGCTGTCTTTTACGTTTAACGGCAAGCACTTAAAGGGATTCGAAGGAGACACGCTCGCCTCTGCCTTGCTGGCCAATGACCAAATGCTGGTAGGTCGGTCGTTCAAGTATCACCGTCCACGCGGTATCGTGGCATCGGGCGCTGAAGAGCCGAACGCGTTGATGAATATGGGCGACGGAGCGCATTTTGAACCCAACCAACGCGCCACAACGACGCTGTTGTTTGAAGGTTTGAAGGCACAATCGCAGAACCATTGGCCGTCTCTGGAATTCGACCTGGGCGCGATCAACACCAAACTGTCGCGCTTCTTACCAGCTGGTTTCTACTACAAAATGTTCATCTACCCGCGTCCCTTCTGGAAGCACGTTTATGAACCGATCATCCGCAAATCAGCGGGTCTGGGCAAAGCGCCCATTGGCAAGGATGGCGACACCTACGAACACGTCCACGCCCATGCAGACGTCATGGTTATCGGTGGCGGAATTGCTGGCCTTTCCAGTGCCTTAGCTGCCGCGCGCAAAGGCGCGCGGGTGCTGGTGATGGAACAAACCGCCGCTTGGGGCGGACGCGCTGCAGTGGACGAACCGCAGATCGAAGGTATGGCTGCAACGGCTTGGATTGACCAGATCGTGGCTGAATTGTCCGCGATGCCAAACGTCACGATGCGCCTGAATTGTATGGGCGCGGGCGTCTACGATCACGGCTATATTCTTGGATATGAGCATCTGAACGAAGGCGGCACCGATGCACCGCGGCATCGTTTGTGGCGGGTGCGGGCCAAGCAGGTTGTCACGGCGACCGGCGCGATTGAGCGGCCTTTGTCGTTTGCAGGTAATGACTTACCGGGCGTTCTTCTTGCGGGGGCAGTGCGCGATTACGTCGTGAACTTTGGCGTCTCCATCGGGGATCGCACTGTCATTGTGACGAACAACGACGACGCATATCGGACAGCGCTCGTGCTGAAAGGCGCAGGTCTCGATGTGCCCGCGATCATCGACGCGCGACCCGACGCTGATGGCCCATTGGCCCGTGCGGCACGCGACGCAGGCATCCGCGTCGAGACAGGCAAGGGCATTGCAAAGGTCAAAGGCGGCAAGCGCGTCACCGGCGTCGCGATTTGCGGTCAGGCGGGGGAAGGCGCCGTGCTGGAAGAGATCGACTGCGATTGCGTGGCGATGTCCGGCGGTTGGTCGCCAGTTGTGCATCTGTGGTCACACTGCGGCGGTAAACTGACATGGGACGTGGACAACGCGATGTTCCGTCCAGATGCAGATCGCCCGCCAACCGATGGAAATGGTTCAGGTTTTGTGACACCGGCAGGCGTAGCAAACGGACATTTGTTCACGGCAGAGGTGCTGGCTGATGGCTTTGCCGCAGGACGCGCTGCTGCGATGGCGGCGGGCGCTGAGGGGCGCGCAGGCCAAGCACCTGAAGGCTACGACGAAGCGCAAGAACCGATCTTGCCTGTTTGGTTGATGCCACAGGGCGCGAGCCATGCATTGCGGTCAAAAGCGTGGTTGGATTTCCAGAACGATGTGAAGGTCTCAGATGTGCAGTTGGCGGCACAAGAAGGGTTCGAAAGCGTCGAACACGCAAAGCGTTACACGACGCTTGGCATGGCGACGGATCAAGGGAAGTTGAGCAATATCAACGGTCTCGCCGTGCTTTCTAAAGCGCTGAATAGCGATATCCCCGATGTCGGCACGACCACGTTCCGCCCGCCATATACGCCGATTTCGATGGGATCTATCGCAGGTGTCGCGCGGGACGACCTGTTCCAACCAATCCGCAAAACACCGATGTATGATTGGCACGCCGAAAATGGCGCGGATTTTGAGCCGGTCGGCCAATGGCAACGTCCCTACGCCTATGTGCGGGACGGCGAAACTGTGCATGACGCGGTGAACCGCGAAGTCACGCAAACACGCGAAAGCCTTGGCCTGTTGGACGCATCCACGCTTGGAAAGCTGGTTGTCAGTGGTCCAGATGCCGGCAAATTCCTTGATATGATGTACACGAACCTGATGTCGTCGCTGCCTGTGGGCAAATGTCGCTACGGTCTGATGTGTACTGAAAACGGGTTCCTGTCGGATGACGGCGTGGTCGCGCGGATCGATGAACAGACATGGCTGTGCCACACTACGACGGGCGGGGCCGAACGCATTCACGCGTGGATGGAAGACTGGCTGCAGTGCGAATGGTGGGACTGGCAGGTCTATGTGTCCAACGTGACCGAGCAATTGGCGCAAGTCGCTGTTGTAGGTCCAAACGCGCGGAAGGTCCTCGAAAAGCTCGGCGGCATGGACGTGTCCAAAGACGCACTGCCGTTTATGCAATGGAAAGACGGCACGCTGGGTGACTTTAAGGTTCGCATCTATCGCATTAGTTTCTCAGGGGAATTGTCCTATGAGATTGCGGTCGATGCGGGGCTGGGTCGCGCGTTCTGGGATGCGTTGCTAGATGCCGGTGCTGAATTCAATGTCATGCCTTACGGGACAGAGGCGTTGCACATCATGCGGGCCGAAAAAGGCTTTATCATGATCGGGGATGAAACCGACGGGACGGTGATCCCGCAGGATCTGAACCTGCAATGGGCGTTGTCGAAAAAGAAAACCGACTACCTTGGGAAGCGCGCGCAGCAGCGGTCGCACATGGCTGATCCGAACCGGTGGAAACTGGTTGGATTGGAAACGCTCGACGAGTCTGTGTTGCCGGATGGGGCCTACGCGATTGCAGAAGGCACCAATGAAAATGGCCAGCAAAACACCGAAGGGCGTGTCACATCGACCTACTATTCGCCCACGCTGAAACGCGGTATCGCGATGGGCTTGGTGTACAAAGGGCCGGACCGGATGGGTGAGACCATCAAGTTCACCAATATCGGGGGTGAACCGATCGCAGCTAAAATCGTCGATCAGGTCTTCTATGACAAAGCGGGGGAAAAGCAGGATGTCTAATGCAATCAGCGCTTTGAATGGCCGTAGGGCCGATGGGGCCGTGACGGTCAAGGATGCGGGCCTGCAGGGGATGATCTCCATCCGTGGTGATCTGGCGGACAAGGCATTGATCAAGGCCTGCAAGTCGGTGACAGGATCAGACGCACCTGCAATGGGTCAGATGGCCGTCAAGGGTGCCAACGGTTTCGGCTGGATGTCACCGGATGAGGCGTTGTTGCTGGTGCCGTATCTGCATGTTGAACAAGGGCTGGAAACGCTGAACACAGCCATGGCCGGAAAGCATTTTCTGGCCTCCAACGTATCCGACGCACGCGCGCGGATCGTGGTGTCGGGCACTTACGCCGACGAAGTGATTGCAAAACTCGCACCGGTGGACATGCACCCCGACACTTTCGCGATTGGTGATTTCCGTCGTTCGCGGCTGGGGCAGGTTGCTGCGGCTTTCTGGAAGGCTGACGAAACCACGATCCACGTCATCTGTTTCAGATCGGTCGCGGATTATGCGTTTGACCTACTTGCAGCATCCGCAGCGGCGGGACCCGTCGGTTATCTACGCTAAGTTTGGCCGATTACGGTGCGACGGGTTGACGCCGCGCCGTTTTGCGCTTTGTTACGGGGTAACGAAAATCTAGCTTAATGAGGCTCCAATATGGCTTTCGAACTTCCTGATCTTCCTTACGCTCACGACGCTTTGGCTGACCTTGGCATGTCCAAAGAGACGCTCGAGTATCACCACGACCTGCACCACAACGCTTATGTCACCAACGGTAACAAGGCGATTGAAGGCACAGAATGGGCTGACAAATCTCTCGAAGAGATCATCAAAGGCACATACGACGCGAACGCAGTTGCGCAAAACGGCATCTTCAACAACATCTCCCAGCTTTGGAACCACAACCAGTTCTGGGAAATGATGGGGCCGGGTAAATCCGCGATGCCATCCGAACTGGAAGCCGCGATCAAAGGCAGCTTCGGGTCCGTTGACGAATTCAAATCCCAGTTCTCTGCGGCTGGTGCTGGTCAGTTCGGCTCTGGCTGGGCGTGGTTGGTAAAGGACGCAGACGGCGGCCTGAAAATCACAAAGACAGAAAACGGTGTGAACCCGCTTTGCTTCAACCAGACGGCGCTTTTGGGCTGTGATGTGTGGGAACATTCCTACTACATCGACTTCCGCAATGCGCGTCCGAAGTACCTGACAAACTTCCTCGATAACCTCGTGAACTGGGAAAACGTCGCATCCCGCATGTGATCTGATCCACAGTGACAATTAGAACCCGTCGCAGCGATGCGGCGGGTTTTTTTGTGGAACGGAATGCGGGCAGGGCCGTTGTTCATGCAACGCTAATGAATAAAGGAGCCTGATATGTCCGATACACAGAAATCGCCAATCACACGTGCCGATGTTGATGCTGAAGAAAAAGGCAATGTCGCGGGTGCCCATGGCAACGCAGACAATGATCACACGGGTGCGACAGGTGTCTCTGCGACGCGCCGTGGTCCGGAACGGATCAATCCGAGCGAAGATGTCGATAAAGACAAATAGGATCGAAAGGCTGGCCGCACCATTGCGCGCCAGCCTTTTGTGTTAGCCGAGGAACGCAGTCTTTAGTTGGTTTTCCAACCGCGGCACATCATCAACGATGGACACGAAGTCGAGGATACTGCTTTCCGCAAACCCCTGACCCACGACATTGTCCAACAACGCCTTGAGCGGGTTCCAGAACCCGTTGATATTCAACAAGTAGATCGGTTTTTCGTGCAACCCGAGCTGCCGCCATGTCAGCGCTTCAAAAAATTCGTCCAGCGATCCCGCACCGCCCGGTAGCACCACAACCGCGTCGCAGTTCATGAACATCACCTTTTTGCGTTCGTGCATCGTTTCAGTGATGATGAACGTGTCCAGATCGCGCTTGCCGACTTCCCAATCCAGCAGATGCGTCGGGATCACCCCGAACGTCCGTCCACCGGATGCCTGCGTTGCATTGGCCACGCGCCCCATCAGCCCGACGTCACCTGCACCGTAAACCAGCCGCCAATCGTTTGCCGCGAGCATTGCGCCCGTGTCTTCCGCCGCAGTTGCATATGCGGTGTCCGCGCCGTCGCGAGAGCCGCAGTAAACGCAGACGGAATGTGAGTTCGATGTCATAATTCAAGCTTTCGTCATCTCAGGGCCTTTGACCGGTCATAACTCTGTTGCTAGGCTCTCTCAACCAATCAGACGTCATGGGGGGCGTTTGGGGTGAAAAGGAACAAAGACTTGGCTGCTGGATCATCAAACGCATTTGCAATCGCAGGCGGCGTCGTTGCCGCAGGTGCTATCGGGGCGGCTGCCGTCTGGTTTGCGCCACCCGTGCGGCCATCCGGAAATGAACCGCAGGCTGCAGCTATTGTCGCCGAACCGGACGCGACCGCGCCGACTGACGCCGCGCCGGAAACGGCTGCCACATTGGACCCCGCCATCGTGATGGCTCCAACCATCGACACGTTCTTCCGCAGTCCAGACGATACCGCCGTCGTGGCGGGGCAGGCAGAGCCGAACCAAGTTGTCGTGATCATGCTTGGCAACGACGTGGTTGAGACAGTGACAGCAGGCGCTGACGGCGCATTTGGTGCGGTGCTGCTGATCGCCGCATCCGATCAACCCCGCCGTCTACGGCTTGTCGCTGATCCAGACGGTGCCGCGACGCCGTCGGCGGAAAGCATCATCGTGCCGCCCGCTGAAATCGCGGTTGCAGCTGGTGTGTCCGAAGAGAATACGGTTGTTGCTGCGGATCAAGTCGCCACGTTGGATCAAAATGATACATCGGACACGGCCCCTGAAATTGCGTCTTCGACAAACGATCAAATCGCAATCGGATCTACGGTTGTCGCAGGTGTGACACCGGACGCTGGGGTGGCCCCTGCGATTTCTGCGGGGGCGGAGGAACCGCGAGGTGTGATCATAGCACCGCCAACACTGATCGCCGACGCAGAAGGTGTGCGGGTTCTGCCATCCGATGTGGGGGCGGCGCCGGATCAACCAAACCTGACGGAAAACATCGCCCTCGACACGATCACATATGATCCCGAAGGCGAAGTTTTGCTGGCTGGGCGCGGTGCGTCTGCAGGTGGGTTTGTCCGCATCTATCTGGATAACCAGCCCGTCACGGTGTCGCGTATTTCGGTTGAAGGTGATTGGCGGACGGATTTGCCTGAGGTCGACACAGGCATCTACACATTGCGGGTGGACGAAGTGGACGCCGACGGTGTTGTGCAGTCTCGGATTGAAACACCGTTCAAGAAAGAAGAACCGGCAGCGGTCGCCGCAATCTTGGCCGAGGAAACATCAGCCGACGGTTTCGATATTGCGGTGAAAACGGTGCAGCCGGGGGCCACGCTGTGGGCGATTGCCGAAGAACAATGGGGCGACGGGATCCTTTATGTGTCGGTGTTTGAAGCCAACCGCGACCTGATCCGCGATCCTGATCTTATTTATCCCGGACAAGTGTTCCGCATTCCCGAAAGCGCTGAGTAAGCACTGGTCATTCCCGCCCTGCCTGTTAAGTCTTGGTAGCTATTCGGAGACCAGCTTATGCGCCAATTGACGAAGACAGATGCCAACTTGAATAACGCCAAGATTCAAGGTTGGAACGTTATCAAACGGGTTGTCCCGTATCTTTGGCCAGCTGGAAACACCGAAGTGAAGGTCCGCGTCGTGGCTGCGATGGTGGCATTGTTCGCCTCGCAGATCATTGCCGTTCTCACCCCGCAGTTTTTCAGCCAAGCCGTGGATGTCATGGCCCCTGAAGACCCCGGTGTCGCCACCTATTTGGGATTGGGCGCAGTCGGGCTGACGTTGGCTTACGGTCTGTCGCGGCTCTTGAGCGTTGGTTTTCAGCAGTTGCGCGACGTGATTTTCACACGTGTCGGTCAACGGGCGTTGCGTCAATTGGCGCTGGAAACATTTACACATATCCACCGTCTCTCCATGCGGTACCACATCACCCGCAAAACCGGCGGGTTGAGCCGGATTATCGAACGCGGTGTGAAGGGCGTCGAATTCCTGCTGCGTTTCCTGCTGTTCTCTGTCGGGCCGCTGGTGTTGCAACTGCTGATGATTGCGGGCGTTTTGTTTGTGACGTTCGATGTGTGGTATCTGGTGGTCGTGGTCGTCACGATTGGTCTGTACGTCTGGTTCACCTTTGCCGTCACCGAATGGCGCGTCAAAATTCGCAAGGTGATGAATGACCAGGACACGGATGCGAACCAAAAAGCCATCGACAGCCTGTTGAACTTTGAAACCGTCAAATATTTTGGCGCGGAACAGTGGGAAGCGGCGCGTTATGACAGCGCGATGCGCAAATACGCCGAAGCAGCAGTGAAAACGAACTACACGCTCGCGTTTTTGAACTTTGGTCAGTCGTTGATCATCACCGGCGGCCTTGTTGGCGTGATGGTGATGGCCGCGATCGGGGTTGAAAACGGGACGCTGACGGTCGGTGATTTCGTGCTGGTGAACGCCTACATGATCCAGATTACGATGCCGCTGAACTTCCTCGGCACTGTGTATCGCGAAATTCGCCAAGCTTTGATCGACATGGGCGACATGTTTGACCTGCTCGAACAGCCAGCCGAGGTAAATGACAAACCCGACGCCAAGCCATTGGTTGTGACGGGTGGGGCGATCAGTCTTGATGCGGTCGAATTCGGGTACGACGCTGAACGCCCGATCCTGAAAAGCGTCAGCCTCGACGTCGAGCCGGGCCAGACGATTGCGATTGTCGGGTCGTCCGGATCAGGCAAGTCCACCATCGGCCGTTTGCTGTTCCGTTTTTACGACGTCAACGCAGGCGCCTTCAAAATTGACGGGCAAGACGTGCGCGATGTGACGCAGACCAGTCTGCACGCGCAGATTGGCGTGGTCCCGCAGGATACCGTCCTGTTCAACGACACCGTGCATTACAACATCGCATACGGGCGGCCAGACGCATCCGAGGACGAAATCATTGCGGCTGCGAAGGCTGCGAAGATTCACGATTTCATCATGTCGTTGCCCGATGGTTACGAGACGACTGTCGGCGAACGGGGACTGAAGCTGTCGGGCGGTGAAAAGCAACGTGTCGGGATTGCGCGAACGTTGCTTAAGAACCCGCCGATCCTTTTGTTGGATGAAGCCACGTCCGCGCTTGATACGGAAACCGAAATGGAAATTCAGGCTGAACTGAAGGCCATGTCGCACGGGCGCACGGTTGTGACGATTGCCCACCGCCTGTCGACGATTGCGGATGCGGATCAGATTGTCGTGCTGGAAAACGGCGTGATTGTTGAACGGGGCACACATGATGCATTGCTGGCGACCGATGGCCGTTATGCACATCTTTGGAACCGACAGGCCGATGAAGAAGTTCCTGCATAAAGCAGACTTCATTAGAGGCATTCCATGGCAAATGACGCCGCCGCACATCCAATCGACGACATCGCGTCCCAACTTGACGAAGTGACGCACAATGGTGACGCGACCTTCGGGGACGTCATATCAACGTTCGGGCGCACCGCGTTTTCGACTGTGCTGCTGATGTCGGCGCTTGTGCTTGCGTCACCGCTTAGCGGGGTGCCTTTTGCATCGACTGTGTTCGGTATGCTGATTTTTGTGATTGCGGGGCAGGCCGCCATTGGGACCCAGACCGTTTGGTTGCCAGATTTTCTAATGAGGAGAACGGTGACCGCAGATCGCGTCGCAAAGCTGCAGTCGACGTTGCACCGGTTTGGTACTTTCTTTGACAAGTTCCGTCGGGCGCGCCTACGCGGAGTCGTAGGCAGGGCGGGGCAGCACGTCTTGTTCGGGATCTGTGCCGTTGCGGGTGTCTTTCTGCCCGTGCTCGAATTCGTACCGTTTTCATCAAGCATCGCAGGTGCGGGGATCGCCCTGACAATGCTGGGCGTTATCGGCCGCGATGGGCTGTTTGTGCTGTTCGGGTTGCCCTTGGTTGGCGGGGCTTTGTCGATGCCGTTCTTCGTATATTCCAGCATCTTTGGATAGCAAAAGGGCCGCGTGATGCGGCCCATTTGAATTATTCATTCAGCGGCTTGAACCGGCGCCAACACAACGTTCGGCTTTTCGTCCGGCATTTCAGGTTCTTGTTCCGGCGCAACGACGTCTTCATCTTCGGTCCAGATGACCTCTGGCGCTTTGATGCGCTTTGCCTCGCGGCGCAGTGCCCAGTCACGTGCGTAGCTGCTGCCACGGCCCATCGACAGACGCGCCAATAGGCGTGCGAACCACAGCGCGTAGGTCGTGGCCCAGACCCGCAACGCCAACATGGACGGCGTGAAGACCAGCGTCAGGATGGTTGCAATTCCAAGGCCAAAGACCACGGCCGTTGCCAGCTGTTTCCACCACAACGCCGTCGGACTATCGACCGAATAGCCGCCGTTCATGAAGTCGAGGCTGAGCCCAAACATCATCGGTGCCAACCCTGCCATCGTAGTGATGGTGGTCAGCAAAACCGGACGAATACGATCTTCGGCGGTGCGTGTGATCGCCTCTGATCGCGGCATGTATTGGCTGTATTCCTGATAGGTGTCGATCAGGATGATGTTGTTGTTCACGACGATCCCCGCCAAGGCGACGATCCCCGTACCAGTCATGATGATCGAAAACGCCTGATCCATGACCAACATCCCGATCAACGTGCCAGCAGTGGACATGACCACGGCCAATAGCACGAGGATCGAGTTATAGATCGAATTGAACTGCGCGAGCAGAATGATGAACATCAGACCCAGCGCACCCATGAAAGCGTTCATAAGGAACGCACCGGATTCGGCTTGGTCTTCTTGGTCGCCGGTCCATTCCCAATCGACGCCCGCGGGCAGGGGATTGGTGTCCAGCCATTCGGTTAGCCCCGCGATCCGTTCGTTCGCGGTGATAGGCGTTGCCGTGGCGTTTCCTTCACCGCTATAGGCGATCACGTCTTGGCGGTTTACGCCGTCAGCGACTGACACGATTTCATATGTTGATGCATTGATCTGCACCGTACCATCTGTCGCCGTTTCGGTTTCAGTGAGTACGGCAAGGTTTTCGCCAGTGTCCGTATCTGTCATTTGCGCAAGATCAGTTGCAACGCCTGCTTTCAGGTCAAAATACCGTTTCTGATCCACACGGTCGATTTGCGCCAGCTTCGCGACAGGCGTCCGTGTGATGAAGTTTGACAGCGGTACAAGTCCCGCATTAGTCCGCACGCGCAAGCTATCAAGCGTGGACAAAACGCGGTCGTTTTCAGGAAGACGGACGCGGATTTCGATTTCCTCATCCGAGCTATCCACGCGCATCGTATCAAGCAGGATACCCCGCGTAACCATCTGCACCATCGCACCAACCGACGCCACATCAGCCCCGTAACGGCCTGCTTTTTCGACATCCACGTCGATCTGCCAGTCGATGCCGGGCAGGGGGAGTGTGTCTTCGATCTGGGTCAGACCCGGTGTTCCTTCAAACTGCGCACGGGCAAGGGCCGTGGCGGTTTTCAGGTCGTCAAGGTTTTCGCCTTTGATCCGCAGGTGCACTGGCTTGCCTGCAGCAGGGCCACGGGCTTGGGCCAGAATTTCGGTTTGGATGCCGGGGATCAGGTTCAATTCTTCCTGCAGTTCTGCCAGCACGATATCCCCGTCCAGATCAGGGCGGTCAGCGCGGTCTTCCCACGGGATCGTTTCCAGCTGGATTTGGCCAATCGTGTCACGCGGGCCTTCAGCACCACCTGTGTTGGAATTCAGTCCGCCTTCGCCCGCAAATGAAAACGCGTTCAGCACACCGGGGTGGCCAAGAACAACGGCTTCCGCTTGTTGGACGAGGTGGTCTTTTTCCTCGAGCGACAGGTTGCCCCGTGCACGGACGTAGACGATGGCCTGTTCCGGTTCGGATTCCACAAAGAATTCAACGCCATTATTGTTGGCCCCAAAGTACGTGAATGTGGACATGACAAAGAAACCAACGGCCCCCACAGCCACAATCGGCATGATCGGATTGCCCGCGATGAAATGGATGAAACGCCCGAACAGCGACCGGCGATAGCCAGCCTTAATCATCCGTTGTTTGCGCGTGATCGTGGCAGAACCGAGCGTGATGGATGTTAGGATCGCGCCAAGGATGAACAGTAACATGCCCGGTAAGGACGCGAAAAAGCCTGAGGTTTGCACAGCCTCGCCTGACAAATACGCGGGGTTCAATGTCAACATTGCGCCGGTAAAAGTGACCATCATTGCGACAGGCACAAGGGCTGCACGCACGACCCACCATAGATGCGCACGCATCCAATCAGACGCCCAGCCGAACATGCGGCTCATCCGGCCTGTAACGCCGCCCATCACGGGCAGGTAGATCAGCGCCACGACAAGGGACGCACACAGAACGAAGATCAGTGTGACGGGCAGCATGCCCATGAACTGTCCCGGCACACCCGGCCAGAACAGCATTGGCAGGAAGGCACAAAGCGTGGTCGCAGTGGATGAAACGATGGGCCAGAACATCCGCTTTGCGGCCTCTGTGTAGGCGTCCATCGGGCCAGCACCATCACGCATCCGTTTATCTGCGTATTCCACAACAACGATCGCCCCATCGACAAGCATCCCTACGGCCAAGATCAGACCGAACATAACGATGTTGGAAATGGTGATCCCCATCACGGCCAAAAGGGCGAAGCACAAAAGGAAAGAGGTTGGGATCGCGAAGCCAACAAGCATAGCAGGGCGGGTACCCAAAGCCGCCAGAACCACGATCATCACCAACGCAATGGCGGTCAGAACCGACCCTTCCAACTGGCTGACCATGGACGCGACTGCGCGCGACTGATCGTTTGATGTGCCGACGTCGATGGCCGCTTGCAGTTCAGGAGTCCAGCTTGCGCGTTCTTCTTCAACAACCACGGCGACTTCCGCCGCCGTGTCGATCAGGTTAAACCCTTTGCGTTTTACAACCTGCAAGGCAACTGTGTTCACGCCGTTAAAGCGGGCGGTGCCTGCGCGGTCTTCAAAGGTCAGACGGATCAGCGCCAGATCACCAAGCGTAATCACGCGGTCGCCATTCGTCTTGACGGGCAGGTTGTAAACATCCTGCGGGTCATCAAACGACGACGGGATTTTGACCGCAAACGTGCCTTGGGCCGTTTCAACTTCACCCGCCGCGATCAGCAGGTTGTTGTTGGATACCACTTTGATTAATTCGCCTGCTGTGACGTTGTAAGCTTCGAGACGCAGCGGGTCGATCACGACTTCCAACATCTCGTCGCGCTGGCCAGCAAGCCCGGCTTCTAACACGCCGTCCATGCTTTCAAGACGGTCCTGCAAGTCCTTTGCGACCCTCAGCAGAGTCCGTTCAGGGACGTCGCCTGTCAGGTTCACGATGACAATCGGGAATTCAGAGAAATTGATTTCGTTGATTGAATAGTTGTCAGCACCAGTTGGAAAAGCGCTTTCCGCTTTGTTCATCGCGTCGCGGATGTCTGCCAAGACCTTGGTCTTGTCCCAGCCGAATTCAAATTCAAGTGCGACACCTGCGTAGCCTTCAGAGGCAGTGCCGGACATGGATTTCAATCCATCCAGATCGGACAGTTCGGTTTCCATCGGTTTGACCAGCAGCGTTTCCGAATCTGCTGCCGAAATGCCGGGGAAAGGGACGGAGACAAAGATCGCAGGGATCTCAATGTCGGGTTCACCTTCTTTGGGCAGGCCCACATACGCAAAACCCCCCGCCAAAAGCGAGAGGGCAATGAAGGCAAGAACCATGCGGGCGCGGGATGCAGCCCAATCGACTAATCCGTTCATCCTTCAACCTCCGCAAAAGTGGGGTCGACGGTCACGCCGTCGATGACAAATTCTTGACCGACGGTGATGATGTTCACAGTGTTAGGCAGGTCGGTGACCCAGACGCCTTCGGCTGTATCACGCAGCAAGGTCACGGGCATAAACAGCGCCTTGTTGTCTTCGGCGATGGTCCGGACACCAAGGGCACCGTCATCGTTCAAAGTTAAGGATGACTGCGGCACAAGATGCGCCTGACGCCCGTCCGAAGCCACCACGATTTCGACGGTTTGGCCGGCGCTGATGGCATTGTCTGTATTGGGCACTTCGACCTCGACGCGGAACGTGCGGGTCGTTTCATCGGCAGAGCGGGACAGGAACGTCACCTCACCCGCAACATCAGCGCCTGTCGCGATCTTCGCGCCGGCGCGCGCACCAACGGTGACTTTGGTCACGTCAATTTCGGGGACAAATCCCACCAGTTTGATCGGATCAAGTTGCACGATAGTCGCGCAGGCGGCACCGGGCTGCATCAATGTGCCAAGCTCTGCGGTATCGGTTTCCAACAACCCGCTGAACGGGGCCACAATCGTCAATCGATCAATTTCGGCCTCTGCGGACGCGACACCCGCTTGGGCCGCTTCGATACCCGCTTGCGCAGATGCGATACCGGATTGGGCGCGTTGCAGGCCTGCGGTCGCGGCTTCTGCTGCGGCTTCGGCGCTGATCAGTTGGGTTTCTGAACTGACTCCGCGTTCATTCAAACGGCGTGCATTTTCGACGTTCAGGTTGGCCTCGCGCACGCGTGCCTCTGCTTCGGCGATTGATGCTTGTGCTTCGGGAACACGACCACGTGCCTCTGCGAGGCGGGCTTCTGCTTCGGCAAGACTGGCGCTGCGTGTGCCCGGATCAAGTTCGCACAAAACGTCGCCCATGTTGACGTAGCCGCCTTTATTTAGGGGTTCGGATACTACAAGACCGGATGTTTCGGCAGCCACGTTGACCTGCCGTGCGGCTTCGGTCCGGCCACGCAAAATCACGGCGCTGTCAATGTTCTGGGCTTCAGACGCTAAGGCCACAACACGGACAATTTGATCGCGGGGCGCATCTGCGACCGGTTCTTCCTCGGTCGCTTCCTGCGCGGTCTCCACGACCTGAGTTGTTTCAGTTGCCGGCCCTTGGGCAAATGCGATGACACGGTCCCGTTCAAGGATGAGCAATCCAAGGATGCCCGCCACCAGAATTGCGGTGATGAATGGAATGATCTTCATGGTCGGGCTTTCGTAATTTTGGACGCAACTGTGTGTATTGCCATATCTAATTAACTCTACGTAAGTAGGGGCGTTTTGGTTTCATAAAAGAGCACTAAACTAATTAGTTCAGTTTTAGGGTGTTTGGCAGGTTGCCGCAAGGTTGTTTTCTGCGCCGCCGCAACCCTTTGTGTCGTCACAAATTCGCCGATGGGGCTGTGGGGCCTTGGCAATCCGCCAGCCTTCGCGATATGTACCCCGCACAAGGCAGTTTGCGCCCGCGCAAAGATGCGGCGCACTGAGGGGGATACCGTGAGCGATACCGATAGTTTTATCAACGAAGTTTCGGAAGAAGTCCGTAACGACCAGTTGTTTGGATACGTCAAAAAATACGGGTGGATCGCGATTGCGCTGATCCTCGTTTTGGTTGGCGGGGCTGCTTATTCTGAATGGACAAAAGCGCAAGATCGCGCCACTGCACAAGCGGCAGGTGATGCGCTGATCGCAGCGCTTGCAAATGATGATGTCGCTGAACGGGCAACAGCATTGGCTGCTGTCACGACAGATGGACCAGCAGAAGCCGTCACAGGATTGCTAACGGCTGCGGCGCAGCAAAGTTCGGGCGATCTGGTTGCGGCTAAGGCCACACTTGATGCATTGGCGGCAAGCGACGTGATCCCACAGGCTTACCGCGATGTAGCGACGTTTAAATCCGCCACGATTGCGATCGAAGGCGAAGATCCAGCAGCGCGTCGCCAAATGCTGCAATCCCTCGCAACACCCGGTATGCCGTATCGTTTGCTCGCGCTGGAGCAAATCGCGATGATGGATGTCGCCGCGGGCGACACTGACGCTGCGGTCAATGGATTACGTGCGATTTTGGAAGACGCGGCAGTGTCTCGGGGCTTGCGTGATCGTGCGCAAACCTTGATGGTGGCGCTTGGCGAAGAATTAGAACCAGCCGCCGCTGAATAAGCTGCTGTTGATTAAGAATAAGATCGCGAAGGGGCAATCGTCGTGACAGGGTATTTCCGATTTAGCGCGGTGTGCGCCTTTGCAGTTCTGGTAGGCTGTGGTGAGACAGACGTGATCCTTCCGGGTGAACGTTTCGACATTCGCCCGCAGCAGAACATCGTCAATCAGGCTTTGCCGATTTCATTGCCGGGCCAAGTCGCGAATGCGTCTTGGACACATCGCAATGGTAACGCTTCGCATCAGCTCAGCCATCCCGCATTGTCAGGCACACCGCGTCAGGTCTTCGCGACTTCCATCGGCGAAGGCGACAGCCGGCGTGCCCGTATTACAGCGGACCCCGTTGTCTCTAACGGTGTGATCTACACGCTTGATGCGCGTGCAAATGTGACAGCGACCGCGACCAGCGGGACGCGGCTTTGGTCTGTGAACCTGACACCGGGCAGTGACGGGGCGCGCGATGCGTCTGGCGGTGGTGTAGCGATTGCGGCAGGCCGTGTGTTTGTGACCACGGGCTTTGGCGAAGTTGTGATGCTGGACGCTGCAACTGGTGGCGAAGTCTGGACGCAAGACCTTGACGCACCCGGCGTATCTGCACCGACCGTCTTTGGTGATCTGGCCTATATCGTAGGACGCGACGGGACTGGCTGGGCGTTGGAAGTGGACAGCGGCCGCATCCGTTGGCAGCTTTCGGCGACACCGGCGCTTGGCGTCTTTGGTGGCGGCGCAGGCGTTGCGGTTGATAGCGGCATCGCCGTGTTCCCGTTCCCATCTGGCGAAGTTGTTGCGACATTCCCCGAAGGCGGTCTGCGTCGGTGGTCAACTGTGGTCAGCGGCGCGCGGACGGGCAGTGCTGCGGCAACGATCAGCGATATTGCGGGTGATCCTGTGATCAAAGGCAATGACGTTTACGTCGGTAACTTTGCGGGTCAGATCGTGAAACTGGACGTGTCCAACGGCGACCGGATTTGGACAGCCCAAGAAGGCGCAGTCAGCCCTGTCTGGCCTGTTGGCAATGCGGTCTTTGCGGTCAACGACCTGAACGAACTTGTCCGTTTGAACGACAGCGACGGGACACCCGTCTGGAAGGTCCAACTGCCCGGATTGCTAGAGGCTGGCACCTTCGGCAGTTCCAACGAAGTTGTGGCGCATTACGGCCCCGTTCTGGCGGGCGGTCGTCTGATCGTTGCGTCGTCTGACGGCGTGATCCGGCAGTTTGATCCGGTGTCTGGCGCGCTTGTCGGTGCCATCCCGCTTGAAGGTGGTGCTGCGTCAAACCCAGTTGTTGCAGGACAGACCCTTTACGTCGTCTCGAAAACAGGGCAATTGCACGCTTTCCGGTAAGCGACATCTGTTGCCGCTCCGGCTAGGAGAAATGAAATGAGCTTTACCCTCGCGATCGTGGGCCGTCCCAATGTCGGGAAATCCACTCTTTTCAACCGCTTGGTTGGGAAAAAACTGGCTTTGGTCGATGACCAACCCGGGGTAACGCGTGATTTGCGTGAAGGGGCTGGGCGGATTGCCGACCTCAAATTCACGGTGATTGATTCTGCCGGATTGGAAGATGCGACCGATGACAGCCTTCAGGGACGTATGCGTCGCCTGACCGAACGCGCTGTTGAAATGGCCGATGTGTGTCTTTTCATGATCGACGCACGGGCAGGGGTTTTGCCTGCCGATATGGTTTTCGCTGAAATCCTGCGCAAGAAAAACGCCAACGTTATTCTGGCCGCGAACAAGGGCGAAGGCAAAGCCGCTGACGCGACGATCCTCGAGGCCTATTCGCTAGGTCTGGGCGAACCGATCCGGATGTCTGCCGAACACGGTGAAGGCATGGGCGAACTGATGGACGTGCTGCGTCCGATCCATGATGCGAACGCCGAACGGGCCGCTGCTGATGCGCCGGATGTTGACGTGGATGTGTCTGACGACGACGATGACGAAGTCCGCATCCCAACCCGTGAAAAGCCATTACAAATTGCCGTTGTCGGTCGTCCGAACGCGGGTAAATCAACGCTGATCAACCAAATCATCGGTGAAGAACGTCTGCTGACTGGTCCCGAAGCGGGTATCACGCGCGACGCGATTTCCGTCCAGCAGGACTGGGACGGCGTCCCGATGCGGATTTTTGACACCGCTGGGATGCGCAAAAAGGCGAAAGTCCAAGAGAAGATCGAAAAGCTGTCTGTCTCTGACGGGCTGCGCGCCGTGAAATTTGCCGAGGTCGTTGTGGTTTTGCTCGACGCCGACATCCCATTTGAACAACAGGATTTGCGGATTGCCGATTTGGCTGAACGCGAAGGCCGCGCCGTTGTGATCGCTGTCAACAAGTGGGACATCGAAGCGAACAAGCAAGAGAAGCTCAAAGAGCTGAAAGAAGAATTCGCACGCCTCCTGCCGCAGTTGAAGGGCGCACCATTGGTGACGGTCTCTGCGAAGACGGGCAAAGGGCTTGATCGTCTCCAGCAGGCGATCATGCGTGCGCATGAGGTCTGGAACCGCCGTGCGACCACCGCGCAGTTGAACCGCTGGCTGACCGGTATGCTCGAACAGCACCCGCCGCCCGCACCAGGTGGTCGCCGCATCAAGATGCGTTATGCGACACAGGTGAAGACACGTCCGCCTGCATTTGTGGTCATGTCGTCGTTCCCTGACCTCGTGCCCGAAAGCTATCGTCGGTATCTGGTCAACGGGCTGCGGAATGATTTCGACATGCCCGGTACGCCGATCCGGCTGTACCTGCGTGATCAGGGCGACAAGAACCCGTATAAGGACAAAAAGTCCTACCAGCCGTCACGCCTGTCTAAGCATATGGCGACGCCCGGGACGACCGAGCGGAAAGGCCGCTCCAAATCATAACGATCACCAAGGCGGCGATCCCGCCTTGGGCCAACCACAGCACAGTTTGTTCACCACCTTGGTTGGCAACGATGATCCCGACCAGCGCCCAAACGATGGTCAGTAGGTATTCTGGCGCGGGGCGTTGGCTGTAAACTGTCAGACCCACGACCAACGCACCGATAATGCCGATGTACGCCCAGCCAAGGCTGCCGAACACAACACCATAACCGGCCATGGTGCTGCCAATGGACACAAAGCTCGCCGCTGTCAGCCAACCCGCATAGAGGCCCACAGGCACGCGGAACCACCACTGGTCAAACGCGGGGGCACGCAGCAAGGCCATGATGGCTGTGACCGCCATCGCGATAATCATCACCGTCGCCAAAATCGCGCTCTGCGTCGCCACAAATAACCACGGCGTCCCGATGACCAGCGACGCGATCAGATAGGGGCGTGCCTTGTCCCACGCGGGATCATCGCTGCGTTTCCAGACGCCAAAAACGGCCGACACAACCAACCACGCGTAAATCAGGCCCCAGATGCTGAATGCATAACCGGCAGGCTGGATCGGTGGGTCGATCTGCGGGATCGGCAGTTGGTTGGATTCAAACCCTGTGAAGGTTGTGAAAGCAGGCGAGATCACGAAGCTCGCGGTGAATAGGACTGTCAGGATTGCATATATCATACCCTAGATACTCTCGGCCCGCTGTTTGGTTCACTTAAAGTCAGGAAATTCGGACTTGTTGACCTTAGGGTAATCGCAGATCGTTGACGCAACCAGAGGGAGCGTATCATGAAACGGATTGCGATTTTTTGTGACGGCACGTGGAACACGCATGATGCGCCACATCCCACGAACGTGGTGCGTATGGCGCAGGCGGTGCGGCTCACGGCCGAAGATGGAATGACCCAACATGTAATCTATCAGATCGGTGTGGGGTCGGGGCGTGGCGGCAATAAGATCGCAAAAACGCTGGATAAATTCGGTGGCGGGGCGCTTGGTTGGGGGCTGACCGAGAATATCGAAGAGGTCTATCGCGCCTTGGTCTTCTGCTATGAACCCGGGGACGAAGTGTACATCTTCGGCTTTTCACGGGGTGCATATACAGCGCGTTCGCTGGCGGGGATGATCCGGTCTTGTGGCATTCCGCCGCGCGATGCGGTCGGACGGATACCAGAAGCGTTGGCGCGATACCGGTCGCGCGATCCTGAAACTAAGCCCGATGATCCGGAAAGTTTCCTATTCCGCCGTGATTTTTCGCCCTACACCGCCACCAGCGAAGCCGAGTTTAACTGGCGCGTGCAAACCAAAGCAGGGCTTTGTGTGAAACTGAACCTTGCCTATTTGGGGGTCTGGGACACAGTGGGCGCGTTAGGCGTCCCGGGATTTTTGGCGGCGGCAAAGCTGTTCAACAAGAAATACCAGTTCCACGATACCGATCTGTCGCGCAGCGTCGCGTCTGCCCGCCATGCGGTGGCCATTGACGAACGCCGCCGGACGTTCCCGCCATCGCTGTGGGATAATCTCGACCGTTTGAACAAACTTGCGTTGGCTGGCGAGGATCACGTGACGCTGGATCCCGCAACCGTCGGCGATTGGCCGTATCGTCAGGAGTGGTTTCCGGGCGATCACGGAACGATTGGCGGCGGCGTTGCAAAGGGTGGTTTGGCGGCCGCCAGTTTTGGTTGGATCGCGGAAGGTGCGCGGACTGCCGGATTGGATATGCGGACCGAGGTGATCGAAAAAATCGCCGCAGGCTATAACGTGCGTGAATCCGTGATGAGCAAGAAAGCCGGCATGCTCAGCGGTATGCTAGGATTCTTGTCCCAAGACAGGGCAGGACCTTCAGACCCGATAACAGTGGCTGAGGTGACGAAGGCGCGGATTGCCTGTGACGCCAATTATCGGCCCAGCACATTGGCAAAGGTCATGGACGCGGTGCAGCGAACCCTTGGAAAGGACCCGCTGCTACCACCTGATTAAATGAGCGTGCCGTCGGCTGTGATTGCCGTTTTGCCACGCAGGTACGGATGCAGGGCAGTTGGCAGTTTGATTGAACCGTCTTCCTGCTGTCCGTTTTCGAGCACCGCAATCAACGCACGCCCAACTGCAAGGCCAGAGCCGTTCAACGTATGGACAAATTCCGGCTTGCCGCCACCTTCGGGCTTGAACCGTGCATTCATGCGCCGTGCTTGGAAATCACCTGTGGTAGAAACACTTGATATCTCGCGGTAGGTGTTCTGACCGGGCAACCATGCTTCAATGTCGTAGGTGCGACGCGCGCCAAAGCCCATGTCGCCTGTGCACAGCAGAACCGTGCGATACGGAACTTCGAGGCGTTCAAGGATATCCTCGGCGCAGCGCAGCATCCGTTTTTGTTCGTCGTCGGATGTGTCGGGGTGGCAAACTGTCACCATCTCGACTTTTTCGAACTGGTGCTGACGCAACATTCCGGACGTATCGCGGCCCGCTGAACCAGCTTCAGACCGGAAGCACAACGTGTGGGCGGTCATGCGGCGGGGCAGGTCGGCGGCTTCCAGCACGTCACCAGCGACGGAATATGTCAGGGTCACTTCGGACGTCGGAATCAACCACCAGCCATTTGTCGTCTGGTAGCTATCGTCACCAAATTTCGGCAGTTTGTCGGTGCCATACATGGCTTCGTCACGGACCAGAACCGGCGTTGAAATCTCTTCCAACCCGTTTTCTTCGACATGGACGTCGATCATGAATTGACCCAAGGCGCGGTGAACACGTGCGACAGCGCCTTTCATGTTTACAAAGCGAGAACCGGACAATTTGCCTGCTGTGGCGAAATCAAGACCCGGTATTGCTGCTGGAATTTCAAAGTGTTCCTTCGCAAAGCTCATCTCGCGCGGTTCGCCCCATTTCTTGACTTCGACGTTGTCGTCTTCGTCTGCGCCTTCGGGCACATCGTCATACGGCAGGTTCGGGATCGTCGCCAAAAGGTCAGTCAACCGCTGGTCTTCGGCTTTGGCTTCGTCGTTCAGCGTGGCGATCTGTGCCTTCTTTTCAGACACAAGCGCACGTAGACGCTGGAATTCATCCTCGTCGCCGCGTCCCTTGGCTGCACCGACTTCTTTGGCGGCTTTGTTCGCGTCAGCTTGCGCCGTTTCAGCGGCCTGAATTTTCTCGCGGCGTGCTGTATCGATCGCCAGAATTTCGGACGACAAAGGCGCATCTCCACGGCGAGACAGGGCCGCATCAAAAGCGGCGGGATTGTCACGGATCATGCGGATATCATGCATTTGTTCTGTCCTTGTCTGGAAGATTTGAAATCGTGCCCCCATATGCCTCAAACAAAGGGGCCTGTGAACCGTGAAAAGCGTTAAGAAAACCAAGCGATCCGCGTTGCCATTCCTAGCCCCCCAACCTAATGTGCCGCGACTTCGGGCAATGTGTGTCCGGACAACAGATAAACAGACGACCGCTGCGGCGGCTCAACAGACTGGGGACCTCCATGCAGGGTATTGAATCACTCGTTCCATTGCTTCTCATTTTCGGGATCATGTACTTCCTTTTGATCCGTCCACAGCAAAAGAAGCTGAAGGAACATCAGGCAATGGTATCTGCATTGCGCCGTGGCGATCAGGTGATCACCCAAGGTGGCGTGATGGGCAAAGTGACGAAGGTCAAAGACGACAGCAACGAAGTTGAAGTTGAAATCGCACAAGGCGTGAACGTCCGCGTTGTACGGTCCACAATCGCGACTGTTGTGAACAAGACCGAACCAGCCAAATAAGCCTGACTATACGACCGACGACGATACGTTTGGCCGGGGAGGCCACCTGACATGCTCCAGATTTCTGCATTCAAGCAAACCATGATCTGGCTGACCTGCGCGGTTGGCCTTTTGCTGGCTTTGCCCAACGGCTTTTACACGAACGTGGAAAAGCACAATGATGCGGCGGTCTTGATCGACGGTGGTCAAACAAACGAAACGCTAGAGGCCGATTACGGCCTTTGGCCTGATTTCCTGCCGTCCGGTCTAGTTAATCTTGGCCTTGATCTGCGGGGCGGTGCCCATCTGCTAGCCGAAGTGCAGGTGGAACAGGTTTACGCGTCCGTGATCGATGGCATGTGGCCAGAAGTCCGCGACACGTTGGTTGCTGAACGTGACGCGATTGGTTTTGTCCAACGCGATCTGGATGCACCCGAAGATGTGCTGCGGTTCTCGATCTCCGAAGAAACGGGTGTTGCGCGTGCTTTGGAACTGGTCCGCGGGTTGGCCCAGCCAATTGTCAGCCTGACAGGTGCGGGTGCCAGCAACATCGAAGTTGTGGCCAACGGCAATATCTTCACCGTAACCCTGTCCGAGGCCGAAAAACAGGCCGTAGACGAACGCACGATCCTGCAATCGCTTGAGATTATTCGCCGCCGGATTGACGAAGTAGGCACACGCGAACCGACAATCCAACGTCAGGGGGCATCCCGTATCCTGATCCAAGTTCCGGGCATCGGCTCCGCTGAAGAAGTCAAAGACCTGATCGGCACGACTGCGCAACTAACATTCCAGCCTGTCGTGGGCCGTGTCAGCGATCCCGGCGAAGCACCGGGTTCCGGTAACGAAATCGTGCCGTCTTTGGATGAACCGGGTGTGTATTACATCCTCGAACGGACACCTGTGGTGACCGGTGAGGAACTCACCGACGCGCAGCCTGCGTTCGACCAAAACAGCCGTCCTGCCGTGAATTTCCGGTTCAACCCAACGGGTGCCCGTAAATTCGGTGATTATACGCTAGAAAACATTGGCGCGCCTTTTGCGATTGTTTTGGATAACGAAGTGATCAGCGCCCCAACGATCCAAAGCCACATTCCAGGCGGGTCCGGCATCATTACAGGTGACTTTAGCGTCGCCGAATCCACAAATCTTGCTGTGCTTTTGCGGGCAGGGGCATTGCCTGCAGAACTGACGTTCCTTGAAGAACGGACCATCGGGCCAGAATTGGGCCAAGACAGTATCGATGCAGGTAAAATCGCCTGTATCATCGCGGGCTTGGGCATTCTGATCTACATGGCGCTGTCCTACGGGTTGTTCGGCATCTTTGCGAACGTCGCTTTGATCATCAACGTCGGCCTGATCTTCGGCCTGTTGTCGATGATTGGTGCCACGCTGACCTTGCCGGGTATCGCGGGGATCGTGTTGACCATCGGTATGGCGGTGGATGCGAACGTCATCATCTTTGAGCGGATCAAAGAAGAAATGAAAACCGCCAAAGGATCGGCCCGCGCGATTGAGCTGGGCTATGAAAAGGCGCTGTCTTCCATTCTGGATGCGAACGTCACGACCTTCATCACGGCGTTGATCCTTTTCCTTGCAGGGTCCGGTCCTGTGCGGGGCTTTGCGATCACCTTGGGGCTGGGTATTATCACATCCGTTTTCACCGCGATCTTTGTGACCCGCGCGATCATCGTGATCTGGTATGGCCGTAAGAAACCGAAGGTCTTGCCGATCAAGGGCTTCTTGAGGTTGGTCAAGGACAACACAGCATTTGACTTCTTCAGCCGTGCCAAATTGTGGCTGGGGATGTCGGCGGTTCTGGTTGTCGTGGCCTTTGGTTCCTTCATGTATCAGGGTCTGAACTACGGCATTGATTTCCAAGGCGGGACATCCATCCGGACCCAATCAGAGCAAACAATCGACGTCGGTGAATACCGTGCAGCGATTGCGCCGCTGGACCTTGGCGATGTGTCGATTACCGAAGTCTTCGATCCAAACTTTGCCGATGATCAGAACGTCGCAATGATCCGCATCCAAGCCCAAGACGGTCAGGAAAGTGTCGCGGTCGCAACCATTGATGCGGTCAAAGGTGCGTTGCTGGCGATTGATAGCACTGTGACATTCCCGTCGGTCGAATCCGTTGGTCCAAAGGTGTCTGGCGAATTGATCAAGACAGCCTTCATCGCCGTGGCGATGGCTGTGGGCGCGATCCTGCTCTACATTTGGCTGCGGTTCGAATGGCAGTTCGCGGTGGGTGCTGTTCTGGCACTTGTCCACGATGTGGTGCTGACCATCGGGATTTTCTCGGAATTGCAGATCAAGTTCGATTTGGCCATTATCGCGGCGCTTCTGACCATTGTCGGCTATTCGATCAACGATACGGTCATCGTGTTTGACCGCGTGCGGGAAAACCTGCGCAAGTACAAACAAAAGCCGCTGAAAGAGGTGCTGAACATCTCGATCAACGAAACACTCAGCCGGACCTTGATGACCTCCGTCACCACGATGCTGGCGCTTCTTGCGTTGTTCATCCTTGGCGGTGACGTAATCCGTGGCTTCGTCTTTGCGATGATGTGGGGCGTGTTTATCGGGACGTATTCATCCGTGTTCGTGGCGACCGCAGCCCTGTTGATGCTTGGCGTTAAGCGGGATTGGTCCAAGAAGGCGCCAACCGTCGGCAATCAATACGCCAACATCGACGCTTAAGGGGGATCACAGATGCGCCTGAACGAAATCCAGTACGATGATAGCAAACCGGTCGATAGCTACGGGCCGGGTTTCTTTCGGATCGGCGGACAGATGTTTGAAGGAGCAATCTGTGCGTTCTCTGGTGGCGTGGCCCCGTGGGGCGGATACGACGACGTAGAAACGATCCTGACCCGCAAGGACGACATCGATGTGGTGTTCGTCGGGACAGGGTCGGAAATTGCGCATTTGCCGACCGACTTCCGCGACGCATTGGAAGAGGCTGGATTGGGTGTCGAAGCGATGGCATCACCGGCCGCCTGCCGGACCTATAACGTCTTGTTGTCCGAAGGGCGCCGCATCGCGGTGGCCCTTATTCCGGTATAATGGTGGAGGTCCGTGAACTGACTTGTACGCGCGGCGGTGTCGCTGTGCTTGCAAACGTGGGATTTGCGGTGAAGGCGGGCGAGGCACTGGTGCTGCGCGGGCCGAACGGTATCGGGAAGACAACGCTACTGCGGACGATCGCGGGCCTGCAACCTGCGCTGAAAGGCGACGTGATCGCGGAACCCGAAACAACGGCCTACGCAAGCCACGCCGACGGCGTGAAAGATGCGCTGACTGTCCGCGAAAACCTCGCGTTCTGGGCTGAAGTGCATGGCGGAAAGTTGGACGACGCAGCCTTCGACCACTTTGAAATCGCAGACCTGAAAGACCGGATCGCGGGGACATTATCGGCGGGGCAAAAGCGCCGCTTGGGCCTGTCGCGTTTGGCCGTGGTCGGGCGACCCGTTTTGCTGTTGGACGAACCAACGGTGTCGCTGGACGGGTTTTCCGTCAAGATGTTCGCGAAATTCTTGGCTGAACAGCATTTGGCGAAAGGCGGGGCGGCTGTGATTGCAACCCATATCGACCTTGGGCTGGACCTGCCGGAACTGGACCTGACACCGTTCAAAGCCGTTGAGACCGACAACGACGGGGCGTCGGACGAGGCGTTCTTATGAGGTCGGGCTTGTGATCGCGCTTCTGATGCGAGACCTGCGACTGGCAATTCGGGCAGGCGGTGGTTTTGGCCTTGGGCTCGCGTTTTTTCTGATCGTGGTGGTGCTCGTGCCATTTGGGGTCGGACCAGAGGCGGGGCTGCTGAGCAAAATTGCCCCCGGCATTCTATGGGTCGCGGCACTGTTGGCGGCACTTCTATCGCTCGACCGAATTTTTGCGCTGGATTTTGAAGACGGGTCGCTAGCGCTGCTCGCCACATCACCACTGCCTTTGGAAGGTGTCAGCCTGATCAAGGCGCTGGCGCATTGGATCACCACCGGACTGCCACTTTGCTTTGCAGCGCCCGTATTAGGGTTTCTGTTGCACCTGCCGACAGATGCCTACTGGTTCCTCGTGATTTCGCTGTTGATCGGCACGCCGGGTCTGTCGATGATCGGCACTTTTGGGGCGGCGCTGACCGTGGGACTGCGACGCGGTGGCCTGTTGCTATCACTGCTGGTTTTGCCGCTTTATGTCCCGACGCTGATCATGGGGGCGGATGCGGTCAGACGCGGGGCGGACGGGATGGCGGCGACAACGCCGCTGATGTTGCTCGGCGTAATCACATTAGGGTCAATTGCAGTGCTACCCTTCGCCACGGCTGCTGCATTGCGGGTTAATCTGCGTTAGACAGGCCCATGGCCTAGGGAGTTGATGGTACTGATGTCATTGTGGGAATACGCAAATCCAAAGAAGTTCATGGATTGGACGCGACCTGTGCTGCCGTGGGTGGCAGGGGCGGCAGCGCTCTGTCTGGCGGTTGGATTGATCTGGGGGTTCTTTTTCACGCCCGATGATTTCCGTCAGGGATCGACGGTCAAGATTATCTATTTGCATGTCCCCGCAGCGCTGATGGCGATTAACGCGTGGTTGATGATGCTGGTGGCGTCGCTGATCTGGATCGTGCGGCGGCATCACGTGTCGGCACTAGCAGCGAAGGCAGCGGCACCTGTCGGGATCACGATGACGCTGATCGCCTTGGTGACAGGTGCACTGTGGGGATCACCGATTTGGGGGACATATTGGGAATGGGATCCGCGACTAACGTCATTCCTGATCCTGTTTCTGTTCTACCTCGGCTACATGGCACTGTGGTCCGCGATCGAGGATTCGGACACGGCGGCAGATCTGACATCGATCCTGTGCCTTGTCGGGTCAATTTTCGCGATCCTGTCGCGCTATGCCGCGCAATTCTGGAGCCAAGGTTTGCACCAAGGCGCGTCGCTGTCGCTGGATAAAGAAGAGAACGTGTCGGACGTGTTTTGGCAACCGCTGGTGATCACGATGATCGGCTTCGGGTTGCTGTTTGTGGCCTTGGTTTTGCTGCGGACGCGCATGGAGGTGCGGTTGCGCCGGATCAAAGCGCTAGAAGCGCGGGCTAGGAGAGCATGATGCCGGATTTGGGTGCGTATGCGTTCGAGATTTTGATGTCCTACGGGATTTCGCTGGGCTTGTTAGGGGGCTTGATCGGCCTATCTATATGGCAAGGCCGCCGCGTGAAGGCGGCGTTGGAACGGATTGAAAAGAATGGCTAAAGTGTCACCGATGCTCGTTCTGCCGCCTGTGATTTTTGCAGGGCTGGCAGGGTTGTTTCTCAGCGGGATGTTCCGCGAAAACCCGGGTCAATTGCCGTCACAATTTGTCGGGCAACCGGCGCCCGCATTGCCGACCGAGGCAATCAACGGCGAGCCATTGTTGACGGTAAACGATCTGCAATCAGGCGAAGTTACAATCGTGAATTTCTGGGCCAGTTGGTGCCCGCCTTGCCGTGCTGAACATCCGTATTTGCTGGAACTCGATGCCGCAGGCTACCGCGTCGCTGGCATAAATTTCCGCGATTTGCAGGACCAAGCGACTGAATATTTGGAAGACGATGGTAACCCGTTCTTTGCGACGGGGTTTGACCCGCGTGGTCGGTCCGCGATTGACTGGGGCGTCACAGCACCGCCCGAGACGTTCATCATCGGGGGCGATGGGACTGTCCTGCATCGGCACGTCGGGCCACTGGTCGGGTCGGTTGTTGAACAGCAGTTCTTGCCTGCGCTAGACGCCGCGCTGGCCGAATAGGTTTGACCTGAATGACCTCAGCGGGGCTGAGGATTTCATGATTATAACGCGCGGTTCGCAGTGGTGCGGTCCGCAGTCGATTGTGTTGTGTGACGATCTGTTGGATGCCTCCGGCGGGGATTTAGAAGACCCCAAAGAAGCAAAAGGCCCGCGTCAGACGCGGGCCTTTTCGTTTTTCGAGAGAGCGGGGTTTAGGCCGCTTTGGCGAGGTTCCGTAGTACGTAGTGCAGCACACCGCCGTTTTCGATGTATTCAATCTCGACCGCTGTATCGATGCGGCATTTGACTGTGATCTCTTTCACAGTGCCGTCGCCCATCGTGATGGTCGCCGGTACGTTTTGCAAAGGCTCGATTGTGTCGAGACCAGAGATCGCAACTGTTTCGTCACCTGTCAGGCCAAGTGATTTACGTGTGTCGCCGCCGGTGAATTCGAACGGAATGACACCCATGCCAACGAGGTTGGACCGGTGGATACGCTCAAAATTTTCAGCGATAACCGCTTTGACGCCCAGAAGCGCTGTGCCTTTGGCTGCCCAGTCACGTGAAGAGCCAGCGCCGTATTGTTCGCCTGCGAAGACAACCAGCGGCGTGCCTGCTTCTTGATGCGCCATTGCCGCGTCGAAGATCGCTGCTTGGTTGCCATCTGGACCTTTTGTGTAGCCGCCTTCAACACCATCGAGCATTTCGTTCTTGATGCGGATGTTGGCGAAGGTGCCGCGCATCATGACCTCGTGGTTCCCGCGACGTGAGCCGTAGGAGTTGAATTCACGCACAGGCACCTGACGTTCGATCAGGTACTGACCCGCAGGTGTTGTGTCCTTGAAAGACCCAGCAGGAGAGATGTGGTCGGTTGTGACCATGTCACCCAAGATCGCCATAACTTTCGCGCCGGACAGGTTGCTGATTTTGCCTGGATCCTTGGACATGCCTTGGAAGTAAGGCGGGTTTTGGATGTAGGTTGACGCAGCTGGCCAGTCGTATGTTTCAGAATCCGGTGTCTGAACGGCCTGCCATTTTTCGTCGCCTTTGAAGACGTCAGCGTATTTCTTGATAAACGCTTCGCGGGTCACTGTCTGTTCAACCAGATCGTTGATCTCTTGGTTGGTTGGCCAGATGTCTTTCAGGAAGACGTCGTTGCCGTCTTTGTCCTGACCGATGGCATCAGTGGACAGGTTGATGTCCATGGTGCCAGCCAAGGCGTATGCGACGACCAGAGGCGGGGACGCGAGATAGTTCGCGCGTACGTCTGGTGAAATCCGGCCTTCGAAGTTCCGGTTACCGGACAGAACAGATGTCGCGACCAGATCCCCTTCGGCAATGGCGTCGGACAGTTCTTTCTGGATCGGGCCAGAGTTACCGATACATGTCGTGCAACCGTAGCCAACCAAGTTGAACCCGATTTTGTCGAGATCTTCTTGCAGGCCAGCTGCTTCAAGGTATTCGGACACAACCTGCGAACCAGGTGCGAGCGATGTCTTGACCCAAGGTTTCCGGTCCAGACCCAGTGCCGCCGCTTTGCGTGCAACAAGGCCCGCGCCGATCATGACGTATGGGTTGGATGTGTTGGTGCAGGACGTGATGGAAGCGATGACAACTTTGCCTGATTCCATTGTGTAGTCTTCGCCAGCAACAGCCACTTCTTTGCCCATTGGACGTTTGAAGGTCTCTTCCATTTCTTTGGCGAATGCAGATTTCGCGCCAGTCAGTGCCACGTAATCTTGCGGACGCTTTGGACCTGAAATCGCAGGAACAATTGTGCCCATATCAAGCGACAATGTTGCTGTGTAGACTGGTGCGTAGTCCGCATCGCGCCAGAAACCGTTGGCTTTTGCGTAGGCTTCGACCAACGCGATCCGGTCTTCGTCGCGGCCAGTGTTCCGCAGGTAACGCAGTGTTTCGCCATCAATTGGGAAGAAGCCACATGTCGCACCGTATTCTGGTGCCATGTTTGCGATTGTCGCACGGTCTGCCAATGGCAGACGGTCCAGACCTTCGCCGTAGAATTCAACGAATTTGCCGACAACGCCCATTTCGCGGAGCATTTCGACGACTTTCAGCACAAGGTCGGTGCCTGTTGTGCCTTCAACCATTTCGCCTGTCAGCTCAAAGCCAACAACTTCTGGGATCAGCATAGAAACGGGCTGACCAAGCATCGCAGCTTCAGCTTCGATACCGCCAACGCCCCAACCCAGAACGGCCAAACCGTTGACCATTGTTGTGTGGGAGTCAGTCCCGACGAGCGTGTCAGGGTAAGCCACTTCAACGCCGTTTTGGTCAGTGTCTGTCCAAACCGTTTGCGCGAGGTATTCAAGGTTCACCTGGTGGCAAATACCTGTGCCCGGAGGAACAACGCGGAAGTTGTTAAACGCTTTCTGACCCCATTTCAGGAATGTGTAGCGTTCGAGGTTCCGTTCATATTCGCGGTCCACGTTCATCTGGAACGCACGTGGGTTGCCGAATTCGTCGATCATTACAGAGTGGTCAATGACCAGATCAACAGGGTTCAGCGGGTTGATCTGCTGGGCGTCGCCACCAAGTGCCACAATGCCGTCGCGCATCGCTGCAAGGTCAACAACAGCTGGAACGCCGGTGAAATCCTGCATCAGAACGCGGGCAGGGCGGTACGCGATTTCAATCGGGTTCTTGCCGCCTTTGACAGCCCAATCAGAAAACGCCTTGATATCGTCTGTTGATACAGAGAAACCGCCGTCTTCGAAACGCAGCAGGTTTTCAAGGACCACTTTCAACGCGGCTGGCAGCTTGGAAAAATCGCCAAGGCCTGCGGCTTCTGCAGCTTCGATAGAATAATAGTCGATGGACTTGCCACCAACGGTCAGGGTTTTACGGGTTTTGGCTGTATCTGTGCCAACGGTTACAGTCATGGCTGTCCCTTTCAAATGAGGAAGATTTGGCTTGATTGGCTTTTGCACCAAGGGGTGCGGAGGATCAAGGGTTAATTTGTATACCGTTGCACACAATGACGCGCCACGGTTGTAAAAACCGTGGCATTCGGGTCGCCAATGGCAAGTATGACATGTTGCTCGCGATTGGTTGATTGGCCTGTGTGCCAGTTAATCCTTAGATGTGTGTCCGTAGCCAAAAGAAGAGAATCCCTATGCGCAACCTTTTGCGGACTGCCGCCTTGATGACGACCTGCTTTGCAGCACCGGCTTTGGCCGATATGTCGCCTGTTGTGGTTGAACTTTATACGTCGCAAGGCTGCTCCTCTTGTCCGCCAGCAGATGAGATGCTGACCGAATTGGCCGCACGTGACGACGTTATCGCATTGGCGTTACATGTTGATTACTGGGATTACATTGGTTGGGTCGATGAATTCGCCGATCCTGCATACACCCAGCGCCAACAGGATTATGCCCGTGCAGCAGGTGAAACGACGATCTATACGCCGCAGTTCGTGATTGCAGGGCAGGACATCGTTATCGGCGCGCGTGGCATGGATGTGGCTGATCTAATCGCCGCACGCCGGATCGAAGACCAGCCTGTTGATGTGGATCTGACGTGGACCGAAGACACGCTCAGCATTACGGCCCAGATGGACGATGCTCCGGCTCCAGATGGCTATGTTGTGCAACTGGCGCAGATTTTGCCGGTCCAGTCGATTGACATTCAACGTGGTGAAAACGCTGGGAAAACAATCCAGTATTCCAACGTCGTGCAGTCGATCACTGTTCTTGGACAGTGGGACGGCGTGGAACCGATCAGTTTCGAAGCCGATGTGACCGACGCTGATCAAGTCGCAGTTATCGTGCAACGTGGCACAAACGGTCCGGTCGCAGGTGCAGCCAAACTGATTAACTAGCCGCAGGCTTACCCTTAGGCTGCTTCCAACGTCGGTGAACCCAGAACCATTGCGCGGGGGTCGCAGTAACCCGTGCTTCCAGTCGTTTGGTCATTTCCGTCATCATGACTTCTGGCGTGTCCGGCGCGATAGGCGCTTCGACATGAATGTCAAAGCTCAGGCCGTCGTCTTTACGAATACCGAAATAGGGAATCACGATTGCCCCCAGCCGCAAGGCAAGGTCAGCGGCAGATGTAGCAGTGCGCGCAGGATGCCCCAGAAACGGCAGGTTGATGCCGCCGCTGTTGGCCACGTCGAACAATAGCGTCGCCATGCCACCCGATTTCAGATGTTTGGCAAAGCCAATTGTGCCTTGGCGACCCTGCGCAAAAACAGGCCCGCCCCATGACGACATGGTTTTGGCGTAGTGGGCGTTGAAATAGGGATTTGCCATTGGACGGTAAAGACCGCCGATGGTTAGGCCGGTTTGTGTCAGCACGTGACGCGGCGCTTCATGGTTGCCGATATGGCCCGTGACAAAGATGACAGGCGTTTTGGATGCGCGGGCCTGTTCCAGTGTTTCGAGACCTTCGCCGACCGGAACCGTGTCCGACAGCCGCTGCCCGAATTCACGCCAAGAATAGTTTTCAATCAGCGTGCGGCCAAAGTTGTCGCAAACGGCGGTGGCCATCGCCCGACGGTCTGCAGGTGACTGATCAGGGTAGATTTTCGCAAGGTTCGTTTCAGCGCGGGTGCGGTAGCTGGTGAGCGGCCCAATCCCGTTCGCCATGATACGACCCATAGCGCGGACGCGCTTTTCATAGGGCAATTGCATGACCGTGCCCAACAGGCCGCGCAACACGCGATCTGTCAGCCAATCGGCATGGGAAGGGGCGCGGTCTGCCATCGGGATTAACGCGGGCTCCGCGCGATACCTGTGCCGATCATGCTGTCACGTGTGACAAGCGCGGCAAGCGCTGCCTCAGACAAGTCGTCTGTGCCAGCAGGGCGGGCAGGGATCACGACATAGCGCATATCTGCGGTGCTATCGTGGACTCGAACTGTCACATCATCCGGCAAGGTCACGCCGAATTCGGCCAAGACAGAGCGCGGCTCGCGGACGGTGCGGGACCGGTATGCCCGCGATTTATACCAATCCGGCGGAAGGCCGAGCAGGTTGCGCGGGTAGCACGAACATAGCGTGCAAACGACGATATTGTGGACGTCAGCCGTGTTCTCCACGGCGATCAATTTCATCGGCCCGATATCGAAGCCCATCTCGCTCGCGGCTTTCGACCCATCCACAAGCAGCCTTTCACGAAAGGCGGGGTCGACCCACGCGCGGGCAACAACGGCCGCGCCGTCTGCCGGACTACGCGCATCCATCGCTTCGATTTGTGTGGCAATCTCTGCGGGTGTTGTCACACCCTTGTCGATCAATATCTCACGGATCGCGATTTCCATCTGTTGCCAGTAGGTCAGCGTCGTGTCCTGATCAGGGCGATAAGGATGGCCTGAAGGCGATAGGTGGTCATGGTCGTGATGATCATGTGGCATCGTCAGTGATCCTTTCGAGCCAATGTGCGTAGATTTCCGCTTCAAGAATGTCTGTCGGGTTTTCGGCAGCGTCGCCCCAAACCTCGGCCATGTCAAAACGCACGCGCAACAATTGGCCCGATTGCGCCGCGATCCCGTAGGCAAGGTCTTCGGGGTTTGCAAATGGCCCGAGTGTGCGTTCAACGACGCCACTTTTGCCGCGCAGATAATAGGGTGTGCGGACGTGACCAGGTGGGACGTCTGTCTTCACCCGCACGTGTTCGTGGTGGCTGAAACTATTCACTTGCTGCGTCCCCGTAGGTAGCGCCACGCGATGCAACTTCGGTCATCTTTTGCGCAAGTTCTGCTGTCGTATAAACACCGCCTTCGATCAAGTTCTGATTAATCGACATGATCCAACGCTCATAATACGTCATCTGATCAAAGCTTTCGGCGGGCATGTCTTCAAGGACTCGGCGCAGGCCGTCCACCGTGAAATGCCCCTTGGTGGAACACAAGACCATCAACGCATCAACGCGCTTTTCCCAGATTGCGAAGTCATGCGACGCATCCGGAACGGGACCAGCGGCATCGCCGCCCATGTCGTGCCAACGTCTGCCGATTTGTGGTGTCTTATTTGTCATTTGGTGACGATACCTGAGGATGGCGCAGACTGTCCATCACCGATCCCGCGTCAGGGTCTATTCGTCGTCTTCATCGTCCGTAGATTGATAGGTAATCCCGCCGTCTTCGGCCAACGTACGGATCGCGGTCGTGACGACATTCATCGCCGCTTCGCCAGTTTTGCGTTTCACATGGCCCATTTCGTCAACCGCTTCGCGAATTGATCCGGCCATCCTTTGGGACATGTTCGCCAGAATGTATTCGGCCCCCGCGGCTTCGTCGTCGGACCCGGCAAGTGCTGCCGAAATGGCGACATTCAGTTCGTCCGCATCAACGGCGCGAATACAGACAGGGATATCGGTTCCTTTGATCCGTGTCGCGATGTCTGCAAATGTGAAAATGTTCTTGCGGACATCATCTGCAAACTTGGGATCATCGCCATTCAACGACGTCAGCACGTCTTCGCGGGTGGCGGCAGGGCTGGTGTTCAAGATCGCACCAAGGCGTGCATCCGGCCCACGATTGAACGCAATCGTCGATTTTTCACAATGATCGCGCATCAACGCCTTGCCAATCTTCAGAACGGCATCGGGGGAAACGGACGATGTTTGGGACATACCAAAACTGATCCGCCGCGCGCGTTCACCAGGCAGTTTTCCCAAAACTTCAGCGGCCTTTGCGACCGGCAGTTTGGATAGAACAATTGCGCCAATATGCGTGCTTTCGGCTTCCATCAACGTGACAAGATCGTCTTCTGACAGGGCCGTCACCATTGGCCATGGATCACCATTTTGGGCAGCAATGATTTCTGCGCGCAACCGTTCGGCCAGATCAGGGCTGATCTGGTCACCAAGCGCATCAAGCGCTTGCAGCGTGCTGCCGGGTGCGACAAGACCGATTGAATCCAGTTCTTCGAGAAATTCCACCGCGACCTGTTCGACCGTCGATTTGTCGACAAGCCGAATAGCGCCAAGTTCGTGCGCCAAAGCCGCTTGCAGTTTTTCCGGCATACGGGTCAGGGGAATCCCGTTCCCATCGCGGAAAAGCATTTGAACGATCAATGCAGCCTTGCGCCGACGCGTGAGGCCAGCGGGCGGAGTGGGGGATGCGGAGGATAATTGGCCAAGCTGTTGCATGGCCTTGTTGTCTCACTTCGTCCTAAACAAAGTGTAAAGACAATCAGTCATTTGCAGGGTGTGTATAAAGAATCGACATCTCTTTCAGCGCAGCCGCTGTTTCAGGCGAAAGCGCCTGTAGATTGTCTGTCAGCGCATGCATTTCGTGCAGATGGCCCATGATTTCATCAGTCTCGGCCTTCGTAAATTCACGGTCGGGACGGGCAAACGCGCAGATGCTTGGGCTTGCGTCTTCGCCAACGGCGCATGCGATCCCGTATTTCAGGCCGTGGTCTGCGGCTGCTTTGAAAACGCCTGCCACATCCAAGTCAGCCAATTCGGCCCACGTGCGGGACCCACGGTTTTCAAACCCCCAATGCACAGCCGGGTCGGTCATGACGTAACCGTTCTGCGAATAGTGATCCAACCACTTCTTTTCGTAGGTCTGGAACAAGAAAGTCGGAGTCGTATAACGGATGTGCAAGGCCAAAGCGTAGCCAGAAGGCGACAAGACCTTCAGCTCTGCTAATTTCGCTTTTATTTCAGCCTGTCCAGCCATAATATCGCACTCGCTTTATAGTTGCCTGTATGACGTTTCAGTATATACAGGCCCAAACCTACCTGTGTGGCGCATGTTACCCGAGATGTCGTGTTTGTGTTAGTGCTTTTTGAGGGTTCGGCTCAATAGGATAATTGATGGAACGGCTCCTTAGTTCTGATGACCTCAACCAGCTTGCGCCCGCAGGGTTCCATATTGCGTTGCGTATCGGTTTTGCTTTTCCGCTCGAAGAACAAAATGCTTTCCCGCCACCATGGGTCGAACACTACACAATGCAGCGGTTTATGCTGTTCGATCCGGTTATTAGATGGGTCTACAGCAGTTCAGCAGCGGCGATTCGCTGGAGCGAAATTGAACTAGAAGACCCGCGTAAGGTGCTTGCCCAAGCACAGACATTTGGGCTGCGATACGGGGCCACTGTATCGGTCACGGACAAAGTTCAAAAAGGTTTACGATCCTTCGGGTCGTTTGCACGAAATGATCGCGAATTTACGGACCTCGAAATCCGGCTTCTGAACGCATTTATCCAACGACGTCATGAGGAAACAGCACCTCCGTCAAACCTGACCCGCGCCGAACTTGAAGTGCTTCAAATGATTAAAAACGGCGAACGGATTAAGCAGATCGCACATGAATTGGGCGTCAGCGAAGGTGCCATCAAGCAGAGGTTGAAGAACGCTAAGCTGAAACTGGATGCCAAAACGGGGCCTCAGGCCGCAGCTTTGGCCAGTCAGTTCGGACTAATTTAGTTCCAAATTTAGTTGATTTTTGAAAACTGGGAATGTTTCTAACTGGTTAATAGTAATGGCTGTTAAGGCCTATTAACTATAAAATTATTTATAAACTTTCCTAAAATGCTATGCGTTGACTCTCTAAAGTGGAGAGGGAACCATGGAAAATATTACTTTTAAACTCGCGGACATGCACCAACACGGTGCTGCTTTTTTTGAATTTCTTGCACTGCGCAAGAAGTTCTTCGTCGATAATCTTGGGTGGGATATCCCCCATGACGAATCACATGAGATGGATCAATACGACAACCCACAGGCGAGCTATTCGCTTGTATTGAAGGATGGCAAGGTGATCGGTGGGGCGCGGGTGATGCCAACAACGTCACAATGGGGCACGCATACATACATGCTGCGTGACGCCGTCCAGGGGAAATTGATCGATATTCCAGCCAACATCATGGGGCGCGATATTGTCGACGCGGACATGTGGGAATGTACCCGTCTTGTGATGTGCGATAGCGTCCGGACACATGCCGAACGCAGCACGTGTTTGCGTATGATCGTGGATGGGCTGATTGATCTGGCCAACGAAAAAGGCGCGACCAAACTGATGTGTCTGTCCACCTTGGCGATGATGCGCGCACTGCGTCAGCTTGGCTATGATGCGGAACGTATGGGCGACACGTATCTCAACGATGGCGATGGCCGCCGCTACGCCGTTCTGGGCATGTCAGCAGCACGTCAGACCGCCTTTGTGCCGAAAGCCACGCACCGTCCCCAGCCGCAGCCGCTACACGCGCCGTCTAAGGTGTAAGGGTGTTAAGTTTAACGAGTTTTCGGTCGTGTGCGCGGTATAAAAAAAGAAACGGGAGGCAATCTGCTGCCTCCCGTTTATCTGTTTAGCTTGTTGTTTCAGCGACGCAGGTGTTTGCGTCCGCGTCAAAAACCATTCCTTCAGCGCATGATATTGCCGCTTGCTGGTCCATCGCATGGGACCCGTGGCACCCTTCAGCGAAGGCCGCCACAGGCGAGATGGCAATGAAAAGGGCGGCGATAGTCAATTTGATCTTCATCGTTCACTCCTATTTGTTTCCGTAGGGGAAACTTAGCAGCAAATCCATAAAAGTCACGTTGACGTTTCGCCTACCGCTTAGCCAAAGACCCGTTTGAAGATCGTGTCTACGTGTTTGGTATGGTAGCCAAGGTCGAATTTTTCTTTGATCTCGTCTTCTGACAGGGCCGCAAGAACGTCGGCATCACCAAGCAATTCTGTTTGGAAATCTTTGCCTTCTTCCCAAACTTTCATCGCGTTGCGCTGCACCAGTTTGTAGCTATCTTCACGGCTGACACCAGCTTGCGTCAGTGCCAGCAGAACCCGCTGCGACATCACGAGGCCACGGAATTTGTTCATGTTGGCCAGCATGTTGTCTGGGTAGATCACCAGCTTTTCGATCATGCCTGCCAGACGGTTCAGCGCAAAGTTCAGCGTGATCGTTGTGTCCGGACCAATTGCGCGTTCCACTGAGGAATGCGAAATATCGCGTTCGTGCCACAGCGTGACGTTCTCAAGGGCAGGGGTGACAGACATTCGCACCAGACGCGCGAGACCAGTCAGGTTTTCCGTCAGCACAGGGTTACGCTTGTGCGGCATCGCGGAAGACCCTTTTTGACCCTTAGAGAAGAACTCTTCGGCCTCGAGCACTTCGGTACGCTGCATGTGGCGGATTTCGGTCGCGATGTTTTCCATCGAGGACGCAATCACACCCAACGTGGCAAAGAACATCGCGTGACGGTCGCGTGGGATCACCTGTGTTGAAATCGGCTCAGGTTTCAGGCCCATCTTTTCGCAAACGTGCTCTTCGACGCTTGGATCAATGTTCGCGAATGTACCAACCGCACCAGACACAGCACCGGTCGCGATTTCTTCGCGGGCCAGTTTCAGACGGGCAAGGCCACGATCCATTTCGGCGTAGAACCGCGCGAATGTCAGACCCATTGTGGTTGGTTCAGCGTGGATACCGTGGGACCGACCGATGCGAACGGTTTCTTTATGCTCGATCGCACGGTCCTTCAGCGCCGCGAGAACACGTTCCATGTCCTTGATCAGAATGTCGGATGCGCGCACCAACTGGACGTTGAATGTGGTGTCCAGAACGTCGGACGATGTCATGCCTTGGTGCACAAAGCGGGCTTCGTCATTGCCGACGATATCAGCGAGGTGCGTCAAAAACGCGATGACGTCGTGTTTGGTCACCGCTTCAATCGCGTCAATCGCGGCCACGTCGAACTCTACATCCTTGGCTTTCCAGACCGCGTCCGCGTTTTCCTGCGGGATCACGCCAATGGCAGCTTGGGCGTCACAGGCGTGGGCCTCGATCTCGTACCAGATGCGGAACTTGGTGGCTGGCTCCCAAATGGCAGTCATTTCGGGGCGAGAGTAACGTGGGATCATGGGATCATGGCCTTTTGTGAATGGGCAACAGCGTATCCGCGCGTCATAAAGGGCTGCGACCTAAGGCTCAAGTGCCGTTAGGTCAGAAGAACAAGGGCAGCGACGATGATGTTAAAAGCGGCTGATTTCGCAGGCGATTGGCAGTTAGACCGCACGATCACGGATCGGCACGGCGGCATGGATGGCACTTTGCAGGGGCTGGCGACGCTTGCGGGGCAAGATGACGCGTTACGATACGAAGAAACGGGGCGCCTGAAATTACAAAGCGGACCAGTGATGGAAGCGACGCGCGCCTACCTTTGGACGTTCGAAGAGGCACGCGTGGTCGTGCGCTTCGCGGATGGCGCTGATTTTCACAGCTTCATTCCAGAAGGAACGGTGCCGGGGACGACACATCTGTGCGGCGCAGACTTATACGATGTGACCTACGATTTCCGTGATTGGCCCGCGTGGACAGCGACGTGGTCGGTGCGCGGACCGCGCAAAGATTACACATCTGTGTCGCATTACAGCCGATAGGTTTCGACGCAAACATCTTGCAAGTGCAGCATCGCTCGGGCAATAAGTTCCGCAACGTATAACAAAGCGGGGGAAAGCCTGATGGCATTCGCACTCAACGACAAAGTTCTCATCGACACATTTGCCAATAACGAAGGCGCAATGCGCCGCGCCAAACAAGCGATCATGGTGATCCTTGGTGTGGCTGTGCTGGCTCTGACCGCAAAGATGCAGTTCTTCATTCCGGGCAATCCTGTGCCTGTGACACTGACAACATTCGCAGTTCTGACAATCGGCGCAGGCTATGGCGCACGTTTGGGCGCGCTGACGATTGCAGGTTACCTCGCACTTGGCGCGATGGGTCTGGACGTGTTTGCCGGTTCTTCCGCTGAAAAAGCAGGCCTTGTTTACATGATGGGCGGCACTGGCGGTTACCTTGTTGGGTACATGCTGGCGGCACTGGCGCTGGGTGTTGCGGCACGCAAAGGCTGGGACCGTAACGTTGTGACGATGGGTCTGGCGATGCTCGTGGGCTCTGCGCTGATTTACATCCCCGGCCTGCTGTGGCTGCACCAGTTCGCATCCGGTTGGGAGCAGACACTGGCATGGGGTATCACACCATTCCTGATCGGTGACGCGCTGAAATTGGCACTGGCGGCATTGATCGTGCCAGCGCTGTGGAAGCTGATCGGCAACGCACGCACCTAATCAAACCTTGGTTTGAAACAATTGAAAGGCGCAGCCGGTGGCTGCGCCTTATTTTTATTCTGGTGCTTGTTGCGACTGGACACGGGAATAACGTGGGCCAGTGGGCATTGTAGGGTTCTGCATGCCTCCGGCAGGGATATTTGAGGCCAAAAGAAGCGGATTAACCCAGTTTTGTGACCACTTCATTGGTGCGTTCCAAGGTTTTGTGGACCGGACATTTATCTGCGATCTCCAACAGGCGGGCCTTTTGTTCTTCGTCCAGATCACCGGTGAGGTGGATCGTCCGAGTGAAACAGTCGATCTTGTCGCCCGCTTTGCTGTCGCTTGCGTGGCATTTGCCGTGGTCGACATCGACTGAGATACCATCTACCGGCCAGCCTTTGCGTCGCGCATACATCCGTATTGTCATCGATGTGCACGCACCTAGCCCCGCAGAGACCAGACCGTAGGGCGTCGGTCCAGTGTTCGTGCCGCCGACTTTGACCGGTTCGTCCGCGATCATCGTGTGATCGCCGACTTGGATGGTCTGCGCGAAACTATCGGGGCTGGTTTCGGTGACGCGTAAAGTGCCTTCTGGCGCTTTGGCAGCCTGTGTTCCGACCGGAGCGGGCAGGTAGCGGCGTGACCACGTCGTAATGACATCAACCGCGTAGGCCGCGTCTGCGGGTTTGCTGAGCAGGTGATCGGCATCGTCGAGTGTCACGAAGCTTTTGGGGTGTTTAGCACCAAGGAAAATCTCGCCTGCGTTTTCGATGCCTACAACGTGGTCGCGCGGGGCATGAAGCACCAGCAGGGCGGCGTTTAATTTGGCCAAGGCAGGTTGCAGGTTTGCGGCAGCCACATCATCGACAAAACCCTGTCCGATATTCAGTGGACGCCCGCCAAGCTGCACTTCGGCCACGCCGTGTTCTGCAATGCTTGCCAAGGCGGCCCCGAAGTTGTGGGTGACATGACCCGGATCGGCAGGAGCACCGATGGTCACGACGCCTTTGATAGACGGCATGTCGGGTGCTGCACGCAGGACAGCGGCACCGCCCAATGAATGCCCGATCAGCAGCGTTGGCGTCAGCCCGCGGCGATCCAGTTCGGCGGCGGCGGCACGCAGGTCCGCGACGTTAGAGCTGAACGTCGTGGTCTCGAACGCGCCTTCGGAATGGCCGAGCCCTGTGAAATCGAACCGCAGCACAGCGATGCCGTTATCGGCAAGCCCGCTTGCCAAACGACGCGCGGCCACGATTTCTTTGGAGCAGGTGAAGCAATGCGCGAAAAGCGCCACAGCCCGTGGCGTTCCATTTGGCATATCGAGCCGCGCGGCCAGCATATGGCCTGCGTGGCCGGCGAAGGTGAATTTTTCGGATGTCATATGTGTCCTTCCCGTTTCTTGGGCCCCGTTGCCGGGTCATCGTTCTGCGTTGGGTCATAGGTGGCGTTTGGAGGCGGGCGGCGCAATCTTTGCGTGGGCTTGTCACGCAATGGTGACGTTTGTGTCTGTCTTGGATAGATAGTTTCCATGACGATGATCCTTGGCCAAATCCCTGAAAACCAACGCCAAGCGGCGGCTGCGCGCCTGCCGGGGATACAGACCGTTACGGGGACGGATTGGATTACAACCGACCAGTCCTATGCGGAACAGATCGCATTGAAACAGACAATACGCGCGGAACGGTCTATGGACGTCCTGCGCCAATTGCCGGAAGCCGACGACGCGGCGGCTGAACTGCTGGTCGAGGTTTTGAAGCTGCTGAAACACCGCGCAGGATTCGATGTCTCGGCAACAAAAGTCATCTGTCCGGACGGGCGGCATGTCGACACGTCCGGTGCGCCCTTGCAGGTGTTGTCGCAGGTCCTGCAAGAGGATCTGGTGATCCATCAGCCCATGGGTGAAGTGCACGGAATGACCGCCGCACTGCTGTGTTTTCCCGCGTCTTGGACGCTGGCGCAGAAGATCGGCAAACCGCTGACCGCGATCCATGATCCGGTACCAGAATACGATGCGACCCTTGCGAAACGTGTGCAGCGGCTGTTTGACGGGATCCAGGTCGGGCGACCGCTCTGGCGCGCTAACCTGCTGCGGTACGACGATCCGGCGCTGTATCAACCACGGACGGAAGGCAACCCGCGCCCTGTCGGCACAGCACAAAGTCTTTATGAACGCAGCGAACGTCAGACGTTGTTCCGGCTCCCGCAGACCCGCGCCGTGGTCTTTGCGATCCACACGGTCATCGCCCTTGCGTGAAACGTGATGGACGGGGCGCGGCGGCTGTTCTACCCCTGGACCATCAGTTGAAGGAGCCCGAAATGGTCGTCACGCTTTCCCACATCCAAGCCGTTCACGCGGCGATCAAACCTGCGACGATTGAAACGCCTTTGGTCAAGGCCACGCGGCTGTCGCAGCATCTGGGCATTGATCTGTACCTCAAGCTTGAAAACCTCCAGCACACGAACGCGTTCAAGGCGCGGGGGGCATTGGCGAAATTGCTGACGCTGTCGGACGCGGCGAAAAAGGCGGGCGTGATTGCCTGTTCGGCGGGGAACCACGCGCAAGGGTTGGCCTATCACGCCAACCGTCTGGGCATTCCTGCGGTGATCGTGATGCCCGAAGGGACACCGTTTAACAAAGTGAAACGGACCAAAGACATGGGAGCCGAGGTCGTGATCCACGGCGTAGGCTTTGACGATTCCGTGCAGTTCACGCTGGATATGGCAGAGGAAAAAGGGATGACCTTTGTGCATCCATTTGATGATCCAGAGGTCGTGTCGGGGCAGGGCACCGTGGCGCTCGAAATGCTCGCACAGGAACCTGATCTGGATTGCATCGTCGTGCCTATTGGTGGCGGCGGGTTGATTGCAGGTATGGCCACGGCGGCGAAGGGGTTGAAACCACAGATTGAAGTAATCGGGGCGCAGGCGCATCTGTTTGATGCGGCAAAGGCGAACTTTGATCAATCCAGCACACATTTTGGCGGGGCGACATTGGCCGAAGGGATCGCAGTGAAAGCACCTGCGGAGGCAAACCTCGCCGTGATCCGCGATCTGGTGGACCGCGTGGATGCAGCAACCGAGGTCGAGATCGAACAGGCGGTGTTTGACCTGCTGTCGGTGGAAAAACTGGTCGCCGAAGGGGCGGCGGGCGCGGGCCTTGCGGTGATTAAAAACAACCTCGACAAATTCGCGGGCAAGAAGGTCGGGCTGCTGATCTGCGGGGGCAACATCGACAGCCGCGTGCTGTCCACGCTGATCGTGCGAGGGCTGATGCGGGACGGACGGATCACACGACTGGTGTTCGAAATCGCAGACACGCCGGGGCAACTGTCCAAGATTTCACAGATCATCGGCGACGCAGGGGCCAACGTGATCGAAGTGATCCACCAACGCATGATGCAATCGGTGTCGTTGAAACAGGCGGAGCTAGAGGTGGTGATCGAAGCGCGGGACCAGTTCCATGTGGATGAGATATTGGGGGTGTTGGAAGGGGCGGGACTGCAAGTGCGGGTTGTTTAGGTGGAGTATTTGCAGTGGCGGAGTGCTCGAACTCTCGAGTACTATTCTTTCAAGATTAGGCATTATTTGGTACAATAACGAGAAGGGTTTTCCATGGTATTCGGAAGAATTGCTTTTGCACTTGCTACAGTATTGTTCGCTCCAACGATTGCGCTTGCTGATTGCAAGACGGCTGAAGAGATGCTGGACTTCCCAAAGTCCGCACTCAATGACGTAGAGCCTTGCGACCGACTTGGGACGATCTTTTTGCGTTACAATGAGATATCATCCCGGGCTAGGTTTTCGATCGGGACGTTGGCACAAGCCGACTACATCTACTATGTCTTGTTTAAATCAAGTGTCCTCTCTGAGCCTTCCGTTATGGGCAAAGGCGGGATACTAATGAGCGCGCTCGCGGTTTTGCCGGAAAATGACACGGTAAGGTCAGCTGCCTATAAGTTTGCGATCCTACGAGAGTATGCTCGCCTTTCCCCCGATGAGGCGACGACACTAAGCAATCACGTCAACGCTTTGGCATTTGCCTTGAAATCAAGCTTCGAGAACTCAGGATTTGAAAATGTGGCTGCGTTAGATTGTTTCATTGATGCAGACATTCCGCATTTGAGCGCGGAAACAATTCTCGGCTCCAAATTTTTCGAAGACTGTGTGACGCAGCACCATTAATGCATGGACCTGACGGGGACTTATTACGATTGGCCTTTTGAGCCGTTAGGCGAAAAGAAAGTGAATGCAAAAAAGTCACTAAAAAAGGGCGCCCCAGTCGGGACGCCCTTCTTAACTTCAAGCCACTGCCAAATTAGCAGGAGTAGTACAGCTTGTATTCCATTGGGTGTGGTGTGTGCTCGTATGCGTACACTTCTTCCCATTTCAGGTCCATGTAGCCTTCCAGCTGGTCTTTGGTGAATACGTCACCAGCGATCAGGTAATCGTGGTCTGCTTCGAGAGCTTCCAGCGCTTCGCGCAGGGATCCACAAACAGTTGGGATTTCAGCCAGTTCTTCTGGTGGCAGATCGTAGAGATCTTTGTCAGATGCCGCACCTGGGTCGATTTTGTTTTTGATGCCGTCAAGGCCAGCCATCATCAGTGCTGCGAAGCACAGGTATGGGTTGGCTGCTGGATCAGGGAAACGTGCTTCGACGCGTTTTGCCTTGGGGGATTCGGCCCAAGGAATACGGACACAACCGGACCGGTTAGACGCAGAGTAGGCGCGCAGAACAGGTGCTTCAAAACCCGGGATCAAACGCTTGTAAGAGTTTGTGGATGGGTTTGTGATCGCGTTCAGGGATTTCGCGTGCTTCAAGATACCGCCGATGAAGTACAGGGCTTCCTGTGACAGATCAGCGTATTTGTCGCCTGCGAACAATGGCTTGCCATCTTTCCAGATGGACATGTTCACGTGCATACCTGTGCCGTTATCGCCAGCGATTGGCTTTGGCATGAATGTCGCGGATTTGCCGTAGGCTTGGGCGACGTTGTGCACAACGTATTTGTACTTCTGGATTTCGTCAGCTTGGTGCGTCAGCGTACCAAAGATCAGGCCCAGTTCGTGCTGACAAGACGCCACTTCGTGGTGGTGCTTGTCGACCTTCATACCCATGCGCTTCATTGTAGAAAGCATCTCGCCGCGCATGTCTTGTGCGTCGTCGATTGGGTTCACTGGGAAGTAACCACCCTTAACGCCCGGACGGTGGCCAGTGTTGCCCATCTCATATTCTGTGTCTGTGTTCCATGCACCGTCAAGCGCATCAACTTGGTAGGACACTTTGTTCATGGACACTTGGAAGCGCACGTCGTCAAAGACGAAGAATTCAGCTTCTGGGCCAAAGAATGCTTGATCGCCGATACCGGAAGAAATCAGGTAAGCTTCTGCTTTTGCAGCAGTGCCGCGTGGGTCACGTGTGTAGCTTTCGCCAGTGTCCGGCTCAACAACGTTACAGTGAATGCAAAGTGTTTTCTCAGCATAGAAAGGGTCAAGGTAGACGCTTTCAGCTTGTGGCATCAGTTTCATGTCGGACTGATCGATGGATTTCCAACCCGCGATGGAAGACCCGTCAAACATGAAGCCTTCTTCGAGGAAGTCTTCGTCAACCAGATCAGAGACCACAGTCACGTGCTGCAGCTTGCCGCGCGGGTCTGTGAAGCGCACGTCGACGTATTCAACGCCTTCGTCCTTGATCATTTTGAGAACAGCTTTGTTGTCCATCGATATGTCCTTTTGTTTCGTGTCGTGTGTTAGGTGTGTGTTGGTCGGTAGGGCGGCGAAGTGTGCCGCGCCTTAAAGTGCGTCGTCGCCGGATTCGCCTGTACGGATACGGATCGCTTGCTCAACAGGGGAGACAAAGATCTTACCGTCGCCGATTTTGTCTGTCTTCGCAGCACCGATGATAGCTTCAACAGCCGCATCGACTTGATCATCAGCCAAAACGATCTCGATTTTCACTTTCGGGAGGAAATCGACAACGTATTCCGCGCCACGGTACAATTCGGTGTGGCCTTTCTGGCGGCCGAAACCTTTGACTTCGACGACGCTCAGGCCTTGGACGCCTACGTCTTGCAAAGCTTCTTTCACTTCGTCGAGTTTGAATGGCTTAATAATGGCTTCGATCTTTTTCATAGGCCCGCGACTCCCCTTGATATATTCAGTGACGCTCAGATCATTTCTGTTGCGGAGGAACAATTGACGCGCCAAGTTTGCGTCATATCCATCCTCCAAAAAACTAGGTGTGCCTAATTTTTAATCACATAGACGCCATAATGTGCGGTTTGTAAACATAAGGTGCCAGATAAATGACCGAACTCTTAACTGCAGCCCAAATGCGCGCCAATGAGCAGGCTGCGATCGACAGTGGTGAGGTCACTGGGCTGGAGCTGATGGAACGGGCCGGGCAGGGTGTTGTTGATGCGGTTTTTGCTGAATGGCCACAGCTTGCGCCTGCGGCGGGCACAGCGTGGGGGCCAGCCCCGTCGCCATTGTCACTCGGACCAATGGCGCAACAAAGGCGACCCCCGAGATATTTAGGACCAAAAGAAGAGATAAAGCGACGTGCCGTGGTGCTATGTGGCCCGGGCAACAACGGCGGCGATGGGTTTGTTGTCGCCCGGTTATTGCATGCGATCGGGTGGGACGTTGATGTGTTTTATTACGGGGGTGCTGAAAGGTTGCCGCCAGATGCGCGGGTCAATTATGACCGTTGGTCTGCGTTGGGCGACGTGCAACCCTTGTCTGAACGCGCATTTCGCGCCGTGCCGGATGCGGACGTCTATGTTGATGCCTTGTTCGGGACGGGCGCGTCACGCCCTGTTGAAGGCGCGGCTTTTGATGTTCTAAGCCATATGGCCGGACGGAATGGCGATGACTTTGCGCCCAAAACAGTCGCGATTGATGCGCCTTCGGGGCTGTGTTTGGACAGCGGCGTGTTGTTGGGGCGCAGCGATGGGGCATATGCCAACGGTATGGTACGGTTTGCAGCTTTGACCGTTACTTTTGATTGTCCGAAGGTTGGGCACTTCATCGGCCATGGTCCGGCACTGTGCGGCAAGGTGAAGGTCGTGGATATTGGGTTGGCAAACTGGCGCTGTTTTCAAAAGACGTTGCCTGACAAACCTGCTTTCATTCAAACCGCCCGTGGTCCAATGGGCGCTGTGCGGCCCATCCGTACGGAATTGACGCGATTGAAACCTATCGTTCCGGATCTTCGCCTGAATTACACGATGTTCGATACGCGGTTGTTGACGAAAGCGCGGCAAGGCGACGCCCACAAATATAGTTTCGGTCATGCTCTGGTTTTGTCAGGTGGTGTTGGCCGCGGCGGTGCAGCCCGATTGGCGGCACGAGGCGCATTGCGCATTGGGGCGGGCGCTGTAACGCTGGGGTGTCCGCCTGCGGCGCTGCTGGAAAATGAGATTGCCTTGGATGCGGTGATGACCCGCAAGGTAAAGGACGCGGACGGGTTGTTAGAGATATTGGCTGATGATCGAATCAACAGCCTATGTGTCGGCCCCGGCTTCGGTACAGGTGCGGGGGAAGTGGCCGTGATTGCTGCGGCTCTCAACCCCTCAGCCAAAAAGCGGGTGGTGTTAGATGCTGATGCGTTGACGCTTTTGGCGCAAGAGCCGGAATTGTTTGCGCTGCTTCACGATCAATGCGTGCTGACCCCACATGCAGGTGAATTTAAGCGGCTTTTCCCGGATTTGGCAGAGAAACTAACTTGGCGGGAAAAGCGACCTGATGCCACGACGGTAACGAATCGTATACCTGCGGTAATGGCGTTTCAGGAGGCTTTGCAAAAAGACCGTGGCCCTGCGTATTCCAAGGTCGATGCCACACGTGATGCGGCAAAACGGGCAGGGTGCGTCGTCTTGTTCAAAGGGCCAGACACGGTCATTGCCGATCCGAATGGACGCTGCATCGTCGTTGCATCTGTTTACGACGATGCGGCCCCTTGGCTGGCGACAGCGGGGTCGGGTGATGTTTTGGCAGGGTTTATCACCGGATTGATGGCCCGAGGATTTCCGCCATTGGCTGCGGCACAAATAGGGGCTTGGCTACATGCCCGCTGCGCGCGGCAATTCGGACCGGGGTTAATTGCAGAGGATTTGCCAGAGCAGCTTCCGACCGTTTTCCGCGAATTGGGCGTTTAGACACGAAAAAAGACGCGTTGGGGGACGCGCCTTTCTCTCGAGTAACCTGTTCGATGTCTTGTGGTCGTGGGGTTATGCGCCCGCGATCATCTCAACGCCATCAGCGTAGATGATGTGTTCGCGGTCGAATTCGATGTGGTACACGGTCATTTCGCGGGCACCGGCTGCGGCCAGAAATTCACCGTCAACCAGACGCTCTGCGGCGACGCTTGCAGATGATGTCCCGAACAGGGCCTCTGCACGCCAGTCGCGGATATGAAGCTTGGCGCCGGCCGTTACCATCATGTCGCGGTCAGGGCGCGTATGGCCCAAAGACCCTGCCTTGATGCGGATCGGCTGCATTTGGGCTTTCTTCATTGTGATGTTTTTCACAACGCTCATGCCGCTGTCACGGGTGATAACACGATCGCCGACTGAAAGATGCTCAACCGGCATTTCGCCGTCCAAAGTCATGATAGAAGTGCCTGCGCAAATACCGGTGTGAACGGCTGTTTTAGCGTCTTGGCGTTCCGTCTCAACAGTCATTTCAGTGTGCATTATCGTGTCCCCGAGTTCGTTCGTTTTGTTGAAATCAGGTTTGTTGGCCAAATGTGGCGACATTGCGTTAAGTCAGGGTTCATTTTTAGATGATTTTTCTGCTCGCATCCCCCTGCGACCTTTGCTAGACAGCGCCCAACCTAGCGGGGCAGGCCCGAAAACCTGCCCCGTTTGATCATTGCGGGTGTGGCGGAATTGGTAGACGCACCAGATTTAGGTTCTGGCGCCGCGAGGCGTGGGGGTTCGAGTCCCTTCACCCGCACCATCACCCCTTTTTCGAACTCTCAAAATGTGCAAAGTTTTCCTTTAAAAGCAGTGCTTTACAGGGTTGTAAATAAATGCAGCGTGCAATTTGTAGTGTATTTTGCGACTCTGGTTACAACGAAACTGCAATCGGGTTGTAAACTTGGCGAGCATAACAAAGACTAAAACTGGTCGGTGGAAAGCATACGTTGCACGTAAGGGCATCAGGAAATCTCAGACATTTGACACTAAGCGCGCGGCCTTGGATTGGGCTGCGCACGAAGAACACCTGATTCTGAACAAAGATGGACCTGTCGCGGTTTGATGCCGCTCCTTTGATAGCATTTACTGCAACAAAGGAGATGAACTATGGGACTGAAACGTACGGACGAATTTCGCCAAGATGCGGTGCGGATTGCATTGACCAGTGGGCTAACGCGTAAGCAGGTGG
>NZ_JALKAR010000048.1:0-261 GCF_023015725.1 Loktanella sp. F6476L | reverse complement strand
CTTCACCGGTACCGGGTACATTCACCGCGATGATCACACCTAGATAGCTGTCGATCACCGAAACCGCAGCCTCTGCGGCGGCGGCGTCCCAGCCATAAGCTGCGGAAATTGCGGACAGGTCGATGACATCACCCTCGCCGGGACTGAAATCTTCGATACGGTCCCGCCCGCCGATCAGCGCGTCTGGTGCATAAGCAAAGATATCTGCGCCTGTGCCGCCGCCAAGGTTGTCCTTCCCCGCGCCGCCTTCAATCGTGTCAT
>NZ_JALKAR010000047.1:0-261 GCF_023015725.1 Loktanella sp. F6476L | reverse complement strand
GTCACCGCAATGGATGTTGGTCCTTGGACCGTTATGTTCTTTATCATCTTGATGTATCTGGTGCTGGGTGCGGTGCTGGAAAGCCTTTCGATGATCCTGCTCACCGTGCCAATCTTTTTCCCACTAGTGATGTCCCTTGATTTCGGGACGGGCATCCTGTCTGACCCTGAAATGGTCGCGATCTGGTTTGGGATCATCGTCGTTGTCGTAACAGAGATCAGCCTGATATCGCCGCCCATCGGATTGAATGTGTTTGTCCTG
>NZ_JALKAR010000046.1:0-312 GCF_023015725.1 Loktanella sp. F6476L | reverse complement strand
CCGTATGGCGCTGCAGGACGCCGTCAGTGTCACGAATGTTGATCTGGTTGCGCGAGTGGCTATTCGGAGATGAAAACAGATAAAGAGCCGTCGTGAGCTCAGTTGGATCGCTCACCGTAAGCCCAGAATAGTCTAACGTCAGGTGGTCCCAACCCGCGCCGCCATAAAGCGCCGCACCTAGTTCGCCTGCAATCACCGTATCGTCATGCGCGGTCAGTGTACCGCCGAAGACTTCAACTTCACTCCACGCGCCGTTCTGACCCGTTGTGAAATTAATATCAGCGCCCGTCGTACGATCTTGGAGTGCCAACC
>NZ_JALKAR010000045.1:0-332 GCF_023015725.1 Loktanella sp. F6476L | reverse complement strand
GATGTCATCGACCTGTCCGCAATTTCCGCAGCTTATGGCTGGGACGCCGCCGCCGCAGAGGCTGCGGTTTCGGTGATCGACAGCTATCTAGGTGTGATCATCGCGGTGAATGTACCCGGTACCGGTGAAGTCGGCGTGGCCGAACTACGTGATGTTACGCCGGCTGAGATTTCGGTTGCGGCGGGGACGTTGCGGTTGGTGGCGGGGCCTCCTCCGGGATCTGCGGATGACGACGGGAACATGGCGCTGGCTTTGGGTGCTGGCATGACCGATGCCACAATTGCACCGGGCGAAGAGACCGCCGTGACGCTTGATCTGACCGGTCTGGATGC
>NZ_JALKAR010000044.1:0-340 GCF_023015725.1 Loktanella sp. F6476L | reverse complement strand
CTCAGCGAAATTGAATTGCCTGTCAAGATGCAGGCTCCCCGCGGTTAGACGGAAAGACCCCATGCACCTTTACTATAGCTTCGCATTGGCATCAGACACAGTATGTGCAGGATAGGTGGTAGGCTTTGAAGCAGTGACGCTAGTCATTGTGGAGCCTCCCTTGAGATACCACCCTTATTCTGTTTGATGTCTAACCGCGGTCCATTATCTGGATCCGGGACCCTGCGTGGTGGGTAGTTTGACTGGGGCGGTCGCCTCCCAAATTGTAACGGAGGCGCGCGAAGGTTGGCTCAGAGCGGTCGGAAATCGCTCGTTGAGTGCAATGGCAGAAGCCAGCCTG
>NZ_JALKAR010000043.1:0-359 GCF_023015725.1 Loktanella sp. F6476L | reverse complement strand
AACTTGTCATCAATAACCGTCAGATCATCAACAATCGTAACATTACCAACGTTCTCAACAACATACGTATACTCAACCAACAAACCCTCAACAAAATCAACCGGATCAATAACTGGCGCGGATTTCGTGATATCCATCGCTGGAGCTTGGGTCAGGTCAGCCTGCACATCATCGCTGCCCAGAACATCGTCACCAGACGGATCTTGGGTCACGACCGAAGCAAGGTTCACCACCCCGCCTGCATCGATGTCTGTTTGTGTGATTGTGTATGTGAGCGTGTATTGCCATGTTTCGTCGACGTCGATTTTGCCGTTGGTGTTTGTGTCGCTGGCGGGGACGAGTTGTGGCACGGGGTTTGG
>NZ_JALKAR010000042.1:0-429 GCF_023015725.1 Loktanella sp. F6476L | reverse complement strand
CGGGGCCTCCTCCGGGATCTGCGGATGACGACGGGAACATGGCGCTGGCTTTGGGTGCTGGCATGACCGATGCCACAATTGCACCGGGCGAAGAGACCGCCGTGACGCTTGATCTGACCGGTCTGGATGCTGACGCCACCGCAACGGTGACGATCCTTGACGGGGCGGGCGGGTCTGTTTCAGCCCCGCTGGCCGCAGACGGCACAGCCACGCTCGACGTCAGCGCTCTGGCCGACGGCACAGCCACAACACGCGTCACCGCGACAGACGCAGAAGGCAACACAACAACACTCAACGGACCTGCTTTGCTGCTTGATTTTGCACCGGATACATCTGCGGATGAAGACGGCAATCTTGGGATCACGGCACCCGATCTGGCGATTGATGCCACCGAAGTTGCAGCTGTGACGCTGACAGCCACAGGTCTGG
>NZ_JALKAR010000041.1:0-1623 GCF_023015725.1 Loktanella sp. F6476L | reverse complement strand
GATATCGTGAACGCCCCCACCAAGCCGCAAATCCAGCTCTTCGATCCCCGAGACCTGCGTGCCATCGCTCAGCGTAAAGTCTGCACCAGCACCCATATCAAGAAACAGCGTTTCACCCGCGCTTAGCTCTGATCGCACCGCTTGCAACCGGTCAAACCCAGCACCACCAAAGATCGTATCGGCTCCATCACCCGCATAGATCGTGTCATCGCCAACTCCGCCCTCGAGGTAGTCCTCCCCCGTGCCTGCATTTAGCGTGTCGTTGCCAGCACCACCAATGAGGCTGTCATTGAACGCTCCAGTCGTCAGACGGTCACCCGCGCTGCCGCCAGTCACAGTATACGCCTCAAAGCGTGATGTACGGACTAAGTCATTGTTGTAGACACCCAGAAACGAGCCTTGACCATTCGATGTATTTTCAATCCGCCAATCAACAGCATCGCTGAACCCGCTAAAGTCAGCGGTGAAACGGTCAACATCCGTATCATTAGTGATCTGAACATATTGGTTGCCGATCTGTGACATCACCATAGTGATATCGTGAACGCCCCCACCAAGCCGCAAATCCAGCTCTTCGATCCCCGAGACCTGCGTGCCATCGCTCAGCGTAAAGTCTGCACCAGCACCCATATCAAGAAACAGCGTTTCACCCGCGCTTAGCTCTGATCGCGAATATATTAATCTGTCGAAACCTTCACCGCCATAAACGCGATCAGCGCCATCACCAGCATCAATGGTGTCGTCGCCAGCACCACCATAGATCGTATCATCACCGTCGTACGTTGAAATGTAATCATTGCCGCCAAGCCCGCTGACCCAATCATCACCCGCGAACTCTGTCTCAGTGTGGATACGATCATAGCCTTCGCTGCCCGTGATTGCGAAAGCCTCAAAGCCATTCACCGTATGGCGCTGCAGGACGCCGTCAGTGTTACGAATATTGATCTCGTTGCGCGAATAGCTGCCCGGAGTTGAAAACAGATATAGGGTTGTTGCGGACACAGCTGGATCGCTGACCGTAAGCCCAGAATAGTCTAACGTCAGGTGGTCCCAACCCGCGCCGCCATAAAGCGCCGCACCCAGCTCGCCTGCAATCACCGTATCGTCATGCGCGGTCAGTGTACCGCCGAAGACTTCAACTTCACTCCACGCGCCGTTCTGACCCGTTGTGAAATTAATATCAGCGCCCGTCGTACGATCTTGGAGTGCCAACCTAATCTCGTCCGCACCAGAGCCACCAGACACGCGGTCAACCAGTGTCACATTCGTAATAGTGTCGTCACCTTCACCGCCATAAACGCGATCAGCGCCATCACCAGCATCAATGGTGTCGTCGCCAGCACCACCATAGATCGTATCATCACCGTCGTACGTTGAAATGTAATCATTGCCGCCAAGCCCGCTGACCCAATCATCCCCCGCGAACTCTTTCTCGGTCTGGATACGGTCATAGCCGTCACTGCCTGTGATGGCGAAAGCCTCAAAACCATTCACCGTATGGCGCTGCAGGACGCCGTCAGTGTCACGAATGTTGATCTGGTTGCGCGAGTGGCTATTCGGAGATGAAAACAGATAAAGAGCCGTCGTGAGCTCAGTTGGATCGCTCACCGTAAGCCCAGAATA
>NZ_JALKAR010000040.1:0-587 GCF_023015725.1 Loktanella sp. F6476L | reverse complement strand
CCCTCGCCGGGACTGAAATCTTCGATACGGTCCCGCCCGCCGATCAGCGCGTCTGGTGCATAAGCAAAGATATCTGCGCCTGTGCCGCCGCCAAGGTTGTCCTTCCCCGCGCCGCCTTCAATCGTGTCATTGCCGCCTTCGCCGCGCAGCCGGTCACGTCCGTCGCCGCCCAAGATCAGGTCGTCGCCCGAGGTGCCGTTCAACCAGTCATCGCCGGCCGTGCCGGTGATCGCGTTTTGCGGCACGGGGTCGGAAACGGTGTCGAGCGTCAACGTCGGACCAGCAATGGCTGGCGTCACGTTGCTACTGGTATCTGTGGCAGTGATGGACGTGGTCAGTGGCCCGTCGGTCAGACCCGACAGGTCCAGCACGGTTGACGCAGCACCGGGGGTCAGCACGCCCGACACCACGCTCGTCACGCCATCGGTGACCGTGATCACAGCCGTTGCATCAGCGTCCAGACCTGTGGCTGTCAGCGTCACAGCTGCAACTTCGGTGGCATCAATCGCCAGATCGGGTGCCGTGATCCCAAGATTGCCGTCTTCATCCGCAGATGTATCCGGTGCAAAATCAAGCAGCAAAGCAGG
>NZ_JALKAR010000003.1:0-361347 GCF_023015725.1 Loktanella sp. F6476L | reverse complement strand
TAGCCCACTGGTCAATGCAATCCGCACCGCATCTTGGCGAAATTCGTCCGTACGTTTCAGTCCCATAGTTCATCTCCTTTGTTGCAGTAAATGCTATCAAAGGAGCGGCATCAAACCGCGACAGGTCCAGACTGTATCGAATGTGGATCGCGACGCCGATTGCACGATCAAGATCACGGCGCCAAACTTGGCGAAACTGATCAAAGGCAAGCTGAACCCGATGACCGGTGTTGTGACTGGTAAGCTGAAGGTGTCTGGCGATGCACGGATCGCGCTAAAGCTGGGCGAATTGCTAAAGTCCTAAAGAAATTGCCCCGCTGGCGCAGGCCAACGGGGCAGTACCACAATACCACTTAAGAACTACCCGCATGATGCGGATTCCTTACCGGTTCATCGTATGTTTGGGGCATTACGATATTCTGAACGCGGCTGGATTTATTCTATAGTCACGGTATTCAGCTGAGGAAGTTTCACAGGCTTCAGATTTTTTCTTTCGAGAGGCGTTCGAAATACGGCAGCGTTTCTTCCAACAATTCTGCGTCGCGACCAGTCAGTTCTGGCAATGGCCCTTCGGCGCCCGCGAACCCTGTGGATTTATGAACGGCCCCATACCAATGCTGCGCCCAAATCCCGTCCGCATCACGCGGGCCTGCATCCCACGCCAACATCGCCGGATCAAAATCCAGCCCGATGTAGTCGCACAGAAGGTGTAGCATTTCTTCGGGGTCTTCACGGATATCGCTGCTGTCGATGACCGCACCGCCGATTTTGTCGAACAGGTCGACCTGCTGTTTGAAACCGAGATCAGCCGCTGTGACCTGTTCGCGTTTTGCCGCATAACTCGCGATCACACGCGCCGGGTGACGGATCAGGTGGACGTTTTCACACTCTGCTGTCCAGTCCATCGGTATGCCATCAATCATGTGATGTGGCATGTGTTTCATGTAAAAATGCGGCTTTTCGTCAGGAATACAGCCTATGCACCGCGCGGCGACCTTAGCCGGATCATCCTCATGGGCTGCGATAATCTGATCGGCCATGGGATGATCAAGACCGGTTTGCTTCAAATACGCCGCATAAAACGGTTCGTCCCATGCCGCGAAATCCGCGCGGTTGCCGAAGGCGTACATCATGGCTGTCGACAGGTTACGCGGGCCAGACCACATCGCGATCCGCATTAGCTGCACTCCTGCGCGATAAGGTCGGCGTAAAGTTTACGGATGCGCTTTGTCATTGGGCCAAGTTCACCGTTTCCGATTTGCCGCCCGTCGATGGACCCGACAGGCGTTTGCGCCCCAAACGTGCCGGTCAAAAACACCTCGTCAGCGCCGTAGGTATCAACGAGCGAATAGTTGCGTTCGAACACAGGAATACCGTTCGCGCGGCACAGGTCGATGACCTTTTGGCGCGTGATCCCGTTCATGCAGTAATCACCTGTGGAGGTCCAAACAGCCCCCTTGCGCACGATGAAAAAATTGCAGGCGTTCGTCGTGTTCACGAAACCATGCACGTCGAGCATCAACGCCTCGTCTGCGCCGGCCTTTTGTGCGGCGATGCAGGCGAGGATGCAGTTAAGTTTGGAATGCGAATTCAGTTTCGGGTCCTGCGTCATCGGCAAGCCACGCTGGTGCGGCACGGTTGCAAGGCTGATCGGACGCGGAATTTTCGGTTTCGAATGTTCCACGATGATCACAAACGTCGGGCCAGATTGCGACAGGTTCGGGTGCTGGAACGGACGTACTTTAATCCCCCGCGTGATCATCAAACGCGCATGGGCGTCGGTGGTGATGCCGTTGGCTTTTTGCGTCTCTAACAAGGCGTCAAACACGCCTTTTCGGTCCATCCCGATATCAAGATCAATCGCTTTCGCAGCTTCAAACAAACGGTCGAGATGTTCGTCGGCAAAAGCCCAGTGATTATCGTGCAGACGCAGCCCTTCCCAGATGCCGTCGCCCAACATGAAACCGCTGTCATAAACGCTGACCACGGCCTGCGATTTGGGCACGATTTTACCGTCAACGTAGATCAGGATGTTGTCGTTACGCGCGTCTTCTTCGGCTTGGTGGGTGGTCAGGTGGTCATCGGTCATCGTTGGAAGGCCTGTACTTCGGAAAGATCGGGGATCACGTCGGCGGTGCCGTTTCGCGTGACCATCAATGCGCCTGCTTTCAGGGCCTGATTGATGGATTGTTCCATCGGTAAACCGCGGTCGAGGCCCGCCAAAACGTAGCCGGTGAACGTGTCGCCGGCACCAGTCGTGTCGACCGGATCAACCTTGATCGCGTCAAAATGCTGTTTGCCAACGCGGCTATACCAGTCCGCGCCATCCGCGCCCAACGTTACGATCACGTCGGCCACGCCCAAGTCTTTGGCGTCTTGGCCAGTTGCGTCTTTCAGCTGTGCGGCTTCGACTTCGTTCAGGATCAGGAAATCGATGTATTCGAGAACCGCTTTGACGCGTTCTGCATCAAAAGGAGCTGCTGCATATCCGACCTTCAGCCCCATCTTTTTGGCAAGCTGTGTTCCCGTGCGTTGTAGGTTCGTTTCGTTCTGCGTGATGAACCAATCGCCTGTTTGGGCTTCGGACAATGCGGTCTGCAAAATCGCCTGCGGGATTTTGGCGTTCGCACCCGGATGCAGGATGATCATGTTTTCTGAATCCGCATCCACCGCGATAATCGCATGGGCGGTTTCAGTGTCTAACGTGGTGATATGGCGTGTATCGACGCCATATTCGAGCAAGCGTTGCTTTGCCCACGCCCCATCATGCCCAACGGCACCGATGTGGTTTACTTGTGCCGCAGCTCGCGCCGCAGCAACGGACATATTGGCCCCTTTGCCGCCCAGAAAAACCTTCCGGTCGGTTGCTGCCAGTGTTTCGCCACGCGCGGGAATATGCGGCACCGCATAAACGTAATCCGCGTTGATAGAGCCTAGATTCCAGATCGCCATGATTTACCCAATACGACAAGCGGCGATGACCGCCATGTTCAAGATATCGTTCACCGTAGAGGTGGTTGAGCAAAGTTGTACAGGCTTTCCGACGCCTGACAAGATCGGCCCGATCACAGTCGCGCCCGCCATTTCCTGCATCAGCTTCACCGAGATCGAGGCAGAGTGCCGCGCAGGTACGACCAAAACGTTTGCCGGACCTGTCAGGCGTTGGAATGGATACTGCGCCATGACGGCTGGGTTTAGCGCCACATCGACGTTCATTTCACCTTCGTATTCGAAATCGACACCCCGTTGATCAAGGATATCCGGGGCAACGTGCATCTTTTCGGCGCGTTCAGACACCGGATAGCCAAAGGTCGAAAACGACACGAAGGCAACGCGCGGATCAAGACCCAGTTCACGCGCGACCGCCGCACCCCGTTCAGCGATATCCGCCAGATCGTTTTCGTCCGGCCATTCGTGCACCAGCGTATCCGCCATCAGCACGATTTTACCTTTGTTCAGGATCGCGGTGACACCTACAGCGCCGTCATGCGGTTCAGCGTCAAACACGCGGTTGATCAGTTCCAGAACATGTGCGGATTTCCGTGTCGCACCTGTGACCATCCCGTCGGCGTGACCATGTGCAACCATCAATGCCGCGAACACGTGGCGATCACGGGCTGCAAGACGGTGGACGTCCTGCATATCCAGCCCTTTGCGTTGTAGGCGTTTGTATAGAAAGTCCTTATACGTATCCAAGTGGTGTGTGTTGGCCGCATTCACGATTGTCAGTTCGTCGATTGCGTCAGCCATGCCTTCTGCTGTCAGCTTTTCTGCAACGTCATCTGCACGACCCACGACAAGCGCCGTCCCGAAGCCAGACCGCTGATACGTGACTGCAGCCCGCAAGACGCGCGGATCGTCGCCTTCTGCGAAAACGACTGTGGATTGATTGGACCGGGCGCGCGCGTTGAGGTTACGCAGCATGTTCGCGGTCGGATCCATGCGGGCCTTCAGCGATGCTTCGTATCCTTCCATGTCAACGATTGGCCGACGTGCAACGCCAGTGTCCATGCCTGCCTGCGCTACTGCGGTTGGGATGCGGTAAATCAGACGCGGATCGAAAGGGGTCGGAATGATATAGTCGCGGCCAAAGGACAATTTCTTGCCGTAGGCCATCGCGACCTCGTCTGGTACATCTTCGCGAGCCAGATCAGCAAGCGCTTGGGCGCAGGCGATTTTCATTTCGTCGTTGATCGCGCGTGCATGAATGTCGAGCGCGCCACGGAACAGGTAGGGGAAACCAAGGACGTTGTTCACTTGGTTCGGATAGTCGGACCGACCTGTGGCCACGATCACGTCGTCGCGGACTTCGTGGGCTTCTTCTGGTGTGATTTCCGGGTCGGGGTTTGCCATCGCGAAGATCACGGCATTGGGTGCCATCGACATCACCATGTCCTGCGTCACGGCCCCTTTTGCCGACACACCAAGGAAGACATCGCAGCCAGCCATTGCCTCGGCCAAAGTCCGTGTATCAGTGTTGGCCGCATGCGCAGATTTCCACTGATTCATGCCTTCGGTGCGGCCCTGATAAATCACACCTTTGGTGTCGCACATGATGCAATTGTCGTGTTTCGCACCCATCGCCTTGAGCAATTCAAGACAAGCAATCCCAGCAGCGCCAGCACCGTTCAGAACAATCTTCACGTCTTCAATTTTCTTGCCAGAGATATGCAACGCGTTGATCAGGCCTGCAGCACAGATCACAGCCGTCCCGTGTTGGTCGTCATGGAACACGGGAATGTCCATTTCTTCCTTCAGGCGTTGTTCGATGATAAAACATTCTGGCGCTTTGATATCTTCGAGGTTGATGCCACCAAAGGTCGGGCCCATAAGTTTCACAGCATTGCAGAACGCGTCGGGATCTTCTGTATCAAGTTCCAGATCGATCGAGTTCACGTCGGCGAAACGTTTGAACAAAACAGATTTGCCTTCCATGACCGGTTTCGACGCGAGCGCACCGAGGTTGCCCAAACCCAGAACCGCGGTCCCGTTCGAGATCACGGCGACCAAATTGCCCTTGTTGGTATAGTCGTACGCCGTCGCAGAATCGGCTGCGATTTCTTCGCAAGGGATCGCCACGCCGGGGGAATAGGCCAGCGACAAATCGCGTTGTGTGGTCATAGGCACGGTTGCCTGAATTTCCCACTTCCCCGGTGTTGGGGCAATGTGGAAAGACAGTGCGTCTTCCCGTGTCATTTTCGTCTTGGCCATGGTGTTCCTCCCGCATGCGTCCGACCTTTGTAAGGGGGGATCAAACCAAAGGGCAACGGGTGGATTTATGGGTTTCGTCGCTAACATTGCGTCGGTAATGTCGCCCCGATGACCGTGGGGGAAATGTCGTGGCTGCCGAGAAAAGCACAGTGACGCCGATGATGGCGCAATATCTGGAGATTAAGCAGGCGCATCCCGATGCGTTGCTGTTCTACCGGATGGGTGATTTCTACGAGATGTTCTTTGACGATGCTGTTCATGCGGCAGAGGCGTTGGATATCGCGCTGACCAAACGCGGCAAACACGATGGAAATGACATCCCGATGTGCGGCGTCCCCCATCACGCCGCCGAAGGGTATTTTCTAACGCTGATCCGCAAAGGGTTTCGCGTCGCAGTGTGCGAACAAATGGAAAGCCCTGCTGAAGCGAAGAAGCGTGGCTATAAAGCGGTTGTGAAACGCGAAGTTGTGCGGCTGGTGACACCCGGCACGCTGACCGAAGATTCATTGTTGGATGCACGGCGGCATAACTTTTTGGCCGCCTATGCCACTGTGCGTGATGAAGGTGCGCTGGCGTGGGTCGATATTTCGACGGGCGCGTTTCACGTGATGACATGCCCGCGTGTTGCGTTGGGGCCCGAACTGGCGCGACTGACACCGCGTGAAGTGATCGTCGTTGACGGGACCGAACCAGAATTCGCCGAATTAGTATCTGATGCGGGCGCTGCTTTGACCACGCTGGGGGCTGCGGCCTTTGACAGCACGGCTGGCGAAAAGCGACTGCTGAACCTCTACAACATCGGGTCGCTCGACGCTTACGGCACTTTTGCGCGGGCCGAGATTGCAGCAATGTCGGCCGTTGTTGAATATTTGGAAATTACCCAGAAGGGCAAATTGCCACTGCTGCGCCCGCCTGTGTCTGAAGGCCAACGCGCAACGATGCAGATTGATGCGGCAACGCGGCGGTCGCTGGAACTGACGCATGGGATGAACGGCGGTCGTGCCGGATCGTTGCTGGGTGCGATTGATAAAACCGTAACGGCTGGTGGTGCACGGTTGTTGGAACGGCGTTTGGCGTCGCCGTCTTGTAACCTTGCGGTCATTCAGGAACGGCAGGACGCGGTTGCGTTTTTGGCAGATGACAGCCGCCTGATCGGTGATCTGCGGGATCATCTGAAAGGCGTACATGATCTGGATCGTGCGTTGTCGCGGCTTGCGCTAGATCGCGGTGGTCCACGCGATATGGCCGCTATTCGCAACACAATTGGGCAGGCACAGACACTGTTTTCCACACTGCAGGGTGATCTGCCGGGCGTTTTGGTGAGTGCTGCTGCGGGGTTGCAAGGTCACGACGAATTGCTGGCGTTGCTTGATGCGGCATTGATCGCAGAACCGCCCTTGTTGGCCCGCGATGGTGGATTTATCGCGCAGGGCTATGACGCGGATCTGGATGAGGCGCGGACGCTGCGGGATGAAGGTCGGTCTGTAATTGCCGCCATGCAAACGGAATTTATTGAATTGTCCGGCGTGTCGGCTTTGAAGATTAAGCATAACAACGTGCTGGGCTATTTCATCGAAACCACAGCGACCCACGCTGAAAAAATGATGACGCCGCCTTTGAACGAAACATTCATTCACAGGCAAACAACGGCAAACCAAGTACGGTTCACAACTGTGGAACTGTCCGAAATCGAGACGCGGATTTTGAATGCCGGCGGACGGGCACTTGAGATTGAAAAGCGAATTTATCAGTCTCTAACACAGGCGATTGTGGCGCAAGCGGGTCCGCTGGGTGCGTTGGCCCGCGCCTTGGCTGAAATTGATTTGACCGCTGGTTTGGCGCATCTGGCTGCACAGGAAAACTGGGCGCGTCCCAAGATGGACGACAGCCGCGCGTTTGATTTGCAAGGCGGGCGGCATCCTGTGGTGGAAGCAGCCCTTAGCCAAGCGGGCGAGCCGTTTATCGCGAATGATTGCGATCTGTCGGATCAGTCGATCTGGTTGCTGACAGGTCCGAACATGGCGGGTAAATCGACGTTCCTGCGCCAAAACGCATTGATCGCGGTGCTGGCGCAGATGGGCAGTTTTGTACCTGCAAAGTCCGCACATATTGGAATTGTCAGCCAGATTTTCAGCCGCGTCGGGGCGTCGGATGATCTGGCAAAAGGACGATCCACGTTCATGGTCGAAATGGTCGAAACTGCCGCGATCCTGAACCAAGCGGATGATCGGGCCCTCGTGATTTTGGATGAAATCGGGCGGGGAACAGCGACCTACGACGGTCTGTCCATCGCTTGGGCCACTTTGGAACACCTGCACGATGTGAACCGCTGCCGCGCGTTGTTCGCCACGCATTACCACGAGATGTCCGCGCTTTCCGCGAAACTGGACGGCGTCGACAATGCGACGGTGACGGTAAAGGAATGGGAAGGCGACGTGATCTTCCTGCACGAAGTCCGCAAAGGCACCGCGGATCGCAGTTACGGGGTGCAGGTTGCGCGGCTTGCCGGACTGCCACCCGCGGTGGTTGAACGCGCAAAAGTCGTGTTGGAAGCGCTGGAAAAAGGCGAACGCGAAGGCGGGTCAAACCGCAAGGCGATCATCGATGATCTACCGTTGTTTGCCGCCGCGCCACCGCCCGCGCCAGTGAAAGAAGTCGTGAAGGAATCCGCAGCAGAGGAGCGGTTGAAAACAATCATGCCGGATGAATTGACGCCCCGCGAGGCGTTGGCGTTGATCTACGAATTGCGAGATTTGGCGGACGGATAAGCGTTACCAGCTACCGCTTGCGCCGCCACCGCTGGAGCTGCCACCGCCAAAGGATGATGATCCACCGGACGTTGATGAAAAGCTGCTACTTGAATTGCTTGAGACATTTTGATCTTCGATCTTTGGAATGACAAATGTGGTCACTGTTTCATGATCGCAGTTTTTGCAAAGCGCATAGGCTCTGCCGTGGCCTTGGCTGGTTCGCGTCGGATAGGTGTCGGTGATTTTGGTGATGTATTGCGTTTTGTAGCTGCAACTTGGGCAAACTTTGTGACTATTGAAGAGCGCTGGATAGGCTTCGACCCGCACATGTTCACATTGGCGGCAGGCCCAGACGTCGTGATCCATCGCCTTGATCTGTTCTTCGATGATCTGGCCTTGGCTTAGGAATGCGTCTTCTTCCTCTTCGGTCAGCCAGTACATCTTTGACCCGTCATTCCGACAAATGCGCGGTTTTGTCCGTTTGTGGTGACGGTACGCTTTGGTGCCGAAATAGAGCCCGAACGGCGTGCCGATTCCCAAGATCCACCAGAACGCCATCGCAACAAATCGGCCTGTTGCGTTTAACATTCGTGTCAGAAGGTTCGCGTCATATTCACCAGGATATCGACCTGTGACGGCTTGGATGATCTTAATCATGCCTTCGTCGATGCCGGTGTAATATGCATCTTCTCGAAAGGCGGGCGTGATAGTCGTGTCGATGATACGCTTCATTTCCGCATTGTATTCGGTACCATAACCGGCGCCGAGTTCGATCCGCAGTTTGCGATCCCGACGTGAAACGAGAAGAAGGATACCGTCGTTCGTGTCCGCATTACCGATTCCCCATTCATTGAATAGGTCAGTGGCGAAAGGTTCAATCGCGCCGCTGTGCCCGTAATCAGACATGCGATTGATGGTCAAAATGGTGAATTCGATGCCCCGAGCATCATTCAGTTCTTCAAGCCGATACCGCAGCCGTGACTCCCAAGAATTGGGAATTAAGCCCGCGTAGTCATTGACGTAAAGGTCTTCATAATCGGGATAGGTTGTTTGCGCCTGCCCCGCAGACGCAAAGAGCAGGAGCATCACTGCCCCCGCCCTGATCATATTTGCAAAAGCGCCGATTAGGACGCTGGTGTTGAGGAAACCCCAACTTGGGCTGCGCGCAGAAGACGGTCGTGCAACATGAAACCTTCGGCGGCGACTTGGATGATGTCGCCTGCTTTGGTGCCGGGCACGGGGGCTTCGAACATCGCTTCGTGCAGTTTTGGGTCAAATTTGTCGCCAACCTCAGGCACGATTGGGTCAATGCCGTGCTTTTTGAAGGTCGAGATCAATGCGCGCATTGTCAGTTCGACACCTTCGAGCAAAGCAGCGTTTGCGTCACCTTCGACTTCTTCCGCTGAATTCAACGCGCGGCGCATGTTGTCGTAGACCGGCAGCAAATCACGCGCGAGTTTGGACCCACCGTAGTTTTCCGCTTCACGCCGATCCCGATCAGACCGCTTGCGGATGTTTTCAACGTCGGCCAGTGCGCGCATGAATTTGTCGCGGAAATCGTCACGCTCTGTCTTGATGGCTTCGATTTCTTCAAAGCCGCCTTGATCAAAATCAGGCTCTTCACCCTCAGCAACAAGGTCATCCAAGGACATCGGTTCTGCGTTTTCGTCTACCATCTTTTTCTACCTCTAGGACCGGTCGGCAATCATTTTGCCCACCAGCTGTGCCGTATAATTTACGATGGGAACAATCCGCCCATAATTAAGGCGAGTCGGCCCAATGACGCCAACGGCGCCAATAATCTTCTGATCGGCGTTCATATAAGGAGAAACCACCAAAGAGGAACCCGAAAGTGAGAACAATTTGTTCTCTGACCCAATAAAAATGCGAACGCCATCGGCATCGTCTGCCAGTTCCAAGAACTGGGCGATGTCGCGCTTTGCCTCTAGGTCATCAAACAGGGTGCGAATGCGGTCGAGATCGGCCTCGGATTCGTTATCCGTTAACAGGTTTCCCCTGCCCCGCACGATCAGCCGTTCGGTTGTTTCGCCTTTGTTTTCCCAAATCGCCGCGCCTGTTTCGACGAGTTCAGCGGCAAGCGCGTCAATTTCCTGACGCCGCGCTGCGATTTCACGCGTGATGATGCCATCGAGTTCGGACAGCGTGTGGCCTTCGGCAATTGCGTTCAGGAAATTGGCAGCTTCACGCATGGATGATGGCGTTTGTCCGGCTGGCGGTGTGAACAGGCGGTTTTCGACGTGGCCATCGGCGAACACGAGAACCACGAGTGCCCGTTCGCGCGACAGCGACACAAAGTCGATATGTTTAATCGGCGCTTCGTGCTTTGGCGTCAGGACAAGGCTGGCCCCATGGGTCACGCCGGACAAGGCAGACCCGACACGGTCCAACAACGCAGTCACGTCGCTGTCTTTTTCGCCCATGGTCTGGTCGATCCGCTGGCGGTCTTCGGCACCAAGATCGCCCATTTCAAGAATACCATCGACGAACATCCGTAGACCTAGCTGCGTTGGCACACGACCTGCGCTGACATGGGGCGACCCGACAAGACCCAGATATTCGAGGTCCTGCATCACGTTCCGAACAGTCGCGGCAGAAACGCTTTCCGACAATGTCCGCGTCAATGTCCGCGACCCAACAGGTGCGCCAGTTTCAAGATAGCCTTCGACGACCCGCTGAAACACTTCCCGGGACCGATCGGTCATATCTTCGATTTGTAGCTTCTTGTCGGACATCAGACTTCTTCAAAAGGAGCAGTGCAATTAAGACCAAGTAGTTGCTGGCGTCAATCAGGCTTGGAATTTTCATGTGGGGCGCGTATCGCAGGTATGCAACCAATGACAGGAGTTCCCCCATGCGTCCATCAGGCCGTCAGACGAATGAAATGCGCGAAGTTTCCATCGAGACTGGTGTCACGATCCACGCCGAAGGATCCTGTTTGATCAAGATGGGCAACACCCATGTGTTGTGCACTGCGACGGTTGACGAAAAAGTGCCCCCTTTCATGCGCAATTCTGGTCTGGGTTGGGTGACTGCGGAATACGGGATGCTGCCGCGGGCAACGCATACGCGGATGCGCCGTGAAGCGAAGAATGGTCAATCTGGCCGGACCCAAGAAATTCAACGCTTGATCGGTCGGTCCCTGCGGGCTGGTGTTGATCGCGTGGCTTTGGGCGAACGTCAAATTCAGATCGACTGCGATGTGATCCAAGCCGACGGCGGCACGCGCTGTGCGGCGATCACCGGTGGTTGGGTTGCGCTAAAACTGGCCGTGAACCAATTGATGAAAGCGGGCATGATCACGTCCGATCCGTTGGTTGAACCTGTAGCTGCGATTTCATGCGGTATCTACGCGGGCCAAGAAGTGCTTGATCTGGATTACCCTGAGGATTCAGAGGCTGGTGTTGATGGCAATTTTATCATGACCGGCGACAAGTTGATCGAAGTGCAGATGTCCGCTGAAGGATCGACTTTTACCCGGGCACAAATGAACGGCTTGCTGGACCTCGCTGAAAAAGGCGTGTCCGAACTGAAAGCAGTTCAGCTGGCAGCGGTGTCCTAAGATGCGGAAGTTCACGGGTGATCAGCTGGTTGTGGCGACACACAACAAGGGCAAGCTGGAAGAGATTTCAGCGTTGCTTGCGCCCTTTGGCGTGAAGATTTCGTCTAACGACGATCATGGCCTGCCGGAACCTGTGGAAGACGGTCAGACATTTATCGACAATGCACGGATCAAGGCACATGCAGCGGCCAAAGCGACTGGTTTGCCTGCTTTGGCCGATGACAGTGGTTTATCCGTTGATGCGTTAGATGGCGCACCCGGAATTTACACAGCGGATTGGGCGGAAACGCCGAATGGCCGTGATTTCCCGATGGCGATGAAAAAGGTCGAAGATGCGCTGGCGGCGAAAGGCGCAGAAGTTTCACGTAAAGCGCAGTTCAACTGCACGCTTGTTCTTGCATGGCCGGATGGCCACGATGAAGTGTTCCCCGGTATCATGCCAGGTCAGCTGGTTTGGCCGATGCGCGGAAGTGAAGGCCACGGATACGATCCCGTGTTCCAACCAGACGGATACGACATCACGTTTGGCGAAATGGACCGTTGGGAAAAGAACAAGATCAGCCACCGCGCTGATGCGTTTGCCAAGTTAGTGTCTGGTTGCTTTGAATAACGATTGGGAAAACGGGGGCTTCGGCCTCTATATCCATTGGCCGTTTTGTCAGGCGAAATGCCCCTATTGTGACTTCAACAGCCACGTCGTGCGCGAGATTGATCAAGCGGTTTGGCGCGACGCGTATATCAGCGAAATCCGCCGGACCGCTGCGGAAACCGAAGGACGCGTTTTGCGATCCGTGTTCTTTGGTGGCGGCACGCCCAGCATGATGGACCCCGATCTGGTTGACTCGATCTTACGCGAGGTTCGCGCGGCGTGGCCTGCTGCGAACGATATCGAGATCACGCTTGAGGCAAATCCAACATCTGTCGAAGCGGGTCGGTTTCGAGGATATCGCGATGCTGGTGTGAACCGTGTGTCGATGGGTGTGCAGGCGTTGAACGATCCGGATCTGAAAGCGCTTGGACGTTTGCATTCTGCATCCGAAGCCATGGCTGCATTTGATGTCGCACGTGGTGTATTTGATCGGGTGAGTTTTGATCTGATTTATGCGCGTCAGGATCAAACTGTTGGGGCGTGGGAAGCTGAGCTGAAACAGGCACTAAACCTCGCAATAGACCATCTTTCCTTGTACCAACTAACGATCGAAGACGGCACTGCGTTTGGTGATCGCTACGCTGCTGGTAAGCTACGCGGCTTGCCCGACGAAGATCGCGCAACAGAAATGTACGAAGTCACGCAAGCGATCACGGTCGATGCGGGATACCATACCTACGAAGTGTCTAATCACGCAAAACCGGGACAGGAAAGCAGGCACAATCTGTTGTACTGGCATTATGGCGATTACGTCGGAATTGGACCTGGTGCGCATGGCCGCGTGACGATTGACGGGCAACGTTATGCGACCGAAGCTCCGCTTGGTCCGTTCGATTGGTTGAAAGCAGTACGCAAAGGCGGCAGCGGCGAAAGTGATCGCACCGCTTTATCCCTACCCGACCAAACTAGCGAATTTCTACTGATGGGGTTGCGCGTGACAGAAGGCGTATCATTGGCGCGTCTGCAAGCATTGTCCGGCGACACATATGACGCAAACATCGCAGGTTTGCGCGACATGGGCATGGTCGAAACGAAAGACGGCCAATTGCGCGTTACTGCAAAAGGCCGTCCATTATTGAATGCTGTGTTGAGCGAACTGTTACGGGACTAGCCGCCCAAAGCGCGCAGCAAATCGTCAAGCTGATCAAGGCTTTTGTAGTTCAGAATCATCTTGCCGCCCTCACCATCACCGGAATGATCAATGCTGACTTTCATGCCAAGATTGGCGGCAAGCTCTGCCTCGATCTGGAGCGTATCGGCGTCCTTTTTACCTGCAGGCTTTTTCGCTTTTGGTGTCTGATCGCCCGCGTTCGGGTCTTTTTTTGCAAGACGTTCGGCGTCGCGTACTGACAATCCATTCTCGACAATCTGCCGCGCCAGAGCACTGGCAAATGGATGACCGACCAAAGCACGCGCGTGACCTGCGGATAGCTGACCTTCAACCAACATCCGTTGCACGTCATCAGGCAGGTTCAGCAGGCGCAAAAGGTTCGCGATGTGGCTACGGCTTTTACCAAGCGCCTGCGACATCTGATCTTGGGTGTGCCCAAAACGATCCATTAACTGACGGTACCCTGCCGCTTCGTCCACTGGGTTCAGATCTGCACGTTGAATGTTTTCGATAATCGCGATTTCAAGAACTTCAGTGTCGTCGAATTCACGGACAATCACCGGCACTTCATGCAGCTGGGCGATCTGCGACGCGCGCCAACGGCGTTCACCCGCAACGATTTCAAAATGGTCGGGCCGATCTGCGATTGCACGGACGATCAAAGGCTGAATGATGCCTTTTTCTTTGATCGAAGACGCCAGTTCAGCCAATGCATCTTCGTTAAAAGCACGACGCGGCTGGTCCGGATTTGGGTGTACTCGTTCGACCGGCAGATGCGTTTCCGCTTTGCGTGGTGCTGCCGTCTGTTCAGGTCCGACATCCGCCATCAATGCAGACAAGCCACGCCCCAGACCACGGTTTTTGTTCGGTTTGTTCGACATGGTTTAGGCCCTTTGCTTAGCGGGCTGTTCACGCCCGATGATTTCTTTTGCAAGCGCGCGATACGCCTGACTGCCCTTGGATTGCGCGTCGTATTGCAGAACTGGCAGGGCAAAAGATGGTGCTTCGCTTAGCCGGACGTTCCGCGGGATTACGGTCTGGAACACAAGATCACCCAGATTGTCGCGCGCGTCCATTTCAACCTGTTGCGATAAGTTGTTGCGGCTGTCGTACATGGTGAGTGCCACGCCTTCGATCCGCAAATTCGGGTTCGCGGTTTGACGTACATCGCGGATTGTCAGCATAAGCTGCGACAGACCTTCCAAGGCGAAAAATTCACTTTGCAGGGGGACTACGACGGAATCGGCAGCGACCATCGCGTTCACCGTCAGAATATTCAACGACGGCGGGCAATCGATTAAAACATAGTCGAAACCATAGCGGTCGATATCGATCTGGCGCAGTGCATCATGCAGCAGGAAGCTGCGTTTTTCATTTGAGATCAGTTCGATATCGGCAGAACTTAAGTCAGTTGTCGCCGGAATAATCGCGAGGTTTTGGATATCTGTCGCTTGGATGGCTTCTTCGAGCGTCGCTTCGCCCGCGAGCAAATCGTACGTTGTAACATCACGATCGTCCTGTTCAACACCAAGACCAGTTGACGCATTCCCCTGTGGGTCTAAGTCAACCAACAACACGTGACGCCCAGCTTCGGCTAGTGCCGCGCCAAGGTTGATCGTCGTTGTTGTCTTGCCAACGCCACCCTTTTGGTTCGCAACAGCGATAATTTTAGGTCCGGTACTGCGGCGATTATGCGGCACGGGCGATCCTTTTCAGTGAGAGAATGCGTGAGTCTAGTTCGGTGATACTGGTGTATTCAGCCAAATCAAAGTCCCAATTACCACGAACGGCATTCAATTCTTCGGCGTATGTCCGACCCTTCATCAAAAGCGCCTGCCCCTCTGGACGCAGATGCACTTCGATCATCGGCAGCAAGTCTTCAATGCTCGCCAATGCACGCGCGCTTACTATATCTGCGTCTTGTGGAGCTGCATGTTCTATACGTTGTGGTATTACATAGGCGTTCAATCCGAGTTCGCGAATTGCGGTTCTCAGAAATGTGCACTTACGCGCATCGCTTTCGATCAGTGTGAACTTTGTATCTGGCGACAGTTCTTTTGCGATAATTGCCGTAACGATCCCTGGGAAGCCACCGCCACTGCCGATATCTACCCAATGCTTCGGGCTATCAGCAAACTGGAACACTTGCGCGGAATCGATAATATGTCGGTTCCAAATATCTGGGACTGTTGATTTTGCGATCAAATTGATCTTGGCAGTCCATTTTGCAGTAAGCTCACCAAATGCTTCGAGATGTTGAATTGTTTCACGTGAAACACTGACGCCAATTTTTTCGATCATATTAACTACCGGTCTTTTTAACTGAGGACTTCCGCAAACAGCTAAGAATTAACATGAGCGCTGCTGGGGTAACACCATCAACTCTACCAGCCTTCGCAATGGTTTCAGGTCGCGCTTTTGTCAGTTTTGCCACCATTTCGTTAGATAGCCCGTTGATTGACGCATAATCGAGGTCTGAGGGAATGATCTGCGCTTCATCCCTCTCCATTGCAGCAATGTCTTTCTCTTGCCGCGCAATGTAGTTGGCGTAAAGCGCATCGCACTTAACCTGCTGTTGGATCACGGGATCATCTGTCAAAGGCGCGTCTGACAACTGTTTGATATGAGAGAAATCAAAGTCGATCAAAGCCAGAGCATCCAATGCGGAGCGCCGCGGACCGTCGGCGTTCAACTTCACATCCTGCCCTGCTATTTCTCGCGCAGACAGTGAAATATCAGCCAAAGACGCCTTCGTTGCATCGATCGCCGTCATCTTTTCAGAAAACGCCCGCCACCGAGCATCTGAAACACAACCAACCTCACGACCTAGGCCTGTCAATCGCTGATCGGCGTTGTCAGCGCGCAGCGACAACCGGAATTCAGCCCGAGAGGTAAACATGCGATATGGTTCGCTGACGCCTCTAGTCGTGAGATCGTCAATCATAACCCCGATGTAGGAAGAGCGCCGGCTAAAGTGCAGCGCTTCTTTGCCCTTGATGCGTCGCGCCGCATTCAAACCAGCAACCAATCCTTGAGCTGCTGCTTCTTCGTATCCAGTAGTTCCGTTGATTTGACCGGCAAGATAAAGCCCCGGCACGTCTTTCAATTCCAATGTGAGGCTCAACGCACGCGGATCAACGTAATCGTATTCAATGGCGTATCCCGGTTGCAAAATTTTGGCGTCTTCCAGTCCGTAGATCGAATGAACGTAGTCGTCCTGAACATCCACCGGCAACGATGTTGAGATACCATTCGGATAGACGGTATGATCGGTAACCCCTTCAGGTTCCAAGAAAATCTGGTGTGACGTCTTATCCGCAAACCGAACGATTTTATCTTCGATTGAAGGGCAATACCGTGGCCCAATGCCATCTATGTGCCCACCATACATCGCCGAGCGCTTCAGGTTCTCACGAATGATATCATGCGTTGCTTCATTTGTATGGGTAATACCACACGAAATTTGCTGGGCGGTTGGCGTTTTTGACATGAAAGAGAACATCGTTGGCGCGTCATCACCCGCCTGCATCTCGAGCTTATCCCATGCGATCGTACGTCCATCTAAGCGTGGCGGCGTACCAGTTTTGAGTCGTCCAAGCGGAAGATCGAAGGAATCGATACGTTCGGCTAATTTAATCGAAGGCTGTTCCCCCATACGACCACCCGGCTTCGCGACATCACCTACATGAATAACCCCGCGAAGGAATGTACCCGTTGTCAAAATGACCGCTTGCGCATGAATCTCGCTCCCATCTGGGAGCGTGATGCCGGCGACCTTCCCGTCTTTCATGATGAAATCAGCGACTTCGCCTTCAATCACATCGAGATATTGCTGTTCGCTAGTAAGGTGTTGCATTTCACGACGATAGATTGCGCGATCAGATTGCGCACGCGGACCCTGCACTGCTGGACCTTTTGTACGATTCAGAAGCCTGAACTGGATACCTGCGAGATCAGCGACTGTACCCATGACACCATCAAGCGCGTCAATTTCACGAACGAGATGTCCTTTTCCCAGTCCGCCGATGGCCGGATTACAAGACATGACACCAATAGTATCTGCACGAAGCGTCACCAGAGCGGTTTCAACACCCATTCTGGCCGCCGCATGCGCAGCTTCGGTTCCGGCGTGCCCGCCGCCAACAACAATGACGTCGTAATGTTTCACGTGAAACACTCCTTATTTGCCGATGCAAAAACTCATGAAGATTTCGTCCAAGACGTGTTCAACATCTACACGACCAACAAGCGAATCGACAGCCCGAATTGCCGTGCGTAGATCTTCGGCAATGAGATCGCTCATTCCCAAGGGATCATCAATGGAACCGATTGCCACATCAAGCCCTTCGATCCCTTGTTTTAGCGCAATCCGATGACGTTCGCGCATCGCAACCCCAACAGAAGCAACACGTTGCTTTAACTCTGTTCCGATACGATTGATCAGTTCGTCAACACCTGCACCTGTTTTACCGGAAATGGCAAAATCGTCGGAAGGTTCAACATCTCCTTTGGCGCGCACGATAATATCACCATCTACCATATGTAGTTGAGCGGTTTCGCCATCAAGCAACATATACACGCGAAGATCGGCTGCGGTTGCTCGGTCTTTCGCACGCGCGACACCCATCATTTCGATCTGATCTTCGCTTTCGCGCAGTCCTGCAGTGTCCAGGAATGTGACAGGTAAACCGTCTAAGTCGAAACGCACCTCGATCACATCGCGTGTTGTACCCGCAATATCAGAAGTGATCGCTGCATCGCGCCCCGCAATCCTGTTGAGTAACGTAGATTTGCCAACATTAGGCGCGCCGACAATTGCAACTTCGAAACCGTCACGAACGCGTTCGGCAATCTGCACGCCGTCATGTTCGCGAACAAGGCTATCCCGTACATCAAGAATCAGTTCTTTCACTTCGGGCCGCGTGTCGACCGGTACCTCTTCATCTGCGAAGTCGATGGTTGCTTCCAACAAAGCTGTCGCTCTGATCAGCTTGCGCCGCCAATCTTCCGCCCGTTGCCCAAGTTCGCCGGAAAAAACGCGAAGCGCTTGTTTCCGCTGTCCTTCGGTTTCAGCGTCGATCAAATCGGCAAGACCTTCGACCTGTGCCAGATCGAGTCGTCCGTTTTCGAGCGCTCGTTTGGTAAATTCACCTGCTTCCGCTTGGCGCAGCAACGGATGATCGCCGAGAACACGTAGCACCGCCGCCACAACAGCCGGGCTTCCGTGTAATTGAAGTTCGACGACCTCTTCACCGGTAAAGCTTTGCCCAGATGGAAACCGCAGAACCAAGGCCTCATCAAGCAAGACACCATCTGCGTCGATAATGCGCCGCACACCGCGATCTGCTGGCACATTTGACATGATATCTTGCGCCGCGGCCACCGCATCAGGGCCAGACAAGCGCACAACTGCAACGCCTGCCCGTCCCTGTGCTGTCGCCAAGGCAAAAATCGTATCCATCATCCTAACCCATTGTTTAGGAATAATAATTTATGTGTTCATTGAGTCGAAGAAGTCTTCGTTTGTCTTTGTCTGCTTCAATTTCCCGATCAGGAATTCGATCGCATCCGTGGTCCCCATTGGGTTCAGGATACGGCGCAGCACATAGGTTTTCTGAAGATCAATCTTATCGACCAACAGCTCTTCTTTCCGCGTACCGGACTTGAGAATATCCATCGCTGGGAAGACGCGCTTATCTGCAACCTTACGATCCAGCACGATTTCGGAGTTACCCGTCCCTTTGAATTCTTCGAAGATGACTTCGTCCATCCGGCTGCCTGTGTCGATCAGCGCTGTCGCGATGATAGTCAAAGACCCGCCTTCTTCGATGTTCCGCGCCGCACCAAAGAAACGCTTTGGACGTTGCAAGGCGTTCGCATCCACACCACCGGTCAGAACTTTACCGGATGACGGCACTGTCGTGTTGAATGCACGGCCCAAACGCGTGATGGAATCGAGCAGAATGACAACGTCGCGTTTGTGTTCGACGAGACGTTTCGCTTTTTCGATAACCATTTCGGACACAGCCACGTGACGCGTTGCTGGTTCGTCGAATGTAGAAGACACAACTTCGCCCTTCACGGACCGCTGCATGTCTGTAACTTCTTCCGGCCGTTCGTCGATCAACAGAACGATCAGGTAGCATTCAGGGTGGTTCTTTTCGATGCTGTTCGCGATGTTTTGCAGCAGAACCGTTTTACCTGTCCGCGGAGGTGCAACGATCAAGGACCGCTGTCCTTTACCGATTGGCGACACAAGGTCGATAATCCGCGCAGATCGGTCTTTGGTGTTGTTCTCTGATTTGACTTCCATGTTCAGCCGCTCATCTGGATAGAGCGGTGTCAGGTTATCGAAGGCGACTTTGTGTTTTGCTTTTTCCGGTTCTTCGAAGTTGATAGATTCAACCGAGATCAGCGCGAAATAGCGTTCGTTTTCAAGTGGTTCTTTAATGACCCCTTGAACCGTATCCCCAGTCCGCAAGGAATGGAGCCGGATCATTTCAGGCGACACGTAAATATCGTCGGGGCCTGGTAGGTAGTTCGCTTCTGGTGAACGCAGGAAACCAAAGCCGTCTTGCAGCACTTCCAGAACGCCGTCGCCGCCGATTACCCATTCTTCATCCGCACGTTCGCGCAGAATGGCGAACATCATATCGCCTTTACGCATGGTGGACGCGTTTTCGATCTCGAGCTCTTCAGCGAGAGACAGCAGGTCCTTCGGGCTTTGCGCTTTCAGGTCGGCAAGGTTCAGACGGTGGGTCATATACAGTTATCCACGCGCAGGCCCATGGGTTGCGCGACTTTCAAAACAAATCTGGAAAATGCGGTCCCCGAACGGGGTGCGCCTGCTGTGTAGGTTTTTCAGCTTGCCGAGTCAATCAAAACGGACGAACGACAACAGCGACGAGAATGACAAGCATCAGAACTGTCGGAATTTCGTTTGCCATTCGGTATTGACGACCCGTCTTCGCCTGCCCGACTGCCACCGCTTTACGTTGCTTGCCTAACCACACGTGGAACACCGTCATAGCGATGACACCCAACAGCTTGGCCCAGCCCCATACGGCCCCTAAATCCAGCATCCCTAGCCCGATCATGATCAATCCGCAGACCCACGCAACCATCATCGCAGGGTTCATGATCACACGGTGCAGTTTTTCTTCCATCATCTGGAACGTTTGATCCATCTCTGACCCTGAACCAGGTGTTGTCCGTTCGACGTGATGCACCAATAATCTAGGCAAATAGAACAGCGCTGCCATCCAGCTGATCACGGCTGCGATGTGTAGCATTTTGATCCATGGATAGAGATAGCTAAGCAGGTCGATCATAGCGCTGTCCTTATTCTTTCTACTCTTAAATATATATTAAGTATTAGAAAGATGATGATGATTATAGTGTCGTCGTTTTCTGTGGTTTCTTTTTTTATCCGGCAAGTTATCCACCGGTTGAGACCGACCATATTTTGTGAACTTTTGTATACTTATTTCAGTATATTTAATTATTTCAATGGTTTATTCTTCATTCTTTGCGTTCGATGACTTAGCGTCATCCATTGACTCTCGCATAGCGTGCGATTCGTCCACAAGCCTGACTTATCCTCATCCACCGTGGACAAACGGGCTGAACTCTGGGCAAAAAGTCGGGGTTATACCCAAGCCGCTGGTTGGGTCGATTTACCCTCAGATGTGTGCTCAGATTCTTCACGCATTTTTCCAAAAGGTTATCCACATGGCTGATCCGATTATCCTTGCCTCTGGTTCTGAAATCCGCGCGACGCTTTTGCGCAATGCTGGTGTCGATTTCGATGTCGTTGTTGCCCGCGTGGATGAAGATGCGATCAAACAAGCCCTTCAGGCCGAAGACGCCCCGCCCCGCGACATTGCCGATACCTTAGCCGAGATGAAAGCCCGCAAGGTTGCGTCAAAACATCCCGATGCTTTGGTGATTGGCTGTGATCAGGTGTTAGCCTTTCAACAACAGACGTTATCCAAGCCCACATCGCCGGATGATGCCCTTGCCCAGTTGAAGATGATGCGCGGTAAGGTCCATCAGTTGTTGTCGGCTGCTGTTCTTTATGGCGAAGGGAAACCGCAATGGCGTCATGTTGGCGTCGTTCGTTTGCATATGCGCGATGCCTCTGACGCTTATCTTGAAGGTTATGTCGACCGGAATTGGGACAGCATTCGTCACGCGGTTGGTGCCTATAAACTGGAAGAAGAAGGCGCACGCCTGTTTCACCGTGTTGAGGGCGACTATTTCAATGTCCTTGGTCTGCCGTTACTAGAGTTACTATCGTATCTAACCTTGCGCGGGACTTTAGACGGATGAGTGTGACTGTTATTCCATTGGCTGGCGTGATCGGGAATCCGATCTCGCATTCGAAATCACCCAAAATGCACAAATACTGGCTGCGGAAATATGGCCTGTTGGGTGATTATGTGCCGCTGCACGTTCACGAGGACGATCTGGAACGTGTGATCCGTACGATGCCCTTGATGGGGTTCGCGGGCGCAAACGTCACGATCCCGCATAAGGTCAACGTGATGTCGATTGCTGATCAGGTCAGCGACCGTGCCACGTTAATTGGTGCCGCCAATACGTTGATTTTCAAGAAAGACGGTAAGATTTACGCCGATAACACCGATGGCTACGGGTTTATGGCGAATATCAAACAAAACGCGCCTGACTGGAATCCAAAGGCCGGCCCTGCTGCGATCTTTGGCGCGGGTGGCGCGGCGCGTGCTGTGATCGTCGCACTTGCTGATGCGGGTGTGCCCGAGATTTACCTGTCGAACCGGACGCGCCCGAAGGCCGAGGCGCTAAAGTCCGAATTTGGTGCGCGGATCAAAGTCGTGGACTGGGTGCAGGCGGGTAATATGCTGGATGATGCCAGCACAGTTGTGAATACGACATCGCTTGGGATGAAGGGTGCCGCCGAATTCCGTGTGCCGTTAGATGGTTTGCGCCCGGGAATGGTTGTGACCGATCTGGTTTATACGCCATTGCGCACGCGGTTGTTGGATGAAGCGGAAAAGGCGGGCTGTACCGTCGTTGATGGTCTTGGGATGTTGCTGCACCAAGGCGTGCCGGGGTTTGAACGGTGGTTTGGTGTTCGCCCCGAAGTTGACGATGATCTGCGGCAGGTGATGCTACGATGATCACACTTGGTCTGACGGGTTCGATCGGGATGGGAAAATCCACGACGGCGCAGATGTTCGCGGATCTTGGCGTGCCTGTCTGGGATGCGGATGCTGCTGTTCACCGGATTTACAGTGTTGGTGGGACGGCTGTTGGTCCTGTATCTGACGTCTACCCGATGGCGATCACCAATGGCGCCGTGGATCGTGGCAAGCTGAAAGATATGATGGCGGACCGTGAGGGCGTGTTGGAGAAAATTCAGGAAATCGTGCACCCACTTGTCGCTGCTGATCGTCAGGCGTTTCTGGACGATCACAAAGACGCCGATTTTGTTCTGCTGGATATTCCTCTGCTCTTTGAAACGGGTGCTGAGAAATGGATCGACGTGACGATCTGTGTCTCTGCCCCCGCTGACGTGCAGGAAAACCGCGTTCTATCGCGTAAGGGCATGACAAAACAGGCGTTTGATATGATCTTGTCACACCAAATGCCGGATGCGGATAAACGCGCCAAAGCGGATCATGTCATTGAGACACTTGAACTGGAAGCGACCCGTGATGCTGTCGCGAAACTGATGACTGACTTGAAGGCTACCCATGGCTGATCGCGAAATCGTTCTTGATACCGAAACCACAGGCTTTGAACCGCATGAAGGCGACCGGATCGTTGAAATCGGTGCGGTTGAACTGATTGGCCACGTGCCGACTGGCCGCACATATCACCAATATATCAACCCGATGCGGTCGATGCCGGAAGGTGCGTTCGGTGTGCATGGGATCGGTCCCGATTTGCTTGATGTGCCACGTGATCCGAAACCGGGTGAGGTAATTCTAAAGGACAAACCAGTCTTTGCTGATGTCGCACAGGATTTCATCGATTTTGTCGGGGATTCCCGCATGGTGATCCACAATGCAGCATTCGATATGAAGTTCCTGAACGCCGAACTGGGCTGGCTGAACCGTCCGCTTTTACCGATGGATCAATCGTTGGATACGCTGGCTATTGCGCGGCGCAAATTCCCCGGTTCGCCTGCGTCTTTGGATGCGTTGTGTCGCCGGTTTGGCATCGACAACACAAACCGGACGCTGCACGGCGCGTTGCTGGATAGTGAAATTCTGGCGGAAGTGTATCTGGAGCTGATCGGTGGTCGTCAGCCCGGCATGGTTTTGCAGGCGGCTACGACACAAAAGGCGGGCGAATCTGATGAAGATTGGCGGCCATCGCGCCGTCCTGATCCCTTGCCTTCGCGTATTTCCCAAGAAGAGGCCGCCGCCCACGCTAAATTCATTGATAGCTTGGGCGACGATGCTTTGTGGAAGACGCTAAATTAGCGTCCAAACCTTACTGAACAGGTGTTTCAGCTTTTTGCGCTTCAACGCGACGCGCGATTTCAGAGCGGTACAGCTGCAAGAAGTCGATTGTTTCGAGGTTCAGCGGCGGGAAGCCACCGTCGCGTGTCACATCGCTGACCACACGGCGCACGAATGGGAACGTGATGCGGGGGCATTCGATCAACAAGTACGGGTGCATCTGTTCTTCTGGCACGCCTTCAACGTGGAAGATTCCAGCATATTCCAGTTCCAGTACGAACAACGGCTCGCCGGAGTCTTTCGCGCTGCTGGTGATGTTCAGCTTTGTGATGATTTCGAACTGGTTTTCAGCAGACCGTTTTTTCGCATCAAGGTTTACCTGAACTTTGATTTCAGGTTTCGCATCAGGGCTGGCACCCTTTTGCGCAAGGATGTTTTCGAAAGAAAGGTCGCGGATGTACTGTGCCAAAACGCGGCTTTTCGCCTGCATGGCTTGTTCTTGCGGTGTTGCTGCTGCTGTCTCTGGTGTTTCGTCTGCCATGGGATGCTCCGGCCTTTAAAAATTGATTTCGCGAATTGGTAGCAGGACGTTGCACCAGCCTCAACCACGTTAGTGTTTTGTCCACCCCGATGGGCGACGTGGGCTGTCGTGGGTTTGTGTGACGTCGCTGAATTCACCGTCGATGACACGATCTTGCGGCCCGCGATGATGGTGTTCGTGGGGTTGGTGGTTTTCGGCGCCGCCCATTGTGAAGCTTTGCACGTTCACTCGCGATTTCAACGCGCGAAATGCAGCTGCGCGAAACTGCGGGACCAGCAGCGCAAATCCGAAGGCATCAGTGAAGAATCCTGGTGTCAGCAAGAGTGCGCCTGCAAAAAGGATCATCGCCCCGTTCGCCAATGGTTCGGTCGGGTCACGCAGTTCATTGAACGAACCACGTAGATTTGCCAGTTCACGCGCGCCTTGCGATTTAACCAGCCACGACCCGAGCATCGCCGTCAAAAGGACGATCAACAGCGTCGGCCAAAGGCCAATTGCGCCGCCGACTTGGATAAATAGACCGATTTCGATCAGCGGAACGGCGATAAATGCGAATAACAACCACATAAGGGTGCCTCTTGTGCGACTTCTTGGTGCGAAAGGTGGACTCGCACCCTTCTCGAACCTACATAAGCATTGCTATGCGTTTTTCCATGGTTTCCGAGGATGAGGTCCGAATGAACAACTCGATTATTCAGCTGCTGGTATTGGTTGGCATTGCTGTGTTTCTAATTTTGCGTCTGCGCAGTGTTCTGGGAACGCGGGAAGGTTTTGAAAAACCCGATGTGGTCCAGCCGCAGCGCCGCGGTCCTGATCTAGAAGTGATCGAAGGTGGTCCTGATCTGGACATCACAGATCATGCGGAAGAAGGCAGCGACATGGCGAAAGCCTTGGCTGCGATGAAACGCGTTGACCCATCTTTCCACGTGGGTGAATTCCTCGGTGGTGCTAAAGGTGCCTACGAGATGATCTTGATGGCGTTTGAACAAGGTGAATTGGAAGGCGTTGTGCCGTTCATTTCCGAAGACGTGTTCGAAGCGTTCGCCAGCGTAATTGACCAGCGCGAACAGCAAGGTCTGACGATTGAAGCCACGTTTGTTGGCCTGTCTGACCTAGCGCTTGTTGATGCGGAATTTGATGAGACCACAAAAGAGGCCGAACTGACGGTCCGCTTTAAATCCGAACTGGCCTATCTGGTTCGTGATAAAGGTGGCGACATCGTCGAAGGCGATCCAAACGAGATCAAACGCCAGAAAGATGTCTGGACCTTTGCCCATGACATGGGGTCCGACGATCCGAATTGGCGTCTTGTCGCCACGGGTGAATAACATTTCATGCTGGGTCGTGCGGTCGCATTTGCATGGCTTGGCTTGATGCCAGCGGGGGCCGCATTGGCTGATCCGACATATACAATGCTTGGGTTTGACGACCTGAATGGCTGGGCCGCTGATGATCATCAGGCGGCCCTTTCCACGTTTTTGAACACCTGCCGCGATATCAATGACCCCGAATGGGAAAATTTGTGCGCCTACGCGGCTGATGCACCTGATGCGAAGGCGTTCTTTGAATTGTTCTTTCAGCCTGTGCTGATCGAAGATGGTGAACCGATGTTGTTCACTGGCTATTTTGAACCGGAATTGCGCGGATCACGGACCCGCGGTGGTGAATACCAACATCCCATCTACGCGGTCCCTGATGATCTTGTGGCTGGTCAACCCTATGCCACCCGCCGTGAATTGCAGGAGGGTGATCTGCTGGCGGGCAAGGGATTGGAAATCGCTTGGCTGGCTGATCCCGTTGATCTGTTTTTTTTGCAGGTCCAAGGGTCCGGTCGGGTGAAACTGCCAGATGGTGGTGGTTTGCGCGTCGGATATGGCGGTAAGAACGGGCGAGATTATTCGTCCGTTGGGCTGGAACTGGTCAGCCGCGGGATTTTTGAACAGCATCAGGTGTCCGCCGATGTGATCCGTAATTGGGTGAATGACAATCCCGAAGAAGGTCGCGAATTGTTGTGGGTGAACGACAGCTACGTCTTCTTCCGTGAAGTCAGTGAAGTACCTGCCGACAAAGGCCCGCTTGGCGCGATGAACAGGTCGATTACGACGATGCGGTCGATTGCCGTTGATCCGTCGATCACAAAACTTGGCGCTCCGGTCTGGATTGAAAAAGAAGGCGCTGATCCGCTCAATCGTCTGATGATTGCGCAGGATACTGGTTCTGCGATCAAGGGTGCCCAACGCGCCGATATTTTCTATGGCACGGGTGATCAGGCAGGACGCGATGCGGGTCGGGTCAAGGACACGGGCCGCATTGTTGTGCTGCTGCCGATCCAGCGTGCTTTCGCGAAATTACCTGACGATGTGATTGAATAATGCGCAAGCCACGGCATCTGTCACCCGAAGAACGGGACCTATGGGATTCCGTGGCGGGCCGGATGAAACCGCTTGATCCAAAACGGCCAAAGACACCTGAACCGGCCGCACCACCTAAGAAAGCAGCCCCGCGCGAACGCGATATTATTCAGGATTTCATGGTTGGCGCGAAGGCCGACCCGAAACGCCCCAATGATGTGCTGAAACCTGTTGGTGCACGACTGCAATCGGCCCCCGTGAATATGGACGCCAAGAACTACGGGCGGATGACGAAGGGCAAGCTGAAACCGGAAGGACGGCTTGATCTGCACGGGATGACATTGTCCGAGGCGCATCCTGAATTGGTTGCGTTCATCCTAGGCGCGCAGGCTGTTGGCAAACGACTTGTGCTCGTGATCACGGGTAAGGGTAAAGAACGCGATGAAGGGTATGCGATCCCCGTGCGCAACGGGATTTTGCGGCATCAAGTGCCACAATGGCTTGCTTTACCGCCAATGGCGCAGGCGATTTTGCAGGTCACGCCTGCCCATCTGAAACACGGAGGGCATGGGGCCTATTACGTGTATTTACGGCGCAGTCGGTAGATCTTTGGATGCGTTTTTGAGCGGGACTAGCATCACCGAAATCGCGACGATAAACGATGCAGCGTACCCCAACATTTGCTGTTCAAACCCAACACCTACGTCGATCAACCAACCCGACAATCCGGGACCGATGGCGGAGCCCAGCACCATCACGGCCGTCGCCGCCGCCTTGATCGATCCGATGTGACGCGTGCCGTAGAATTCGGACCAGATCGCCATCAATACTGTCGCCTGCCCACCACCCGCGAGCCCCATGAGACATACGGCCAGCGCTGTCCATGCAAGGTGATCGGCGGACCAGTGCAGGGTGAACGCGGCGACCAACGGCAACAAGTAAAACGGCAGAATGGTCTTGGCGCCAATCCGGTCGATCAACCATCCGTAAGCGATGCTGGATACCGCAAGTACCCCCGTTCCGATTGGAAAGACGGACACGAGCGCGAGGTGGCTGTATCCTTTCAGTTCGGCGAAATGGACTTGGTGGAACCAAAAGGCGGTCGCGAAGGCGGGAAAGAACATGATGGTGGGCGTCAACGCCCAGAAAAGGGGGTGGCGCAAAGCGTCGCGGCGTGTCCAATGGTGGCCGCCCATACCGGGTGATGCATTTTCTTGGGTCACGGATTGTGGTGTGCGTTCAAGACGCAAGAGGCGGATCAACACAGGGATCATCGCAAGCGTGAAGATCGCTGCGCAGATCCACAACGTGCGCCAGCTTGCGAACGTTTTTAGCCAAACGAAGGTGAGCGGCAATGTTGCCTCGGCTAGCATGTAGCCAAGTCCGGCAATTGCCAGCGCCTTGCCCCGTGTCGCGACAAACCAGCGGGCCATAGCAACAACGGCAGTGTGGGTCATCATGCCTTGGCCAGTAAAGCGCAGCGCAAAGATCACAAATGGCAAGATGATCGTTGTGGTGTTGTAGGCCATTGTGAAACAGGCAGCGGCGAGCATGGCAGCGACGATAATGCCAAGGCTGCGTACGCGGAACCGGTCCGCCAAACCACCAGCGAACACCATCGCGACAGCGGATGCGCCCGTGCCCAACATATACAGCAGGCCCCAGTCACCGTGGGACAGATTGAATTCGGCCCTAATGTCCCCCGCGAACACAGCGATGAAAAACGTCTGCCCGAAGGAGGACAGAAACGATAAGAGCGCACCCGTCGCAAGGAAGGGTGCATTTTCGCGCATGAACTGGATGTAGCCTGGAGTCATGGCGCGACATTGCGCCGAAGCGGATTGGAAGGAAAGACCGCTTTTGCCCAGACAGGCGGGGGGCCAGCCCCCTGCACCCCCCGAGATATTTTTGATCAAAAGAAAGGGGGGTGCGGGATGTGGGTTTAGAGTACGTAACGGCTGACGTCTGTGGAACGGCTGAGTTCGCCCAAGTGTTCTTCGACGAAGGCTGCATCGACGGTGATTTCGTCGCCTGCTTTGTCGGGCGCGTTGAAGGACAGGTCTTCGAACACCCGTTCCATCACGGTGTAGAGCCTGCGCGCACCGATGTTTTCAACGCTTTCGTTCACTTCCGCGGCGATTTTTGCGAGCGCTGCGATGCCTTCAGGTGCGAAGGTGACTGTGACCTCTTCGGTTGCCATTAGCGCCGTGTATTGCAGAGTCAGCGCGTTGTCAGTTTCGGTCAGGATGCGGATGAAGTCGTCTTCAGTCAGCGCGCGTAATTCAACGCGGATCGGCAGGCGACCTTGTAGTTCTGGCAACAGGTCAGACGGTTTCGCGACGTGGAATGCGCCGGACGCCACAAACAGGATGTGGTCGGTTTTGATGGGGCCGTGTTTCGTGGACACGGTTGTGCCTTCAATCAACGGCAGCAGGTCGCGCTGCACACCTTCGCGGGACACGTCCGCGCCGCGCGCGTCGGATTTTGCGCAGACCTTGTCGATCTCATCAAGGAACACGATGCCGTTCTTTTCAACCGCCTCCAGCGCGACCTTTGTCACGCTTTCATCGTCGAGCAGTTTGTCGGCCTCGTCCGCGATCAAGGCGTCATAGCTGTCCGCAACGGACATCTTTTTCTTGACCGTGCGTCCGCCTGCCATTTTGCCGAACAGGTCGCCGATGTTCATCATGCCACCCATACCGCCGGGCTGACCGGGGACTTCGAAACCGCCCATGGGGTTCGAATTATCGGCCAGTTCAAGTTCGATGATTGTGGCGTCGAGTTCGCCAGATTTCAGCTTGCGCCGGAACATTTCGCGGGTCTGATCGCGCGCATCGGTGCCCGCGACGGCGGTGATCACGCGTTCTTCTGCCGCTTCACGCGCCTTGGCTTTCACGTCTTCGCGCATGTGGTCGCGCGTGTCGTTGATCGCGATCTCAATCAGGTCGCGGATGATCTGTTCGACGTCACGTCCAACATAGCCGACTTCGGTGAACTTGGTCGCTTCAACCTTGATGAAAGGTGCGCGTGCGAGTTTCGCCAAGCGCCGCGAGATTTCGGTTTTCCCGACACCGGTTGGCCCGATCATCAGGATGTTTTTCGGATACACTTCATCGCGCAGGTCGTCGGACAATTGATTGCGCCGCCAGCGGTTTCGCAAAGCCACGGCAACAGCACGTTTCGCGTCCTTTTGGCCGATGATGTAGCGGTCCAGTTCGGACACGATTTCGCGGGGGGTCAGGTCAGTCATAAGGGTCTCTTATTCAGCAGGAGGAAGACGGTGCAGCGGGATGAAACCGGGCATAAGGCGTAGCAGCCTTGCGCGGAATTTTTCCCAGAATGCACCTAAGATGAGAAGGATGATCCCAAGGGCAAGGATCGTGGTCGCGATGCCATCGCCACCAAAGACGGTGCCTGCGACGGCCACGACATAACCGATGGCCGTGATCAGGAACGACCGGCGGTCGATGATCATTGCGATGACAGCGATCACTGCGAGGAATGCCAGTAGAACGGTCATGTTTTCGTCGTTGATCAGCGACAGGGCGATGGTGTTCACAAGCGCGGGGGCGGCGACAACATGCAGCCAGAACCCGTTTGCGGCACGGCGCGTGACGCGGTGCGGATCGGACATATCAAACGCCATGGCGGCAATGAAGATTGCGATGCCAAGGCCAAGAGTGATCCACGCGAAGGGTCCGCCAGCGGACAGAAGAAACAGATCAGCGGGGTTTTGCGGGGTTCCTTGATTAATGGCTGCAATCATCATTGCGACAAAGAACAAGCTGACGGCAATCATCGCCATCGCAAAGGGTACACGGAACCGCAGCCAGAAAAGGCCGACAGCGACGGTGGTCATGGCAAGTGGGAAAGGCAGACTGCTGTAGTCTTGTTGGCCGATCATGAAGGGTTCGGCGAAGTAGGCGACAAGCGTAACGCCAGCGTTCAAACCAAACAGGATCGACAAGGCAATCGCGGGGCCAACCATGCGCCTGCGCCAGATGAAATATTCCGACAGCAGCCAAAGGAATGCCGCACCGGGCACCCCGTACCAGAGTGCTGCATCACGAAATCCGATAATTTGTGTGTCGAAGACGGCGGTGATCAGGCCGATCCAACCAAGCGACAGGATTAGTAGGCCCACGATGATGAAAATTTCGTTGAAGCCTTTGAACAGCTCAAACGGTTCATCGCCCGGATGCAGGCCTTCGCGCGCGCCACGGCGACTGTGCGCGAGGGCGGTCAGAGACGCGGCCTGCTTTTCCGACAGAATGCCTGCGGCGACGCTTGCGCGGATGTCATCAGTTTCGATCATGTCAGATACCTATGGTCTGTTGGGCCAAAGGCCAAGTGATGACATGATTTTCGCGACAGTTCACAAACGCGTATGCGCGGTATCCTGACAGATTTTTCGCCGCTAGGGTCTGTCGCAAGAGGCCATTTACTGGAGGATACCAATGGACCGTCGTACCTTTCTTGCTGCCGCACTTGCCACAACTGCTGCCCCTGCTGCCTTTGCTGGCGGGCATGGCCGGTTGTTCACCTTTCGCGGCATCAACAATCACACGGTGACAGGCACCGCAGAAATTGTCGGTAATACCGTGCATTTGCTGGATGATTTCAATTTCGACAGCGCCCCTGATCCCCGCATCGCGCTGGGCAAGGATGGTGTTTATGATCCCGCAACGGTCCATACGCTTGTCCTGCAGCCGAGCCAGTATAAGGGTGCGTCGTCATGGGAATTGCGCCCGAGCGTGAACCCTGATGATTACAATGAGGTCTGGATCTGGTGTGAGAAGTTCAGCGTTGGGTTGGCGATTGCATCGGCGAAGTAATTGGGGGCCAGCCCCCAAACCCCCGAGGTATTTAGGACCAAAAGAAAGGGCCCGCGTTTACGACGTGGGCTTTTTGATTGTTTCAACGGTGAGTTTGCCGTTGGTATAGACGCAGATGTCGGATGCGATGGCCATTGCTTTGCGTGCGATTGCTTCGGCGTCCAGATCGCTGTCCATTAGGGCGCGGCCCGCGGCGAGCGCGTAGTTGCCGCCGGACCCGATTGCCGTGACTTCATGTTCGGGTTCCAGAACGTCCCCTGCCCCTGTGATCACCAGTAGTTCGCGGCCGTCGGACACGATCAACATCGCTTCGAGTTTTTGCAGGTATTTGTCGGTGCGCCAGTCTTTGGCAAGTTCAACAGAGGCGCGCGCGAGTTGGCCTGGTGTTGCCTCGAGTTTCTTTTCCAGACGTTCCAACAGTGTAAACGCATCTGCTGTCGATCCTGCAAATCCACAGATCACGTCGTGCCCGCCTGGTGAAAGGCGTCGCACTTTACGCGCTGTCCCCTTAATCACCGTCTGGCCAAGGCTGACCTGACCGTCGCCTGCGATGACCACTTCGTCACCTTTGCGCACGCCGATGATTGTGGTGCCGTGCCAGCCGGGAAAGTCGTCGTTTGCCATGGGTCGCGTCCTTTGTTGCTTAGCGTCTATATGGCAATCCGAAGGTTTGCTGACAATAGCGGCTGCCAAAACGCAAAAGGGCGCCCCAATGGACGCCCTTTCGAACCAAAATGATTGGTTTAGATGGATTCTTCGATCCAGCCTTGGATCGCAGCCTTTGGTGCCGCGCCTGTTTTGTTAGAGACGACTTCGCCGCCTTTAAACATGAACAACGCGGGAATGCCGCGCACGCCCATCTGTGCTGGTGAATTCGGGTTTTCGTCGACGTTAACTTTGACGATCTTAACTTTGCCGTCCATTTCAGCGGACAGTTCTTCCAAAGACGGGCCGATCTGTTTGCAAGGACCGCACCATTCTGCCCAGAAATCCACAACAACGGGGATATCGGACTGACGGACTTCGGCGTCGAATGTGGCGTCGGTGACGGCTACTGTGGCCATGATGGCTCTCCTAGATTTATGTGCTTGGCCAGAACCTATGAACCAGCGCGGGTAGGGTCAAGCGGCGTTCACGCGTCAGTTACTGTACGGATTGCATCGCGGGTCAGGTCCGCAGGCAGCCGCATCAAATTTGCTGTGTGTGTCCAAAGGATTGCAGTTTCAATCGCGTGGTTTGGAAAGATTTGGTGCAACGCCGATTGGTAGGCCCCCATCTGACGCAATAGGCCGACGGGGACGTCCTGTGGTTGATCCGGCACCTTGTGGTTCGACTTGTAATCAATGGCCAGCACGTTGGTCGCTGTGACGATCAACCGGTCGATCGCGCCGTGAATACGGTCGTCGTTCAGTTCGGGCAGATCGGCGGTTACATCAACTTCGACAAGTGCATCGGGGGTGAAGATTGGCGTCAGGTCCGGCGTGTTCAGCAAACCAATGACGTGGTCAATCAGATCGGTGTCAAAGGTGTCATCCCCCTGCCCGTTTAGTATTTTCAGGCCAAGGTCATTGCGGTTTTCTGGTTCAGCAAGTGGCAGGTGTTCCAGCAAGAGGTGGATCATGGTGCCGCGTGCCTTTGCGGTTTCTTGATCGGCGTCGCGCGGATCGCCGGGTAGCACTTTGGCGCCTTTCAGATCGGACGGTGAGATGGTCTTTGATCGTGTCCCTTCGGGGGTTTCGCCGAATGTAATCTTCTGAACTTCTGCCTTTTTAGTGACTGTTTTTTCGCGACGTTCGCCTGCGTTCCAGTCAAGGTGTGAGACGCGGCGGATGTCGTGATACCCTACCCTCTCTACGATATCGCCAGCCTGCTTCATGCCGTCCGAAATGATGTTGTACCAACTGTCATCACCGTCTTTGACATCGCCCGCAGCGGCCACGATCAGCCACTTTTCCGCTCGCGTCATGGCAACGTAAAGCAGCCGCATCCGTTCTTCGGTCTGCTTGGCTTTGATTGCGTCCAGCTTTTCGGCGATTGCGGGTGGCGTGCTGTCGGATTTGGTTTTCCATAACGCGACACCGTTCTTTTCGATCAATTCACTGCGCACGATGTTTTTGCGTTCCGCCGTTTCGGGCAGGAATACGATCGGTGCCTCTAGCCCCTTGGCCCCATGCACGGTCATAACCCTGATCCGGTCGCCTTGGCTGTCCATTTGGCGTTTGACCTCTAGGTCGTCGGTCGCCATCCACGCAAGGAACCCCGTGAGGCTGGGGACGCCGGTGGATTCATAGGCCAGTGCTTGGGACAGCAGCGCGTCGATACCGTCTTCGGCTTCGGATCCCAACCGCGCGAGAAGTTTGCGACGCCCGTCGTGGCGCGTCAGAATGCGTTCGATCAGATCGTAAGGGCGTAAGAAATCGGCCTGTTTGCGAAGATCGCGCAAGACGGTTTTGGTAGTCTCGTATTGATCGCTGTCACGCAAGGCGGGCCAAAGGTACCCCTTTTGCGGACGATGGTGTGCGAGCGTGTAAAGATCCTGTTCGGTCCAGCCAAACAGCGGGGATTTCAACGCAGCGGCTAGCGACAGATCATCCTCTGGCAAAGCCAAGAAGGATAGAAGTGCTGCGAGGTCTTTGACGGCCAGTTCCGCCCCGACTCGCAATCGATCTGCGCCCGCGATCTTCAGTTTGGCGGTTTTGCAGGCGCGGATGATTTCCGAAAACAGCTCAGATCGCCGTTGCACCAGAATAAGAATGTCGCCTTCGGTCACGGGACGACGATCATAGGTGCCGGAATGGCCGATTTCGACTGGAATAGTCTCTTCTTTGATCATCCGTTTGATGTCGAATGCGATCTGATCGGCAAGCCGGACGACGTGATGATCGGGGCTGATCACATCAACAGGATTAGTCCAGTCAATATCGGGTTTTTCGTCAGATGGTTCGACCACGGGCCATAGATCAACGCGCCCCGGCATGTTTTGCTTGAACGCCAGATGCTGCACGTTTGGTTCCAGTCCAGCGGCGCGGTCGCGGGTGAATGTTTCGTCCACGACGCGCAGGATCGCCTGCGACGAACGGAAAGAATGCAGCAACGCTTCGCCATGCAAACGGTCGTCAACGGCTGCGAGACCTTCCTCAAAGTGACCGCGCATTTGGTCGAACGCGGCGGGATCAGCGCCCTGAAACGAATAGATCGACTGCTTTTTGTCCCCAACGACAAAAATGGTGCGGCGACGCGATGGATCAGCGCCCTCGCCTGCAGTGAATTCCTGCGTCAGTTGTTTGATCACGGCCCATTGGTCGGGGCTTGTGTCCTGTGCTTCGTCCACCAACACGTGGTCGATACCGCCGTCGAGACGAAACAGAACCCATTGGGCGACACGACGGTCGGTGAGCAAGGCTTTGGTTTTCTGGATCAGGTCGTCGAAATCTAGCATGCCCATCGCCGTTTTACGGGCTTCGTATGCGGGCACGAAGGCCGCGCCGAACCGGTTCAGCGCGGTCGAGCGTTCAAAAGCCATCAAAGCCAGACGGTCATTGCGGGCCTGTTCGACGGTTTCCATGATGATGTTCACGTCGTCGATCAGTTCTGCGTTCGCTTCGCGTGTGGCCTTAGTCGGGAATTTGTCGATCTTCGCGCCAAAGGGGGCCTTAGCAGTTGGACCGAACAGAAAAACAGACTCTAATACAGCTATATCGGCTAATCTTGGTGGCGCAGCAAAGTCGATTGATGCAAGCGCATTTGCTGCTTTGATCTCTGTGCTGCTGCCTTTCGCGAGCACCGCTTGCAGGCGTTTCAAGGTGTCGCGTTCTTCTGGCCCCAATACGGTGTCGAGCAGAACGTCCTTTGTCACCCCTTCCGCCAGATCGAGCGCTGCGTGCAGATCACTGTCTTTGGTATTTGCGGTGAATAGGCTGCGTTTGCTCGCGATTTCAGCCGTCAATGCCGCGACATCTGCTCCCGTGAAATGACGCAACATCGTGTGAACCGTGTCGGCGTGCGGGCCAAGCAGCAGGTCATCCATGACCTCTGCACGCAGCAATTCGGCCTGCCTGTCTTCCATTTCGCGGAACTGTGGGCTGACGGCGGCCTCTAGCGGGAACCGACGCAGCACGCCCGCGCAGAATGAGTGGATCGTTTGAATTTTCAGACCACCCGGCGTTTCAATCGCCTGCGCAAACAAAGTGCGGGCACGATTGAGTTCTTCTTTCGTAATCGTCTTGTCAAAACCTAGCGTCGTCAAATCAGCCCGCAACGCGTCGTCTGGCATCATCGCCCATGCGCCAAGCCGTTTGAACAGGCGGTTTTGCATCTCGGCAGCGGCGGCTTTGGTGTAGGTCAGGCAGAGAATGTTCTGCGGATCGACCTGTTCGAGCAAAAGCCGCGCCACGCGGTCGGTCAGCACCCGTGTCTTGCCCGACCCTGCATTGGCAGACAGCCATGTGGAATTTAGTGGATCGGCCGCGTTGACCTGTCGTTGGGTCGCATCATCACGCATCATGACAAATCCTCCGGTTTTGGCAGATCCGCCATCGTCCATTCGCCGAAGCGCGACAAGTGATCGTAGGGGCTGAAGTCGTCTTTGCTGAACATTGCCATACGGGCGCTGTAGCCCGTGGTTTGCGTGTTCCATTTGCCAAATAGCGTCTCTAACCCAGCGTAAACCGCTTCAATCGGGTTTTCATCCAAAGGTGCCGGCACGTCGCGCATGGCTGCATTCACGCCGAGAAAAACCGCTTCGTCTACGCGTTTTTCGCCAAGGTCCTTGAACGCGCCGCGTGATACCATCACGGCCTCTGCCAGAAGCTGTTTGTCGAACTTTTCCTGCACGTCCTTGGTGGGCACCGTTCCCGTTTTGTAATCGTAGATTAGGGCGGTGTTTTCCGGCGTCAGGTCGATCCGGTCCGCTTTACAGGTGATGCAGATGCCGACGGACGGCATGTGCATTTCGCCCCACCCTTCGGAGACTGCGAGACTGCCTTTGGCTTGCCGCATTGCTTCTGCCGCGAGGAAAACCGGCGCGAGCTTTTCCATGCGTGCCATCCATTGCGCCCGGATGGTGGGCCATGGGCAGTTTGCAGTGAAATGGCGTGCCGCGGTTTCCATCAGTTGCGTGAATGCGGCAGGGTTTTTCGCGTCAGGTTTGCTACCGATGAATTCATCAAGGATCGCATGGATGATGACGCCGCGCAGCGGTGCATCGGCCGTCGGGACAAGCGGGTCGAGATCACGCAGGCGCAGCACCTTCGATGCGTAAATGGCGTAGGGGTCCCTGATTAGGGTCTTGATCTGCGTGACCGAGATTGTGTCGGGACGTTCGCTGACCGGCGGTTTCGGGGATGGACGGTGCGCAGGTTTGGTCGGCGCGTCCGGCACGCTTAACTGTGCAGCCATCGCGATCCAACGGTTGCCTTCGGATTGCATCGCTTTCAACGCGGCAGGACCGTTTTGATCCGGCAAACCGCTGAGCAGGTTGGTCAGACGGTTCACCCAGCGCGACGGAACGGTTTCCGCATCGGCGTTGCGTTTGGCGCGTGTGATCCAGACCTCGGCCCCTGCGACGGCCTGCTGGTAATCGTGCGCGGATAATCCGATGCGCCGTTCGGGTAGCAATAGCCCCGCTTGTGCCCGCATTTTGCGGTTAAGCCATGGATCGGGTGTGGGTGCTTCTGGCCAGACACCTTCGTTCATGCCGCCAAGTATGACGAGATCGGCGCTTTGCACACGCGCCTCTAACGTCCCCCAGATTAGGATGTTCGGATGGCCCGCATCGCGGTCGCGCACGGTGCCTGCCGCCAAAAGCGCACCGAACAGGCCCGTGAATTCGGTGGCGGACATGTCGCCACTGGCGTCAGCGTCGCGCAGGATCGTATCGCAAACCTTGCGGGCTTCGCGACCGGCTGCTTCATCCCAAAGACCACCGGACCCTTCATCGCTTTGACCACGCGCAAGCGCCTCTGATAGATCAATAATGCGTCCAATATGACTTGTTAGAGACTGTTTTCGCGATGATGAAACGGATTGCAGGATCGTTTGCACCCATGCGGACCACTCCGGATCGACACGAAATCCCTTGTGATTTGAAGCGTCGATTAGCGTCTGTTCGTCTGGGAAAGGGACAGCGTTGCGGCGGATAAACAGCTCTAATTCTCGCGTGGATAACAAATGCGGACCACGGTCGTTCTCGGTGGAATGACACAACGGATGTTTGAGCAACGTCAGCAACGCTTCACTGGTAAAAGGGCGGTTCAATGCGTCAGTGACATGTCGCAGGAACCGACCGGGTGGGGATAGGGCAAGCGGCATACCCGCACTGTCGTCGGGCACGATGTTCCATAGATCAAGGGCAGCGGCGACTTGGCGCGTCAAGTTTCGGTCTGGCGTGATCAGGGCGGCGGTGACACCGTCTTCTGCTGCTTGGCGTAGGCGCAGGGCAATCGTTTCGGCCTCTGCCCGTGGGGATGGGGCTTCGACCAGCGTTAATCCTTTGCTCGCGGCGGTGAGATCACCAAGATCGGGGCCGTCCGCGAGCCATTGGTCTGTTACGGGGGCTGGGCGTAATGACAGCGAAACCAATGCGTTACGCGCAGGGTTCGGGGCAGGGCGGTTGCCCCATTGCTGGATATCGTTGGGCTGCAGATCCATCGCAGACATCAGTTTGCGAAACCTGAATTGCGGGTGATCTTCTGCGACGCCTTTGTCGCCATCAAGCGCATTCCAGACGTGCGTTGGCATGTCGAAATCGAAACCGGGCAAGACGATTGCGCCGTTTGGTAGGTTCGCAACTGCGCGCATGAACAATCCCGTTGCCCCGCGCGATCCGGTTGACCCTGCGACGATGATCGGATTGGCGGGCGGTGTATCGGCCCATGTCGCGATCAGTGTTTCAATGACTTGGCGTTGGCGGGCTTCGATATCGGGTTCTGCGCCGTCGGTCGCAAAGTAGGGCGCGATGATGTTCAGAAACTTTAACGCGCGGTCCCAATGCCCGGATTGATCGGTGATGTCGAGGCCGCTGATGTTGTCAGGCGTAACCCCTTCGCCTTGCATTTCATCCATCAATTTTGCGAGGCTGTCGGATAGATCGTAAAGTGCTGCGCGCGGGGCCAGTTCGGGTTCCTTGTCTAGTAAAGCAGACACGAACTTGGCCAATTCCAACCGTCTGCGCAATGGTGACACAGGTGCCGTTACATCCGTGGCGATGGGGTCTTTGGCTAAATCGGTGATCAATCGGATACGCGGCAGTATTCGTGCGGGGCCGGCGTCGAACACGTCTCTGATGCGGCGTTGCATGCGCGATGTGTTTACAAAAATCTGGATTTTCGCGAAGTCCTGCGGAGGCATGTCGCCTGCGTAGTCCAGCAATCCGGCCACTAGTGCGGTCGCGAAATCTGATCCCGGTGGCAGGCCGAAAATACGTGGTTTTGTGCTTGGTTCAAACATCTGCGTTCTTACCGATCAGTGTTTCTGCGATCGGGATGCTGTCAGGTTGACCCACGTCGCACCAACGCCCCGCATATGTGATCCCGTGCAAAGTGCCGCGTGCAATTGCGTTGTCCCACAGGCGGTTAAGGGAAAATACGTCGTCTGAAATCTCGGCCAACCCATCGGTGCGGATCATCTGCAGGCCGCTGTAAATGTGACCGGGTTGGCGGGTCAGGCGTCCTGTGTTGTCGATTACGAAGTCGCCCTTGCCTTTATGACCCAGAACTTGCGCGGTCGGGATCAGCATAAGCAGTCCCTCCATGTCGTCGCGCCATGCATTCAGCAGTTGCGCAATCGGATTTGGCCCGTTCCATATGGCGTCCGTATTCAGCGTGACAACAGGATCGGGGCCCAGCAGAGGAAGCGCGTGACGCAGCCCACCACCGGTATCGCGCAGCAAATCGGTTTCGTCGGAAAATACGACAGATCGATCATCTAAATGGCCACGCAGGATGTCTGCTTTGTAGTGCAGGTTCACGACAGGTGGGGTCAGCGGTTGGCTTTTGGTCAGATCAAGCGCGTAATCAATTAACGGGCGTCCTGCGACTTCTACCATCGGTTTTGGTTTGTCGGCGGTCAGTGGACCCATGCGCGTGCCAAGGCCCGCTGCGAATAACATGATGGAGGTCATAGCAGGTCCTTTATTGCCGCATTTTCCGGCGCAGGTAGTGTCTGTTCAACGCATTTTTGCAATTCTTGCAGGGCAGGGTGGGTAAGATCGGTTTGGATCATTTGCCACACATGCGGGATCATAGCCATGTATCGTGTTTTTCCGTCGCGACGGGCAAGACGCGCGAAAACACCCAAAATGCGTAGGTTCCGTTGGACAGCCAGACAGGCAAGTGCGGCTTGCATCGCATTGGGATCAGCGTCGGTTTTGACGATGAAATGATCCGTCATGGCGCGGGCCAGATCGGGATCAACGACGCGCCGGACATCACGGAGCAACGAAACAAGATCGTAGCCGCGCGGCGCGATAAATGCGTCTTGATAGTCAAGCAGGCCAACTCTGTCGCTGCCCTCTTTATCGGCGCGCCAAATCAGATTTTCGGCGTGGTAGTCCCGCAGCGCGATCTTATCAGCCATTGGACAGAGCCGCGCCATGTGGTCTGACATTTCGTCAGCGATCTGGGTTTGCAGGGGGTCACCGTACCATTCGGCGGTGATTTCCAGCATTTCGCCACCAACTTCCGGCGTCATGCGGACAAGGTCCGGTGGTGGCGTCGCGCGGTCAAGTGTCACCAGAATGTCGGTCGCAGCTGTATAAAGCTGGGTTGCTTGATCGGGTGCGTGGGTCAGCTGGATCGCGAAATCGGTGGGCCCGAGGTCTTCGAGCAGAAGTAGACCATTGTTCGGATCATGCAGCAGGTTACGTGGGGGGCACAGATGTTGATCCGTCAACCAGTCACCGATTTTCACAAATTTCGCAGTGCTTTGCCCTGTTTGCGGGTCCGCGTCCATGAGAATGACAGACTGGTTTTCGTTGGTCAGGCGCAGATAACGCCGCGATGATGCATCACCCGCAAGCGTGTGCTGCGTCCAAGTTTCCCACTGCGACCCTTTCAGGAAATCGCCGATCAACGATGCCCGATCAGTCATTGAGATGGTCCAACCGTTTGGCCCATGCTGGGTTTGGCGAATAGGTGACTGAATGACCATTTTCCAAGGCTTGGAAATGCAGGGTTAGGGCATTTGACGGGGCATCGTCGCCCAATCTATCCGGCCATTCGATCAAACATATTGCAGTTTCAAACGCCTCATCAAGCCCGAGTTCGAACGCTTCGTCCGGATGCGTGAGCCGATAGAGATCGCAGTGCCAAATCTCTGCGGTCTCCGTTTCGTATGTCTGCACAAGGGTGAAGGTCGGCGATGGAACGTCGATTTCTGCACCAACCATGGTCCGAATGACCGCCCTTGAAAATGCCGACTTTCCGGCCCCGATGTCACCTGACAGCAGGATCGTATCACCGGGGGCCAAGATAGCCGACATTTGCGCGGCAAAGCGCTGCGTATCGGATTCAAGCGGGAAAAATAGCGTGGTCGTGGTCATATCCCATGATTATGACCTGACGCTGTACCTGCAAGCGAATTCAGCCTTTCAGCCCGTAGATCGCTGGGTCAGGCATAGCCAATTTTTGCTGAACTCGTGGGCTCATCCGCGACAGGACGGAGAATGAAATCATCGTCTTACCGCCAGCAATTGGTTGCGCCTTACAGGTAAACTGTCGCCCATCGTCCAAAATCGCGCGATCGGTCCACAGTTTGCGATGCCCGCTTTTGCCAATGAATTCGCGCAATTCGCCCCAAATCGGTGCGGCGGCGCAATGGCTTTGCCACATCAGCATTTCTGCCCGTAGATCGTGCACGCGCACAGTTGTGTCATGATCGACATCCCAAAGGTCGACGTAGGCCTTGTTCCTTGTCACCAATGTGCCGTTTGCAGAAAATACAGCGATCGCATCGGGTAAAGCGTCCATAACGCCTTGTCCGGTTTCGAGGTCTGACCGAAAACGGCGGGTCATTGAAATTTCAGCAGTGATGTCTTCGAAGAAGAAGGCGTAAGATCCATCTCGTGCCGGTTGGCCCGTCACCTTAAAGGTTTGCCCGTCGGCAATTTCCCAGTTTTCGCAATAGGCTGTGCGTTTCGTGGATGAATCGTTCAGCGGGAATTGTTCTCTCCATTTGACGTAATCTTTGGGTTCCGGCAGCAGCCGGGCTTCTCTCAGGCTGTCCAAAAACATTTGCATCGATGGTTTGCTGCTTAGGAATTCTGGCGCCAGATTTGTCATTTCGATGAGCGCCGGATTAAACATCGTCAGGCGATGGTTCGCGTCAAAAGTTGCAAGTCCGGTCGAAAGTTGCGCGAATATACGGCCAAACATTTGAACGGCTTTGCGTTTCTCCTGTTCCGCAAGGACTGCCCTATTCGCATTGCTCGCGAAATGTAGCGCGTCGTTTCCGTTTTTGAAGGTTGTGATATCGAACCACGCTTCGCCATTTTTGGCCGGAATATCGATCGATTTACGCCGCGACACGTGATCGTCGTCGGTCATATCGTGATGCAAATCGGGGAAAGCAGGTTCGCTTGGCCACGATTTAACGGACTTATTCTGATCGTCAGATATGAGGTCGCACAGGTCGAGATATGCCTGATTGGCCCAATTTAGCTGCCCGTCGCTGTCTTGCTGCCAGACCATGTGCGGGGATTTGTCCGCGATGTTCCGAAGCATGGTCAGTTCATCAAGCATCGCATCCTGCGCGGCGATTGCGCTGATCGTCAAACTGTCTTGGGTGCATGTCCCGATCAGTTTTATTTGGATCAACCCGTCGATTTCAGTGACCTCAAGAGAAATGGCTGAATCGTCCGTTGCCGTTAGTGTTTGCACTTCATTTCGACCGATACGGTCCATGACTGTGTTCAATGTCGGAAAGCGTGCGCCTAAGATATGCAACATGGATTCCCGTTCGTTCATGTGCGGCGGGACGTCCTTAATCAACATCTGTGCGTCGGGTGTTGCGTCGCGCAATTCGTTCCCATCAAACAGAAATGTAGGAACGATGTTGTCTAATCCCGCGTAGCGATGGTTCAAACCGAGCGTGCAGTAGAACCAAAACCCAAATGCGACAACTGCAGTTCCACCCAACGATACGGTAGCGATCAACGCTACCTCCAAAAGCCCTAGTGATTCCATTTGCCCAACCTAATTTTGCCCAGGCTGAGAGTCGCTTTGTAAGGTTAATGTTGCGTAAACGTTTAGTGAGACTCAGAAAATTCGTGTCGATCGTTATGAAAATTGTTGGTTTTCGCCGAGCGGTTCATCGGTATCAGGGGTCGCGATGAATTCAATGTTGCGGGGCCAGCGGACAGATACGATCGCACCACCAAGCGGTTGTCCCGCCCAACCAGCTTGCCCTTTGATGCGGCTGTTGGCGAAGGTTAGCGTCGCGCCAGACCGTTCCAGCAACGTCTTTGCGATGAACATACCGAGCCCCATACCTTCGTACCCGGGACGGTCGTTGGTTTGGCGCCTACGCCGAACAAAGGGATCGCCGATGCGGCCGATAACCGACGCTGGAAACCCAGCGCCGTCATCCATGATCCGCACTTTGATCAGGTCTTCGCCCCATGCAACTTCGATCTGGACGCTTGTTTCTGCAAAATCGACTGCGTTCTGGATTAGGTTACGCAGACCGTGCACGATTTCAGGGCGGCGCGGAATGGACGGTTGCGCCAGTGAATCGTCATCCATCGGACCAACACGCAACATGACCGTTTTCCCGCGATTCATGTGGGGTTCAGCGGCTTCACGGACCACGGTTTCCAAAGGCGCATGCCGGACGTGAAGATCGTCTTTGCCGGCCCTGCCCATGGATCGCAGAATATCACGGCACCGATCGGCTTGTTCCCCAATCAAAACGACATCGTCGTAGTGATCCGTATTTTCGGATAGATCTTCCATCAATTCGCTGCTGATCAGCTTGATCGTTGATAATGGCGTGCCCAATTCGTGCGCCGCTGCGGCCACGACCCCACCTAGATCGGTCAGCTTTTGTTCGCGTGCCAATGCCAGTTGGGTCGCCAAAAGCGCCTCTGCCATCGTGTGCATTTCCATCGTGACTTGGCGGGCGTAGACCGCAAGGAACGTGATCCCGATGACCAAGGCGGTCCAAAATCCGAACTGGATTAAGGGGGGTAAGGTCAAAACGATCCCATCCGCCGTCGCAATGGGTTGCGAGAACTGCGAGATCAGTGAAATTAACGTGATCGCGACCATCCCCAGCACCAAAGTACTGCGCAACTGCAGAACGGTTGCGGCGATAGTGACGGGCGCCAAGATCAGGACCGCAAAGGGGTTCACCAAGCCACCGGTCACATACAGCAAAAGTGTCAGCTGAAAGATGTCGATGATCAGCATGAAGAACGCTTCACGTTCCGAAAGGCGCTTGTTCTCGGGATAGACGGACGTGAAATACAGGTTCGCGATGATCGCCAAACCAATCACTGCGGTCGCGTAACCCGTTTGCATCTGCAATCCATAGAGCTGGACCGCCACAAGGATTGCGGCAGATTGTCCCGCAATCGCAAACCATCGAACGCGCAAAAGCGTGCGTAGCCTGACCCAATTGCTGCGTTCGCGGTCTTCGCCGATGTGGTAGTCAGAAACGTCCATGTGATCGCCGTTTACCTGTCTGTTATGTACCCCTACATACAGGATACGTTATACACGGGCCATGCGACCAAAAAGGGACAGACTATGTCAAAGAAACTTGCGATAGCGGCGGCGACAGTTGTCGGTCTAGGGATTGGCGGAACGATTGCCGTGACACAACTTGGCGGCGGCATCGAAGAATGCGGTGCGACCGCTGTTGCGGGTGGGGATATTGGCGGATCGTTCGAACTGTTGGATAAAAACGGCGAACTGGTCACGGACAAAGACATTATCACGGAACCGACGCTGATCTATTTCGGGTTCACCTTTTGCCCAGATTTCTGTCCGGTCGATATGGCGCGCAATTCCCAAGCCGTTGATCTTTTAGCCGAACAGGGGATTGAAGCCACGCCAGTCTTCATTTCGATTGACCCAGAACGCGACACGCCTGAAATCGTGGGCGATTACGCCTATAATTTTCACGACAAAGCCATTGGTTTGACTGGTAGCGCAGAGCAGGTCGATGCGGCTTCAAAGGCCTACCGCACCTTTTATCAAAAGGATTCCAGCGGTGATCCTGACTACTACCTGATGCAACACACAACCCTGACCTATTTGACGTTGCCTGAAATAGGGTTTGTGGAATTCTTCCGAAACACCAATACTGCAGAGGAAGTTGCAGAGACGGTGAGCTGCTTCGTGAACGCCACTTAGGGGAAAAGGTCGCATTTGACCCGGCGTTCCGTTGGTCTAAGTCCTGTTTCGAACAAAGGAAACGGTGATGACTGCGGAAAATAATGCACTGCCCATCGGCGAAGACCCGTCACTTCTATTAGTTGATGATGATGAAGCTTTTCTGAAACGCCTCGCAAAGGCGATGGAAAAGCGCGGTTTCGCCGTTGAAACGGCCGATTCAATTGCAGCAGGAAAGGCCATCGCGACAGCGCGCCCACCTGCATATGCTGTCGTAGATTTGCGTCTTGGCGATGGGAACGGCTTGGATGTCGTCGAAGTTTTGCGCGAACGCAGGCCTGACGCCCGCATTGTTGTCCTGACCGGATATGGTGCGATTGCGACAGCGGTTGCTGCGGTGAAGATCGGCGCAACCGATTATTTGTCAAAGCCTGCGGATGCGACTGATGTCACGAACGCCTTGCTTGCCAACGGTGATGATTTACCACCACCCCCTGAAAACCCGATGAGCGCGGATCGCGTCCGTTGGGAGCATATTCAGCGGGTGTACGAGCTATGCGACCGCAATGTGTCTGAAACTGCACGTCGATTGAACATGCACCGCCGGACATTGCAGCGCATTTTGGCAAAGCGAAGCCCGCGTTAACGGGCTTTGCTAGGCGGCATTATTCAGATGCGGTGCGTACGTTCCATGTTTGATTGGCCGCGTTGTCATCTGTGCACGTTTCCAGTGACAGCACTTTGATCTGATTGGCATCGCTGCGCCCTGTGCGGGTGTCTTCGGCGACAGTGAAACACATCGTGTCATTGGAAACCGGTGTAATTGTACCTTCACCAGAGAAGTTGAATGCTTGGGCATCGCTGCCATCACAGGTCGCCAGATCAATGGTTGTACCCGCTTCGTCCGACGCAATTTCAGCACAAACGTCGAATTCAGGCATATACAGCACGTTATCCGCGAACTTTTCAGTATCAAAGATTTGGTCAACCATAAGTTCGCCGGATGGGCTGTAGCATGTATGGCCTTGCAAGCCGTCGTCTGGATTTGCGGCTGTTCCCTGCGCGCGTGCGATATCGACACAATAGCCGTTTTGCGTGTTGTCCAGCATATCGACCAGATAGATTTCAACGCTATCAGCGAAAGCAGGTGTCGTTGTCAGAATGGCAGCAGAGACGGCGGCAATGGCAGTGCGGTGTAACATGGCTTTTCGTAATCCTCTAAAAATGCGTTGATGGTTAAACGCAGACGTCACAGGTTTCCGTCGTTCGGAATGCAAAAGAAATGGACGTAAGCCGCAGAGCTACTTTTGCGACAGCAACCATTTGCGGAAAGTTTTGACCTTAGTGGTTTCGGCGCCGTCTTGGCTGACAACGTAGTAACCAAGGTTTCGCACCGCTGCGGCTTCTTGCACTACGATCAACCGACCCGATACGATGTCGTCTTCGACCATTGCGCGGATCACCACCGAAATCCCGCCACCTGCGCGTACGGCCGATGTGATCATGCTCATGGAACTAAGCTCGCGGATCGTGCAGACATCCACGTCCAACCCGTTTTCAGACGCCCAGCGCTTAAAGACGGGCAGGGTGGGGCTAAACAGCCAAGTCAAATCCTGCAGATCGGCTAACGTATTTACCCTGCGGTTCCCCAACAGGTCAGGTGTGGCGACGACGACGTAGTCGCCCGCCACCAAGAACTGCGATTGCAAACCTGGATAGTCGCCTTCGCCATAGCGAATGGCCATGTCGTATCCGTCGCGGCGCAGATCAATCAGGTCATTGCTTGCGTGGACAGTGACTGTGATCTCGGGATGCTGGCTCCAGAAACCACAGAGCCGCGGCATCAACCAGTATTCCGCAAAGTTCGGGGTCACAGTGACGGTTAAAGGGCGTGTATTCACGTCTTCAACGATGCGGGCCACCCCATCAATGATTGTGCTGAACCCTGTGCCCAGATCATTGGCAAGCTGCGCACCCGCATCGGTCAGGACCATTTTGCGGCCTTCGCGGTTAAGGAGGGACATGCCCAAGTGTGCTTCAACGGATCTGACGTGCTGTGCGATTGCGGCATGGGTGACGTTCAGTTCACGCGCAGCCGCGCTGAATGATCCCGCACGCGCGGCAGCTTCGAAACCCTTTAGGGCTGCAAGCGATGGGATGTCACGCCAGTTCATATGATAGTTCAGCTAACATATCGAAATTCTTCCTGACTCGGCGTCTGGACGCAAGTGTTTTATCAAAAATGCAGGAAAACACGAAAGGAACGCAAAATGTTTGGTATCTTCAACCGTACGATCAAGACTGCAACTATGATTGATGACTGGCGCGCGCCTGATCATTGGAAGCACAACTTGCACCAAGACACATATCACCGCCAGCAGCGCAAAGCGGATGAACACCGGATTCGCATGGCGAAAGACATCGGGCTTTGGCGATAGTTGAGGTTTAAAGCATTAGTCGCTTTGTAATCCGATCCATCGGCGTGCCGTCTGCCAGCGGCACGTCTTTGTCGATTGCGTGATCCGTAAAGCCCATCTTTGTATAGTACGCCAAACCGGGGACGTTATCCGCCCTGATCTTGGCGTTGATAAACGTGTAACCGGCGGCGATGGCGGCGGCTTTGGTCGCTTCAAACATAACAGACCCTGCACCCCCTACAGGGTTTTGTTGATCCGTAAAGCTGCCGATAGATAAGCCGTTGTCTGGCAGTGCAAAAACCGCTTGAAAACCGACGGGTTGGTCATCTTTCAGAACAGTGTGGACCATAACGGGGTCATCAAAATAGTAAGTTTTGAAGGTTGGCACGTCCCATTCTTCTTCGTGTGCTGTTGTGCCGCCCTGTCTGACCGTGTGGTTAAACAGCGCGGCGAGAGCAGGTAGATCGGGTTCTTGGGAAGGACGTGCCGTCAGGGTCATAATTGGCCTAAGAGTTGTGCGTGTTTTGTCGTAAATTCCGCCCGTACATCCGGCGCAGGGCGTAATGTAATGTTTAACCCGACAATCAGCGTTTGGTCTACTTTACCGAAAAACTTGTCCGCTTCTGCAACAGTAAAGCCTGCAATCTGCGTCGCTTCCATCCATGCACTGACCTTGTCCGCTTTTTTGATCTGTTTCTTAATGGTTGCGGGGATTTTCGCGGGCAAGCCGAACCGGATGTGAATGGCTGCGGCCAACCGTTCATCCAGCGCCTCATATCCCGGACCGACCGCGTTTTTCACGGGGCTGATCATGTCGCCAATCACATATTCAGGCGCGTCATGCAGTAACGCGGCCAATTGCCATTTTGCTGGGGCTTTGGGTTGCATGCGGCAGAACAGGTCCGTGACCAAGAGCGAATGTTCAGCGACTGAATAGGCGTGATCGCCCGCCGTTTGGCCGTTCCAACGCGCTACAAAGGCAAGGCCGTGCGCAATATCTTCGACTTCGATATCAACGGGCGTCGGATCAAGCAGATCTAACCTGCGGCCTGATAGCATCCGTTGCCACGCGCGTGGTTGTTTCATGTTTTATCTTTCCTAAGCTCCGCGTTCTTTTTTGCACCAGTGCGTCGCATTGTCGAGAACGGCTGGGAATGTTATGGCGACCCAAATTCACATGCATCAGGACTTTTCCCATGGCTGAAGACTATATCGTCAAAGACATCGCGCTCGCCGGTTTCGGCCGCAAGGAACTCGACATCGCTGAAACTGAAATGCCGGGCTTGATGGCGTTGCGCGCTGAATATGGCGACAGCAAACCACTCGCGGGTGCGCGGATCGTTGGTTCGCTTCACATGACTATTCAGACTGCGGTTCTGATCGAAACGCTGGTCGCGTTGGGTGCCGATGTGCGTTGGGCGTCTTGCAACATCTTTTCGACGCAGGATCACGCAGCCGCGGCGATTGCGGAATCCGGTGTGCCTGTGTTTGCGATCAAAGGTCAGTCATTGACCGAACATTGGGACTACCTTGACCGGTCCTTCATGTTCCCAGAAGGCGCGAACCTGATTTTGGACGACGGTGGCGATGCAACGTTGTACGTTCTGTTGGGCGCCCGCGTTGAAGCTGGCGAAACCGATCTGATCGAAGTGCCGACATCCGAAGAAGAAGAAGCCGTTTTCGCACAGATCAAAAAGCGGATGGCAGAAACACCGGGCTGGTTTACAAAAACCAAAGAAGCGATCCTTGGTGTATCGGAGGAAACAACAACAGGCGTTCACCGTCTCTATGAACTGCAGCGCGAAGGTCGTCTGCCGTTCCCAGCGATTAACGTCAACGACTCTGTGACTAAGTCCAAATTCGACAACAAGTACGGCTGTAAGGAAAGCCTTGTCGACGGCATCCGCCGCGCCACAGACACGATGATGGCTGGTAAAGTTGCTGTTGTGATGGGTTACGGCGACGTTGGGAAAGGGTCCGCTGCGTCTTTGTCCGGTGCTGGTGCCCGCGTAATCGTGACCGAAGTCGACCCAATCTGTGCGTTGCAGGCTGCAATGGACGGCTACCAAGTGACAACGCTGGACGATGTGGTCGAAACCGCTGATATTTTTGTCACCACAACTGGCAACAAAGACGTCATCCGCATCGAACATATGCGCCGGATGAAAGACATGGCGATCGTGGGCAACATCGGCCACTTTGATAACGAAATCCAAGTGGCGTCGTTGAAGAACCACAAGTGGACGAACATCAAAGAACAGGTCGACATGATCGAGATGCCGAATGGCAATCGCCTGATCCTGTTGTCTGAAGGCCGTTTGTTGAACCTTGGTAACGCGACTGGGCACCCATCCTTTGTGATGTCCGCGTCGTTCACAAACCAAGTGCTGGCCCAGATCGAATTGTGGAAGAAAACGGCGGAATACGCGCCAGGCGTCTACATTCTGCCAAAGCATCTCGACGAAAAGGTTGCGCGCCTGCACCTCGACCGCATCGGTGTGAAGCTGTCGACATTGGATGCCGAACAAGCAGCTTACATCGGCGTGAAACCAGAAGGCCCGTTCAAGCCAGAGCACTATCGCTACTAAGGCGTCTGGGTGAAACCTCACCTACGACCTGAAGACAAAAAACGCCGTCCGTCCCTGTTGGGGCGGGCGGTGTCTTTGCTTTTGGTCTGTGGTATTGTTTGGGGTGGTTACCAGGCGTTGTACCATCCGCAGACGCTATTGCCGCGCGGTTGGAATCCAACGTTGCCATTGCAAGTGGCGGACGACGTGACCCCAATTACCGGATGGAAATTGGATCGTGCGCTTGCGTCGACGCAAAGTTGTTTGGCTGCGTTAGAGCCTGCGGCCCAATATACGGCGATGCCGGATCTAGGGGCATCTGACACTTGCCACATCACAGGCCGCGTGGAATTGCGTGAGGTTGGTGACGCGTCTCTTGCTTCGATTGAAACGCGTTGCGCCATTGGATTGCGCATGGCGATGTGGGAAGAACACGCGCTTCAGCCCGCTGCACGCGACCTGTTTGGCGCGCAGGTTTCACAGATTGACCATATCGGCAGCTACAATTGCAGGCGGATCAGGGGGTCGTCCGAACGCTGGAGCACCCATGCGACTGCGAATGCGATTGATGTGTCGGGGTTTCGTCTAGACGATGGAACGCGCTTGCGGTTGATCAATGATTGGGATGACGGTGGACCGAAAGGCGCGTTCCTGCGTCGGGCGCGTGATAGTGCCTGCGATTGGTTCCGTGTGACACTTTCGCCGGACTACAACGCCCTGCATGCCGACCACTTTCATGTGCAATCAAGTGGCTGGGGTTTGTGTCGCTGATCCGCTCATGCAAAGTTTCCCCCTGATTTTTCCTTTACGCAGGACGAATCGACGGATTAACGTAACCGCAATGCGCGCGGAGACCGCGCGATACCCGGCCAAAATCGGCCAAATATATGAACGGGGACGACAAAATGGGTAAGAGAGACGATTGGATCGCAAAGTACGCGGAAGATCTTAAGGGCAAATGCAACATGACGCCTGACATGGATTTGCTGACAAAGGTTACGATTGGCTGCGGTCCTTCGATCTATAACGCCGATGCATCTACAGTTGCGGGCAGCCAAGCGTCAGAGCTTGAAACCGTCAAAAACAACTTCCTAATCAAAAAACTTGGCCTGAAAGACGGTCCAGAGCTGATGGAAGCGATCAATTCGGTGATCGAAGTTTACGGCAAATCAGAACGCAACAAATACCGCGCTGTTGTCTATTACATGCTGACAAAGCATTTCGGCAAAGAATCCGTTTACGGTTAAGCCGACGGTTTAGATTTAGGAAAGGCCCGTCCGTTGCTGGCGGGCTTTTTCGTTTTTGGTTCAAATTTTGGACAACGTTTGTTCGCGATTTGCGCCTGAGTGGTGTATCAAATCATCACGGCCAGAACGGCCCCGACCAGAATTCAGATACGCGTGTGGTGCTAGGGAGCACGCGGGGTGAAAGAGGGTCCGGTGGCGCGTCGGATCCTCTTTTTCGGTTCAGAACAGGCCCAAAACGGCCCCGATCACGGCACATCCAAAGGTGGCGTATCCTGCATCAATCAGCGTCAGTTTGAACGGCCGCATGCCGTAAGCGTTGTTGATCATGATCCAAGGACTGATGAAGAACAGACCAACACCAAGTCCGGAAATTAGGCCTTTCCCGAAGGTTTCGATGCCCGACAACGCAAATGTGTGCCGCATCATTCCTGCGACTAAAATCATCGCGATCATCGACATGATGTAGGGTGCCGCGGAATCCCCGACAGGTCTGCCGTTTTCGTCAACTTCGATCTTGGCCGCGGCCACCCATGGCTTTGACAGCGTCATGTACCACGCTGCCCCGAATGCCCAGCCAGCGACGGCCGCTACAATCACTGCAATAAATCCCATAGTCCCCTCCGTTATTTTGGATGGTGTGAACTATGGGCGACGTTTGGCCGGACGCCTAGGGTTTTGTATCGCCAAGCGCGCAGACGATGGCCCATTCGTCATCGGTGACCGGCTGCACTGAAAGACGCGACGATTTTACCAGCGCCATTTCAGACAACCTGTCGTCCGCTTTGATGTCCTGCAAGGTCACCGGTTTCGCGAAGGGACGCACCGCTTTGACATCGACGCAGTCCCAGCGTTCATCATCTGTTGTGCTGTCTTGGTGGGCTTCAGCGCAGACCTCGACGATCCCGACGATTTCCAGTCCGGACCGCGAGTGATAGAAAAACCCACGGTCCCCTTTGGCCATCGCCCGCATGTTGTTGCGTGCTTGGTAGTTGCGCACGCCGTCCCATTCTTCGCCTGCGTCGCCTTTGGCGGTTAGATCCTCCCAGCCGAAGACATCGGGTTCTGATTTGAAAAGCCAGTAGGCCATCAGCCAATTACCTTGTTCCATGCATCCAAAGTGACGCTTTCGAACAGGCCCGCCTTTGCATATGGGTCATTGTCTGCAAATGCTTGCGCTTGCGCCATGTCTTCGACGTTTAGCACGATCAGCGATCCGCACATGCCACCGTCTGCGTCCAGCAGTGGCCCAGCCATTTCAACGATACCGGACGCTTTGATATGCGCCAGATGTGCTTCGCGATTATCAAGCCGCGTTTGCAAAGCACCAGATTTATCGCGGGCCAATAGTGCAACAAGCATGTCTATTCTTCCTTTAGGGGACGGGCCATCAGCGCCTCTAGCGCCGTGGACACGTCGGTTTTTGCATCAATCAGATCAGCCACAACCGTGCAGATCGGCAGGTCCAATTCAAGCGATTTCGCGAGTTTAGTGACTGATTTTGCGGTGGCGGCACCTTCGACAGTCGTAGTTTTGTCAAAGCCGGTTTCGCGGGCCAGCGATTGCCCATACCGGAAGTTGCGGGATTGGGTAGAGGTGCAGGTCAGTACAAGATCACCGAAGCCGGAAAGTCCGCCAAGCGTTGCACGTTCCGCGCCCAATTTATCCGCGAGCGTCAGCATTTCAGAAAACCCGCGCGTCATAAGGGCGGCCCTTGCGCTATCACCGAGGCCTGCGCCGATGGCGACACCACATGCGATTGCCATCACGTTCTTTAACGCGCCGCCCAGTTCCGCACCAATCGTGTCGGTCGCGCGGTAGATGCGCAGCGTCGGGGTGGATAGCTGGGTCTGCAATGCTGTGCCGATGGCATCGTCAGAAATTGCGAGCGTCAGCGCGGTTGGTAGACCCTTTGCGATATCGGCGGCAAAGCTTGGCCCTGTGAGCATCGCGGCATTGGCGTCTGGTACGATTTGCCGGATCGTCGAAACTGGCCCTGTCATAGTGGTCAGGTCGATCCCTTTGCAGCACGCGATCAGCGATTTGCCGGAAAGAGCCTGTTTGTGGGTTTCCAAGAAAGGACGCATTGCCTGTGCAGGAAGTGCCAACGCGATCGTGTTCTGTGTAAAAGCAATGTCTAAATTGGCAGAACAGGTGATTTTTGCGGGTAGCGATACGTCCGGCAGGCGCGGCACCTTACGGTTTGTCTGCATAGCATTCATGACGTCTGCGTCACGGCCCCAAAGGGTGACGTCTTGACCTGATTGCGCCCATGTTATGGCCAATGCTGCGCCAAATGCGCCAGCACCAATGACTGCGATGCTCATGCTTTTGCGCCTTTCTTGCCAAACCCCAACATGGGTGCGGCGGTGTTATCCAAGGGCCAGCGCGGGCGCGCTGATAGGGTCAAATCATCGACGTCATTCTTGGCCAGTCGCGTTAGTCCAACATAGGCGATCATCGCTGCGTTATCGGTGCAAAGTGCCAAAGGCGGTGCAGTGAATGCGACATCGTGTTTCGCGCAAAGGTCTTGCAACCCCGCGCGGATCGCTGTGTTCGCAGCGACACCGCCTGCCACCGCCAAAGTTGGGGTCGTTGGGTTCAGTTTAAGGTATTCAGTCAACGCGCGACGCGATTTTTCGACAAGGACATCTGTGATCGCTGATTGAAATCCAGCACAAAGATCCGCCTGATCTGCTTGCGTTAGACCCTGTTTTTCGGCAACGACGCCGTCGCGGGCGCGCAGCATTGCGGTTTTAAGGCCCGAGAACGACATATCACATCCTTCCCGATCCAACAGTGGACGGGGTAGTTTGAACCGTTTGGGGTCACCGTTTGCCGCTGCCTTTTCAACTGACGGACCGCCCGGCTGTGGCAGGCCCAGAATACGGGCGGTCTTGTCGAATGCTTCGCCTGGTGCATCGTCGATGGTGCCGCCAAGTCGTTTGAAATCGTCGGGGCCCTTCGCGATCAGGAATTGGCAATGCCCACCTGATACGAGCAACATCAGGAATGGATAGGCGATGACGTCGGTCAGGCGCGGCGTCAAAGCGTGGCCCGCAAGATGGTTCACGCCGATTAGGGGAATCCCCGTCGCAGCGGATAGACCTTTGGCGCACATGACGCCGGACAACACACCACCGATCAGACCCGGACCGGCCGTGACCGCGATCCCGTCGAGATCTGATAGCGTCAGATTTGCCTGAGACAGGGCGTCTTCCACGCAATGATCCAGCTTTTCAGCATGCGCACGTGCTGCAATTTCTGGGACGACGCCGCCGAAATCAGCGTGCAGCGCAGTTTGGCCGTAGACGACAGAGGACAGCACATCAGCGGTGCCATTCAACCGGACCACGGCGGCGGCTGTATCGTCGCAGCTGCTTTCGATCCCAAGAACGGTCAGAGTATCAGTCATCATGCGCCCATTGCCTGTTTCCGTTTCGCAGGTAACACTCTGCACAGGGCAAAACAACGGCGGGGCGATCCGACATGTCAGCAACTGTGCTGATCACACGACCAAAAGCGCAGGCAGAAGCGTTTGCTGCATCATTGGAAGCGGCGCATGGTGGGCCTTTGCACTGTGTTATCTCTCCTTTGATTGAAATCGCGCCGGTTGCGGTTGTCGGGGCGCTGGATGAGGTGAAGCACGTCGTATTCACATCCATAAATGGTGTTTCGCAAGCGATGCGCGTGGGAATCCCTGTTGGCATAACAGCGTGGTGCGTTGGAACGCGGACCGCGCAGGCGGCGGCTGAGCTTGGGTTTGATGTACGGATCGCGGATGGGAATAATCGCAGCCTTGTGGCGCTTATTGTCGCACAGGCACCGGTTGGTCGGATGGTTCATCTGCGGGGTCGTCATGTCGCTGGCACTGTCGTCGATGATGTATCTGCTGCAGGTATCAATTGCGAAGCTGTGATCGCCTATGATCAGGTTGCGATTGCGCCCACGCAATTGGCGCTTGATACATTAAAAGGCGAAACCCCTATAATTGTGCCACTTTTTTCGCCACGCAGTGCGAAACTGTTCGGACAGATTGCGGATTTCAATGCACCGCTTCATCTCGTCGTCATAAGTGAAGCGATTGATGTCGTGCAGCAAAACGCGCCCGTCGTCAGTCGCGCAGTTGCAAAGTCCCGCGATGGGGCAGGGATGGTTGCGGCGACTTTGGCGCGATATGCCGAAATCTCCCCCTGATCATGACTTGAGGGTCTGTGCTACGCGTTATAACGTGAACCGTCGGCCTTTGGGTCGCGTTGATGAGTTGGGAAAGGGCGATACGTTGGCCAAGAAGAGCAAATCTAGTCAAAAGGCTAAGACCCCAGACGTGGTCGAAGCCGAAGAAACGATTGCCGAGGCAACGCCTGACGAAACACCGGAGGTGACAGAAGACGTCACCGAAGAAACGATCCCCGACACGCCAGAAGAAGTTGCTGTCGCCGAAGAGATTACGCCGGAACCTATCGTCGAAGAGACAGTCGTTGATGATACACCCGTGTCATCGCCGGAAACGCCTACGCAACAGGTCCACGCGTCCCCTGAACCACACGATTCCGCGTCGAATAGTGTGTTCTTGCCCGCCATTTTAGGCGGCCTGATTGCAGCGGGTCTTGGATTTGGCGCTGCTTATTATTTCATCCCACGGTTTGAACCTGCGATGGTTGAAACGATGAACACCAATGAAGCCGCGATTGCCGATCTGCAGGCTGAAATTGCGGGTTTGGGAACAGGTCCGGACATCACGCCTTTGGCGGATGAAATTGCGGCCCTTAGCGGTCAAGTGACTGACCAATTCGCGTCCGTTGACGAACGAATCACCTCTTTTGAAGACCGCCTTGTCGCGCTGGAAAAGCAGCCAAGTGCGGATGGTACGCTACAAGACACTGCGCTGCAGGCCTATCAGGCAGAGCTGGACAACCTGCGTGCCCAAGTCGAAGAACAAGCAAGCGCCGCTTTTGCGCAACTTGAATCGACCCGCGAAGAAGCGGCAGCGATTGAAGAAGCTGCTTTGTTGGCCGCGCGTAACGCGAAAGGCCGTGCAGCACTGGCGCAGATCCGCAGTTCTTTGGATACCGGTGCACCGATGACCGATGCATTGGCTGAACTCGAAGATGTGCTGGGCGAACCTGCGCCGGAGGCTTTGACGGCAGTTGCCGAAGGCGTGCCAACATTGGCGAAGCTGCAAGGCGACTTTCCACCTGCGGCCCGTCAAGCATTGTCCGATGCGCGATCTGATGGGTCATCCGGCGAAAGTACCGGCGCATTCGGATCGTTCTTGCGGGAACAATTTAACGTCCGGTCTGTTGCACCTCGTGATGGGGACGACGCAGATGCCATATTATCACGTGCGGAAGCTGCTTTGAAAGAAGGCCAGCTTGAAACCGCATTGTCCGAAGTGTCCGCCCTTCCTGAAGGTGCCGCTGGTCCATTGGCCGGCTGGGTGCAACAGGCGCAAGCCCGTGCTGATGCATTGGCTGCGGCGAACGACATTTCTACTTCCTTAAACGATAACTGAAGGTCAACGCGATGCTCTGGTCCCTGATCAAAATTCTGGCTTTCATTCTTATTGTCACTGGCCTGACATACGGCGCGACCCAATTGCTTGAGGTTGAAGGCGGTGTTGCCCTGACCATTGGCGGGGTCGAAATTACGCTGTCTGTGCTTGAAGCGGTGTTTGCCTTCATCGCGCTGATCGTTCTGGTGTGGCTGGGGCTGCGGTTGGTGAAATTGCTGATTGCGACGTTCAAGTTCCTGAACGGCGATGAAACCGCGATCTCGCGTTACTTTGACCGCAACCGTGAACGCAAAGGGTTTGAGGCGCTGTCCGAAGGGATGATGGCGCTGGCATCCGGCGAAGGTCACCTTGCGATGACAAAAGCGTCTCGCGCCGAACGCTACCTTGATAACCCGAAGCTGACGAACCTTCTGACAGCACAAGCCGCTGAAATGGCCGGTGATCGTCGCAAGGCCGAAGCGACGTACAAAAAGCTGCTGGCAGATGACAGCACGCGCTTTGTTGGTGTGCGCGGTATTCTCAAGCAAAAGCTGGATGATGGCGAAACCGATACGGCGTTGAAATTGGCGCAAAAGGCGTTCGCGCTGAAGCCAAAGCACACTGAAACACAGGACGTTCTGATCAAGCTGCAAGCTGAGAAAGAAGACTGGAAAGGTGCACGCGAAACGCTGAATGCGAAACTGAAAGCGGGGTCATTGCCGCGCGATGTACATCGTCGTCGTGATGCTGTTCTGGCACTGTCCGAAGCCAAGGATATCCTGAACGAAGGCAAAGATGTCGAAGCCCGCGAAGCTGCGATTGAAGCGAACCGGATGTCACCGGATCTGATCCCAGCTGCTTGTATGGCTGCCCGTGGTTACGTTGCCGCTGGCAATGCGCGCTATGCGTCACGTGTGATTGTTAAGGCGTGGACCGCCCAGCCACACCCTGATTTGGCGGCTGCCTTTGCCGAGATTGCACCGGACGAAACCGCCGCTGCACGTCTGAAGCGTTTCAAAACGTTGACGAAAGTGAAGCCGGATCATCCTGAAACGAAGATGCTGTTGGCCGAATTGAACATCGCTGCAGAGGATTTCCCAGAAGCAAAACGCGCCCTTGGCGATCTTGTCACAACGGATCCGACTGCGCGTAGTCTGACACTTATGGCGGCGATTGAACGTGGTGAAGGCAAAAGTGATGAAGTCGTTCGTGGTTGGTTGACCAAAGCGCTGACCGCATCACGTGGTCCGCAATGGGTCTGTTCAACATGTCAGCACGTGCATCCGGTTTGGGTTCCTGTGTGTGACAATTGTTCTTCTTTCGACACGTTGGCGTGGACGACACCGACCAAGGGCGATGTGGCGATGCCATCTGGAACCGAAATGCTGCCGTTGATTGTTGGTCAGTTGGCGAAGCCCGCAGAACCAGAAGATGTGGCGACCCCTGATAACGATGTCATCGTTGTTGAAATCGAAGACGCCGAAGAAGTTGTCGATGCGCCAGAGGTAGATGTGGCGACTGAAACCGATCCAAAACCAGGTCACGTCAGATAAAACCTATGCCGCGCTGTTTTTACGACGGCGCGGCGGTAGCTTCTTGGTCGTTTGCGTTGCCTGAAGCCAGTCAGGCACGTCGCTTGCTGGCATAGGATGCGCCACGCCGAACCCCTGAATGTGATCGCGGCCAAGCGCATTGAGCACGAGCCGTTCTTCGGGTGTTTCGATTCCTTCCGCCAATACATCGATCCGCAAAGAATGCACTAACCCGATCATCGCGGATGTGATGCGAGCGAGTTCGGAATATAGATGGACGTCTTTGACAAAGCTGCGATCAATCTTGATCCGGTCCACCCTGAAATGCCGTAGGTTTGATATCGACGCATGGCCTGTTCCAAAATCATCCAGTTCCACTTTGATACCTGCAGCGGACAGATTTTTGATATTCTCGATCATGCGCTTCGATGTGTTATCAATCATCGCGCTTTCGAGAATTTCAACGCTGATCTTGCTAGGATCGACCCCCGCATCGCTTGCCGCGAACAGAATGGTATCAACCAGATCGACATCTAACAGGCGGCTTGTTGTCAGGTTCAGGGAAACCTGTGGCACGTCGAGCCCTTGATCAATCCATGTACGGAGCGTGGTAAAGGTGCTGACCATCAGGTGCTGATCAAGCTGATCGAGCAATCTTGCATCTTCGGCGGCAGACAGGAAATGGAATGGTGTTAGCACCCCGCGTGAAGGGTGATGCCATCGCGCCAAGGATTCAAAACCAACGATTTTGCCAGATCGTCCTTCGACTTGCGGTTGGAAATACGGTCTGAATTCGCTTTTTTGCAAGCCCTCGCGCATGTCCGATTGTAGTTCTTCGACCTTCTCAATCTGGGTTCGCAATGTGGGCGAAAAGAACCTGCTTTTACCGCGCCCGTCGTTCTTTGCGGTATAAAGGGCGAGATCAGCGTTCCGAATGTATGAATCAAGCGGCAGACCATCCGCAAAACTGCCTGTTTCGATCCCAACGCTTGCCCCTGCGTAGCATTCCTTGCCCTCTACGATGAAAGGCGTGGAAATGGTGGCGATCAATTGATCAGCGATGTCCTTTAGCGCGTCAGAAACGAAGTCGCCAAATAGCAGGAGTACAAATTCGTCCCCACCGGTACGCGCGACAAACATGTTGGGATGATCGGCGGATATCATCGCAGCTGACGCGTGGCGCAGCGCCTTGTCACCGGCCGCATGCCCCATCGTGTCATTGATGATTTTCAAACGATCCAGATCGATCTGCATCACAGCGACGTTGCTATGGGGCCAATGCCCTGCGTCGTACCGTTGGATATGGTCATACAATGCGCGCCGATTTGGCAAACCAGTCAGTTCATCGACCGACGCCAATCTGGATGCGCTTTGATCCCCGATCTGGCCAACATGTCGGGCCGCCGCCAACAGCCCGTCTATCGTTTGATGCAAATCTTCGGTCACGATCCGCATTAGTTCACGCAATTCCGTTGTTTCAGGACGTTGATCAAACAGAAGCTGAGTGCAGATGCTAATGCCGATGTCTTCAAAGCATCTGAACGAATCCTCGGTTTGGCGCGTAAACGCTTTTGACATGATCTGAATGAGGTGGTTGTCGCTTCCGTGCAGAATGTGATCACCTGCATTTCGCAAACGGGCCCACAAACCGGATATTTCGCGCAATCGCTGACGCACAACACGCGCGTCGTTTGGCCCGCTATCGGACAATGTACTGGCAGATAAGCACAACATCGCGAAACTATGACTGGCAAGTCGCAGGTTATGCACTTCGTCTAGCAGCACACTGAAACGGGCCATGTGAAATGGTGTATGGCTTGTCGGTCGTTGTGTTTCTTCAGGTCCCACTTTCAGCAGCACCTTTCAGCATGGTAGTGCAAACCGCATTGAGTGCAGTCTGCCACGCATCCTGATGTGCAAGGGTCCAGTGATTATCCATGAGCGCAGAGATCGTTTCGATCAGAATCTGTGACACCAGTTCGTAATGTTCCGGTTCAGCGCCGTATTGCACGTGTCTGGCGCCAAGTTGTTTCAGCGCGTCCGTGATTTCACCAAGGTCGTCTGCACTTTCCACAACCATGACGATGGAATTCCAAAGTTTTTCGCTTTGGTTGAACATGTCGTCCGGAAACAGATTTCGGATGCTTGGTGCGGCTGAGAACAGGTTTGCGTAGAACGCATTTGTTGCCGCCACATTGGTTTCGGCAATGCGTTCGGCGGAATCCCTGATGAGATCAATTTGATTGTCCGTTAACATGAGGTCCACGTTCTTCATCCGTTGCGACGCCGAACATGACCCACATTTCCTAAGATTAAGTGACTCCAACCCAGAATGAAAAAGGCCCCGCAAATGGCGGGGCCTTCTGTTGTTTTCAATTGGTCTTAGCTGGCTTTCGAAACAGCCCGTCCGGTCATGACTTTGACCAGATGCGCCCGATATTCAGCGGTCCCGTGCAGGTCGCTGATCAGATCATCCGCTGGGACTGTCAGATCCGCCAAGGCGTCAGCTGAGAAGTTCGCGGAAAGCGCTTCCTCTGCGGCCGTCCAGCGATGCACGCCATCATTGGATGCGCCTGTCACGGCGACGCGTACACCGTCCGCGTATTTGGCGACAAACACCCCAACGAGCGCAAAGCGCGACGCGGGCTGCACGAACTTTTCGTAGTGCGCCTTTTCCGGAACTGGAAACGATACCGCCGTGACGATTTCGCCTTCTTCCAGTGCCGTCGTGAACATTCCTTGGAAGTAGTCGTCTGCTGCGATTTCACGTGTGTTTGTCACGATCGTCGCACCGGATGCCAACGCTGCCGCAGGATAGCACGCTGCCGGGTCGTTGTTGGCGATTGACCCGCCAATGGTCCCGCGATTGCGCACGGCAGGATCGCCAATGTTGGCCGCCAAACCGGCGAGCGCTGGATAGATCGCGCCAGCCTCGGATGCGACGGTCGCATGGATGGTTCCACCACCGATCCGCAGATTGCCGCCTTCCGACGACATGCCCTGCATTTCGGCGATACCAGACAGGCTGACCAGCTTTTCAGGGCTGGCGAGCCGTGCTTTCAGTGTCGGGATCAGCGTTTGACCGCCGCCCAGCGCCTGTGCGTCTTCGTTTGCTAACGCCGCGGCGGCGTCTGCCACCGTTGCGGGCCGTTCAATGTCAAATGCATACATGGTCCGCTCTCCTTATTCAGCGTTGTTCATGGCAGCCCAAACCCGATGCGGGCTGACAGGCATGTCGATGTGCGTGACGTTATTACCGCCGGACTGTAGCGCGTCGATTACGGCATTGACCACCGTTGGCGGTGACCCAATTGCGCCTGCTTCGCCGCAGCCCTTTACACCCAATGGGTTATGCGTACAGGCATTCCCTTGGCTATGATCGACGATGTAGTTCGGCAGATCATCGGCTCGCGGCATAGTGTAATCCATGTAAGACGCCGACAAGAGCTGACCGTTTTCGTCGTAGGTCGTGTTTTCGAGCAAAGCTTGCCCAATCCCCTGACCCAGACCGCCATGCACTTGACCGGTCACAACCATCGGGTTGATCACGTTGCCAAAGTCATCAACGGCCGTCATCCGGTCTACACGCACTTTGCCGGTTTCGGGGTCAACTTCGACCTCGCAACAATAGGCACCTGACGGATAGGTGAAGTTTGCAGGGTCGTAGAAGGCTGTTTCTTCAAGACCCGGTTCGATGTCTTCGAGTGGGAAGTTGTGGGGGATGTAGGCCTTCAACGCAACTTCGCCGAAGCTGACCTTTTTGTCGGTCCCAGCCACAGAGAATTCACCATCCGTGAAGTCGATATCACCTTCCGCTGCTTCCAACATGTGGGCTGCGATCTTCTTCGCTTTGTTGATGATTTTCTCGGTTGCCCGCACAACAGCAGACCCACAAACCGCGAGGGAACGCGACCCATATGTCCCCATCCCAAACGGGATTTTTGATGTATCGCCATGCACGATGTCGATGCTAGCCGGATCAATCCCCAGCATTTCAGCGACCACTTGTGGGAACACCGTTTCGTGGCCTTGGCCGTGGCTGTGCGCACCGACCATGACGGACAGATTGCCAGTCGCGTTTACACGCACCGTTGCAGCGTCATACAGCCCAACGCGCGAGCCGAGGATACCAACAAGGTTTGACGGCGCGATGCCGCAGGCCTCGATATACGCGTTCACGCCGAAACCACGCAGCATGCCTTTGGCTTCAGATTCCTTCCGACGGGCTTCGAAACCAGCCTTATCGGCGACTTCTTCCATCTTATCCATCAGGGCGTCGTAGTTGCCTGAATCGTATTCAAGACCAGCCGCAGAGGCGTATGGATATTGATCCGGTTTGATAAAGTTCTGGCGACGCAGATCTGTCGGATCACGACCGATTTCACGCGCGGCCATGTCGATGACGCGTTCTAGCGAATAGGTCGCCTCTGGACGGCCAGCACCACGGTACGCATCGACGGGAGCAGTGTTGGTGAACACTGCTTTGACGTTCACGTAGACGTTTGGAACGGTGTAGTTCCCCGCCATCAATGTGCCGTGCAGGAAGGTTGGCGTCGCGGTGGAAAAGTTCGACAGATACGCGCCGACGTTGGCGTGTGTTTCTGTGCGGAAGGCAAGAAAATTGCCGTCCTTGTCCAGTGCGAGTTCGATCTTGGTTACGTGATCGCGGCCATGGGCGTCTGTCAGGAACGCCTCTGTCCGGTCGGCAGTCCACTTAACCGTGCGACCGAGTTTCTTGGCGGCTGCCAGAACAAGCGCTTCTTCACCGTAGTGATAGATCTTGGACCCGAAACCACCGCCTACATCGGGTGCGATGACAGTCAGCTTGTTCTCAGGGATGCCCATCACAAACGCAGAAATCAGCAACCGTGTCAGATGCGGGTTCTGTGATGTGGTGTGCAGCGTGTAATCGCCTGTACCGGGGTGATAATGACCGATGGAACAGCGCGGTTCCATTGCGTTTGGCACAAGGCGGTTGTTGACCAATTCCAGCGTCGTCACGTGATGGGCGTTCTTGATGGCCTCGTCAGTGGCCGCGCGGTTGTCTTCGATCCAACCCCAGTCAAAACACTGGTTTGTCCCGATTTCGTCATGCACATAATTGTCGCCAGCAAGGGCGTCTTTCATATTCACGACGGCGGGAAGTTCTTCGATGTCGATCTCAATCGCCTCAACCGCATCACGGGCCTGTGCAGCCGTTTCAGCAATGACAGCGGCGTAAGCGTCGCCCACATGACGGACCTTGCCATGCGCCAGAACCGGACGCTTTGGTTCCTTCATTGGTTCGCCATCGCGGCTGTTGATCAGCCAGCCAGCGGGGTTGCCGCCAACCTCTGCGAAATCTTCCCCGGTGAAGATCGCAAGAACGCCGGGCATGCCTGCGGCTGCGGTTGTGTTGATTGATTTGATAACACCGTTCGCCACGGTTGAGCGTGCAAACACAGCCGCGCATTCGGCATTTGTTTGGATGTCGTCGGTATACGTTCCTGTGCCGGTTAAGAACCGGACGTCTTCGCGGCGCGTGGTTGCTGCGCCAATTCCACCATCTTTAGGCATTTACGTTCCTCCCTTTGTCCATCGCGCCCTCCTCGACACGACGTCCAAATTTTCTAGAAATTTGCTTACTCCGCAGCGATTGCGCTGACATCTTGACCCGATGCCGCCAAGATCGCTTTGACGATGTTGTGGTAACCGGTGCAGCGACAAATATTGCCTTCCAGATGCTCTCGCACTTCCTGTTCGGTCGGTTTCGGATTTTCTTTAAGCAGAGCAGCCGTCGTCATCACCATGCCCGGTGTACAGAACCCGCACTGCAGGCCGTGGTGATCCTGAAACGCCTGTTGGATCACGTTCAAAGACCCGTCTGCATTCGCTTGGCCTTCAATTGTGGATACCTGCGCGCCGTCCGCCTCTGCTGCAAACATCGTGCAGGATTTCACCGCTTTACCGTCGACATGCACAACACAGGCGCCGCACTGCGACGTATCACAGCCGATGTGAGTCCCCGTCATGCGCAAGTCTTCACGCAAGAAGGACGACAACAATGTGCGTCCTTCTACGTCGCCGGAAACCTCTTTTCCGTTGATGGTCATCATGACTTTTGTCATCGCATCCTCCCTTGGATTTCTTGTCTCAGCTGCCGGTCATGCGCCGGAACCAGCCTTTCTTTTTTGTATCGTCTTCTGCGTCGGCCGCATCTGGATCGGGTGGTTCCACCGCATCCTGAAAGTTCGCAAAGAACTGATCGGCCATCTTTTTGGCGAAACCATCAATGATCCGGCTACCAAGCTGCGCGAGCTTGCCGCCGACGTTTGCTTCGACATCGTAATGCAGGATCGTGGCGTCGCCATCGGCCTCTAGCCGCACGTTCGCGCCGCCCTTGGCAAAACCCGCAGGCCCACCTTTGCCTTCGCCCGTCATCACGAGGCTTTCGTTCTCGACCATGTCGGACAATTGAACTGCGCCTTTAAAGGTCGCCTTCACCGGCCCCACTTTTTGCACGACTGTGGCTTCGAATCCCTCTTCGGGGGATCCGGACATTTCGGTGCATCCTGGTACGCATTCTTTCAACACGTCAGGGTTCAAAAGCCCTGCCCAGATTGTGGTCACGTCCGCTTGAATAGTACGGCTATCGGTTAATTTCATAAGGTATTCCGTTTTGCTTGCGCAGCTTAGCCTAGGACCGCGATCTTCTTGGCGATATACGACCAAGGGCTTAGTGACGCAGGAGTCGTGTGCCGATGATGACACCAAGACCGCGCTTCGCCAAAACATTTTTGCGGTCGTGTCACAAGGCGGCCTTAGACCTTTGGTGTATTGGCGCGGCTGCAATTGGCTGATTTACTGGCGTTATGACAAGTGATCTTCAAACCGCTTCCGCTGATACGCGTTTTGCGCACACCCGCGGTTGGGCATTGATCATCGATGACCATCCGCTTTTCTGTGACGCGTTGGAATTGACGCTGAGCGCGTTGGATGACTTCACCGAAGTTGTCACCGCCGACTGTATGGAGCAGGGGCTTCGTGTGTTGGCGGACAGGGGATCACCCGGTCCTGCGTTGATATTGCTTGATCTGAATTTGCCTGACGTCAGCGGGCTAGATGGATTAATCCGCATCAAACGTGCCGCGGAAAAAACCCCCGTCGTGATTGTGTCGTCGATGACCGACAACGCGATCATCAGCGGGGCGATTGCCGCTGGTGCGTCTGGATTTGTGCCAAAGCATTCCGGCAGGGTCGTTTTCAAAGAAGCCTTGGCCGCGATTGCGCAGGGCGGCGTTTATAAGCCCGCAGGTTTTGTCGAATCGGCCCAAGGGGATGATCTGGAACAGGTACTGACCCGACTATCGTCTTTGACGAACCAGCAGGGGCGTATTCTGGAATTGATTTGCGAAGGCAAGCTGAACAAGCAAATCGCGTTTGATCTGTCGATCGCGGAAGGCACTGTTAAGGTCCACGTGACCGCGATCATGCGTAAATTGGGCGTGCAGCGCCGGACACAAGCGGTGTTGGTCGCACAAGAAGCACGGTTCTTTAACAGATTGCCAAACGGAGAGACCTGATCATATCTTTCGGTCAGGGAGAAACGACAATGACGACGACGGGGGGAGTCCGCCAGAGCGTGCTCTGTAAGGCGGAGGTGCGGTGTACGACAACCGCGCCAGTCAAAGCATTACGGCAATTGCTGGGTGATGAACCGCTTGCGCTATTGGCGCTTTTCGTCACGTCGCAGGCCGATTTTCCAAGCGTTGTTGCGGAAGCTGGCCAACTTTATCCGGATACTGATGTCGTTGCCTGCACCACGGCGGGCGAAATTGGCGCGATGGGCTACGATGATGGTTTGATCGTTGCGGTCGGCTTTCCAGCCGCTGATTTCGCGTCGAAGTCTTTGGCGTTCACCGATCTCGAAAACTTTCAGGTTGAATCCGAAATGGACCGCGTCGCCCAAGAACGTGTCGCCTTGCAAGACCGTAGCCCCGAGATGGAAGAAGGGTTCGCCTTTTTGATTGTTGACGGCTTGTCCCTGCGTGAAGATGCGCTGACGACGACAATTTCACCTGCACTGCGCGATATGCCGTTGTTTGGTGCGTCCGCTGGGGATGGCGCGGATTTCACTGAAACACTGGTCGCTTTGAACGGGCAAATCGTGGCGAATGGTGCTATCTTGAACATGATCCGCAGTCGCCACCGCACCAAAGTGTTCAGCCTTGATCACCTTGTGCCGACCGATATCCAAATGGTCGTGACCGATGCCGATCCAGAATTGCGGATTGTGAAATCGATCAACGCCGAACCCGCTGGTCGCGAATATGCGCGGATTGTGGGCAAAGACCCTGAACAGCTTGACCGGTTTACGTTCGCGTCGCATCCCGTGGTCGTACGGATTGGCGGTGATCACCATGTGCGGGCGATCCAGCAGGTGAATGACGCGGGCGAACTGGTTTTCTTTTCTGCGATTGATGAAGGCATGGTTTTGACGGTGGCGACGCCTCAGAACATGGCCAGCCATCTGTCGGATAAAATGGCCGACATGGCCGCTGATCAACCGTTCACGGATATCATCGGGTGTGATTGTATCCTGCGTCGTATTGAGGCCGAGCAAACCCAAATGACGAACGAATTATCGTCCATTATGGCCAAGAATAGCGTGACCGGTTTTTCTACATATGGCGAACAAATTGGCCCGTTGCATGTGAACCAAACGATGACTGGCGTTGCCTTTTACCGCAAAGATAGCACCGCATGTCGATCGTAAACCCGAATGATCCGTTAGAGCGGCAGAACGAAAAGCTGCTGGTGATTGCCCAGTCGTTGATGCGGCGTGTTGAACAGAAGAATGATCAGTCGGGCCTAGCGTATCAGCAGTTTGAACGCGCGGCGTTGCTTGAAACGCAGGTGCGGCAGCGAACGCAGGAACTGGAGCGGACGCTTGATCTGCTACAGGATTCCAATGCGCGGTTGGAACAGGCGAATTTCGAAACCGAAGCTGCGCGAACGAACATCACTGAAGCGATCGAAACGATCAACGAAGGCTTCGCGCTGTTTGATCCGGATGAACGGCTGGTGTTGTTTAATAGTCGGTTTTGCCGCGATATTGCTGATGTTGCCGACGATCTGGCCGAAGGATTACCGTTTCAGGAATACGTCGAATTGGTGTCGCGAAGCCCGCATTTGGCGCATGAAAGCGGGGAAAGCCCTGCAGATTGGGCTGCTGCCCGTTTGTCCCGTCATAGCCACGACCACGTCGTGTTTAACGTCAGGCTGAGATGGAATCGCTGGCTGCAGATTTCGGAACATCGCACGGCGCGGGGCGGGACGGTTATTCTGCAAACAGATGTGACCGACATGATGCGGTCCGAACGGCAACAGCGTGATCAATTGCTGGATCAACAAGCACGTATTCTGCAGGCCACGCTTGATCACCTGAACCAAGGTGTCTGCATTTTCAACCACGACAAAGAATTGGTCGGTTGGAATAAAACAATGAGCGATTTTGCCGCGATGCCAGCCGATGAAAGCGTACATGGGCTGACGTTTTCGGCGCTATTGGCCAACATCCGCAACGAATTGACGTTCCATGATGGTTTTGACGACGCGCGTTTGTCGCGCTGGGCCAATCATCGGTCGCGGCGCAAGCCGATTGCGTTTGAAGTCACCCGAAATGAAGTCCAAATCCTAAGCGTCTTTGCACAGGAAATGCCGGATCGGGGTTTTGTGATTAGTTTCACCGATGTCACGTCGGAACGCCAAGCGGCGCGGGCGTTGTTCGATATGAACGAAACATTAGAAGCGGGCGTAATTGCGCGGACCGAAGAACTTGGTGTGGCGCTGGCCGAAGCGGAACGTGCGAATGCGTCGAAATCGCGCTTTGTCGCGGCTGCATCGCATGACCTTTTGCAACCCTTGTCTGCCGCTAAACTGTTCATGTCGTCTTTGTCGGATCAGTTGGATACGCCGCAAACCCTGACCGTTCTAGGCAAAGCAGAGACAGCGCTTGCTGGCGTTGAAAACATCATCGCCGCCTTGTTGGATATTTCCAAACTAGACGCGGGCAAAGCCGTATTCGATGTTCAGCCTGTCAAATTATCAGCGATTTTTGGTCCGTTGCGCGATGAACTGACGCCTGTGGCGACGGCAAAAGGTCTATCCCTAACGATCATTGAAAGCAGCCTAAGTGTGCAAAGCGATCCGGGCTATCTGCGACGGATCATGCAGAACCTGATTTCCAATGCGATCAAATATACGACGGCTGGCCGCGTTGTGGTTGGGGTGCGCCGCCATGAAGGATCAGCGCGCATCGAAGTGTGGGACACCGGACCGGGTATCGCGGAAAAAGACCAGCAAACCGTGTTTCAAGAATTCGAACGATTGGATGGGGCGACGCCGAATGACGGGCTTGGCCTTGGGCTTGCGATTGTTGACCGCGCGGCAAAGGGCCTTGGTCATGATTTGAACCTGCGGTCCGAAATCGGGCGCGGCAGTTGTTTTACCTTGGATACAAAGATCGCGCTGGGCAGCGGTGATACACTTGGATCAATTCCGCAGTTTCAGGCGGATTGGGGAGATGCGCTTGACGGGATGATCGTCTTGTTAGTGGAAAACGACGCGCAGTTGGCCACAGCCATGACATTCATGATGGAAAGCCACGGAGCAGAGGTTCTGCCAGCAGGCAACGCGCAAGACGCGAAAGAGCTGCTCGAAGAAATTCAATTGGTGCCTGATGTGGTCCTGCTGGATTATCAACTTGGCAGCGACGTGACCGGCATTGATCTGTATCGCGATTTACAAGCGGCTTACGGGAACGTGCCTGCGGCTGTTATTTCGGCGGATCACAGTCAGGCGTTGCGCCGCGATTGCGCGGCGCTTTCGCTTAAGCTGCTGGCAAAACCGATCGACAAGGAAAAGCTGCTAAGTTTCCTTGTCGTGCTGCGAGAAGAAGGGGTTGAACAAACGTGACGGATTTTGATTGGGACGATGCATTCGCCAATTCTGCCTACATTCCGGGATCGGAAACCTTTCCGGATCGCTGGACATCCGAGGCCGCAGCATACCGCGACAGTGGCATCCAGATTGAACAAGACATCGCATATGGCGCAGCCCCGCGTGAAGTGTTTGACCTGATTTTACCGGATGGGGCACCGCAGGGCTTGGCCGTGTTTGTGCATGGTGGCTATTGGATGCAAACGGACAAATCCATGTGGACGGCATATGCCGAAGGGGCGCGTGCGCGGGGTTGGGCAGTGTGTTTGCCAAGCTATACACTGGCCCCAGAGGCGCGCATCACAGATATCACCGAACAGATCACCGCGGCGATTACCCATGCGGCGAGTTTGGTGTCGGGACCTATTCGTATTGCGGGGCATTCGGCTGGTGGGCATCTGGTTGCGCGGATGGTTTCAGCTGATAGCCCGATTGCGGATCGTATCGATCACGCGTTGTCGATCAGCGGCGTCCATGATCTGCGTCCGTTGATGCAGACAAAGATGAACGCGACTTTGCGCCTTGATGAAACAGAGGCTGACCGCGAAAGCCCAGCTTTGTTGACCCCACATCCGGCGGCCCGGATCACCGCGTGGGTTGGTGGCAACGAACGCCCTGAATTTATCCGCCAAGCGCAGTTGTTCGGGCGGGCATGGTCAGCGCAAGGTGCGCAAATCACCTGTCAAATCAACGAAGGTCGCGACCATTTCTCGGTGATTGAGGGGTTGAAGGACCCTGACAGTCGGATCACACATGCCTTTGTTGGCTAACGAAGGACGCGTATCATGACCCTGCCGCTGAAAGATCAATTCGTCTTGCCTGAGGGCATGATTTATCTTGATGGGAATTCTCTTGGCCCTTTACCCAAAGCGGTGAACGCGCGGCTGCAGGCTGCCGTGACTGATGAATGGGGCCAACATCTGATCAAGGCGTGGAACGTCGATGACTGGATGGGCCAACCGATGCGTGTCGGTAATATGGTCGGTCGTTTGATCGGTGCGCCGGAAGGATCCGTCACGATGGGCGATACCCTGTCGGTCAAGGTCTATCAGGCGTTGTCGGCTACGCTTGAAATGCGTCCGGATCGCAAGGTGATCTTGTCCGACAGTGGAAATTTCCCATCCGATTTGTATATGGCGCAAGGCCTGATTGCGCATCTTGGCAAAGGGCACGAACTGCGGATCGTGGAACCTGAAGATGTGATGGATGCGCTAACCGATGACGTTGCCGTCGCGATGATCACGCAGGTGGATTACCGGACAGGGCGGTTGCACGATATGGCATCGATGACGGCCAAGGCGCACGATGTGGGTGCCGTGATGCTGTGGGATCTGGCGCATAGTGCAGGGGCCTTGCCTGTTGATGTCACCACATGTGGCTGCGAATTCGCCGTTGGCTGTACCTACAAATATCTCAACGGTGGACCGGGTGCGCCCGCGTTTATCTATGCGCGTCCTGATATCGTTGGTGATATCTCTCCAGCCCTTTCAGGTTGGCTAGGCCACGACGCGCCATTCGCGTTTGAACCTGATTATCGTCCCGCAATGGGGATTGAACGCATGCGTGTCGGAACGCCACCTGTGCTGCAAATGACCGCGTTAGAGACTGCTTTGGCCGTTTGGGACAATGTCGATATGGATGATCTGCGGGCTGCGTCGGTCGCACTTTGTGATCAGTTCATTGAAGAGATTGAGGCGCGTTGCCCTGACCTGACGCTGGTCAGTCCTCGGGATGGGACGTTACGCGGCAGTCAGGTGTCGTTTGCGTTTGAGCATGGTTATGCCGCGATGCAGGCGGTGATTGCGCAGGGCGTCATCGGTGATTTCCGTGCCCCCAACATTATGCGTTTCGGGTTTACGCCGCTTTACATTGATGCGGCTGATGTGACGGGCGCCGTGGATGTTATTGCCAATGTGATGACCAATCGACTGTGGGATGATCCCAAGTTCAAACAAACCAGTCGGGTGACGTAAATGGATCGCGCAGATATTGTGCATGACGCGTTTATGACGCGTCTCGCGTCAGGTGATTTTCCGGACGGCGCGGCCCCTGAAGGCCCCTTGTCTAATGCAGAGGCGCTGGCGATATTTGAGGCGCAGTGCCTAAGCCGCAATCTTGATCGCAGGTCTCGCAAAATGCAGGCGGCGGGCGAAGGATTTTATACGATCGGATCATCCGGCCATGAAGGGATGGCTGCAGTCGCGTCGGCCCTGCGTCCAGATGACATGGCGTTTCTGCATTACCGCGATGGTGGGTTCCAGACACGTCGGTCCGCACAGGTCGGCGTCGATGCGACCCGCGACATGTTGCTCAGCTTTGCGACATCGACTGACGACCCAATTTCGGGCGGTCGGCATAAGGTGCTGGGATCGCGGGCCATGAATATTCCGCCGCAGACATCCACCATCGCCAGCCATCTGCCGAAGGCGGTTGGTGCCGCCTATTCGGTGGGGATGTGTCAGCGACATACGCCTGTGCAACAATCAATCCCAGACGATGGCTTGGTGATGTGTTCGTTTGGTGATGCGTCGTCGAACCATTCCACCGCGCAAGGGGCGATTAACACGGCCTGCTGGACGTCCTACCAATCGGTGCCCTTGCCGCTTTTGTTTGTGTGCGAAGATAACGGGATCGGCATTTCGACCCGCACGCCGCAGGGCTGGGTTCATGCGAATTTTGCGCAAAAACCGGGACTGAAGTACTTTCACGCCAACGGTCTTGATCTGTTCGAAACCTACCGTGTCGCGGCAGAGGCAGCGGCTTACGTCCGTACCCGCAAAAAACCGGCCTTCCTGCATTTGTCCCTTGTTAGGCTCTATGGTCATGCAGGTTCAGACATGCAGCAAAGCTATTTGCCCAAGACTGTTTTTGAAAGTTGGGAAGGCGACGATCCCTTACTGCATTCCGCACGTTTGTTGATTGCGTCTGGGGCTGCAACGGCGGATGAGATTGCCGCGATTTACACGCGGACCGAAGATGATTGCGCGCGCGTCGCGGCAGAGGTGATCACCCGACCGCGTTTGCAGAATGCCGCCCAAGTCATGGACAGCATCGTGCCGCCAAAGCGTGATCTTCCCGCGACCAACGGTCCGTCGACAGACGCCAGAAGCGCCGTGTTCGGGTCTGATTTGAAACAGATGACCCAACCGCAACCGATGTCAAAACTGCTGAATTGGGCGTTGACCGATCTGATGCTTGCGCATGGCGACATTGCGATGATGGGCGAAGATATCGGCGCAAAGGGTGGCGTTTACGGCGTCACGCAAAAGCTGTCTGCGCGGTTCGGGCGTGACCGGATGATCGACACGTTGCTGGATGAACAATCCATCCTTGGGCTGGCGATTGGCATGGCGCATAACGGCTTTACGCCAATGCCGGAAATCCAGTTCTTGGCGTATCTGCACAACGCCGAAGACCAGATCAGGGGCGAGGCTGCGACGCTGTCATTCTTTTCCAACGGTCAGTTCACGAACCCGATGGTCGTGCGGATCGCGGGGTTGGGGTATCAGAAGGGCTTTGGCGGGCATTTCCACAACGACAATTCACTGGCCGTGCTGCGTGATATTCCGGGGGTGGTCGTGGCGGTGCCAAGCCGTGGTGACGATGCCGTAAAGATGCTGCGCGAATGTGTGCGGCTTGCGCGCGAAGAACAGCGCGTCGTGGTGTTTGTAGAGCCTATTGCGCTGTATCCGATGCGTGATCTGAACGAAAAAGACGACAAAGGATGGATGCAAACCTATCCGGCGGTGGATGAAACCATTGCGCTTGGCCGCGTTGGCGTGACGGGTGACGGGCCTGTCGCGATTGTGACATACGGAAACGGTCATTACCTTAGCCAGCAGGCTGCGGCTGACTTGGCAGACAAAGGAATTGCGACGAGGATCATTGATTTGCGGTGGATTTCGCCTTTACCAGAGATTGATTTGATCGCAGCGCTTGCAGGTGCAGAACGCGTGCTGGTGGTCGATGAATGCCGGAAATCGGGCAACGTGGGCGAAGGCGTCGTGACGCTTTTGACTGAGCAGACCGATTTGCCCGTGAAACTGCTTGCCGCCGATGAAAGCTTTATCGCAACGGGGCCTGCCTATGCGGCCACGATGCCATCCAAGGACAGCATCGTGACGGCGGTTCTTAACGGCTAGATTGCGCCTGATATGGACCTGCCGGGATGACCTTGGCGGGCACCATTTTACCCAGAACATCGACCTCGACTGCGGTGCCTTCTGCGGCATATGCAGTCTCTACAAAGGCATATGCGATGTTCAGGCCGGTCCGGTAACCCCAATCACCCGATGTGACGGTGCCTACGACTTTGCCTTCGATCATGACCGATGACCCACCGTGTGCAGCCGCATCGGTGCTATCAAGTGCCATAGACACAAGCAGGTGTTTCGGGTCGCCCTTTTTTTCCAGCGCGGCTTTGCCGACGAAGTCTTCTTTGTCCATTTTAATGAAACGGTTCAGGTTCGTTTCGAACGGATCGAATTCGGTCAGAATATCGGCTTTCCAATGCAGGTAACCCATTTCCATCCGCATGGAATCGACCGCTTTTGCACCGAAAATTTTCATGCCATGAGCCTTGCCCGCTTCACGAAGCGTCAAATACGCACCGTAAAGAGACGCGTTCGGGATGTGCAATTCGTATGCGGTTTCGCCAGAGAAACTGACCCGCATCACGGTCGCTGGCGCGATCCCGATGTATGCCTCGCGCACGGCGAGGAACTTGAACGCCTCGTTCGACCAATCGCCACGGCTGACCGACGACAGTACGTCGCGGGCCTTTGGACCAGCGATGATCAGGATGGTTTGATCGTTCGTCAGGGATTTGATCTGCACGTCCTCGTCGTCGCGAATGTGCTGCTGCAACCAGTCCATGTCGTGCAATTCGGACGCGGCGGCTGACCCGTACCATACGCGATCAGGTCCACGATCCGACGCAGGAATGTTCGCGATTGTGGCTTCCGCTTTGACGTTGCCGAGGTGGTTGAGCAGATAGATCAGACCCATGCGGCCCGGTTTGCGTGGCACGGTGCTACATGACATCCGGTTCAGGAAATTGCTTGCGTCTGCACCTGTCAATTCGAACCGGTTGAACCCGTTGACTTCGCAGATGCCAACGCCAGTTTGCACCGCTTTGACTTCTTCGCCGACGGCATCGAAGCTTTCGTCGAACTTGAAGGTGTGGGTGTGGTGGAAGTCCGCTGATGGCTTGATGTAATCCACGCGTTCCCAGCCGTTTACGATGGTGAATTCCGCGCCTTCAGCCGCCATGACTGGTGTCAATGGCGTGGTTTTGGCATTACGGCCAGCTGGACGGTGTTCGTTGGGGAAATGGAAGCGGAATTCGTTTTGGTAATCTTCGATTGCTTTTAGCGCGGTCAGTTCGACGTTTGTGTGTTCGCCGAAGCGACGCGGATCGATGCACCATGTGTCATAAACCGCTTCGCCATGGACGATCTGTTGGGCCAGCAGCCAGCCGTGACCGCCGCCTTCACCAAGCCCCGCCCGCAGACCGATGCAGCAGAACGCGTTGCGCTTGCCGGGGATCGGTCCCACAAGCGGTGCGCCGTCGATGGTGTAGGTGATCGGGCCGTTCACGACATTCTTGATGCCGACTTCCATCAGGGCAGGCATCCGTTCAAACGCGCCCTCCAAAACGTCGGTAATCCGGTCGAGGTCGTCGGGGCAAAGCGCATTCACAAAATGCGGATCGATGCCGTCCATGCCCCACGTCTTACAGCCCTGTTCGTAGAAGCCGATCAAGAGGCCGTTCTTTTCCTGACGGCTGTAGTAATCGCTGATCGGGCAACGCAGCAGCGGCATACGTTTGTCGGATTCGACAATCGCAGGGATGTCTTCGGTGACAAAGTACTGGTGTTCCATCGACGTAACAGGATGTTCAACGCCCATCATCGCGCCGACCTCGTTCACGCGGTAACCACATGCGTTCACCACGATTTCACAGTCGATATCGCCATGTTCGGTGTGGACCGTCCAGCTGTCATCTTTGTGCTGCGTCAGGCCAGTCACAGGAGTGTTGCGATACACCTCGGCCCCCGCTTTGCGGGCGCGCCGCGCAAGCGCTTGGCAAAGCGATGCCGGATCAATGTCACCGTCGTTGGCATCCCACAGACCACCAAGCAGGTTGTCGGTTGAAATCAGCGGATGGCGGCGCGCGCATTCCTCGGCATCAAGGATTTCGAATTCAACGCCCATACCACGCGCCATAGACGCAAAGTGACGGTAGCCGTCCATCTGTGCCTCTGTGTTGGCAAGACGGATACCGCCGTCACCATGATTGTATTGTACCGGATAGTCGGCATCGTCGCGCAGTTCTTTGTAAAGATTAATCGAATGGGTCTTCAGACCAACCATCGTCTGATTGCCGCCAAAGTTCGTGACCTGTGCTGCGGAATGCCACGTCGTGCCGGATGTCAGTTCATTGCGTTCGACCAAGACAACATCGGACCAGCCTTCTTGGGTCAGGTGATAAAGAGTTGAGCACCCTGCAATACCACCGCCAATAACGACAACCTTTGTTTGCGACTTCATGTGACAGTTCCCTTGTGTGTTTAAACCCAATGACAGCGAAACACGGGCAGCGGTCAAATGGAATTTTCAGCGTTCTATTTTTGTCGAACGGGGCGTCAAGGAATCCGGAAAACGAGAGAAAGGTTTTGCTTTATCGTCGCTGAGGCATTTCAGTTTTTGTCAGGCAGCAAAGGAACGATGATGTCAGACAAACCGCGGCGGTCAGGACGTAATGCAAGGCTTGCGAAACGCGCAGCGCCGCCCACGGTGAATCCGGCACCTCCCGGGCAGCGGGGAGGTCAGTATCGTCCGTTGTCCGAGACTGATTTGCGTCAGGTTTACGATACAGCGCTGCGGTTGTTGGCAGAGCTTGGAATGGGCGAGGTGCCCGATCGGTTGCGTGCCGACCTATTAGGTGCAGGCGCACAATCCCGCGACGATGGGCGTGTTGTTTTCCCAAAGGCCTTGGTCGAAGATTGCATCGCAAGAGCTGCTAAAAAGTTCACGCTGCATGGTCGCGATCCGGATCGGTCAATCGAGGTAGGCGGTGACAAGGTATATTTTGGTACCGGTGGCGCGGCGGTGAACACGCTGGATCTGGACACGGGGCTTTACCGGCCATCGACGCTGCGCGACTTACATGATTTCACGCGTCTGCAGGATCAGCTTGATAACGTCGCGTGGTTCACGCGGTGTTGTATTGCGACGGACGTCCCCGACAATTTCGATTTGGACGTCAATACGGCATACGCATTGCTGCGCAATACGACGAAACCGACGGCGACTGCGTTCACAATAGCGGAACATGTCGATCCCATCGTGCGTATGTTCGATATCGCGGGAGGGGGTGAAGGGGCCTTTGCCAAGCGACCGTTTGTGAAGTGCCATATCTCGCCGGTTATCTCGCCGATGCGGTTTGGAGATGACGCTGTGGATGTTGTTTATAAGTGTATCGAACATAACATTCCGATGTCGTGCATTACGGCCGCCCAAGCAGGGGCGACGGCACCGGCCACGATGGCGGGTTTCCTTGCGCAGTCCTTAGCCGAAACGCTTGCGAGCCTAGTTATGGTGAACGTTATTGCGCCGGGATATCCGATGGTGTTTTCGAATTGGCCGTTGGTGATTGATCTGCGCAGCGGGGCCTTTGCGGGTGGTGGCGGGGAAACGACGTTATTGAACGCGGCCTCTGCACAGTTATCGAATTGGTTGGGGCTCCCGTCCGGTGTGGCGGCATCGATGACGGATGCGAAAGGGATCGATGCGCAATACGGGGTTGAAAAAGGCATGACGTCATTGGCGGCGGCGCTGGCTGGTGGAAACCTGATTTACGAAAGCTCAGGTATGACCGCCGCGTTGTTGGGGGCAAGTTTCGAAGCGTTCATTCTGGATGACGAAATGCACGCGATGACGTATCGGGCGCTGCGCGGCGTTGAAGTGACCGAAGATAATCTGGGGTTCGACGCTATCTGTGGCGCTATCTTGGGTGACGGGCATTTCCTTGGGGCAGATCATACGTATCAAGCGATGGAACGTGACTATCATTACCCAAAGTTCGCTGACCGCACCCAGCCGCAAGTTTGGGCAGATGCTGGCGCTGAGTCTGCATGGGACAGGGCCAATGCGCGGGCAAAGCACGTTTTGGGTGAAGACGGCCCTTCATATCTGACGACTGACCAAGATCAGGCTATCCGAGAACAGTTCCATATTCTGGACCATTAGCGATAAGTCGCCGATACGCCGAAAAATTTGACGTTATGGATCGCTGATCCTTTGTCGAATCATTTTCGCTTTGTCGTCTGATTGACAATTGATGCTGCGATGCAGCATTGCGGGTGCTGCTTTTGTGCGCATTTGCTGAAAAGTTTATCAAAAATCTGGATTTTGTTATTATAAATTAGCCCCTTAAAGTTTTAGGAAATTAGCCTTTGTCGGCGTTGCAGCGCGAATTATCAAAAATCAAATCAACTAATTCTACCTAAAAGCGATTAGAAATTGCCCTCAAAAATAATTACTATGGTTAACAGAGGTTTAGATTAGAATCGGAGATTCTTGCAATATTGCCATATACTTAAGAGATACTCGAAACCACCATTTGCTAAATTTGTTACGCTTTGTTAAGACCTCGAACTAGTTTATCGAAGAATAAGAAATTTCTAAGCACTACTAGTTCAGTTCCCGGGGGACACTGTGAAGCATCAACCAGTCGAAGAGTTTGCAGTTACTCCACGTGCCTCCAATGCGTCCGCAGCATTATCACCATGCCGTTCGCGCACTGTTGACCCGGGTTTGGTTTACACGGCAACGAAACGTGCGTTTGATATCGTAATGTGCGTTCTACTGGCACCAGTGATGCTTCTATCAGCGGTTGCACTTTTGGTTCTGAACCCGTTCAAAAACAAGGGCCCATTGTTTTATGTCCAAACGCGTATGGGCAAGGACTGCGTACCGTTCCGCGCTATTAAGTTCCGCAGCATGACGTGTGCACCTGTGATCGAGCGCGGCGCAAACGACCCGCTTGAAACGCACCGGATTACAAAGCTTGGCAACTTTCTTCGTAAGTCGCGTTTGGACGAGGTCCCGCAAATTATCAACGTTCTCAATGGCGACATGAGCATGGTCGGGCCACGTCCCGACTTTATCGATCATGCGATTGAATACGCTGAGACGATCCCCGGCTATAAAGAACGCCATGCTGTTCGTCCGGGCATTAGCGGGTATGCCCAGACTGAAGTTGGCTATGTCGAAAGCACAGAGGGTACGCGCAACAAAGTTGCCGCTGACCTCCACTATATCCAGAATAGATCGCTTGGTTTGGAAGCTTGGATTGTGTGGCGGACGATGCAAACTGTTATGCGCCGTGGCGGTGCGTGATCAACCGCTTAGCAGGATTGAATTCCCATCTTGATAATGTCTGACCCACGAAAGCGATAGACATCAACGATTTCGTAACGCCCTGTCTTCATATACCAATCTTTGAGAACTGCTGGGTAGTGCTCTGCCATGACCTTTGATGCTTCTTCGAAAAGCGCCGGTTCAAGCGGGCGTCCGTAGGAGCTGGGTCCGTGAAAGCCAAATGTCGTTGACGGTGAAACGCAAGTTTGCGGTAAACCTAGAAACATGGTGCATGTCGAATAGCAGATGTTGCCCGTGATCCTCACGCTTTGCCCAGTTCGGCGCAGTTGCTGCAGTTCAGCAATACGATCAAGTAGCAAGCCACCGCGATCGTTGGAAATCTCGACATAGTTGCCGGTCACGGGCGTTGATTGCAGTTGCGCTGACGCAGTCGACCCCACGATTATGGCCGCGAACGCGAATTTGAGTATGTCAAAGACCTGCGCTTTGGCATTGTAAAGGTGTTGCATTGATCACTCCTCGATATGAACGACCTTGGTTTGGTCGAACGTTTCACCGGGGACGAATTGATCATATCAGTCTTAATCAGCTATTTCTGGGATCTGGCAAAGTAGTTGGCATTTAATGGGACATTTTTCGTTTTTTGAATCAAGAAGGGCCGCAGTCGAAACTGCGGCCCTTCCAAAAACTAGTCTAAATTCGTATCGAATTTAGTTTGTGCCGCTTGTACCGCCGCTGTCACCGCCACCGGCGATCGCGCCGATTGCAATGATTGCGCCAAGACCAAGTGCGAGCGGGCCGGCTGCGCCGAGAGCCGCACCAGCAAGCGGTGTGAAGCCGGTCACAGGAGCAGCAGTGTTGTTCAGTGCTACAGTGCAGATGTCCAAGCCAGCGTTCGCAGCTACTGCGCAATCAATTTGCGGAGCTTCTGTGGTCTGAGCAAAAGCAGGTGCTGACGTCAAAGCCAAAAGTGCGGCAGAGATGATAACTTTAGTGTTCATTGGGTTCTCCAGATTTTCCTAGTATCGCATACCATGTTACAAACGCGATTCAAAGCCTTAGAGTGCTTGTTTTTATGGAAAATGCCGATTAGGACACGGGGAATTGCAGGTGTTTCACCACCCACGAAGTTCCCCGTAGTTTTTGCGGGGAAATTGGCATAGTTTGCCGAGATAGAAGAAATATGTGTGGCTAGTTGATATTGCTGCCGCCTAGCCGAACTGAGAAGCGGATAAGTCATTGGATCAAAAGCGTTTTGTTGAAGATGTCGATGACGACACAATTGATTTGTTTGCGCTGCTACGGACGGTTTGGCTTGGTAAGTGGATCATTGCGCTATTTTTCGTTATTGCTGCTGGTATTGGCGTATACGTCGCGTATTTTGCATCAACTCCGATTTACAGGTCCACAGCTGTTGTAATTCTGGAAACGAATCAACAGTCACCTGTGCTTGATTTGCAGAGCGTGGTAAGCGGTGCGTCGGGCGATTCAACTGAAGTGAAATCCGAAATTGAAGTTCTGCGCGCGCGCAGCCTGATGGAATTGGTCGTCAATCGTATGAATTTGACGAATGATCCAGAATTTAATGCGTCGTTGCGCCCCGAAACCAAAGTTGATCAGTGGAAATCCACTGCGATCGATTCCGTAAAGGGAGCTATTGGATCTATTACGGGCGCTGATTTGTCGGGCGCTGAAACCGAAGACATTCCCGAAGAAGTTGCAGAGCAACGTGCGTTGGATTCTGCAGTTGATACGCTGCTTGAAAAGACGTCTGTGCAGAACGTGAACGGCTCTCTCGTATTTCGGATTACTGCGGAATCCGAAAGCGCAATTAAGGCCGCGAAAATTGCCGATACAATTGTAGAATTGTACATCATCAATCAGGTCAATGTGAAATTCGAAGCGATGGAGCAAGCTACCGCTTGGCTAAGTAATCGCGTCTCCGAATTGAAGATTGAACTTGAGGATGCGGAAGGTGCCATTGCAGATTTTAACGCTGGCACCGATCTGGTGTCGCTGGAAATCATCAAAGATTCTGAATTAGAACTCAATGACTTACGACAACGTTCGGCTGATGCCCGCGAAACATTGAGCGAATTTGAAATCGCATTGGAGGCATTCGAATCCGCGACGAGCATCGAAGAAAAAGTTGCCGTTTCTAATGACCCGCAACTGCGTCGGCTGTCCGATACTGTGGCGTCCGACCCACGCAGCGTTGCAGCGTTTGATGTCCGTTTTGCGTCGCTGCTTTTGCGCGCCGAACAGAACGCCGAAAGCGCTGAATTGCAGGTCACGGCGTTGGATAACGCGGAGCAAGAATTGGAAGCGCGGATCGCGACGCAAAGCCGTGATTTGATCGCGCTTCAGCAATTGACGCGCGAAGCGGAAGCGACCCGTCTGCTTTACGAATATTTTCTGTCACGGTTGAAAGAAACCTCTGCCCAACAGGGTATCCAGCAAGCGGATAGCCGGATTCTTTCGGATGCGGTCATTCCGCGCAATCCGTCCGAACCTAAAAAGTCGCGGATCGTTGCGCTGTCCGGTATCCTTGGGATTATGTTGGGTGTTGGTGTTGTCTTGCTGCAGGCAAGTCGTCGGAACGGGTTCCAAACCGCAAGTGATTTGGAAAAACACACTGGCGTCACCGTCGTGGGACAAATCCCGACAATCCCAGCCCGTCGCCGGATGAAAGTTCTGGATTATTTGATCTCGAAACCAGCTTCTGCGGCTGCCGAAGCCGTTCGTGATTTGCGTACGTCAATCATGTTGTCTGATCTTGATAACCCGCCAAAAGTGATTGTTTCGACGTCATCTATCCCGGGTGAAGGTAAGACAACAAACTCTTTGGCATTGGCGCAAAATCTGTCTTCCATGGGTCAAAAAGTTCTTCTGATTGAAGGGGATATCCGCCGTCGCACGCTGAACCAATACTTCGATGCGAAACCGACCCATGGTATCGTTTCGGTTCTATCTGGTGACAAAGCGGTATCCGAAGTCGTGGAGCATTTCGAAGACAAAGGCTTCGACGTCATATTCGGGGAAAAGACCAGCGCGAACGCGGCTGATGTTTTCTCGTCTCGCCGCTTTAAAGACTTTATTGCGGAACAACGGGACAATTATGACATTATCATCATTGATACGCCGCCCGTTCTGATCGTTCCTGATTCACGGATTATCGCACAGGTCGCTGATGCGACGCTTTTCTCAGTGAAATGGGACAGTACATCGCGGCCGCAAGTCGACGAATCCTTGCGCTTGATTCAGAACGCGAACCAAAAAGTGACAGGGTTGATCCTAAGTCAGGTCGATGCGGCCGGTATGAAGAAATACGGTTATGGCGGTAGTTATGGCGCATACGCTGGATATGGCGCGCAGTACTATTCCAACTAACTATATGCGAACGAGACCGTCTTGTGACTGGATCACAAGCACTGAAACGGTATATGTTCGCGCAGATTGCGACGCTAATACGTGTCCGAACGATAAGATGAGGAGTACGCGGGTGCGTCTGATAGGAATGGCTGTGATTGCGTTGGCCTTAGCGGCCTGCGACTCTGTTTATCGGACACCTGACGTGATTGCGGGCGCCGGCCAAGGCACGAACGTGCGTGTTGTACCAGTCACTGCCGAAACTGTCGTACAAGCTAATCGGTCACCGTATACACCGGCGGCGCTGCCTGCGATCTTTTCGCAAACAGCTGGATCAGGTGGTGCAATTCGCGGCGCGGGCGCTTTGCCGGATGCGCCATTGCAGCCTGAAATTGCGCCTCAATCCTTGACCTTGCGTTTGCCGCCGGATGCGCCAGCGCAACCTTACCAGATTGGCGTGGGCGACGTTGTTTTGCTGTCTACGCCAACGCCGACCGGTGACACAGTTGCTGAATTGTCCGGCTTGCTGGCCGCACAAAACTCGCGCCAAGGTTACACTGTGCAAGACGACGGCACGATCAACATCCCGAACATTGGCCGGATTGATTTGGCTGGGCGGAGTATCGAAGACGCCGAAGCGCGGTTGTTCCAAGAATTAGTGCGCAATCAGGTTGATCCGAATTTTAGCCTTGAGATCGCAGAATTTAATTCGCAGCGTGTTTCAATCGGCGGTTCCGTATCGAACCCGACGGTTGTCCCTGTGACGCTCGTCCCGCTGTATTTGGACGAAGCATTGGCGCGCGCTGGTGGGATCGCAGTCAGCGACATCGATTTTGCCTCTGTCCGCCTGTACCGCGACGGTAGTCTGTATCAAATCCCGCTCGCACAGCTTTACGCGAATAGCCAACTTACACGGACCCGTCTGCAAGATGGTGATGTGTTGTTCGTCGATTCCGAATTTGAACTGGATCTCGCCCAGCAGTATTTCGAACAGCAGCTTACCATCGCCAACGTGCGTCAAAGCAATCGGCAGTCAGCGTTGCAGGAACTTCAGCTTGAAATCGGTCTGCGTCGTGCTGATTTGACCGAAGCGCGTCAGAACTTCCAAACACGGATCGATCTGGGTGCGGACAACCGCGACTATGTCTATCTGGCCGGTGAAGTGGGTCAGCAATCCCGGTTCCCATTGCCGTATGAAAGCCGTGCAAGTCTTTCCGATGCACTGTTTGAAAATGGTGGGATCGCGTCATCAACAGGCGACGTGAGTCAAGTATACGTCCTGCGCGGGTCCACTCATCCGCGGGAATTTGGCGCTGTCACGGCGTGGAATCTTGACCTGCGCAATGCTGCTAACTTCACGTTGGCCGCGCAATTTGAATTGCGCCCTGACGATACGATCTTTGTCGCGCAACAGCCTGTCACACGTTGGGATCGTGCGTTGTCGCAACTCATTCCGCAGATCATTAGCATTGGGACGCAGGTCACCAACTAGCAGCTCATTTTGTGAAGTGCGTGCTCGGTATGGGTGGATGTAAGCATTCCACCTATAGGATCCGTGTGGGCCTTTTTATAATGACCACGATCTCTTAAGTGGTCATTTCAAAGCCAAATTGATCGACAATACTAATGGTTAGTTCTCTTATTTCGCGTGACGGCGTTAACCATATTCGACTGCGACGTCGTAAAACTTAGGCTGTCGCTGTCCGACATGCATAAAGTGTATTAACGCGTTTCGATTTGCACGCTAAGGGTGAATCAAAGCAATGAATTGTGGGAACAAACGGGATTAACCAAGCGTTTGTGTGGTGGGAATAAAGAGTTCCTATTCGACAGTTATCCTACAAGGACGAACAAATGGCGTCATCACAACACTCGAACCGCATGAAAGAACAGCAGACCGAAGAAGGGCCATCGCAAAACTTTGATCAGGAAACACGCGACAAAAGTACTGACGCATTGTTTTCCCTTTTGACTCATTTGAAACGTCGAGATGAAGAGACGGACTACTAGTCTCTTACGCTTTTCTTGAGAATCCAAACCCTACGCAATCCCGGTACCTGTCCGTGCGAAAACGCGCCCCGTGCTCTCCTGCGATTTTCCGCAGCAATGGCACGGGGCCTGACATTCAAATGGATGAACGCGCGCGTTTCCGTCGTCGAAAGACTTGAGAAAGGCGAAAACGGAACAGGTTCGCGTCCGTATCATGCTACCAAATGGGTATGGATATACTGGCGAACCCCCGCACCCCCCTTTCTGGTCTTTACGATGTGCCTTGGCCCAGCAGCGACGCGGACCGTCCGATGGCGTTGCTACAACGATGCCCAGCCGCTGCGGTAACGCCATTGGTATCAGTGCCCGAATTGGCGGCGATGACTGGCGTCGCACATGTGTCAGTCAAAGACGAACGGGCACGCATGGGCTTGGGCAGCTTCAAGGCGCTGGGCGCTGCTTACGTGATTGCCTGTGACGCGGAAGCGAGCACCGCAAAGGGGCGAACATACGTCACAGCGAGCGCTGGCAACCACGGTCTGTCCGTGGCTGCAGGCGCTGCTGCATTTGGCGCAAAGGCGGTCGTGTACCTGTCGCAATCAGTCCCACATGCTTTCGCAGACCGCCTAGCCGCAATGGGGGCGACGGTTGTGCGCCACGGCGACATTTACGAAGACAGCATGGCCGGTGCGCAGGCCGCAGCGATGGAAAAGGGGTGGACCCTTTTGTCGGATAGTTCGTGGACTGGTTATATGGACCGTCCGCATCGGTTGATGGAAGGGTACCTGACCCTCATGGCCGAAGCCGTTGATCAAATGGATGCGCCACCGTCGCATATCTTTTTGCAAGCCGGTGTTGGTGGACTAGCGGTTGCTTGCGCGACATATGCCCGCAATGTGTGGGGTGCGTCGCCAAAGATCGTTATTGTCGAACCGACCGCAGCACCTGCCATTCATGCGTCAATCGCCGCAGGATCGGCGCAGACTACGACCGGACCAGTGTCTAACATGGGGCGGTTGGACTGTAAGGAACCGTCTTTGATCGCCCTGAAGGGGCTTGCAAGGGATGCGGATTTCTTTGCGCTGATTTCAGAGGATGAAGGGCAAATGGGGGCGGATGTCGCAGCAACGTTAGGCCTGCCATCAACGCCATCCGGCGCTGCGGGGATTGCCGGGCTGCTCGCCGCGTCTGGTCATCAAGCGGAGCTTGGACTGACGCCTTCGTCCCATGTCCTATGCATTCTCAGTGAAGAGGCAACATGACGCCGCCGCGCGGTTTTAAACCTGCTGAATTTCAACGACGGGTCGCGGCGGCCCAAAACCTTATGGCGCAAAACGGCATTGATGCGCTTCTGCTGACGACAGAGCCGGATGTGCGGTATTTTACCGGATTCCTGACACGGTTTTGGGAAAGCCCCACGCGGCCGTGGTTTGTGGTGATACCGTCTAAGGGGGCGCCGATCGCTGTCATTCCAGCCATTGGTGCGCATTTGATGGCGCAAACGTGGATCACGGATATCCGAACGTGGCGTGCGCCCGATTACGATGATGATGGTATTGGTCTGCTTGTTGATACACTAGCAGAATGCGCTCCACCCGGCGGTCGGATTGCATTGCCAGATCAGTTGGAAACACACGTGCGGATGCCCTTGGCCGCGCTGAAGGCCCTTGAACAGAGACTGCTTGATCGCGTCCTTGTCGGGGACAGCGCGCTTGTGCGCAATTTGCGGATGGTCAAGTCGGATGCCGAGATCGCTAAGATCGAGACGGCATGCCGGATCGCAGAACGCGCCTTTGATCGGGTGCACGAAATTGCGAAAACCGGAGTGCCGTTGTCAAAAGTCTTTCGCGGATTCCAGGCCTTGTGCCTGCACGAAGGGGCCGATTGGGTGCCGTATCTTGCTGGCGCTGCAGATCAGGGTGGATATGGCGACGTGATTTCACCAGCGTCTGATACGCCCTTGGCAAATGGTGATGTCCTCATGTTGGATACAGGCATGGTTTGGGACGGATATTTCTGTGATTTTGATCGAAATTTTGCGGTCGGGGCGCCGAATGCCGATGTTAGGAACGCGCATGATCGTTTGATGGAAGCGATACAAGCGGGTGCCAGCTTGGCCCGTCCGGGTTCAACGATGGCAGACCTTTTTTACGCCATGAACGATGTGGTCAATCCTGGAAAAACAGGCTCTGACGCTGGGCGTTTGGGGCATGGTTTGGGGATGCAGTTGACGGAATGGCCGTCGATTATAGCCGCGGATGAAACGGTGCTTGTACCGGGCATGGTGCTGACACTTGAACCCGGGATCGTGATGCAGAACGACAAGATGATGGTCCATGAAGAGAACATCGTGATCACAGATGGCGCAGCGCGGTTTCTGTCAGATTTCCGACCGAACCATATGAGAGCGTTGTAATGGCATTACCGTACAAATTGGTCGAAACCGGTCGAAAGTGCATCGGGTTAGCGGTTTTGCAAACCGACGAGACCTTGGAAAATGATATGCGGCGATTGTTGCCAGCTGATGTCGACGTTTATGTCTCGCGCGTGCCTTCCGGCACGACAGTTTCATCCGATACACTAGCAGGTATGGCGCAGGTTTTGACGTCCGCCACCGCGCTTTTTCCGCCGGGTTTAACGTTTGATGCGATTGGGTACGGGTGCACATCAGGAACGGCAGAGATTGGCCCTGCCAAGATCGCAAGCCTCGTCCGCGCGGGGGCACAAACGTCTGCTTTCACCGAACCGGTTTCTGCGCTAGTCGCGGCATGTCACAGGCAAAATATCACGCGTATCGGGCTGATTAGTCCCTATGTCGCTGAAGTGTCGGCCAAACTACGACAGGTGTTGGCGGCAAATGGGATCACGGTCACCAGCTTTGCCAGTTTTGATGAACCGGAGGAGCGAAACGTCGTTCGGATTGACCCCGCCGATATTCATGCGGCGGCTATTGGTTTGCAGGGCGATTTTGATGCCATCTTCTTGTCTTGCACAAACCTACGGACGCTTGATGTGATCGGTCCTATTTCTGCAGAGATCGGAAAACCGGTCATGTCGAGCAATCAGGTACTTGCCGATCACTTGATGGAGTTGATCGCGTAATAGTCGATCTTTCGCTTGTTGAGACTCTTTTTGGGTGGTCGCAGGCGGCATCGCTCCTATTTGCAGTCTATGGATGATCCAAGAAACAGATCGCGCGCTACCGCCGTCCCTGCGAGCCGCCTAAGCAGGTTGACGCGATTGGGGTCGATGACCGCTGGCGTCATGGGCAATATGGCGGTTGGCGGTGCTGCAAGCCTTGGTCGTGGTCAGCGCCCGTCCATGCGTGATTTGCTTTTGACGCCGCGCAATGTAGGTCGCGTCGCCGATGAACTGGCGAAAATGCGCGGTGCTGCGATGAAAATCGGGCAACTGGTGTCGATGGATACGGGTGACGTGCTGCCACCCGAGTTATCGCAGATCATGGCGCGGTTGCGCGATGATGCCCATATCATGCCACCCGCCCAGCTGAAAAAGATGCTGAACGCGCAGTGGCCTGATGGATGGCTTCGTTCGTTTACGAAATTCGATGTGCGTCCCATTGCGGCGGCGTCGATTGGGCAGGTGCATCGTGCGACGTTGAAAGATGGCCGCGATTTGGCGATTAAGGTGCAGTATCCGGGGGTGGCGCAAAGTATCGACAGTGATGTTGCGAATGTCGGCGCATTGATCCGGATATCGGGGTTGTTGCCCAAGGGATTCACGCTGGCACCCTATCTTGATGAAGCGCGCAAGCAGCTGCATGAGGAAACGGACTACACCCGTGAAGGGGCGCAAATGATGCGCTTTCGAGACCTGTTAAAGGATGACGAAACCTTCGCTGTGCCAGACCTACAGGATGATTGGTCGACGCGCCAGATTTTGGCGATGACGTATATGGATGGCGCAGCAATTGAGGATCTTGTCGATGCGCCTCAAACCGTACGCTACCAAGTTGCGACTGATCTGATCAGTTTGACGCTACGGGAACTTTTTACCTTTGGTTTGATGCAAACAGACCCTAACTTTGCGAATTACCGCTATGGTCAGACATCCGGTCAGATCGTTTTGCTCGATTTCGGTGCGACGCGTGTGATCGGGGCTGAGTTTGCCAATTTGTATCGGCAACTGATCCTTGCGGGCATCGCCCGAGATACCGCAGAGATAAGGCGCGTTGCGCTGGACATCGGATTTATTGACGGGACGACAAAACCTGAACACAGCGACCGGATTCTGACGATGATTGATATGGTCTTCGCAGAACTTACGGCAAAACCAGTGATCGATTTTGCCGATTCGACGCTGTCGCGGAAAATGCAGGCAGAGGGCATGAAATTGGCCGAAGACGGCTTTGTTCCGCCGCCATTGCCGATTGACGTGCTGTTCTTGCAGCGCAAATTTGCGGGAATGTTCCTACTTGCGGCACGGCTAAAAGCCGTTGTTGATGTTCGCAGCCTGATCGCGCCCTATTTGGCCTAAATCGGTACGGCCACCAAGCCCACGAAGTCCCCCATTTTCACCAGCCCAGGGACATGGCGTGCGGTCATAATACCAGCGCGCTGGGCATGGCAGATTGTTGGGGCCACACCCGTCCGATCAGCGGGCCAAATCCGCGCAATAGGTTGATCTATGGCGACAGTTTCCCCCAAATCAACAAGGTATTCGATCAACCCCGCATCGCGCGCGAACACGAAACATGTGTCGTCGGGCATATCGAGCTGAACGCTGTCCGTGATCTGCATCTCGCCTTGCAAAATACCGGTATGGATCAGTAGATTTTCGATGCCTTTGCTCGCAATAGACACGCTTTTTGCAGTCGCCGTGCCTGCACCGCCGAGTTCTGTGGTTATGAAGATTTTGCCTTGGCTTTCCACTTCGGTGTCTAACATGCCGACATTATCGATCTCTAACATTCGGACCGAATAGGGAGCGTTAAACGCCTGCATCGCGGCCATGCAGGCCGCTTCTTGGGTCTTGTCATCAAGGATATGAGCCGCAGCGAACGGCAGGAAATCGAGCGTGCGCCCCCCTGAATGAAAGTCCAAGACAAAGTCGGCTCGCGGAACCAGTTCCGTCGCAACGTAGTGGCATATTTTCTGCGTGACGGTCCCGTCAGATCTTCCCGGAAAACTGCGGTTCATATTCGCATCGTCAATTGGGGAACACCGCGTTCCCGCCGCAAACGCGGGTTGGTTCATCATTGGTAGGATGATGACACGGCCTGTGATCGTTGCAGGGTCCAAGGACGCGGCAAGATTTTGTAGCGCAATAGGGCCTTCGTATTCGTCCCCGTGGTTGGCACCCGTCAAAAGCGCGGTTGGACCGTCGCCATTTGAAACGACCGTGATCGGGATCATGATAGACCCCCACGCGCTGTCATTACGGCTATAGGGCAGTTTGAGAAACCCGTGATGGACCCCGTTTGCATCTAGCGGAATAGTTGATGTGATCATGCTTTGACCCATAGAGAACGAGGTGTGTTGCACAGGCATTCGTGACCCGTTTGTGTGATCAGGATGGGTTCCGTAATTTCGAGCCCACCGTCGTCAAGCCATAGCGCGGGCATAAAGTGGAACGTCATACCGGGTTCAAGGATAGTCGTGTCGCCGCGTCGAAATGAAATCGTGCGTTCCCCCCAATCAGGTGGATAACTGATCCCGATGGCATAACCACACCGACTGTCTTTTTCAAAACCGGCCTTATTCAGTGTCTGATTAAAGGCATTTGCGATGTCTTGCGCCTGATTTCCGGGTTTGGCTTGCGCCAGACCGGCTTCGATAGCGTCCAGCACGGCGGCCTCTGCATCGCGATATTTTTGTGGGACCTCACCTAGAAAAAGCGTGCGGGACTGCGGGCATTGATACCTGCGATGCGCGCCTGCGATTTCGAAAAACGTCGCTTCGCCCTTTTGCATAGGACGGTCGTCCCACGTCAGATGCGGGGCGGTTGCATCCAGACCAGAAGGGGCCATAGGCACAATCGCGGGGTAGTCGCCCCAATGCCCATCGGCACCACGGATCGCGGTCGCATAGATTTCGGCGATCAGTTCGTTCTTACGCAATCCCGGTTCAGCCAGTTCAAGGACCCGTTCGTGCATGCTTTCGACGATCCGCGCGGCGCGACGCATATAAGTGATTTCCAGCTCTGATTTCACAGCGCGTTGCCAGTTCACGAGACCAGTTGCATCTGTGAAGGTGGCATTGGGAAGATGGGCGAGAAGGACAGTGTGCGCCTTGGCGGTGTAATAATAATTGTCCATCTCGACACCAATACTGGCGTTTTGCAGGCCAAGCTCTGCCATCAATGACGCAAGTTTCTGCATCGGGTGTTTTTCAGGGTTCTGCACAAAGGTGTCGTCGTAGCCCCTGATGTGATCTCCATGGGACATGAAAACAGTGCGCTGCGCCCCGACGGCATCCATCGCACGGCCCCACCAAACTGGATCACCTTCCAAGGTGAGTATCACGCCTTGATGGACGTAAAAGGACCAACCATCGTAGCCCGTCAGCCATGCCATATTCGACGGGTCGGTGACAAAAATAGCCTGCAATCCGGCCTTTTCCATCGCTTTACGCACCTTGGTGATCCGTTGCCGGTATTCTGCGGTGCTAAAGTTATCGTCTTGGTCGGTCATCGGGTTTCACGCTTTCGTAATAGGCTGGCATGTTCAAATTTGACCGTTTTGAACAACCTGACAAGTCTGCTACCGACCATTTGCATGGCTAGTTTGTCGTGATTGGGGGTAGTTGTGCTGAAACGGATGTCCTAGCGTCGCGATGAACCACGGCGGAGCAATCGATGACCAACACCCTCACAAACGATCAATTGACCCAATGGGACCATGATCATTTTTTCCATCCCTCCACGCATCTTGCGCAATTTGCGCGGCGCGAGATGGGCAACCGGATCATTCAAGGGGCGAAAGGTGTGCACATCACTGACCGCGAAGGGCGGTCATCATTGGATGCCTTTGCGGGTCTTTATTGTGTGAATGTCGGATATGGCCGGACCGAAATTGCGGATGCGATTGCCGCGCAAGCCCAAGATCTGGCTTATTATCATTCCTATGTCGGGCATGGGACTGAAGCGTCGATTACGTTGTCCAAGATGATCGCGGACCGTGCGCCCGACGGACTAAACCATGTCTACTATGGGATGTCAGGGTCTGATGCGAATGAGACGAACATCAAACTCGTTTGGTATTACAACAACATCCTCGGACGCCCGCAGAAGAAAAAGATTATCTCGCGATGGCGGGGGTACCACGGGTCTGGTCTTGTGACAGGGTCGCTGACGGGGTTGGAACTGTTTCACAAGAAATTCGATCTGCCTTTAAGCCAAGTCATCCACACAGAGGCGCCCTACTATTATCGCCGCGCTGATCGCGACATGGATGAAGCCGCTTTTTCCGCTGATTGTGCCGCGAAACTAGAGGCGCTGATCAAGGCCGAAGGCCCGGACACCATCGCCGCATTCATCGGCGAACCCGTTTTGGGAACAGGGGGCATCGTGCCGCCACCTGCGGGGTATTGGGAGGCGATTCAGGCGGTTCTGAAAAAGTACGACATTCTGTTGATTGCGGACGAAGTCGTGACTGGTTTCGGGCGACTTGGCACAATGATGGGGTCCGATCACTATGGTTTGAAACCTGATCTGATCACGATCGCTAAGGGCCTGACATCTGCTTATGCGCCTTTGTCAGGGTCTATCGTGTCCGACAAAATGTGGGAGGTGTTAGAACGTGGCACCGACGAATTTGGCCCCATAGGTCACGGTTGGACCTACTCGGCACATCCGATCTGCGCGGCGGCGGGTGTTGCGAACCTGAAACTACTGGATGACCAGCAATTGGTGTCTAACGCAGGCGAAGTCGGCGCATATTTGAACAAAGCGATGACTGAAGCGCTGGGTGATCATCCGAATGTCGGCGAAATTCGCGGTGAAGGAATGCTGTGTGCCGTCGAATTGGTCAAAGATCGCGACGACCGTGTGTTTCTGGACGCAGCAGACAAAACAGCACCACGCATAGTGGCCGCAATGTTGGAGCGTGGCGTAATTGCCCGTGCGATGCCGCAAGGCGATATCATTGGTTTTGCGCCGCCCTTCTGCCTAACGCGCGATCAAGCAGACGAAGTGGTGGCGGTCACCAAAGCTGCCGTCGACGCGGTTCTTTAGGCGCAGCACATCAATCGCAGGGCGTCGTAAATCGCGGCATGCGTATTGCGGGCAGACACGGCATCACCAATCCGGAACAGCTGAAAAGCGCCATCTGGATTGGTAGTGATTCTCTGGGGTTTACGGTCGATGAAAGCGTCGTGATCCAGTTCGCCACGATTTGACGACATGTCCTTCAGGTCAAAATACAAATCATCCAGTGGCAACGTCCCATAATTTACGACCACTTGGTCGTAGTGTTGCACCGTGGTGCGATCCGAATAATCGGTGCCGATGGTAGCAGCCAATCGATTGCCATCTTTTGCCACGGCTTTCAGGCGCTGCGTGACCGTGAACGTCACGTTGTCCGCTTGCAACGCGCGCATGTAGGGGGTCAGGTTCATCGCCATGACTTCTGGTGCGAAGGTGCGGTCTGGCGTCATAATCTCGACGTTAGAGCCGGTTTTCATCGCAATCTCGGCCGCTTGCAGACCTGCATGATCACCCGCTTCATCATAGACCAGAATTGATTGCGCTGGTGTCGCGTCGCCAGAAATAATGTCCCATGACGACACAACGTGTTCCGCGTCTTGGCCCGTTTCATAAAGCGCAATGTTCGCCATCCCGCCTGTTGCGATGATCACGATGTCAGGGTTTTCTGCGGTGATGTCAGCAACGTCCGCGAAGGTGTTGTAGCGGATCGTCACACCAAGTCGTTCGCATTCTGCGATCCGCCAATCGATAATCTGCATCATCTCGGCACGCCGTGGTGTCTGTGCGGTTAACCGGATTTGACCGCCCGCCTGATCTGCGGCTTCGAACACAATAGCTGCGTGGCCGCGTTCGGCTGCGACACGCGCGGCTTCCAATCCGGCGGGACCTGCTCCGATGACCACGACCTTTTTCTTGGTCTCGGCCTTCGTAATCCTGTGCGGCATCTCCTGTTCGCGACCCGTCGACGGGTTGTGGATGCAAAGCGCCATACCACCCTGATAGATCCGGTCGAGACAGTAATTTGCCCCGGTGCAGGGTCTAATTTCTGCTTCGCGACCGGCCATGATTTTTTGCACGACATGCGGATCAGCCATATGGGCACGGGTCATTCCGACCATGTCGAGATGACCTTCCGAAATCGCATGACGGGCCGTTGAGACGTCTTGGATGCGGGATGCGTGGAAGGTTGGCAAATTTGTCGCTTTGCGAATTTCGGATGCGAAATCAAGGTGCGGCGCGCTGCGCATCCCAGCGACGGGGATCATGTCAGTCATCGCAGGATCGGTATGGATGCGACCACGGTTCACGTTGAAGAAATCGATCATGCCGCTGTCGCGCAGCATCGTGGCAATTTGCACGCCTTCCTCTGTTGTGATCCCGCCCTTTTGCATTTCATCGACAGTGCCCCGCACCCCAACGATGAAATCAGACCCGACCCGTTTGCGAATGGCTGTCAGCACATCCAGCGTCATCCGTACGCGGTTTTCAAGCGTGTCGGCGCCGTAAGGTCCCTGCAGTGTATTCGACAGCGGCGACCAGAATTGATCAAGCAAATGACCACCTGCATACAGTTCGATCCCGTCCATGCCGCCCGCCTGCATCCGTTCTGCGGCAGCAGCATAATCTTCGATAATGCGGGCGATGTCCCAGTCTTCCATCTTTTTCGGAAAAGCACGGTGCGCAGGTTCGCGGTCATGGCTGGGTGCCACCGACGGCAGCCAATCACCTTTGTTCCAATTCGTGCGTCGCCCCAGATGCGTCAGCTGGATCATGCAAGCGGCCCCATGTTCGTGCACCGCATCGGTCAGTTCACGCACCCAAGGCACGACTTCGTCCTTATAAGCCAGAATGTTGTTGAACACGGGCGGGCTATCGCGGGCAATTGCGGCTGAACCGGCGGTCATGGTGAGAGCAACACCGCCTTTGGCACGTTCCGCATGATAAGCCCGATAGCGCCCCTTTGGCATCCCGTCTTCGGGGTAGGCGGGTTCATGGCTTGTCGTCATGACCCTGTTTTTCAGGGTGAGATGCTTGAGCTGATAAGGCTGCAATAGGGGGTCGGTGGACATGAATGCAATCCTTTAGCGGTCAAGAATAATGTCGGTCAACGGACGGCTGGTGCAGGGCAGAATGAAACCGCGATCCATTTCGCGCTGCCGGATACCGCCCGCGTTTGTCATGTTCACTTCACCCGAATGCTTGAACGTTTTGCAAGTCCCACATTCACCTTTTAAACAAGACGACGGCATTGGCACACCAGCGTCTTTCGCGGCCCGCAGGATGTTCGTCCCTTCGGGGCAATCAAAGGTGACGCCTGTCTTGGCGAAGGTTATGCGCCGGAGCGGGGCGTCTGTTGCAGCATCTTCGACGTCCGCAACGTCCGCGAAGGTAAAGCTTTCCTGAAGGTAGTTCGCAGGTGGCACACCTGCGTCCATCGCGGCGTCATACACCATCGCCATAAAGGCATCTGGACCGCAGCACATGATGTTGCGATCAGCCAGATCCGGGATCAACAGTGATAGCACTTCGGGATCAAGTCGGGTAGCATGTGCGCCTTGGGATGGCAAAATGTGAGACACTAACAGGGGCAGTTTGCGATGTAAGACGGGAATCTCGTCTGCAGCGATTGCGGTTGTCGCGTCGCGGGTCACGTGAACGAAGACGCAGTCCAATGCGATGCCACGATCAGCGGCTGTGCGTAGAATTGACAGCATCGGTGTCACCCCGCTTCCCGCTGCGATCAAGGCGATTTTCTTGCCCTCAAACGGGATTGGCGTGAATTGTCCAGAAGGCCCGAAGGCTTCGATCACTGCGCCTACCTTCAGGGTCTCATGCAATGCGCCAGATGCGGCCCCGTCGGGTTGGTGTTTCACTGTGATTTCGATGCCGCCATTGCGCGCCGCAGATGATGCGATCGTGTAGCAACGTTCGGTGGTTCCGCCTGCCGTTTCGATGCGAAACGTCATGTATTGGCCGGGATTATGGGCGATGCGTGATCCTTCGGTTGGGGTCAGCAAGAAAGTACGCACACCGGGTGCATCGTCCCAAGCTGCGCGACAAGTCAGCATGCCCCACCGGTCTGATGGCCAAGCCCGTTTGCGTCGTGCTTCCCAGACGTTTTCCATGATCATGTCGCGTGTCCGTGGGCAGTCATGCGTTCAACGTACCAGGTCGCAAATTCATCCAATGCGCGTTCGGTGAATGGCGAATATGGGCCGGGGCGATACCCTGCTGAAGACACGCCCTGATGTGCCAGCGCCACCAGATTAGCATCTTCCGCATTCGTGGCTTTCCAAACGGCGGTCAGGTGATCAAGATCGTAATCTTCGCCTTCAACGGCGTCCTTGTTCACAAGCCATTTTGTACGAACGAGCGTCTTGTCAGGACCGATGGGAAACGCGGTAAAGATCACGGCATGATCCGCCATGATATGGTTCCACGAATTGATCCCCCACAGGTGCAGGTCGCCGCTGCCCGACATCGTCATATTCCCCAACGGGATTGCGCTGGCAGCACGGGTGTCCATGGTTTGCGATTCACCAAGACCTGCGATGATCAAGCGCTGCATGCGAAAATTCGTGGGATACCCAACGGTGTGTTCAATCGCGGATGGGTCTAACCCCTGCGTTTCCCATATCTTGCCCTGCTCTTCGTAGGCTTTGGCAAGCGCATCGGCCTCGTCTTTTTCGGTGGGCGTCAGGCCTTCTGGATCAAAACCGAAATCGGCTGAATGGAACGATAGGCTGAGTTCTGGATGGTTTGACGCGCAATGATAACATTCGCGATTGTTTTCCATCGTTAGTTTCCAATTGCCGTCTTCGATGATCTCGGTTTCGTATGCGACTTTGGCATTGGTCAGATCATAGGGTGCAAGGCGCGGTCCCACTTTGTTGATCAGATGTGTGATATCGTCGGGCGGTTCGTCTGATAGGCAAGCATATAAAATGCCGCCAATGGATCTAAGCGCGACCGGCTTGAGATGATGCAAACTGCGATCAAAGTCGACGCCCATCTGCGGGGCCAGCGCCAATGCGCCGTCCAAATCGTAGGTCCATTGATGATACGGACACACGAGTTTTCCAACGACCGAACGGCCCGGCGGAACCAAGCGCGATCCTCTATGTGAGCAGACATTATGGAAGGCGCGTATGTTCATGTCGTCGTCACGGACGATAACGATTGATGATGTCCCAATCTCGATTGCGATCACATCACCCGGTTCTTCGACGTCGCAGTCCACGCCAACAGCGATCCAATGCTTGGCAAAGATGGCATCGCAATCGGCCAGGTATGCCGCATGGCTAATATATATTTGCGCAGGTAACGTATGACCGACCTGCCTTTGGCGCAGTAACGATCCGATTGACGCATCGCCTGCGTGCAGATTTTTCTCATCTAACATGGGCAATCTCACGGTAATGATACGTAAGACTATCTGCAGATTTCGACGTGCGACAACTGCAGTAATTTGCTACCAATGCATGACTACTGATTATGTATTGGAGGCAGCCTTGCGCCGATTACGACGATCCATTCCATCGCTCGGTGCGCTAAATGCGTTTGAAGCGGCGGCACGATTGCAAAGTTTTACGGCTGCTGCCGCAGAGCTGGGTGTGACCCAAGCCGCCGTCAGCCGACGCATTAAAGAGCTGGAGATTGCATTAGAAACACAGCTTTTCGTTCGTGCAAACCGGCGCGTACAGGCGAACGGTGCCGGATTGGAATTGTTTGAAGCTGTGAATGAATCGTTCGATAAAATTGCGGTCGCTATCGACAACATCCGATCAGCGGCCGCTGTGGATAGCGTGACAATCGGCGTATCACTCGCGTTCGCGCATTTTCGGTTGATACCTGCGTTAACGGCGTTTCACACGCTTTACCCAGACATTCGAGTAAGGGTTATTTCCGAAGACGTTTGGACGCATTCACCAGATCAATCATTGGATTTGGAATTGCGCTATGGGACCGGTCAGTTTGACGGCCAAACTATCATCGCATCACTTCCGGAAGTCGTATTCCCAGTATGCTCGCCCGATTTCGCCGCGCATCACGGCATTGATCCCTCGCAAGAGATAACGGGCGCTACGCTCGCGGAGCTCCCATTGATCGAAGGGGAGCAACGATCGGGTCGGTTTTTGTCATGGGGACAATGGTTTCGTTGGATTGGCATGCCGACAACATCCATCAGTCCACGGCTTCAGTTCAGCAATTATTCGGACGCCGCATATGCGGCGATGAACGGTGATGGCGTCGCTGTCGGTTGGGGAAGTCTTTTGCAGCGACCAATATCTGACGGGCGACTTATTGCGCTCGGAACTACCCGTTTTACCCCGCCAGGGCAGCATCATCTACTTGTTAAGCAGGGGCGCAGTCCAAAGAAGTCCGTCGAGGCATTTGCCGAATGGTTCACGCAAGCGCTAGTACAGTCTAGAAGTCGTTAAGGCATTCAATAGGTTAGAATGGTTTACGCTCCCGTGACCGCTGGCGTGGTTGATCTGTTGCGTGATGAAAACGAAACTACGGTGTCGTCGTATTCGGCAACGGTAAACAATTTCAACAATTCCAGCAGGTTTGCCGCTTCTGATTGGAGCGCGCGAACGTTGTTCGTTGAATTGTCGACCATTATCGCATTTTGCTGGGTTACGCGATCTAGGTTTGTCACGCCGACATTAATCTCTTTAATGCTGCCGGCTTGATCGGTTGCCCCTGCAGAAACCGAAGCAATCAGCGTCGAAATCGTTTCGATGCGTTTCACAATTTCCAAAAGCATACCTTCCGTATCGCGGACCAGCGCCACGCCTGTTTCGACATTTGTTGCGCTGGTTGTGATGAGTTCTTTGATCTGACTGACGGCCTCTGTCGAACGCATGGCCAGTTGCCTGACTTCGGCTGCAACCACCGCAAAACCTCGGCCGGCATCACCGGCGCGGGCCGCCTCGACACCCGCATTTAAGGCGAGAAGGTTGGTTTGAAACGCGATATCGTCCACAACCCGAATGATAGACCCGATTTCCTTGGATGACTTTTCGATTTCGCCCATCGCACTTGTCGTATTTTCGACGACTGATCGCCCCTTTTTAGCATCTTCATCAACTTCATAGATCAGCTTTTCGGCTGATTTCAGCTCTTGCGTACTTTCCGCGATCTTGCTGGTGATTTGATCAATGGCAGCGGCAGTTTCTTCGAGCGTTGCCGCCTGATTTTCGGTGCGGCGCGATAGTTCTTGCGCCTCTTCGCCCATTTTTTCGGTTTGATTGCCGATCATTGTGGAAAACTGCTTCAAATTCTGGATCGTCGATCCAACGCTTTGGACGCTATTGTTATAATCAGCGCGGAGCGCGTCATATTCGGCGGCGAAAGTCTGTTCCAACGGCTTTGTAAAATCTCCGGCAGCAAGCCGCCTTAATCCGCTTCCCAATTCGTCAACGGCGTATCGTTGCGCGTCGGCTTTTTCGTTTTCTTCGATCAGTTTTTGGTCAAAGGCCCGCAAGCGATCCGCCATAAGTTCCAAGGTACGGGAGAGATCGCCAATTTCATCTTTGCGGCGCGTGTCTGGAATGGTGAAACTATAATCGCGGTCGCCGATCTTTTGCATTGCTTGCACAATCGAAGTCAGAGGATCTGTGAAGGTTTTGGATATGAACGAACCTACCAGTGCGACAAGCAACATGGCCGCTAACGTCAAAACGAAAACCTTGTTTCGCTCCTGTTTCGCAATCGCGTACACTTCTGAAAGTTCAAATTCCCCGACCAGAACCCAGTCTTTACCAAGGATGTCGATGACACGTGCGACGCCAATGGACAGCGCGCCATTTAAGTTTACGTCGTTTGCATAAGTGCTCGCCCCGGTTTCAAAGGCGTCGATCACTGACTGATTGGGGGTCAATGAGTCAAGCGTTGAATGGCGACTGTCAAAACGGGATTCGGACCGCGCCAGCATGTCGGGTGCTAGCATTGTCAATTCTCCGGTTTTACCAAGCCCATCCGCGCGCGCGATGACGTCGCTAACTGCACCCAAAGCCAACTGCACTGCAAAGACACCAATTATGGTCCCTTGCGCGTTTTCCACTGGTGTCGCGATAAAACCCGCGGGCGCGCCGTAGCTTGGTTCGTATGGTTTAATGTCATTGAAAACCGTTTTGCCGACAGGAATCGTGAGGGCCGTTTCAAACGCGGCAGCAAGGCCAGAATTTGCGTATGGCCCGGTCAGGAAATTAGTCGCAAAATCGGTTTCTTTATAAACGGAGTACAGCAGGTTGCCGTCTGTATCGAAAAGAAAAACGTCATAGAGGCTAAGCCGGTTTTTTATGTCCCGAAAGAACGGATGGAAGTTTTCGTGCTGAAAATTGTAGGGGATTGATGCAGGCGCGCGGTCGAAAAGGTCTTTTTCACCGACCGGGTTCGGATTTTCGTCGATGTAAGCCTTGTGCAAGTCAGCGACTGGATCATCCATGAGCAGCCCAAACGTTGAATTGAACCCTTGTATCGCTTGGATGACTGTGGGGTCGGACGCATAGCTTGCTACTTTTGAATCAAGGGATTCGAACCAGTTTTCCATCGCAAGCGAACGTTCAACCGTTAGAATTTCAAGCTTTGCCTGCGTTTGTTGCAACAGGCTGCTTTTGAAATCTTTGTAGTTTAGCCAGCTCAATGACAACGCCACGCTCAATGACAGCAAAACAAATGCCACTGGCAGTTTCGCGGTCATTCGGATGTCGTTGATGTTCATCGCGGCTTCTCCAACTCAAGCTGAAAGGTCCGCCGTCAATACAGGACACATTCTTAAGGAAGCGATAAACTCAGATTGTATTTGTTGGTGCTGCTGCTTTGACCTCTTCGGCGATTTGTTCCAGTTGCTGGGCAAGCGGATTGGTCTTACGCCATATCATGCCAATGGTTCGCGATGGTTGCGTGTCGCCGAACCGGTTGACGCAAACAGGTGCGGATCGGGTTTCGACGCTTAGCGCCATTTCAGGAATCAGTGTCACGCCGATCCCTGCGCCGACAAGTTGCACTAGTGTGGACAGTGAACTGCCGTCCAGACCTTCGCGTGCTCGCGCTGTTTGCATGTTGCAGTACGATAGAGCCTGATCGCGCATGCAATGGCCTTCCTCTAGCAGCAAAAGCCGCATGGTTTGTAGGTCATCAATATGTGGGATCGGTTCGCTAGCGTCTTTAGCGGGTCGGACCAAAACGAAGTCTTCGGTGAACAGCGGTGCAACCGTAAAGGACGGTTCAGCGATAGGAAGTGCCACGATTGCCGTATCGATCTGGCCATCCAGCAATTCTTGTACCAAGCGCGGGGTGGTTGTTTCGCGCACGTGGATATCGAGTTCGGGGTGCGTTTTTGTGAGCCGACCAAGAATATTTGGCAGCAGATAGGGGGCGATGGTGGGAATGACGCCAATCCGAAGGCGGCCAGCCATTTGACGGCCAGGCATGCGTACCAAATCTTCCAGTTCTTCAACACCACGCAGGATGTCCCGCACACGCAAAGCAAAGTCTTCGCCGAATCCCGTCAAACGAACCTGTCGCGCACTACGTTCGAATAGCGGCGCGCCAAGCGTTTCTTCCAACTCTTTGATCTGCATCGACAAAGCGGGCTGAGAGATGGCACAGGTATCCGCGGCCCTCCCAAAGTGGCCGTGTCGTGCGAGCGCTTCGAAATAGCGGAACTGTTTGAGGGTGACGTTTATCATAAGGTGAACTTATCGCATCAATCAGGATATTCAACTTAAACTAATTCTAAATTCTTGCTACGACTCGCGCAAACGGCACATCAACAACGGAGTATTCCCATGGACGGCAACGCCTTTGACACAAACGACAGCTCGGCAAAGTGTCCGGTTCTTGGTGGCGCACATCGCCACGGTGCAAAAGGCACCACTGCGAACCAGCACTGGTGGCCAGAACAGCTAAACCTGCGGATGCTGCATCAGAACACGCCCCAAGGAAACCCGATGGGCGACGATTTTGACTATGCGGAAGAGTTCAAATCGCTGGATATCGACGCTGTCAAAGAAGACCTGAAAGCGTTAATGACGGACAGCCAAGATTGGTGGCCTGCCGACTATGGCCACTATGGTCCGTTCATGATTCGGATGGCGTGGCATTCTGCGGGTACGTACCGTGTGGGTGATGGCCGTGGTGGCGCATGTTCCGGTAGCCAGCGTTTTGCACCGCTGAATTCATGGCCTGATAACGTCAGCCTTGATAAAGCGCGCCGCCTGATCTGGCCGATCAAAGCCAAGTATGGTCGCAAGATTTCTTGGGCTGACTTGATGGTTCTGACCGGCAACGTCGCGCTTGAAACGATGGGTTTCGAGACATTCGGTTTTGCAGGCGGTCGTGAAGATATCTGGGAACCAGAAGAAGACATCTACTGGGGTCCAGAAACTGAATGGCTGGACGATAAACGCTACACAGACGCCCACGACATGATCGGCGAACTGGGTGCGGTTCAGATGGGTCTGATCTACGTGAACCCGGAAGGTCCAAACGGCAATCCTGATCCGTTGCTGTCTGCACGCGACATTCGCGACACCTTTGCCCGTATGGCGATGAACGACGAAGAAACTGTGGCGTTGGTTGCTGGTGGTCACACCTTTGGTAAGGGCCACGGTGCCGCTGACCCAAATGAACACGTTGGCGTTGAACCAGAAGGCGCGGCGCTGGAAGCGCAAGGTCTTGGCTGGCATTCTACATACGGGTCCGGCAAGGGCGAACACACCATTTCGTCCGGTCTGGAAGGCGCTTGGACAAGCAACCCGATCGCATGGGACAACGGTTATTTCTCGAACTTGTTCGAACATGAATGGGAGCTCGGCAAAGGTGCCGGTGGTGGCCATCAGTGGTATCCGAAAAACGGTGAAGCCGATGTGCCGGACGCCCATGTTGATGGCAAAAAGCACCTGCCAACGATGTTCACATCCGACATCGCACTGAAAGAAGATCCCGCCTACCGCGAGATTTCCGAACGGTTCTACAAAGACCCGGCAGCGTTCCAAGAAGCGTTTGCGAAGGCGTGGTACAAGCTGACGCACCGCGACATGGGTTCATACGAGCGTGGCTTGGGTGATCACAAACCTGCAGAGCCACAGCTGTGGCAAGATCCGGTGCCTGCAGTTGATCACGAATTGATCAACGACACGGACATCGCTGACCTGAAAGCGAAAATCCTTGCGACGGACCTGACAACGGCTGAACTGATCTCCACCGCTTGGGCATCCGCATCCACATACCGCGGCTCTGACCGTCGTGGTGGTGCCAACGGTGCACGGATTGCACTGGCCCCTGCCAAGGATTGGGAAGCCAACAACCCTGCGCAACTCGCCAAAGTGCTGGACGTGCTGCGCGGTGTGAAATCTGACTTTGCCAAGCCTGTATCGCTTGCTGATCTGATCGTTCTGGGCGGTGTTGCTGCGCTGGAAAAAGCTAGCGGAATGGACGTGCCGTTTGCGCCGGGCCGGACTGACGCGACGCAGGACATGACCGATGTTGAATCATACGCATGGCTGGAACCAAAGGCAGACGGTTTCCGTAACTACTACAACAAGGACGCCAACCTGCGCACACCTGCAGAAATGTTGATCGATAAGGCACAACTGCTGACGCTTACTGCGCCGGAAATGGTTGTGCTGTTGGGTGGTATGCGCGCGCTTGGCGCGAACTACGACGGGTCAGCGGATGGCGTGTTCACCGACACACCTGGCACGCTGAACAATGCGTACTTTGTGAACCTGCTCGACATGGCGACCGAATGGAAAGCAACGTCCAAGGACAGCTATGAAGGCATCGATCGCGCTTCTGGCGACGTGAAGTGGACAGGCAAATCTGTGGATATCCTGATGGGGTCCAATTCCGTGATGCGTGCGGTGGCCGAAGTGTACGCGTCAGCTGATGCGGCGGATAAATTCAAGTCCGACTTTATCGCAGCTTGGACGAAGGTCATGACGGCTGACATCGTCTAAACCATCCGATGGTTCAAAATTTGAACGGCGCCCTGCTTGGTTGGGGCGCCGTTTTTGTTTGGGTCTGCCGTAGCGACTTGATACTGGGGACGTAACAAACAACTACAGGTAGCAGCATGTCCCAACACCAGCCGATAGGCATCGCATTGATTGGTGCGGGCATGATCGCCGAGCGCCATGTCAAAGCCATTTCCGCAGCGCAGGACGACATGCATCTGCGAGCTGTTGTGTCCCGTAATCCTGACCGCGCGCGGGGGCTTGCCGAGGCTTATGATGGACCCGCGCCCATCTTTACATCCGACCTTTCTGAAATCGCACGAGACCCAGATATTCACATGGCCATTGTTGCGACTCCGCCGAGTGTACGTGCCGACGTAATCGCGCCATTGGCAAATGCCGGCAAACATATCCTGCTCGAAAAACCGGTCGGGCGAACGACCGCAGAAGCAACCGAGGTCGTCGAGATATGCGAAGAAGCTGGTGTAACGCTTGGCGTTCTGTTCCAGCATCGTGTTCGCGACACCGCCCGTGCTGCTGCCAAATACGTGGCAGACGGAACGCTTGGCCGATTGGGTCATGTCGAAATTGCCGTCCCGATCTGGCGTGCGCAAAGCTACTACGATGAACTAGGGCGCGGGACCTACGCACGTGACGGGGGCGGGGTATTGCTGACCAATGCGATCCATTCGATTGACCTTGCGCTGTCTTTGACGGGCCCTGTGAAAAGCGTGCAGGCGATGACGGCGACATCGCCGCTGCACCGTATGGAAGCGGAAGACGTAGCCGTTGTTGGACTGCAATTTGCATCGGGTGCTGTTGGGTCACTGCTGGCCAGTACGGCCACGTTCCCGCATGGGACCGAAACGATCATGCTTCACTTTAGTCAGGCGTCATTGCGGATGACCAAAGACACATTGACTGTCAGTTGGCATGACGGGCGCGTGGAGACGCCTTTCAAAGATAACAGCGACGGTGTGGTGGTTCCACTTTCGGGTGGTCAGGTGGCTTGGCACCAAGACGTTATCGCCGATTTTGCCACCGCGATACGAACGGGCAGTGCGCCGCTTGTAACAGGACGACAGGCGCTCGAATCCCATGCATTAATCACTGCAATCGAAACCTCCTCGCGTTTGGGGCAGCGTGTAGACATGGGGGCGTGACCGCGTTGGACATGTCCTTTCTTTACGCGGGCCTTGATCCAGCGACGGCGGTTTTCCTGTTTGTGATCAGCTTCTTCGGGTCATTCATTACTGTCGCAATGGGGATTGGTGGCGGGGCAATGATGCTGGCGGTGATGGCGACCTTGTTGCCACCCGCCGCGTTGATACCGGTGCACGGGGTCATCCAATTCGGATCGAACGCCTACCGCGCTTTTGTATTGAAAGAGCATACGTTTTGGCCGCCCATCGCGGCATTTGCAATTGGCAGCCTGATTGGTGTCAGTGTTGGCGGTTTAATCGTTGTTGATCTACCGCCGAGTGCTGTTCAAATCGGCGTTGGCCTATTCGTGGTCTGGTCTGTCCTGCGTAAGCCGCCAAAGTGGCTGACGCATTGGCCGTTTCTGACGGGGCTTTTGTCGAGCTTCCTAACGATGTTCTTTGGCGCAACGGGTGTATTCGTTGCGGGCATCGTAAAATCCCATCAATTGGGCCGTGAAGCCCATGTCGCGACCCATGCGGTGATGATGACGTTGCAGCATCTGTTGAAGATCATCGTCTTCGGAATGCTCGGTTTTGCATTCGGGCCTTGGCTGGGTTTCATGGGGGCCATGATTACATCAGGATTTGTCGGAACATTGGCTGGCAGACATGTTTTACGCCGCATGAACGATGCAGTCTTTGGCAAAGTCTTGAATGTTATCTTGATGCTATTGGCCGCACGCCTGATCTGGCAAGGGATTGCGGGCCTTTAGCTGGTGAATTTCCAAGGTTGGATAACAGCAACCTGTTTCTGTGCTTCACCACGTTCCACAACCACCGCAACAGCGAGGCCTGGAAACAATTCACCCATGCCGAATTTGCGCAAGATATCGGCATGGACGAAGATTTCTTCGTTCGTGCGGAACAGCATGACGAAACCGTAACCTTTGACCGAGTCGAACCATTTCACGCATCCTGGTTCAAGCGTCTCTTTTTCCTCGGCCGTCAGGTCATCGTAGGTCACGACATCGTTGGGCTGGCGGATCTCAAGAACCCGCGCGACGCGGACACCACGGTCCGTGCCTTCGATAAGGAAGTCGACAACGACTTCCTTGGCTATTGTGTTGATGCCAAACTCGCGCAACGTGTTGACGTGCAACAGCACCTCATTCCCTGACTCGGCGTCGACGACGAAACCGAAGCCTTTTGCGGGATCGAACCATTTGACAGAACCAGAGTAACTTTTGTCGTCAGAATACATAATGTGACCGCGAAACATGATCAGAAGATTGGCATCTTCTTTGGGGTAAGCTTGGACTGCTGTGCAATCAATCGTCGTAACGTGCGACCTGACCTAAAGGTCAGGTTCAATTCGTGATTGTGCGCTGAACGGGTCAACATATTGTCAATGAAGTGTCGAAAAGCATGAAAAATAAACAAAATTTCGACGCTGTAGGTGACGAAGGCGTTAACTAAGAATCAACGAACTTGACCACTTTATACGATCATGATGACTTTAAGGCGAAATTTAATGATGCAGGTGAACGTATGACCCAGTTTGACATCCGTGATCCGGCTTTCTCTGATTTGTTTCCGGATGGCGCTGGGCTGCAAGAAATCGCGACAGGTTTCGGTTTCACGGAAGGCCCGATTTGGCACCCCCACGACAAGTGGCTCATGTTTTCGGATATCCAAGAAAGCAAACAATACATTTGGCGCGAAGGGGCGGGTCACAGTATTTTTCGCCAACCCAGCAATCAGGCGAATGGTAACTTCTTTGATCGCGACGGGCAGGTTCTGACGTGTGAACACGCGGCATCACAGGTGACGATCCACGACCACAGTGGGAAGCGGGTCAGGCCAATCGCGACCCACTATGAAGGACGCGCATTAAACAGCCCTAACGATGTCATTTGCGACAGCTTGGGGCGGATTTGGTTCACTGATCCGGCGTACGGACGGACGCGGGCCGATTTGGGCATCATTCGCGATCAGGAACTGGCGTTTCAGGGGGTTTACCGGCTTGATCCTGACGGGTCCCTTCACCTTGTCGCGCGCGATTTTGACCAACCGAATGGTCTATGTCTGTCGCAAGACGAAACCAGACTGTTCATTAACGATAGTCCGCGCGGCCATATTCGTGTGTTTGATGTCGCAGCTGACGGGGCGCTGTCGGGTGGTGAAATCTGGGCGAATGTCGTGGGCGATGGACCATGGGTGCCGGATGGCATGAAGACGACGACGCAGGACCATATTCTTTGCAATGGCCCTAGCGGGGTGCACGTCTTTACAGCTGATGCACAGTGCCTTGGCGTCATCCTGATGCCGCAAAAATCCACGAATTTTTGCTTTGGCGGTGCCGATATGACGTCGTTGTTCATCACGGCATCTGCGTCAGTCTACCGGATCGAAACGCGCATGACTGGACTGGCAATGTTTTGAACGAAAATGCCCTGCCGTTTCCGCGAAACGACAGGGCATTGGATTGGTTTCTAAAGGGTTGTTATAGGCCCAACTTAGAATTCTCTGTGTACATACCAACAACGGCGTTCATATCGGCCATCGTCTTGTTCAAACCTGTGAAGATCATCGCGCGGGTTGCTTCATCAACGGATCCGCCAGCCGATACGGTTGCCACGTGATCGCTGATCTCTGCCCAATCCGCTCGCACGATTTCCAGACCTGTCAGAATTTCTTCAGTCGGTGCGGGCGAAATGCCGGCGCCATCCATTCCGAAGATAAGCGCGTTCAACGAAGTTTCGAACATGCTGACAGTTCCGCCGAGCGTTTCAAGCGACGCATCCGCGTAGATGCCTGACGTGATCAAGCAGACCTCTTTCGAGATTTTCTGTGACAGCATGCGCTGACGGCCAGCAATATCGATGGTCAACGCGTCAGACTGCAACAAAGCGGTTGGATCGGCATATTGGCCTGAAATTTCACTGACGAGCAGTTTTGCTGCGTCCAGAACTTCCATGTTGTGTTCGGCTAGTTCCAGGACTTCTTCGTCGGTGCCGCCGGTAGCTTCGATGTCGTCAAATGCGGCATGGAGCGGATCGTATTTTGCATGAAGGTTTGCGATCGCGGCCAGTGTCTTGCGACGCTGTTCTTCACCGATGATGTTCAACGTCTCATCACCAAATTCAAGGGCAGCGATAATCGTGTCGAACTCTACTTTTGCAGCGTGCAAAACGGCGTTGCTTTGCTCCGGTGCGATACCAGCGTGATAAGTACAGGCCGCAGCAGGAATGCGCTGGCTTAACATTCGTAGTTTGCCCGATAGGTTGATCCGCTCGCTTGCGCCAATATCTTCCAGAAACTGGGTCAGCAGGATCGGATCTTCGGGTGGAATTGAAATAGCACCGGATTGCGCAACGCCTTGGGTTGCGGTCGAAAGCGTCAATGCAGCAACGGCACCGAGCGTTATTTGTGTAATACTTGAAGTGCGTTTCATCTTGATCTCCTTTTTCCACACCGCAAAGGGTGCAGGATATCACCGGCATGAATCGCAGCACGTGGGCAGATCGAAACCGGTTCTGAAAATTCAAAGTGCTGTTGGCAAAAGGATGCCAAACAGGCGACCCGTGGGTGATGCGGGCACAGCCATTTGACTGTGCCCGACAAAATTACCCGCGGGCAGCTTCGATCCACACTTCAACGCGACGGTTAATCGTGCGACCGTTTTCGTTGATGTTACATGCGGATGGTGCGATCTCGCCGAAGCCGGACACGCCCATTTCAAGGTTTGCGACACGATCACCTGCAAATGCAGCAAGTTCGGCCATCACTTGGTTCGCGCGGCTTTCTGAAAGTGTCCGGTTGCTATCAAACGCACCAACACCGTCTGTAAAGCCAACAAAACGCACTTTTGTGCCTTCTGGCTGCGCTTCAAGGAAGTCGGCCAAACGTGCCATATCAAGCAAGCCACGTTCATCCAAACGGGATGATCCTGTCGCGAAACGGAATGTTGTGGACAAGCGGTCGTAATCAACCATTTCAGACAACATTTCACGCATCACGCCGCCTTCGTAAGCGTCGACGTTTGGATCAAGCAATGCACGTGCGCGTGCGCCATCAAGCGCCTGTTCGCGGCGGCTGATGCCCAAGTCGATAAAGCCTGCTTTTGCGATCACGCCATCAGCATCTTTGGACACGGTATAGTCCACGAAATCTTGTGTGGATGCATCAATCGCGTCGCTACGGTTGTAGAGATACAGACGACGTTGCAGGGCGTATTCTTCTGTCTTGGCTGAGAACGCGTCAGGTGTCACCGAAATTCCGCATTCGTTCACAACGGACAAGGCTTTTGCGCCACGCTGGAAAGCGTAGCCAACATAACCCAGCGCAAATGGATCTTCGTTCACCATTGCGGCCATTTCGTTGTTGCCTTCGACAACTGCTGCCGTGGAAACGAGTGATGGTTCGATTTCACCAAAGATACGGCTTTCGAATACGGCACGTGTACCGGATCCGTCGACACGTGTGATCAGCTTGATTTCAGCGTCACCACCGCCCACTTCGGACCAGTTTGTGATGGCACCCGAATAGATACCGCGCAGTTGTTCCAGCGACAGTTCTTTGATTGGGTTTTCCGGGTGGGTGATAACCACAAGGCTATCCACCGCAATCACATGTTCCTGTTTTGCGCTGACCATGTTGCCAGCGCCGTTGTCACGCAATGCACGGGCTTCAGCTGGACGAATCCGGCGTGATGACATGCCGATTTGGGCTGTTCCATCCAGAAGGGTAGAGAACGCATCGCCGGACGATGTTGATGTCACAAGATAGCTGCCGATTTCATCGCCAAATCCGCCGTCACCAACAAGGTTCGCCAGAATTTGACCGCGGGTTTCTGTCGCGATGACCGATGCTTCTGCATTCAGGTGCGACGCGTAGCCGGAAATCAGCAATGGCATCATACCAAGACCAACTGTGTCAGACCCAGCGATTTGGATGTCTGCAGTGGCAGTATCAAAGACGGGGCATGCATCGCCTTCACAGCGAACGCGGTTCGCGGCAATCCGAAGATCGCCAAGGCCGGTGCGGATGACGTAGTTGTCGTCGACGAAATCGACGAATTCCCCAACAAGGTTTACGGTTCCGTCAGCAGACTTGAGCGTAACCTCGTCTGCGAGAACTGACATTGGCAAAGCGCCTGCAGCAAAAGTAATTAGGGCACGTGCCGCAATTTGGCGTGCGTTGTACTTGTTGAAAAACATATCGAAATCTCCTCATAACCAAACAAAAACGGGCGTCTAAACTTGAAAAAGCGACCCATCCACGAACGCAAACGTTTTCATTCGCGTCATTGATGGTGAGATTTGATAAGGTTTTGTGGAAAATTTATGACCAAACTGAGTGCGGAAGCTGACCTAACGGCAGTCTCATTTTTGGTCTACACGTAAGGGTTTAGTGCGGTTTTGGCCCTAAAGTTTAGATTTTGACCACGCACTGTGCAAATTTGCCATATTTTCAGACGCATAGCACAAAATAGCAGCTTCTGAAGAAGTCTTTACGATTGCAACAGATCCGGCTTCATCTAAGGCATCATTCAAGCAAATAAATCCTGTTGGACCCGCTAATTGTTCCACTGATTGAGAAAAACTGTCCCATTTTGCATCAATCGCTGCGCGTAATATCGCCAGTTTTGCGCCATCTCCGCCGGTTGTGTTCTCGGACCCGTCTTTCAAAACCACCCAAGCGGTGACAAAATCCCCGCAATCACGAACAAAAGAGATCATCGGTGTTAACGGCGCCGGGTTCAGGTCAACGCCCCAATGCGCCGCAAGATTCTGTGCGGTAAGACCCGCGTCAGACTGGCCACCCATCGCGTCGGGTTCGTCACTGACAACTGTCAATTCACCAGCCGTTGCAGTGAACTGATCAATGATACCATGCAGACCATCAATGACGTCCGGCGCATCGTGGGAAATCGATTTCCCCAACACACCCATCACGCCTGTGATGTCTTTTGATGCCTGCACCAAACCGCGCAGACGACGTCCGCCCGCGACCAAAGATATTTCGGATCCGTTCATCTTAAACGTCAGTTTGCGCGGCAAGACGGTCATGTCGATTTCGTTCAGGATCGCGGTCAGAATCGGCGGTTCTGTCCCGTCAGATACTACGCGCAGGCCGTTTTCAAAGCTCTCACCTTCAGATGAAAGCGCGGCGAGTTTCTGGGCAAGGGTTTGTTTATCCATCACAAAGGTGATCCTGCATCGTGCGACATGGGAAGGGTTGCGAGATCGATCATCATGATCCGCTGCTAATTTTTTGAAGCGTCGGGCGCGCTGCTGTCAGGAACGATGACACGTCAATATCTGGCTGACAGATGCAGCACAGAACATCAGACGGTTCGTTTGCTGCGCGCAAGAAAATGGTCAGTTGATCGCGTGTTGCGATCATTGCTGTGTCGCTTTGACCGTCGCCAAAATTTGGACTTCCGGGTTTACCAAGGCTTTTGGCCGCGTCTGCGCACAACGCGTTCAGCGCCTCGCGTTGCTGCGGGGCGTCGGTGTTTGTAACCAAAACCATCTCGGTGGACAGATCCGCAAACGCGAGCGTTTCACACTTTGGAAACTGGCTGTGCAGCGCGTCCAATTCTTCTGTGGCCATGTCTTGCGCACTCTATCCCGTTACACCCAAAGTCCTTTTATGACATTCGGGCACACAGGGAAAGGGACTGCAACATGCGTCGGTTGTTTAAGATGCAATCTGCGCTGGGTTTTCAACAGTCTCGTCGTCCATGTGGAAAACGGGACGTGATGTGTTTGGGCGCGGCCTGTGTGAATTGTCATCTGCAGCGTCTACGCGATGTGCGCTGACACGGCGCGGCACCACTGGTGCGGCTTCGGGATCGCGACCGTCTACAACGGGGTCTGTCAACAAAAGCGGCGAAGGTTCTGCGTCAGTTGCATCGACTTCTGTTGCTTCCGGAGCCGACACGTAAAGCGTTTCGGTTGTTCCTGCGACTGCGATGGTCAGTTCCTGAACCATTTCGATCAAATGTTCGGTGAACGCGCCAGCACCACTGGCGTCCCATGCATCGTAATCTTCGCCAGCATTCAATGCCTGAAGCAGGGATACGGGGAAGGTCGCGCCGAATTGACCTTTGGTTTCGTGCTTGACCCGCGCCAAGACGCGATTGCGGTCACGCTCTGTCGTCAACTTATCGAAACGCGTGATCAACAGGATAGACCGCTTGCGTACGGCTTCGGGCATCTGGGCCCAAACCGCAGCTTCGGACTGCCGCCATGCTTGGGTCGCGTGGGTACACCACAACACGGCGTCGACTTCTTCCAGCATCCGTTCCACCACATCAGATGACATGTTCGGGTCGGAAATGCCTGGAAAATCAATTAGATCACACACATCAAGGATATCACTTTCAAAGAACAAGCGGATCACGCGTGTGTTTTCAACGCCAATTTCTTCGAGATGCGACAGTGAAATCAGTTCTTCGGTGCCGTCCACATCAACGCGGTAAGGGGGCTGCGAACCGGATGCCATCCAAACAGGTGACAGGCGCGTTGCCGTTACCTTTTCCGGCAAGGGGCGTGAGCCCAGCAGCAGATTTGACAACGTGCTTTTGCCAGCACTGAATTCACCCATAAGCGCAATGCGTGGCTTACGGTTCAGCGAAGTGGAATGGGTCATGCGGCAGCACCTCCAGATATTTTTGGGTCAACGTCGTAGTCATCGTCATCAATCGCGAGATCTTCGAAAATGATGTCGAACAGTTCTTCACGTTCTTGCTGGGCTGTAATGCCGAACAGGCCTTCCAGATCACCAAGACCGATTTGAGATTTTTCAGCGATATCCGTCAGAATGCCGCGTTGTTCAGCCAAGAAATCGGCCATCTCGCCGAGGGCGGTTTGGCGGATGTCGTTCAACTGACGGTTTTTTAGGTCATCGACGATAGGGGCGGTTTCCGCCTCGATCAATTCATAGAAATTGCTGGCAAAGGCGCGGTATCCTTTGCGGCGTTGCCACCAACCTTTCCACCAAGATGTCTGCAGATCAAGCGCGATGGTTTGTCCCAAAGACACAGGAGCAGGCACGCCAGGTGCGTCTGGTGGTGTCACCGTGAAGTTTTCGACATCAACCGAAAATGCCTGTGCATATAGGTCAGTCAAATCAGTCGCGGCATCGCCAAAAGCGGCATCGCACATGGCGGTGAAGTCTTTCTTCATCACCTGATAACCGGTGCGCAACAGAATGCGCAGACCATCAGGAGAATACTGCCAAATCTCGTTTTCACCCTTAGTTTCAAGGTGTTGGATCAGCGTCTCAACCGCGCGGTCAAGGAATCGTTTGTTCGATTGATCAATACGGCGGCTAAACTTGGCAAAGACTTCGTCCAGACCGTCATTCAGTTTCTGAATATGCTTCGCGTCGATGGCATCAAGATGCGCTTTCAGCGTCGTTTCATCCATCGTTGTGACATTGTCGCCTTCCAGACGCATGGACACCAGTGAACTCGACGCCCGTAGGCCGCCCACATGGTTTTGCGCGCTCTTGCGGATGGACGTCAAACGTTCTGCGCCAGAACCTTCGGCGATCCGTTCGGAAATCGCGTCGAACAGATGTGGCAGGCCGGACAATTGCCAGACCATTTCGAACGCATCCATATCTGTGGCTTGGTCGCCAAGGATCGATTCGGCGTAATTGAACAAGGCATTGGCGCTGTCATCAACAATTTCGGTCAGATCACCGCCCAGCGCCATGTTGGCCCAGTAGGCAGACCCGAACAGCACTTCGCAGTTTTCGGGGCCGTTGTTGTCAGACAAAGTCTGCAGAATAGACGCACGAATTTCAGGGATCTGATTTGCTGGATCGGACAGTTCGTCGACACGGTTCACAAAAATCACGACTTCACGGCTTTTCACGTTTGAAATCAAACGGATCAAGCCCATGTCCATGGTCGACAACGCTTGGTGTGCAGACAGAACAACCACACAAATCCGGCTGTCACGCAGGGCTTTGATCGTGATCTGCTCACGCATCATGAACGTATCGTTCACGCCTGGCGTATCGCGGATACACAATGGCATCGGCAAGAAACTAGCGTCCATGTACAGGTCAGCTGATTTCGTAATATCGGCGAAACGACCCTGCTGTTCGGCCTGCGAAATCTCGTCGAAGTCATCGCCCATGCAGACGTAGCGCTGCATCAGGTCGTCGTCGAGTTCGGCGTAGTTGTGACGTTGCCCCAGCAGCAGTTCGAACTTACGTCCCAACCGTTCGCGGGTTTTTTCGTACATCTGGCCGATCTGTTCGCGGACCTTGTTCATTTCTTCATCGGCGCCAGCGCGGCTGGACAATTCGCCGATACGGCCACCGTTTTCGACCAAATGATCCCATTCGTTCTGGTCAAAGAACTGGAATGACGCACGCGGCGCATCGGGCGCCATCGGCGTGTTCAGGTGAAGTGACGTGATGACGGATGTCCACGGGTTCACGTCCGCTGGCAGCAAACCGGGACGGCCTGCCATGGCGTTCACGAGCGATGTTTTACCGGCCTTAATCTGGCCGATCATCGTGATGTTTGGTTCAAACGCACGTAGCTGCTTGACCAGCTTTTGCGCCTTTTTGGCCGCTTCTGGGCCGCCAATCTTTTCGATGTCGAAAAGGGTATCTTCAAGATCGCTCAGTTCGTCGTGGTAGGTCTCAAGCTTGTTCAGACCAATCCGCATGAATCCGGGCTGTGACACTTGGGCCTGCTCACCCTGATCGTTTGTCAACTTTTCCATATCCACGTTCTTTCCTGCCCGCGTTTTGTGCGGGTCGTTGGCTCTGGTTGGGGCCAATAGGCGGCCCGAACCCTAATTGATCCGTCTAAAGAAACAGTCTGCCGCGGCGGAATTAAGGCAAAAGTTCGCTTAAAAATTGAACCGTCGCTCGGTCGGCAGGGGCTGTTTCCCCTTATTTTATGCGGCTTGATGACGGTTTGTGTGACGGGCCAGCGCGATTTCAGATTCGAGATCGCGTTTCAATTGGATCACCAAGCTTAGCGCATCAAGCGCCGCAGAATCGTTTTTCTCGATCTGCATCAGCTGGACCAGTTCAGTGGCATCCAAGGCCCGCGTGCGGGACTTTTCGAGCACAGGATCATCAGCGATAGACAGATCTTCGAGATAGTCAGACAACCACATGATATTGTCCGCAGACGCGTTCATCAGGTGATCGGACGACAGGTTATCATTTGCGGCCATGTCTTGTGTCAGCGCACGCCCCTGCTTTGTCAGGTAAGCGATTGCTTCATCGTAGGCGGCGCATGTTTCGGGTGTCGCACGGGGAATGATCACCGTCGTGCGCGCCTTTGGCATAAAGCCAGGACGTGCCTTCTTCGGCGCAGGATCGGCCGCAGGTGCTGTTTCGACAGGCGCTTGTGGCGCGGGTGCCGGGGCTGCCTGCGGTTTTTGCGTAGGGCGCGATGGTTCGATGGCCACAAGTTTGGATTTGACCCGTGGGCGTGGTGCAGACTTAGCTGCCGCTTCGACCATATCGACAGGCTTGGCTGTCTTCATTTCAACGACATTCACAGGCTTTGAAGGCGTGATGACGGGTTCTTGCGCCACGGGTGTTTGTGCGACTGGTTCGGCGATTTTTGCGACTGGCGCATCTTTGTATTGCGCGACCATTGCGCCGGCTTCGTCAACAGCGCCTTGCAACCGCGCATCGACCTGTTTCAAGATCGAAGAAATCAGCGTCAATGCACCACTTTTTTGCATCATTGCTTTGTCGACGCTGCCGTCAGGTTGGCGCGCAGCAATAGCGCTTGGCGTCGCGATAGGCATGATTTTGTTGAACTGATAGGCGTGATTCTGACGGATGCTACCCAACAGATGATCCAATTCACCACGGGCCAAGGCCTGATCAGCGTGGGTCAGCAGCAAGTATGCGTTGTCTTTGATGGCATCGGGCATTGTGTCCCACAACGCCTGTTCAGACCGGTCAAAATTGTCGGTGCACCACAGCGCCAGATCGGTTCGTTTTGCTGCCCAATGCATTGCACGTTGTTGGTCCTGCAATACGGCAGGCGCCACAACTTCAAGCACATTGATCCGGCCGAGTGCTGCCAACGGCAAAGCCACTTCGACGAACATAGGTGCAGCTGCCGCGATCTGAAATGGATCAGCTTTATCCAGGGTTTCGCGGCGCCCATCGCTGAGCGTCATGACGGCTGACGGGTTTTCGCCATGGACATATTGCGTTGTCGGCAAGCTAATCCCGTCGGGGATAACCGCGTCGTTCAGCAATAAGTTGACCAAGGTGGATTTACCGGCACCGGGTAAGCCCAAAAGAGTGACCCGTACGGGCTGTCGCAGACGCTTGAGCAATGCGTTCGCAGCGTCAGCCACGTCAGCAGGAATTTTCCCAGACACCAGCGCGTCGTTAAGCGCGAGGTGAACTTGATCGGCGGCAGCCCGTACAGACATATTACTTTACTCCGGATACCAGTTTCAGTGCTGGTTCTTCATCAGATGCAGCGGATGCAGCATTTTTCTTAGCTTCGGCCACCTCATCCAGATGGACGACACGGGTCACGGACGCAGATGTGGTATCAACGATGTCGGTCGGTTTCACCCGAACGGCGCGATCCATCGGCTTGTTGTGGTTCAGCTTGATCACGGCAAAAGACACGTTGTCCTGATCCACATCACCCAGCTTTTCGATAGCCTCCAACAGATGCCCTGCAATTTCGGCGCTTTTACGGCGACGATACTTGTGCAGGATCTTTTGGATCACCGGTTCATCAAGATACTGAAGCCCATCCGAAGACACGACCACGATATCGCCAATCTCAAGACCAAACGGATCGTTCGGGCAATCAGACTTCGCGACGCGTTCGCCTAAGATCACCGACGTCAGACAGTTCCGATCAGGGTGGTTCTTGGCAACTTCCGGGTCCAAAAGGCCCGATTGCACCATGAAATCAATCTGCGGAGCCATTGAATGATCTTCGTTCAACTGGCGCAGTTTACCACCGCGCAACAGATACAACGGGCTGTCACCAATCGACATCCAGAACATCCGGTTTTCCACCATGACGAGCGAAACCAAAGTCGCACCCATACCGCGGGTTTGCGGGTTGTCTTGGACATGGTCGCGGACACATGCGTTCGCGCCAGCTGCCGCAGAGGTCATCATCGACGGGATGTCTTTTTCGAATTCGTGAAAGTTCGCAGATTGGAACTTCAGTTCGCTAAAGACTTCTGTGACGACGATCTTTGACGCCACATCACCAGCCGCATGGCCACCCATACCGTCAGCAAGGACGACAACACCGCTATCAGATCCAAACGGAAAGTCGGTGACAATCGCGTCTTCCTGATAGTCACGGCCGCCTTGGCACAACGCAGAGGCTACGTCGTAACGGGGTTCAGGCGATCGCCACATCGTCGGACTCCTCGTTGTCGGTGGTGCCTTCAGCTGCCCAGTTAAAGTCTGGGGAACAAAGCGGCACAAAGCGCAAAGTCGTCTCACCGATCCGGATCATATCACCGTCTTTCAGAGCTTCATTGCTGATCACTGGTTGGTCATTCAAGCGTACGATGTTGCTTTTGCCACCGTGACCCAACAGGAACGTGTGGTTTTCAGCATCATAGACAATCGCGGCATGGTTTGTGCGCGACACGGCGTTATCGCCGAAATCAAGCTGGATGGCTTGGTCTTCGCCACGTCCAATCTGGGACATACCGGATTCCAGCGAGAAACATTCGCCACGGCCTGGGCCGGACACAACAATCGCCCAACCAACTGGGAACTTTGCCCGTTTGGTAGGTGCTGCTGCCGGTGTGCTGTCAAACAGATCAACAACGCCAGAGCTGCTTTCGAAACCGATCAGGCGTGTCTTCGTGCGGCGTGCACGGGACGGGGCCTTTGCAGGTGCCGGAGCACTTGGGCGAATTTCTTCGAGCGACGCGACCGGTGGCAAGTCTTCTTCATCATCCCAGATGTTCACCTTAGGAGATTTATCGCCAACTTTTTCGTTCACATTGTCGATCAACGCATTGGTGTTGACCTGATCAAGCGTTGCGTCAGCGCGTGTCGCGACATCCGCAAAGTTTTCGATTGGTGCATCGGCCGGCTTGGCGTCGGAACGCTTGCGACTAAAAAGATCACTTAGAAATTTCATGGGTTATACCTCTTTTTTCCTTAGGGCACAGGCCGATTTCATTGCGCATTGCCAGCGTAATCGAGCGATGCAATCCACATCGTTCCGTCACGGTTGACAGCAAAGCTAAACAGCGATTTGCCGTCAGCAAGTTCACGATCCATGATCGTTTTCATTGATGTGCGATCATCCACAAGTTCGGATGTCAGCATGTATGCGATCAGTTGATCGCCGACCTTCAGGTCGCTTTTCGCGCTTGCCGGTGCATCAGTCACAGTTGTGACCCACGCATCGTCGATGCGACGTGTTTCAAAGCTGATCCCATTCAAAAGTGCTGTCTTTTGGATGATAGGAAGGGTCCAGTTTTGTTCAGTTTGATTGCCGGTTTCCGCATCTTTGATGCCGAAGCTGACCTGCAATTCAGTCTGATCTTCTAGTTCGATCGCGCTTTTCAGCGTATCGCCAATACCGTCGATGTTCGCGATTGCGCGGCCATTCACGGTATCAATTTCGACGCCTTCATTCACCCAAAGCGGGGCGACAGGGCCAACGTTGCCGATGACACGGGACGATGACGACGCTGCCGCAAACGGCAATTCAACGGTCCAGTTGGACAGAACGAACGAATTGTCTGCCGGTGGCTGGTTGACGATCTCGCGGCCCGGCGCGAACGCTGGGATTGCCTCTGACAACGCCAATGAAACAGATGTGAAACCTGAGGCGGTCTCGGGGAAGACGAAATCAGCTGTATTAGCGAAACCGGATGCGTTCGGACCTTCCGCCAGAATGGCTGCAAAGGCAGTCGCGGGCATTTCAGGTGCGCCGGTGATCCCGGCAAGCGCGATCAATTCGTTAGAATCCATCGGCGGTGTTGGAGTGTCCAGCGTCGCGGCGGCCAATGCTGCAGCTTCAGCTTTGCGCGCAGCTTCCGCAGCTTCCACAGCTGCAACACGTGCGGCTTCTTCGGCTGCTGCCTGAGCTGCGTCAGCTTCAGCTTGTGCAATGGCACGTGCTTCTGCTTCGGCGGCGTCCTGTGCTTCTTGCGCAGCACGTGCTTCGGCCAATTGGCGCGCTTCTTCAGCCGCTGCGGCTTGTGCTTCTGCGACAGCTTGTGCTTCGGCTGCTACGGCGGCGCGTGCTGCGGCTTCAGCTTGGGCTGCTTCGCGGATTGCCAATGCCGTGGCGCGTTCTTCGGCGAGCGCGATACGGCGTGCTTCGTTTTCAGCGGCGAGCGCTTCAAATTCGGCGGCCTTAGCGGCGCGTTCTTCTTCGGCGGCACGTTCCAGTGCAGCCAATTCGGCTTCGACTTGAGCTTGGGCTTCAAGAACAGTGGTGTCTGTTGCCTGCGCAGGTTCGACTGCGGCACTTTCTTCGATCGCATCTTGTGTCGCCGCTTCAACTAGCGCCAAAGCTTCTGCCATGGCGTCTGGTGTTTCAGCTACAGTTGCGGATGCGTCGGCCTCGACGACCTCTGCCGCGTCAAAAGCACCGGTTGAGAATGCGACGCCAACGCCGACAACAGCAATTGCTGCGGCTGATGCCATCAACATTGCTACTTTGGACTTGCCTTGTGATGACGGCGCTGTCGCTGCGACTGCTGATGCAACCGTTGCTTTGCTGCCTTGGGCAGTTGGCAAATGCTTGCCTGCAATCATGTCCAACCATTCCTGTGCGGACTGAACGCGGTTCTTTGGTAGGACTTCAAGCGCCTTATCAATAGCTGACAAGAAATTGGAATCGTAGCCCGGTATCGCGCCATTCAGCGGAACGTATGGATCGCTGTCACCGGATGCGATTGCAGCCAACCGTGCTTGTGAATTCGGCGGAACCTCACCTTTGATGAAGTGATAGAAGCTGGCGCCAAGTGCATACAAATCGGATGACGCGTTCTGGTCTGATCCGGCGATGTAGAATTCTTGCGGCGAATAACCGTCTTTCACAACGCTGAGTGCAGATAGCACACGGCTTTGCTTGGTGGCTTCTTCACGTGCTGCACCAAAGTCGATCAGAACCGGACGACCTGATGGTTCGATCAGGATGTTGTCTGGTGAAATATCGCGGTGCAGAATGTCTTGGCTGTGAATGAAGCCAACCGCGCCCAGCACGTCAATCAACATCGACTTGATGGTTTCCGGTGCCATGACCGCATCTGGATCATCTAGCGTATCCAGCATGTCGCGACCCTCAACAAAGTCGAGCGCCATGTAAGCGGTGTCGTTATCTTCAAAGACTTGGTGAACGCCCACGATGTTTGGATGGTTCAGTTTGGCAAGGCTCTTCGCCTCTTGCACAAACAAGCGCACCATCGAATTCAGTTCTTTCTGGTGGGCACGGGACCGTGCCTGCACAATCGACCGGCTGCGGCGGCAGAAAGATCCAGGGAAACATTCCTTGATCACGATCTTCCGATCAAGACTATCTCTGGCCAAGTACGTGATGCCAAAGCCGCCTGCATTCAGGAAGCTTTCGATCGTATACTGGCCGTGCATCAACTGCGTGCCCGGCTTCAGCTCGTCAACGAAATCCTCGTCGGTGCCGATTTCTGCTGCGTTCTCGTTGCCCATATCACATCCAGCTTTCAAACAAATAAATTGACGGGGGGATCCGTCTGACTTGGGATCGAGATTTGTCATTCAAATTAGGCTAAAAGGTGACGCGACTTTGTTGTTTCAGGGCCATTAATCATCTTTTCGGACGTTGATTGGAGTCAATCCGAGAACAATGGGGGTAAGTTTTCCGGAAACAATCACTAGCGGGCGGACCTATTTTGCACCAAACTTTACCTGCAATATAGGGGGTTTGGATGCCAAGCACTGCACAAGCGACAGCCTTAAACCACGTTGAACAATCAGCTGAAGACCTTTCAAAGGCATGCCAAACCATTTTCAACTTCGGTGAAACCGCATGGCGGGAATACGAATCTGCCGCGTGGTACGTCAAACGGCTGCGCGAAGAAGGATTCGCAGTTGAAGAAGGTAGCGCGGGGATGCCAACGGCATTCTGTGCAGATTGGTCGAATGGCGATGGTCCAATCATTGGGATGTATGCCGAATACGATGCTGTGCCTGGCAATTGTCAGGCGGCGACGACAGATCGTGCTCCACGTGATGGTCTCGGTTACCAAGCAGGCGGGCATACTGATCCGCATTCCGGTCTTGGGATCGCAGGGCTTGGCGGATTATTGGCGACCAAGGCCGCAATGGAAAAGCATGGGATCAAGGGAGGGCTGCGGTTTACCGGTGAACCTGCCGAAAAGGTGCGCGGGTCGAAACCAATCCACGCCGCTGCCGGATACTATGACGGGCTTGCTGCGATCCTATCGTTTCATCCGTTCTATATGCTGCCGATGTGTAACACGGTGCGGTGGGATACCCACTGTGGTGCCGCCTATTCCATGGTCTACCGCTTCCTTTGCGATGCGCCCGAAAAATGGGGCACGACCGACACACCGATCCCGCAAAGCCATTCGGCGGTTCGGGCGCCCGGTGCGAATGATGCGTTGAATATGATGTACCTCGCGTCGAAATCCCTACGCGACAACATGCTGCCGCATCAAGGTGGCTGGTCGATTTCCGAAGCCATCCTGACCGCAGGGCAAGCCACGGCTGATAACCTGCCAGCCGGACTGGCCGAGATACAATACATGATGCGCACGCCCGACATTGCGATGGCGGAGCAGATCACAGCTGTGCTGGACCGAAACGCGCAGGCCGCAGCGGATATGACTGGGTGCCGCTGGGAAAAACACTGGGTCTGCAAATCCCGACCCGGATTGGCGAACCACGCGATCGCGCGCACCGTTTGGGAAACGATGGTCGAAGTAGGACCACCGATTTGGGATGATGGGGCTAAGGCCATCGCACGTGAAATGCAAAAGAACCTAGGCTTAGCGCCAATGGAGGACCCGTTCATTCCAGAGATGTCGCGCCTGATTGATCCGGAAGCGGCAGAAGCGATTTTGCGACATGACCTACCGCCGTCGCAGACAAATTCAACATCTGACGACTATACAGACATGACGTGGCACGCACCGACAGCACGGTTCTATGTGGCGCGCCCTGCGTTGGCGGCTGCGTCCGGCGTGACTTACCCGTCGTGAGTGATGAATGCGCTTGGGGGTATCCCTGCAACGATTGACCCAATGGTACAGGCGGCGGCGAAAGTTCTCGCGATGTCTGCTGTTCGGCTGCTTGAAGACGAAGACGCGCGTGACGCCGCAATGGCTGAATTTCAATCGCGCACGGCAAAGGACCCGATCCCGCCTTTGTGTGACTACGATCCGCCGATCCATTTCCGTTGGCCGGAATATGTGACGACGGCGCGTGGGCGCGACTGGTGGATTCCCAAAGACATGGATGGTGCATGACATGACGAACGAATTTTCTTTGCAACGACGTAACGGGCAAGGTGGCACGCCGCTATTGGACACATGGGGCTTTGCCAATGAAACGGATCGGCTGACGGATGTCTTGCTGGGGTCGCCCGCGCAACTACGGCACCTGTCCACCAGTTCGTTGTCTCGTCATCATCTTCGCGAAAATCCGTGCAACGTTCAGGTTGCCCAAGCCCAGCATGCGGAATTGGTCAGCGCATACGAGCATTTCGATGTCACTATACATATGCATGACCCGCAACCTGAATTGCCAATGCAGGTCTACGCGCGCGATAGTTCGGTCATGACACCCTACGGCGCGGTGATCACGGCAATGTCCCAATGGTGGCGGCGCGGCGAAAATTATGCAGCGATCCGTACGTATGAACAGCTCGGCATCCCAATTTACGACATGGTCACGGCTGGCACTTTTGAGGGCGGCGATTTCAACGTCATCGAAGAAGGTTGTGTGCTGATCGGTTGTGGTGGTGCGCGGACCCAAGAAGAAGGGGCGCGTCAGGTTCAAGCGTGGTTCGACGCTGAAGGCTGGGAGACCCGGCTTGCCTTTATCGATGAATATTATGTGCATATCGACCTGATGGTTGTGCCGATTGCGGAAAAGCTGACAGCAGTATGTCTGGATTGCACGGAACCTGCGATTGTGGATTGGTTGAAAGCCAAGGGCCACGAAATCATCGACGTCCCGTTCCGCGATACCATGGCGCTGGGCTGCAATTTCATGTCGCTCGGCGGGGATCGCGTCATTGCGCCGACGTCTTCGCAGACGTTGATTGATCAACTGCGCGCGCGTGGTTTTGATGTTGCAGCGATTGATATGTCCGAGATCAGCAAAACTGGCGGTGGCATTCATTGTATGGCGCAGGCACTGAAACGGGTTGCGTGACTTGCTCGGGCGACAACCTTCGGCAATGGTGGTGTCATGACAGATGACACCCCGCAGATGACCGCCCTGATGGCCGCGATTGAAGATCGCCGCGACGACCTGATCCAGTTGACTGGGGATTTGATCCGTATCCCGACGCTGAACCCGCCGGGCGAGAATTATCAGGCGATCTGCGACTTCCTTGGCGAGCGTTTGAAAACATCGGGGTTCGAGATCCAGATGATCCGCGCCCATGGCACGCCCGGCGATAGCGAACGCTACCCCCGCTGGAACGTAATTGCGCGACGGGACGGCAAACATGAGGGCGATTGCGTGCATTTCAATTCGCATACGGATGTGGTCGAGGTCGGCAAAGGCTGGACTGTTGATCCCTTTGGTGGCGAATTGATCGACGGCAAAATCTACGGGCGGGGGGCCTGCGACATGAAGGGCGGGTTGGCTGCGTCGATCATTGCAGCAGAGGCGTTCATCGCGACTTACCCCGATTTTCACGGCGCGATTGAGATTTCCGGCACGGCTGACGAGGAATCCGGCGGCTATGGTGGTGTTGCTTATCTGGCGGAGAAGGGCTTCTTTGCGCCCGAACGGGTCCAGCACGTGATCATCCCCGAACCGTTGAACAAGGACCGCGTGTGTCTTGGGCATCGCGGCGGCTGGTGGGCCGAGATTGAGACGTTTGGCGAGATCGCCCATGGCTCTATGCCGTTCCTTGGCGATTGCGCTGTCCGCCATATGGGCGCGGTCTTGGACAAGTTTGAGAGCGACCTTTACCCCGCCATGGCCCTGCGCCGCACGGATATGCCCGTGGTGCCAGAGGGGGCCCGCCAATCGACGATGAACATCAACTCAATTCACGGCGGGATGGCCGAACAATCGGATGATTTCACCGGATTACCAGCTCATTGCGTACCGGATTCCTGTCGTGTGGTGATTGATCGACGGTTCTTGGTTGAGGAGCCGCTAGAGGACGTGCGGGGAGAGGTTGAGGCGTTGCTGGAAGGCTTGAAAGCCGACCGACCCAAGTTCGACTATGCGTTGACGGAATTGAACAGCGTCCTGCCGTCCATGACAGATCGGGACGCGCCCGTGGCCGCGACCGTAGCGGCAGAAATCGCGCATGTGTTGGGGAAAGAGGCGGAATTCGTGGCCTCACCCGGGACCTACGATCAAAAACACATCGACCGGATCGGGAAGCTGAAAAACTGCGTGGCCTACGGGCCGGGGATTCTAGAGCTGGCGCATAAGCCAGACGAATATGTGGGGGTCGATGATATGATCGACAGCGCGAAGGTGATGGCGCGGACGTTGGTGCGGTTGTTGGTGGACGAAAAAATGAACACGTCCTTCTCAAATAGTCACGGTGAATAGTATGGCGTCATTCGATCCCAGAAAAGCTGTCGCTGAAGCGTCTCGGACGAGATGGTACGATTTCCTTTTTCCTCGCCCCTTTCCCCCATTTAAGGACCAATCGTCACTTGACAGTGCAAATTGGTATGCCGCAATTTACTCTAGAGAAATACGTAACTTACAGCTCGGCAGAGCATTTTGGGCATGGATAGCGCTCATAGCTGTAGTAGTAGCGATTTGGGGATGGATGACGTAGAGTTCCCGAAAACGATGCATAGACTTCGGCGATTGAGTCAAACCGCAATATTATCAATCAACCGCACTCCAGCCAGCCAAGCTGCTGCGAACAACCGCGCCCCCTCAACTGGTTGATCCAGTAACCCAAGGTCCGTTCCGTCCCGCAGGTCGAGGTATTCCACCTCGTTGAACCCTGCGTTCACGATCTTCGCCTTTGCGTCTTCCAGCAGGTCCGACATCCGCCCACCAGCCAGCAAGGTCTCGCGCAATTCCTCCATCACTTCCGCCAATGCAGGCGCTTTCACACGTGCGCGATCCGAGATCAGCAGGTTGCGCGATGACATCGCCAGCCCGTCTTCTTCGCGGATCGTGGGGCAACCCACGACGTCGATTGGAATGTCCAAATCCATTGCCATGCGTCGCACGATTTGCAGTTGTTGGTAGTCTTTTTCGCCGAAAAACGCTTTGTCAGCGGAGGTCTGCAAGAACAGCTTGGACACCACCGTCGCCACACCATCGAAATGCCCGGGCCGGTGTGCGCCGCAGAGCATATCGGTCAGCCCGTTCACTGACACGTTCGTCGCAAAACCGTCAGGATACATCTGCGGCCCATCGGGATTGTAGATCAGGTCAACGCCGATGGATTCCAGTTTCTTTGCGTCTTCCTGTTCGGTGCGTGGGTAGTTTTTCAGATCGTCGGGGTTGTTGAACTGTTTGGGGTTCACAAAGATCGTGACGATCACGCGGTCGCAGGTTTCGCGGGCCGCCCGTGCGAGCGACAGATGCCCTTGATGCAGTGCGCCCATCGTCGGGACCACACCAATCGTTTCGCCAGCCTTGCGCCAGATCGCGGTCTGCGTGCGAAGACCCGCGAGCGTCTGTTCAATCGGGGCGATCATTTGCTTGGCGCTTTGTCAGAGAACACATGTTCAGCGGCAGGGAATGTCCGCGCGCGAACTTCCTCTGCGTAGGCTGCAATCGCGGCTTCGCCGTCGTCTGCAAGATGGGCGTAGCGTTTCACGAACTTGGCTTTGAACGCTGTGAACAGGCCGAGCATGTCGTCCACGACGAGGATTTGACCGTCACAACCCGCACTCGCGCCGATCCCAATGGTGGGGATGTCGACCTGCGCCGTGACCTCATCGGCGAGCGTTTCCGGCACCTTTTCAAGCACGACGGCGAAAGCGCCTGCTTCGGCCACAGCAATGGCGTCGGCCATCAGCGCGTCACCCGCGTCACCGCGACCTTGCACCTTATAGCCGCCCAGCGTGTTGATCGACTGCGGCGTCAAGCCGATATGGGCCATGACGGGAATGCCGCGCTTGACCAAAAATGCGATCGTCGGGGCCATTTCAACGCCGCCTTCCAGCTTCACCGCACCTGCGTTTGTTTCGGACATAAGACGTGCGGCGTTGCGGAAAGCTTGCTGCGGGCTTTCTTCATAAGACCCGAACGGCATGTCGATCACCATCATCGCGCTGGTCAATCCGCGCGACACCGCTTGTCCGTGCATCACCATCATATCCATCGTCACGCCAAGCGTGGATGGCAATCCGTGCAGCACCATCCCGACACTATCGCCGACCAGAACAAAGTCGCAATGCGCGTCCATCATCTGGGCCATCGGTGTCGTGTACGCGGTCAGACTGACCAGTGGAGTCCCACCTTTCGCCGCCCGAATATCATCAGGCATTGGGGCGCGTTTTTTGGCTGTGGCGCTCATATTGGCAGTCCTTGGTTAGCACATGTTGACGGGCCCAATAACAGTCACTCAGTTTGGTTTCTAGCCATTGGACTTGATTTGACCCAAGGTTGCGTCAACAGTGATGGGAACCAGAGGGGGTTCATCATGAAACGTTTCCAAACATTCATCGCGTCATCCTTTGTTGCGATCTGCGCGACCGGCGCATTGGCCAATGACAGTGTGACCATCGCCGTCCAGTTAGAACCGCCTAATCTTGACCCAACCGGTGGCGCAGCACAGGCGATTGATACGGTGGTCTATCATAACGTGTTTGAAGGTCTGACGCGGTTCGAGGCGGACGGCGCTGTGGTGCCAAGTCTTGCGCAAAGCTGGGATATTTCCGACGACGGTTTGGTCTACACGTTCAGCCTTGTACCCGACGTGATATTCCATGACGGCACGGCGATGGACGCGGATGATGTGGTGTTTTCGCTGGATCGTGCGCGGGCCGAGGATAGCACCAATGCGCAAAAGGCGTTGTTTGCCGGTATCGCAAGCGTCGAGGCGGTTGACCCTTTGACGGTGAAGGTCACCCTGTCCCAGCCAAACGGATCGTTCCTGTTTAACATGGCATGGGGCGATGCGGTAATTGTGTCAGAGGACAGTATTGCAGATATCGCGACGAACCCGATTGGTACGGGTGCTTATAAGTTCGGTGATTGGGCGCAAGGGGACCGGATCGAATTGGTGCGCAATGACGCCTACTGGGGCGATGCACCTGCGATTGAAACCGCGACATTCCGGTTCATTAGCGATCCAACGGCGGCTTTTGCGGCTGTGATGGCCGAAGATGTGGACGCCTTTGCCGGTTTTCCCGCGCCTGAAAACCTGCCGCAGTTCGACGCTGATCCACGTTTCACGGTGCTGCGCGGAAATACCGAAGGTGAGACGATCCTGTCCACCAACAACAAGATGCCGCCGTTTGACGATGTACGGGTACGCCAAGCTGTCGCCCATGCGATTGACCGCCAAGCGATCATTGACGGGGCGATGTTTGGGGTTGGAACGCCGATTGGGACACACTTCGCGCCGCATAACCCCGATTATGTCGATTTGACCGCGAATTCGAGCTATGATCCTGAAAAAGCGAAAGCGTTGTTGGCCGAGGCAGGCTTTGCTGACGGGTTTACGACGACGCTGAAGCTGCCGCCGCCATCCTACGCGCGGCGCGGCGGAGAGATTATCGCGGCTCAACTGCGCCAAGTCGGGATCGAAACCGAGATCAGCAATCTGGAATGGGCGCAATGGCTGGAAGAAGTGTTCAAGGGCAAGGACTTTGGCCTGTCGATCGTCAGCCATACGGAACCGATGGATATCGGGATTTATGCGAACCCCGACTATTACTTCCAATATGACAATCCCGACTTTCAGGCGCTGATGATGGACCTGACTGGAACTGCTGATCCAGCCGCGCGGTCGGATCTGTTGGCCCAAGCGCAGACGATAATCTCGGAAGATTATGTGAATGGCTACTTGTTTGAGCTCGCGTGGACCTCTGTCGTGAAGGCCGACTTGCAGGGTATGTGGGAAAACCAGCCGACGGCGTCAGTTGATCTGACAGCGCTTAGCTGGGCGGAATAATTGCAAAAGCCTCCGGCGATCAGCCGGAGGCATTCGACTTAGGCGGCTGCATGCATATTCTGATACACGCCCGTGATCGACAGCGCGGCCTTTGCCGCCTCGCGGCCTTTGACCTTGAAATGGTCGCGGTAGACCGCGGTGTGGTGCGCCGTTTCCTGAAAATGATGGGGCGTCAGGCTGACGGACAGGATCGGCGTGTCGGTTTGCAGACCAACGTCCATCAGCCCCTTAACCACAGCATCGGCGACAAATTCATGCCGGTATATACCGCCATCAACGACCAGCGCGGCACAGGCGATTGCGTCGTACTGCGGGGCAAGTCGTTTGGCGAGCAACGGCATTTCAAACGCGCCGGGCACGTCGAATACATCAACGGTTGGGATCAATTCCTGAAAACCTACAAGCGCATGATCAACGATATCAGCGTGCCAGTTGGCTTTGATGAATGCAAAACGGGGTGGTGTCATTTGTGATCTCCTTTTGTAACAATCGACACGTCACCCAAGGCATCACACGTCCACACTTGTCCCAAGGGACATGCGTGACCGCGTTCTCTTTCATCCAGACTATCACTGTCGGCTCAGGCATCGCACCTGATCTGCTTGACCCTTTCGCGGACGAAAGGCGCTCGCGGGCTCGTGTTGCCACATACCGCCGGTGGGGAGTTACACCCCGCCCTGAGAACGATCCGATTGATACACGATTGATATATGGGTGCAAGAGATGATCCGATATGTCTTGGGCCGATTTCTGTCACTCGTGATCAGTTTGATTGTGGCGTCTTTCGTGATCTTCGCAGTGATCGAAATTGCTCCAGGTGATCCGGCGTCGTTCATGTTGGGGATCAATGCGCAACCCGAAACAGTGGCGGCGTTGCGGACTGAACTTGGGCTCGATGTGGCGAAACCTGTGCGTTACTTGAATTGGGTAACAGGGATGATCACTGGCGATTTTGGTACGTCGTACACCTACCGCGCACCTGTGTCAGAACTGATCGCGGATCGCGTTGTCGTGTCTTTACCACTTGCCATTTACGCGCTGATTTTATCGACGCTCATCGCCTTTCCGGCGGGCATTTACGCTGCATCCCGCCGTGGCCGTGTCGGCGACATGTCGGTGATGGGGGCCACGCAATTGGGCGTTGCGATCCCGAATTTCTGGTTCGCGATGATCATGGTTCTGATCTTTGCCATCAATCTGCGTTGGTTTTCGGCGGGTGGATTCCCCGGTTGGGACAAAGGGTTCTGGGGCGGGATGAAGGCACTGACGCTGCCCGCCATATCTTTGGCACTGCCCCAAGCCGCGATCCTTGCGCGTGTGATGCGATCATCCTTGCTGGACATGCTGGGCGAGGATTTCATGCGCACCGCCCGCGCCAAAGGGTTATCGCAACGGCGAGCGCTTTGGAAACACGGGGTGCGCAATGCGCTGATCCCCGTGCTGACGATCATCGGTTTGCAGTTCTCGTTTTTGCTGGCCGGCGGGATCATCATCGAACAGGTGTTTTTCCTGCCCGGACTTGGGCGCCTGATTTTCCAAGCCATCAGTGCTCGCGATTTGATCGTCGTGGAAAGCGTGGTGATGTTGCTCGTCTTCGTCGTGATCGTGGTGAACTTCGTGGTCGACATCGCTTATGCCGCCGTCGATCCACGTTTGAGGACACGGGCATGAAGGGGCTGTGGATTGGCGCAATTCTATCGTTAAGCTTTATCGCGATGGCACTGCTATCCTTCGTGTGGACACCCTACGATATCGAGGTGTTCGATATCCCGAATAAGCTGAAATCACCGGATGCGGCGCACTGGCTTGGCACCGATCAATTTGGACGGGATATTCTGTCGATGATCATGATGGGCGCGCGGACATCCATCGCGGTGGCACTGCTCGCCGTGGGGATCGGTATGGCCATCGGGGTGCCGTTGGGCCTGTGGGCTGCTGCAAAGCGGGGCGCGTTCATTGACGAATTCATCATGCGTGGGAACGATTTGATCTTCGCTTTCCCGTCGTTGGTCATCGCGATCCTGATCACGGCTGTATTCGGGGCAGGGGCGGTTAACGCGATCATCGCCATCGGCATCTTTAACATACCTGTCTTCGCGCGATTAACCAGAGGGGCGGCGCTGTCGTTATGGGAACGTGATTTTATCCTCGCGGCCCGCGTTTGCGGGAAATCAGCTTACCGCATATCGTGGGAACACATCCTGCCCAACATCCTGAACTTGATGATTGTTCAAGGCACGATCCAATTTTCGCTTGGCATTCTGGCCGAAGCGGCACTGTCCTACATCGGATTGGGGGCGCAACCACCCACGGCAAGCTGGGGGCGGATGCTGGCAGACGCGCAAACGCTGGTTAGCTTCGCACCGCACACCGCCCTGATGCCGGGCGGGGCAATTGTTGTGATGGTCTTGGGTTTGAATTTGCTCGGTGACGGTTTGCGCGACGCGCTTGATCCACGGATCAGGGTAGACCGGAAATGACATTGCTACGCGTTCAAAACCTGTCCGTCGCAATCCACGAGACACCGATCCTGCACGACGTTTCGTTTGACGTGCAGGCAGGCGAGATCGTGGCAATTACAGGCGAAAGCGGTTCTGGAAAATCGCTGACAGCGCTGGGCGTGATGTGGCTTTTGCCGCGCGGGTCTGTCGCAACGGGTGCAATTGATCTTGACGGGCAAGACGTATTGCAAGCGTCTGAAGCGCAGTTGTGCGGGATGCGCGGGAATGATGTTGGCATGGTTTTTCAAGAACCGATGACCGCGCTCAATCCTGTGCAAACCATCGGTGATCAGGTATCCGAAACTATTCGCGTACACGGGGATGCTTCGCTTGCAGATGCGCGTAGACGGGCTGCTGAAATGTTGGCGCGCGTGGGTCTGCCCAATGATCGGTTCCCGCTATCGCGCTATCCCCACGAATTATCCGGCGGCCAACGTCAGCGCGTCGTCATTGCGATGGCAATCGCGTTGCGGCCAAAATTACTGATCGCGGATGAACCCACGACGGCGCTGGACGTGACGACGCAGGCGACCATCCTTGCGCTCTTGCAAGACCTCGTGGCCGAATTTGATATGGGCCTGCTGATGATCACCCATGATCTGGCGGTTGTGGCGAATATGGCTGACCGGATCGTTGTGATGCAAAAGGGGCGGATCGTAGAGCAGGGGGCAACCGCCGACCTTTTGCGTACAAAAAAACATCCATACACACGGGCGCTATTCGCGGCGTCTGGGCACAAGGTTGTCTTACCCCCCGTCGCTGCGCACAGTCCGCTCTTATCGGTCCAGCGCGTCAGCCGTGATTACCGCACGCCACGCCCTTCGTTTTTAGCGAAAACGGGGCGGTTTCGCGCTGTTGATGGTGTCAGCTTTGATTTGCGGAGCGGTGAACGGATTGGCCTTGTCGGGGAAAGCGGCTGTGGGAAATCGACCCTAACACGGGCTATCCTTGGGTTAGAGCCTGTTCAGGCTGGTACTATTACACTTGATGGCGATCCCGTCTTTGCTGGCAAACAGCCGAACCTGAGCGTTCGCCGCAAGATGCAAGTCGTGTTCCAAGATCCGTTTGGATCGTTCAACCCACGTCATCGTGTGGGTCGTTTGATTGCAGAGCCATTCCATTTGTCCGACCCCAGGCTGACACAGGCGGAACAGCACACCCAAGTGGCTCAGGTGCTATCCGACGTGGGTTTGAAACCGGCAGACGCACACAAATACATCCATGAATTTTCAGGCGGGCAGCGTCAGCGCATCGCCATTGCACGCGCCTTGATCACGCAACCCGATCTGATCGTTTTTGACGAAGCCGTCTCTGCGCTTGATGTGTCTGTGCGGGCGCAAGTGCTTGATCTGATCGCAGCACTTTGCGCGCAACGGTCGTTTTCTTACCTGTTTATCTCGCATGACTTGTCGGTTGTGCGGACGATCACGGATAAGGTGCTTGTCATGCAAGCGGGCAGGATCGTCGAACAAGGCGCGACCGAAGACGTTTTCCAAAATCCGCAGCATCCATACACGCAAACATTGCTTGCAGCCGCGCCGACTTTACCGGACGATGGGTGAAACCACTGAAAAGGGAACTGATGAAAACCGGCCCCCTCAATCTGATCACCGACGTGCGCGGTTTGCGGGTCGGGAATGCGCAAGACAGCGATGTCAAAAGCGGCGTGACCGTGGTGACGGCGGATGCCTCATTTACAGCTTCGGTGCATGTGATGGGCGGTGCGCCCGGAACGCGTGAAACGGATTTACTGGCCCCTGATAAATTGGTGCCTGCGGTTGATGCGTTGTTCTTGTCAGGCGGATCTGCATTCGGGTTGGACGCGGGATCAGGCGTAATGGACGGATTGCATGCCGCTGGACGCGGTTTTGCCGTAGGCAATGTGACAGTCCCCTTGGTGCCCGGTGCGATCTTGTTCGACCTGATCAACGGTGGCGACAAAACGTGGGATCAGAACCCGTATCGCGCGCTCGGGCGGGCGGCATATAATGCGGCAGGTTCAGAATTCGCGCTGGGCAGTCATGGTGCTGGCACGGGCGCGACGGCTGCGATGCAAAAGGGCGGGTTAGGGTCGGCTTCTGCTGTTTTGCCAGATGGGACGACTGTGGGCGCATTGGTTGCGGCTAATCCGATTGGGTCTGTTACGACGCTTGATACCCGCCATTTCTGGGCTGCGCCCTATGAGGTCGGCGAAGAATTCGGCGGCTATGGCGTCAATCCGTCTGCGCATCTGGGCGACCTACCAGATAGTCAAAAGGCGGCCGCAATGGCGTCGTCCGGCCAGCCAACTAATACAACGATCGCAATTGTTGCGACTGACGCCCCGTTGACCAAAGCGCAATGCCAACGCATCGCTGTTGCAGCACATGACGGTATGGCCCGTGCGATTGTGCCGTCGCATACGCCCTTCGATGGGGATCTCGTTTTTGCGGTATCGACAGGTGACGCTAAGACACCTGTCGATGATGGGGCGCTTTTGGCGATTGGACATGCCGCCGCCGTTTGCCTAAGCCGCGCGATTGCACGCGGCATCTACCACGCAACACCTGCGATAAATGATCTCTTGCCGTGCTGGTCAGAGACCCTGTAGCCATTGGTTGAATTTGAAGGACAGATAATGACGCGCAAAACAGTTCAGACCGCTCCGATTGATGGCCAGAAACCCGGAACTTCGGGTCTACGCAAAAAGGCGCGGGTGTTCATGGAGCCGCATTATCTTGAGAATTTCGTCCAATCGATCTTTGACGGGATCGGTGGTGTTGCGGGCAAAACACTGGTGGTTGGCGGCGATGGGCGGTTCCACAACGATGTCGCGGTCCGGACAATTTTGCGTATGGCTGCTGCGAACGGGGCGGCGAAAGCTATTGTGGGGCAAGGCGGTTTGCTGTCGACCCCTGCCGCGTCACACCTGATCCGGCTGCATAAGACGGACGGTGGCATTATTCTGTCGGCCAGCCATAACCCCGGCGGGATTGATGAAGACTTTGGTATTAAGTTCAACACGCCGAACGGTGGACCCGCGCCTGAGGCCGTGACAGACGCCATTTTTGAACGAACCACCACGATTGATACCTACCACATCTGGGAAGGTGACGCGCCGGATATCGACCAAATCGGCGACAGTATGCTTGGCGAGATGGCTGTCCAGATCGTCGATCCAGTCAGCGATTACGCGGATTTAATGGAAACCCTGTTCGACTTTGGGGCAATCCGAGCGCTTTTTGCCGATAATTTTACGATGCAGTTTGACGCAATGAACGCGATCACGGGTCCCTATGGGCGCGAGATTTTGGAAAACCGATTGGGCGCGCCCAAAGGGACTGTCGTGCACGGAACGCCGCAGCCGGATTTCGGTGGCATGCACCCTGACCCTAACCCGACGTGGGCGCATGAACTGATGGACACGATGTTTGCCGAAGACGGACCGGATTTTGGGGCGGCCTCTGACGGGGATGGTGACCGGAACATGATCGTGGGCCACCAATGCTACGTCAGCCCGTCCGACAGCCTTGCGGTTATCGCGGCCCACGCCACGGTGGCGCCGGGTTATAAGGACGGCTTGAGCGGTGTGGCGCGGTCGATGCCAACATCTGCAGCGGTGGATCGGGTAGCCAAATCGCTGGACTTAACATGCTTTGAAACCCCGACAGGATGGAAGTTTTTCGGTAACCTGATGGACCACGGGCAAGTGGCACTGTGCGGCGAAGAAAGCTTTGGCGCGGGGTCGGACCACATCCGTGAAAAAGACGGTCTTTGGGCTGTACTGATGTGGTTGAACATAATCGCGGCGACTGGGCAGGGCGTTGCGGAATTGCTGAAGGCGCATTGGGCTGTATATGGTCGGAACTACTATTCGCGGCATGATTTCGAAGCCATTCCAACGGAACAGGCTGATATCGTCTTTAACGGCCTACGCGATAAACAAGCGGGGCTTGTCGGGCAGGTTTTTGCGGGTCTAACCGTCACTGCGGCGGACGAATTCAGCTATAACGATCCGGTTGATGGATCCGTGTCCCACCAGCAGGGCCTACGTGTGATGTTTGGGGATGGAACGCGATTTGTCCTGCGCAAATCCGGCACGGGTACAACGGGTGCGACGCTGCGGTTGTATTTGGAAGCATTGGAAGAAGATCCGGCGAAGCTGGATCAAGATGCGCAGGCTGCTTTGGCTGATGTGATTGCTGCGGCGCATGCAATTCTGGGTATGGAAGCCGCGACAGGGCGCAGCAAGCCAGACGTCATCACCTAGATTGTCTGACCGAAATGGGCCTGCCAAGGCAGGCAAGACATTTTGGATAGCTGAACGCCGAAGCCAGTGGGGATGACAGCCCTGATGCCTCCGGCGGAGATATTTATGACCAAAAGAAGCGGCGTTAACCCACAGACGTCAGGCGTTTAAGAAGGGAAGAGGTATCCCACCGACCACCACCCAGCTTTTGGACGTCTTTGTAGAACTGATCGACAAGTGCTGTGACGGGTAAGCTTGCGCCGTTTTCTTCTGCTGTTGCCAAGCAAATTGCGAGGTCTTTGCGCATCCAATCCACTGCAAACCCATGATCGAATTCGTCGGCGATCATCGTCTTATAACGGTTCGCCATTTGCCAACTGCCAGCCGCGCCCTGACTGATCACCTCAACCACGGATTCGCCGTCAAGTCCGGCCTTATCGGCAAAGTGAAGCGCCTCTGACAGGCCCTGAACCAGCCCTGCGATGGCGATTTGGTTGCACATCTTGGTGACTTGTCCCGCACCACTGTCACCAATCCGGCGGCACAATTTGGCGTAAGTTGTGATGACTTTTTCGGCAGCATCATACTGGGCCTGCACACCACCACACATGATCGACAGTTGACCATTTTCAGCGCCTGCTTGACCGCCAGACACGGGCGCGTCGACGAAACCGATGCCCTTGTCGGCAGCAGCTTGGAATAATTCACGTGTCACGGCGGCGGACACCGTTGTGTGGTCTACGAACAATGTCCCGTCGGCCATTCCTGCAAATGCACCGTCATCGCCAAGTGTTACTGACCGCAGATCGTCATCGTTGCCGACGCAGGCCATCACCAAATCAGCGCCGATTGCGGCTTCGCGAGGTGTTTTTGCGGCTGCCCCGCCGTGTTCTTTGACCCAAGCGTCTGCTTTTGCAGCGGTCCGATTATAAACGGTGACGTCGTGGCCAGCAGCTTGCAGATGTCCGGCCATCGGATAGCCCATGACGCCGAGGCCCAAGAATGCGAGTTTTGCCATAAGAGGTCGCCTTTTGCTTTGGTAAGTTTCCTTGACCACAGCATGGCGAAAACAGCAGTCGTCGCAAGGTGAATTATAGATTTGGCAGAAGCTCTTGTATATCGTCGACGCCCATGGGACGCGCCAGACCGTAGCCTTGCAAGAAATCGCACCCAAGGCTTGCGAGAACATTCACGTGTTCTTGGGTTTCGACGCCTTCTGCGACGACTGAAATGCCTAGAACATGACCGATTTCGATGATGGAGGCCACGAGCCTGCGTTGTTGCTGACTACGGACGAGGGGCATGACCAATTGGCGATCAATTTTCAGTCGGTCAGGCCGGAGGTTCAGCAACCCCACCATGGAGGCATGGCCGGTTCCAAAATCGTCGACTTCGATCGCAATCCCGAGTTTGCGGATACAATCGAGATTGGTCGCGAGGTTATCATCCGCGTCGTCGAGAAATACGGATTCTAGCAGTTCGAAAGCGAAGTTTTGTTCTTCGTCGGCGAGGTGGGATATGCGCATGGCAAGCATCGGATCCAAGAGCCGCTTGGCCGAAACATTCACCGAGATTTGTGGAACGTATTTCCCTGCTGCGCGCCACCGCGTTGAATCTTTCAGTGCCTGTTCGAATACGATCTGATCGATCTTTGCAACGATATCAAGATCTTCGGCAACATCTAGAAAGGCATCGGGCGTTAACCTACCTCGTGTCGGGTGATCCCACCTGACCAATGCTTCGGCGCCGACGATCTCAAGCGTTTTACAGTCATATTGCGGTTGGTAGACGCACTGAAATTGGCCTTCATCAAGTGCGATGAGCATGTCGTCTGCGCATTGCCGTCGCGCCAGTGCCGCCGTTTTCAGGTCCGCAGTATAAAAGTGCAGTTGCCCGCGCCCGTCTTCTTTAGCGCGGTAAAGCGCCAGATCCGCGTTTGAAAACAGGGCGGTGTCATCCATCAGCAGATGGTCGTCTGTCGCGATGCCGATGCTCAGCCCGAAACGGCATTCGTGGCCTTCATACATAAAGGGACGTTTTGATTCCTGAATGATGCTGCGTGCCCAATACCCTAACAACGCATTGTGAGGAGCGTGATCCAAGAAAACGGCGAATTCATCACCGCCGACACGTGCAACGATGCAGTTTGGCGTCGCTGCACTGCGCAGGATATCAGCAACATGGCGCAAGACCGCATCACCGGCCGCATGTCCCAATGTATCATTGATCTGCTTGAATCGGTCGAGGTCGATATGTAGCACCGCACTGCGCATCTTGTTTTCAACGCGGCGGTCCCGAGCGTTTTTCAGATAGCGTTCGAGCATGCGCCGATTTGGCAAATCGGTCAGCGCATCGTGGTTGGATTGGTATTCCATTTCTGCGCGTGCGGCTTCCAAAGCAGCATTTTGTTCAACCGCTTTTTCGTTGGCTTCGCGCAGTGCTTCGGCCTGCTCATGTTCGCGTGTTGTATCCCAATTGATGCCAATCAGTTTGTCTACACCCTGCGCATCAGTAAAGTAATGCCCAGTCGAACGCAGGTGGCGCATCACGCCATCGCCGCGAATGATGCGATATGACAGATCGAAATCGACGCGATCGCGCATCGAAATTGCACTTGCTTCAACGATTTCATCGTAATCATCGGGGTGAAGCGAATCTTCCCAGATCGTTCGGGATTTTTGCTGATCACCATCGGGGATCCCATACATCGCGTACATTTGCCGGTCCCACGTTACAGTCTGCGTGTCGATGTTGAATTCCCAAACACCGAAACCTGACGTCCGAATAGCCAGTTCCAAACGCTTCGAAACGTCGTCGTATTGATTGCCGAGCTGCTTGAGGTGAGTGATATCTGTATCAGTGCCAATGATGCGTGTCGGTTTACCGTCGGGGTTACGCGACACAACCTGACCGCGTGACAAGATCCAAATCCAGTGTCCGTCAGCGTGCTTGTCGCGATATTCGTAAAAGAACTGATCAAGCTCTCCGCGCTCAACGGCATCCATAGATTTCATCAGGGCCGCGTGATCCAGTGTGTGGACGCGATTGAGTAAGTCACTGCTGCTCGTAACACCTGGGTGATCCGCAGGAAGGCCACGAATAAGACGCCACCCTTTAGAAAAATAGCGGATGTTCGCTGCGTTATCGATGTCCCACATGCCGTGCATTTCGCTGTCCATGGAGTGGAGCCAGCGAAATTTAAGTTTGTTGAGTTCTTCTAACGACGATTGGGTCTGTTCCAGCTGTGAAACATCGCTATCGGTCCCGATAATTCTAATCGGTTTTCCGTTTTCGTCGCGCTCCGTGACTCTGGCTTGCGACCGAATGAATATCCAATGCCCATCAGCGTGCTGTTCGCGAAATTGCACATCGCAGGCACCATCAAGCATCAATTTGCGGGTAGCCTGCAACACATTTGACAGGTCATTGGGGTGTATGCGGGCAAGTTGGGCCGCGCGCGATGTGTGCAGATGTTCGGATTTATCGAGGCCACGCAACGCAAACCATGCATCGGATCGAAATGATTCTTTCAGGGACCGATCATAGGACCAAAAACCGTCAGGCAGGTTGTTGATGACTTCGGACCAAAAGCAGCTTTCCGGTCGATAGCCATTGGGCTGCATGTCACAACTGCGGCTTGGGACAACAAGGCCTAGGATACCAGAATCCCATTTCTGGATCCCGCCCACAGCCGTGAACCAAATCGAACGCCCCTTGTGAGTGGTACGAAAAACGCAGCCATCCCCGTGGGTTAAGCCTATTGGACTAAGTCGATCTATAAACGCGCTGCGCTGGGATGGGTGAATAAGGCTACAAATATTTGGGCCAAAAACTGGGGTAGGGTCCGCGCTGATCCAATCGACCCAAGCATCGTTATGATGAATGATGACACCATCCGGCTTTAAATAGACTGCGGGAATCGTCAGCGGGTCAATCAGGCTAGCCGCTAGCAAGTCCGTCGGAGATTCACGCCCCATTCTCAACTTGTTTGCCTCGCTTCCACAATCGCCCACCCAGCTATCGCTAATAAAGGTTAAGATAGCGTTAAGAACTTAATTGCTGACACAATCAGCTGTGACATCTAGCCACTTGTACCGTGTGCCTGACAAAGTTACCCAACCGGTGAAACCTATGAGTAAAGGGATGATTCAGATGCTTAGATTTATGGCGGTTTTGGCAGCCGTTGCGATGCCATCACTGGTCGCAGCACACGAGTATAAGGTTGGTGATCTGGTGATCGACCACCCTGCCGCCAAGACAACACCTGCGTCCGCAATGACCGGCGCAGGCTACTTGACGATCACGAATAACGGCGACGCAGCTGATACATTGATTGCCGTTGAAGCTGATTTTCCGCGCGTTGAAATCCACGACGTGAAAGTCGAAAATGACGTGGCAACGATGTTCCAGATCGAGGGCGCAGAAATTGCACCGGGCGAATCTGTGACGTTCGCGCCGGGTGGCAAGCACATCATGTTTATGGGCCTTGATGGCGACCCCTTTGAAAAAGGTGAAACTGTGAACGCGACGCTTGTTTTCGAAACAGCGGGTAGCATCGAAGTCGTCTTTGACGTCGAAACGCTTGAAGAAATCGTCGAGCGCGTTGGTTCAGGGCATATGGACGGCATGAAGATGGATCACGGCGAAGGCCATGACGACCACCGCAACCACTAAGGCATGTCTTTAATTACTCTCCAGCGGTTCCATCGCGGGAGAGTAGATTGAATTTGCGCAGCTTCACATAAAGCGATTGCCGTGAAAGCCCCAGCATTTCTGCGGCGGCCACGCGGTTGTTCATGGTCAAAGCAACTGCTGTTTCAATACACATTTTTTCGACCACATTTGTCGTTTCTGCGACGATGTCTCTCAATGTGGCCTGACCGACAAGTTCCTTCACAGATTGCATCGTATCTTCAGCGGTCGCGCCGGTAGCCTCGCGGGCGGTGTCTGACCCCGTATTTTCGCGGATCACATATGCAAGTAGTGGCGTTTTACCGGCCATGATCTGCGAGACTGAGATGTCAACAGCGCGCGGGCTCCCATAATCGCCCGCAACACGGGTCGCGTAGAACCGCATCTTGCCGTTGCGAGCTGCATTTTCAGCCATGACTTTGACGTCGACCGTGCCCCTTTGGAGGTAGTTGGCAAGGTTATTGCCCCGCACCGATATATCATGTGCGATGTCGATTAGGTTCAGGAATCCGTCATTGGCCGACATGATCGTGCCGTCGTCGGTCGTGAAAACGATCGCGTCCGTGCTGCTTTTGTAAAGACCGCGCAAATTTGCTGATAGATCATCAGGGCGAACGGCTGTCTCATCTTTCGGGGCAATCCGGCACAACAGCACGCGTTCGCCCGCTGCCCGAAACAGGGTCGGGGTCATCAACAAATCAACACCGGATTTGCGCAATGTCGCTGTGACGGGTGTGTCTGTCTCTGCAATTGCTTGGGTCGTCATGTCCGCGACAAGATCACCCGCTTTGCGCACAGCAAATGAATCCGCGAAATGTCGACCGACCAAACTGTCACGATTGCTTTCCAGCAAGTTGGCGGCGATGTGATTCGCTTCAGTAATCAGACCGCTATGTGCCGACACAAAGACCATGGCGTCGGTTGTGTTTTCCATAAGAACCCGAAACCGCGTGTCATGTTCGCGCTGCGTTTCGTAGTCTTTTTCAAGCGCGATCTGGGCTTGGACCAATTGTTGCTGCATCTCTGCGACAGGACGCAGATCACGCCCAAGCATCAAAATAGCACCGTCTGGGCCAATGCTGTGGAAACTGTAACGGATGGGGAATTCCCACCGACCTGTTGCGCTGGCGTGGTTCAGTTCAACAGGTTTGACGTTCTCGTCTTCGCGCAAAAATGCAGCAAGGCGGCTTTCAAACTTTGGAATGCTTTCCGTTGTCAGGATCGTGCGGATGTCGCGATTTTCGAACCGTTCGAACGACTTGAATGAATCGTACAGCGGATTGACCAGCACCGATAACACGTGACCTTCGCTTGAAATCACGATGCCGAGGTCAGCGACCTCAGCAATGATGTTGCCCAGAATTTCAGGAGCGATCAGTGGAATGGAGCCGGAGTTCCAGTATTTTGTACCGCGCGATGTCATCGCTGTCGTACCGGTGTTTGGCACTTGGTCATGGTCTAGGTCCTGGCGGTATTTTGGGACGGCTGTTCTTTTAGGCCGCAAAATGTGATCGCCTCATCGATATTTGATGTCATGATGTCCGCCCCGGTCAGGGCCGCAACATCGGCTGATGTCTCTAAAACCGACCCGCCAATCGCAATCGGCAAACGGTGAAAAGTTAACGTCCGTACAAACTCTATCAAACGACGCAATTTATCAAGGCTTTCAGACCGCGCAGCCGAAATGAATATGGCGTCAAAGGCAATGCGATCCATCAAACTGGCAACAGATTGCCGGTCGGCATCAAATGCCATCCTGACTGAATACCCGTTACGGCGGAGTTGCCCTGCAATAACTGCCGCTCCAAGTGTGTGAGCGGCGTTCCGTGGGGTGATCAACAAGACGCCGGGTGCATTTGCGGGTGCTGTCGAATCTGCGGACCATTCGGGGCCGAGTTCGCGTAGCAATGCCTGTAGGCGGGCCACTCCAATGGTCACACTGGCAAATCCAAGAACGTCGCTGCACCAGTGATCGCCCAAAACCTTGGCAACCGCAGGAATGTAGTGATCGGCCAAAGTCATCTGCGCGATTCCGGCGCTGGCGGCTTGCGCTACGGTCAACTTGCAGTCTTCGCGGCTGGACGACAGCGCCGCATCGTAAAGCGACAAAAGGATGTCTGCGTTCAAAGCGGGGTTTGCGTTTGCAAGCTGTGCTTTCGTTTCAGACGCGCCAACCCGCAAACCCTGAGGCGCCTTTGTTGTTGATGATTGAGTCATCTACGCACCTTTGTGCCGTTTCGGAAAGGATCATTCAGTGGGATTGCAAGAAGTGACATGCAGTGTCTGCGCAAGTTGACGAATTGTCAAAGATAATTGACACTTTTTCTAACTCGGTTTTGCAACAATTGCCCTATCTTTATAATATATAGGGCGAAATTTGATAGGATGTTCATATTGTAAGCGCTAATATTTCCATCACAATGTGTAACTTAAAGTTGACACTTTGCGACTTTGGGACCTAGCATGACACATGCAAGCGTCAGGAAAAGTTTACATGAGCGTCCAAAGCATCGGTCAGAATAGCGGACAGTCAGCGGTCTTTCGGGGCGCGAAGAAATCTGTGACGCCCCTGTATACACCGGACCAAAAAGCACGTCGCGACGCGACACGTTGGACGCTCGTGCAGGGCGTTTTGGCGCCGCTTCAGTTTCTGGTCTTTCTCGTCTCGTTTGGCTTGGTGTTGCGCTATCTCGGGACTGGAACGGGGTACGAGGCCGCAACGGCATCAATCATTCTGAAAACCGGCGTCCTTCTATTGATCATGGTGACTGGCGCGATTTGGGAAAAAGTCGTTTTCGATCAGTACCTTTTCGCACCCGCATTCTTTTGGGAAGACGTATTTAGCTTTGCCGTTATCGCCCTGCATTTGCTTTACGTCTTTGCGCTGATCTCTGGCGCTTTTGCCCCAATGACCTTGATGTGGATCGCGCTCGCCGCCTACGCCACCTACGTCGTGAACGCCGCCCAATTCGTCTGGAAACTGCGCTTGGCGCGTTTGTCCGCAGAGGTGGTCGCATGAACCTGCCGCTAACTCCATCCAATGGTGGATGCCGTACCGCCCCAGTTCTGAAGGAACGCGGGCAGCGCGAAGTGTTCTGCGGTCTGACGGGAATCATCTGGCTGCACCGGAAAATGCAAGATGCCTTCTTTTTAGTCGTTGGGTCGCGGACCTGTGCGCATCTTCTGCAATCGGCGGCGGGCGTAATGATCTTTGCGGAACCACGATTCGGAACAGCGATTCTCGAAGAGACCGATTTGGCTGGCATGGCCGACGCGCACACAGAAATTGATCGTGAAGTCGCCCGTCTATTGGCGCGTCGCCCCGATATTCGGCAATTGTTCCTTGTCGGGTCCTGCCCATCTGAGGTCATCAAGATTGATCTGGCCCGTGCAGCCGAGCGCCTGACCCAAGTTCACTCGCCGCATGTGCGTGTGTTGAATTACTCTGGTTCGGGAATTGAGACCACATTCACGCAGGGCGAAGATGCCTGTCTTGCCGCGATGGTGCCGGTTCTAAAAGACACAACCGAGCGTGAGCTTCTTGTTGTGGGTGCTTTGCCTGATGTTGTCGAAGATCAAATGATTGATCTGCTCAGCAAACTTGGGATCGACAACGTGCGCCTGCTTCCTGCGCGGCGTATCGATGACACGACAGCAATTGGGGAAAACACTGTGTTTGCCCTGACCCAGCCGTTTCTGGGCGATACTCACGCAGCATTGGAACGGCGCGGGGCACGGCATATCGCGGCACCTTTCCCGTTCGGGGATGAAGGCACAACTGCTTGGCTGCGTGCAATTGCTATTGAATTTGGGGTATCTGAAGACCTGTTTGAACAGGTCACTGCAGCGCCACGTGCGCGGGCGCGCAAGGCAATTAGCCAAGCTGCGGACGTCTTGAACGGCAAGTCCGTATTCTTCTTTCCGGACAGTCAGCTGGAAATTCCATTGGCGCGGTTCTTGACCCGTGAATGCGGGATGACCGCGATTGAAGTCGGTTCTCCCTATATTCACGACGCTCTGCACGGTCCCGATTTGGACCTGTTACCTGCAGGACCACAAATTTCCGAAGGGCAGGACGTCGACAAACAGCTGGCGCGGGCACGTGTTGCGCGCCCTGATCTGACGGTCTGCGGGCTCGGCCTTGCGAATCCGCTAGAGGCGGAAGGCCTGTCCACAAAATGGGCCATCGAATTGGTCTTCACGCCTGTCCATTTCTACGAACAGGCGGGTGATTTGGCGGGCCTGTTTTCGCGCCCGTTGCGCCGCAAATCCGTGTTGAACCTAGAGGCCGCGGAATGAAGTTGACGGTTTGGACATATGAAGGCCCCACGCATGTCGGCGCGATGCGCGTTGCGACCTGTATGAAGGGGCTGCACTACGTTCTGCATGCACCGCAGGGCGATACCTACGCCGACTTGTTGTTCACCATGATCGAGCGGCGCAATCATCGCCCGCCCGTGACCTATACGACCTTCCAAGCGCGTGATTTGGGGTCTGACACAGCGTCGCTTTTCAAAGCGGCGGCCCAAGATGCAGTCGATCGGTTCAAGCCCGAAGCGATCATCGTGGGTGCGTCCTGCACTGCAGAATTGATCCAAGATGATCCTGCGGGATTGGCTGAAACTATGGGTCTTTCGATCCCTGTCATCCCTTTGGAATTACCTAGCTATTCCCGCAAGGAAAACTTCGGTGCGGATGAAACATTCTACCAGATCGTCAAAAACTTGACGCGTCCGGCTGAACGGACAAGGCACGTGACCTGCAATATTCTGGGGCCAACCGCGCTTGGGTTTCGGGCTCGCGATGACATTGAAGAAATCACCGGCCTTTTGGAAGACATCGGCGTTTCCGTGAATGTCGTAGCTCCTTACGGCGCAACGCCCACAGATATAGCTGCTTTGCCTGCCGCCCATTTCAACGTCCTTCTGACACCAGAGACGGGCGAGTCTGCCTGCCGCTGGCTCGAGAAAAATCACGATCAGCCCTACACCAAAACTGTCCCGATTGGCGTCGGAGCCACGCGCGATTTCATCGCAGAGGTCGCCGCAATCACGGGACTGCCGTGCCGCGCCGATGAAAGCCGGTTGCGCATGCCATGGTGGTCTAAATCCGTCGATTCGACATACCTAACCGGCAAACGCGTGTTCATTTTTGGTGATGGCACGCATGTTGCGGCGCATGCACGCATCGCGCAGGATGAAATGGGTTTTGAGGTCGTAGGCATCGGTTGCTACAACCGCGAAATGGCGCGGCCGATCAGAGCATTAGCCCAAGAATATGGTCTGACCGCGTTGATCACAGACGATTATCTCGCGGTTGAGGATGCGATCCAAGATGCGGCCCCCGAAATGATCCTTGGCACGCAAATGGAACGGCATATCGGCAAACGGCTTGGCATTCCTTGCGCCGTTATTTCCGCCCCTGTTCATGTTCAGGATTTCCCTGCGCGGTATTCGCCGCAAGTTGGGTTTGAGGGCGCGAATGTTATCTTCGACACGCTTATCCATCCGCTTGTGATGGGGCTGGAAGAACATCTGCTGACAATGTTCCGCGATGATTTTGAATTCCACGACGCAGCCGGTCCATCCCACCACGGCGGACATAGCCCGTTGCCCGCGCAAGAAGCCACTGTAGAGATCCCACCCCGAGACGTGCAAGCGCCCGCAGCTGATAACGTGGTTTGGCTGTCCGACGCTGAACGCGAATTGAAAAAGATTCCGTTTTTTGTGCGCGGTAAAGCGCGGCGCAATACCGAAGCGTTCGCGGCGCAAAGAGGTTTGGCTCAAATTTCATTGGATACGCTGTACGAAGCGAAGGCTCATTATGCGCGATAGTGGTCCCCCTAATCCGTACCGTTTTGTGATTGTCACGCTGGATAGTCACACAGCAGGTCCTGCGACACGGGTTCGCGACCGGCTGGTTGCCGATTTTCCAGGGCTAGAGATTGCAGTGCATGCGGCTGCCGAATGGGGCGAAAACCCCGCCGCTTTGGCTGATGCGAAGCAGTCGATTGCGCAGGCGGACATTATCGTCGCGAACCTGTTGTTTCTTGAGGATCATACGACGGCCATTTTACCCGACCTTTTAGCGCGGCGTGATGTCTGTGATGCGATGATCAATGTGATCGCCGACAGTGACATCGTGAAACTGACGAAGATGGGCGATCTGGACATGTCTAAGCCCGCCAGCGGCGCGATGGCATTGCTGAAAAAGCTTCGGCCGGCCCAGTCGAAAGAGGCAAAATCTGGTAAGTCGCAGATGAAAACGCTGCGCCGCCTGCCCAAAATTTTGCGGCTGATCCCCGGCAAGAGCCAAGATCTGCGGAACTGGTTCTTGTCGATGCAATACTGGTTGGGCGGATCTGACGCGAATATCGAACAGATGATCCGGATGTTGGTATCGCGCTATGCAGTTGGACAATCTTGGGCACCAGTGAAGGCAAATCCGCCGATCGAATATCCCGAGGTCGGTCTTTATCACCCTGATCTGGCCGAACCACATATCGTCACTGATTTTGACGAACTTCCACAGATCAACGATCCAATTGCGACTGTCGGGTTGTTGATGCTGCGGTCCTATATTCTGTCGTCGGACAAGGCGCACTATGACGCTGTTATCCGCGGTTTTGCGGCCCAAAATATCCAAGTTATCCCCGCTTTTGCTGGTGGATTAGACGGGACGCCCGCGATTGAAGCTTACTTCCAAGGTCGTGTCGATGCGATGGTGTCGCTGACTGGATTTTCGCTGGTCGGTGGGCCTGCATATAACGACAGTGATGCAGCAGTTGCCCTGCTAAAATCGCTGGACGTGCCCTATGTCGCGGCGCAACCACTCGAATTTCAGACACTGGGTCAATGGGCTGGTAGTCCGCAGGGGCTTGGTCCGATTGAAACGACCATGTTAGTTGCTTTGCCGGAAATCGATGGTGCGACGAACCCGACCGTCTTTGCAGGGCGGCATGGTAGCGGTGGCTGTCAGGGCTGTGCGCAAATGTGTCAGGCGACTTCTACCCACAAGGCGATGGCGCCGTGTTTTGAACGGATTACAACGCTTGTCGAAAAGACAAAACGGCTGGCATTGTTGCGGCGTAAGGCGAACGCGGACAAGAAAGTTGGCGTTGTTCTGTTCGGCTTCCCGCCAAATGCTGGTGCTGTTGGCACGGCTGCCTACCTCAGTGTTTTCGAGAGCCTTTTCAATACACTGACACGGATGAAGCGGGAGGGTTATACGCTTGATGTGCCACGTGATGTGGACGCATTGCGGGCGCTAATCTTGCAGGGCAATGCCGCACAATACGGGCAGGACGCCAATGTCGGGGCCTATGTTGATGCCGATACGATGGTCGCGAACACGACGCATTTGAGCGAAATCGAAGCGGTTTGGGGTCCTGTCCCCGGAAAACATCAATCCGACGGGCGTGGCGTATTCATACTTGGGTCGCAGCTTGGCAACGTCTTTATCGGCGTGCAGCCCGCATTTGGATACGAAGGCGATCCGATGCGTCTGTTGTTTGAGCGCGGATTTGCGCCAACACATGCGTTTGTACAATTCTATCGGTGGCTGCGCGATACGTTCGCAGCGGATGCCTTGCTGCATTTCGGTATGCACGGCGCGCTTGAATTTATGCCGGGCAAACAGGCGGGCCTTGGGGCACAGGATTGGCCGGATCGGTTGATTGGTGAGATGCCCAACATCTACCTTTACGCGGCCAACAATCCGTCTGAAGCATCACTGGCAAAACGGCGTGCGAACGCGATCACGATCAGCCATTTGACGCCACCTTTGGCGAAGGCGGGTTTGTATAAGGGGTTCGTAGATCTGAAAGACAGCCTGACGCGCTGGCGCGGGATGTCGCCGAACGATGCGGCGAAGGGTGATTTGGAAAAGCTTATTCGGGATCAAGCCAACGCGGTGGACCTGAATGCGCGTGATCTGGATGGGCTTTGGCTGAAAGTTCTGGAAACAGAAGGGTCGCTGATCCCTGACGGGTTACATGTTGTTGGCCAGCCGATGTCGGCGGCAGCATTGCACGATATGGCAACGTTAATGGGGCCGGACGCGCCAGTTGATCTATTGCACGAGGATCATGAACTGCCAGCGTTGATGCGGGCCTTGTCCGCACACTTCATTCCGCCAGTTGCGGGTGGTGATCTGATCCGGTCGCCCGAGATTGTCCCGACGGGCCGCAACATTCACGCGTTTGATCCGTTCCGGATGCCGACCACTTTTGCGATGACTGACGGCCATAAACAGGCGGATCTGTTGCTCTCCACCCCTGACTGCATGCCGCGCACTGTTGCGATGGTGTTGTGGGGGTCAGACAATATCAAGTCTGACGGGGTCCCAATTGCGCAAGCCTTGGCGTTGATGGGAGCGATTCCTCGGTTCGACAATTTTGGACGATTGTCCGGCGCTGATTTGATTCCATTGGCCAAGCTTGGGCGGCCACGCATCGATGTTGTGATGACGTTGTCGGGGATTTTCCGTGATCTCCTGCCGCTGCAAACACGGATGCTGGCCGAGGCCGCGTTGAAAGCAGCGCAGGCAGATGAACCGGTTGAGATGAACTTCATCCGCGCCCATGCGCTTGCCTATGCCGAAGAGATGGGTTGCACGTTAGAGGGCGCAGCGCTGCGGGTCTTTTCCAACGCGGAAGGTGCTTATGGGTCTAATGTGAATCAGCTGATCGATAGTTCTGCCTTTGGTGATGAGGACGAACTGGCAGATGCCTATGAGGCGCGGAAATCATTTGCATATGGTGTTGATGGCAAGGCGTCACAGAACCCAGCATTGTTGCAGAAAGCCCTGAAAGACGTCGATCTCGCTTACCAGAATTTGGAAAGTGTCGAGTTGGGCGTGACGTCGGTCGATCATTATTTCGACACGCTGGGTGGCATTGCCCGCGCTGTGAAGCGCGCCAAGGGTGGCGATGCGCCAGCGGTCTATATCGGGGATCAAACGCGTGGGGCCGCAAAGGTGCGCACCTTGCAAGATCAGGTGTCGCTTGAAACGCGTGCACGTTCGTTGAATCCGAAATTCTACGAAGGTTTGTTGAAGCACGGCCATGAGGGCGTGCGCCAGATCGAGGCGCATATCACGAACACCGTTGGCTGGTCGGCCACAACCGGCGAGGTCGAGCCATGGGTGTATCAACGGTTGTCCGAGACATTTGTGTTGGACGAAGACATGCGCGCGCGCTTGGCAGAGATGAACCCGCAGGCGTCAATGCGCATGGCGAACCGACTGCTGGAAGCATCGGACCGCGCCTATTGGGCCCCTGACGACGCGACCTTGGCCGCCCTGCAGAATGCGGCGGACGAGATTGAAGATCACATGGAAGGAGTTGCTGCAGAATGATGAGAGACGCTCGCTTTTGCAAAGCATCGCCCCTCCCACCATCCCGCATGGTGCGTTGTTTTGGACAGATGAAAACGGAAGGAGGCTCTGCATGAGCCCACGTGACGAAGTACCCAACATACGCGGATTGGATGGCGAAGGGTCTGTTCAGGTCCATCAGGATGAAAATACGAAGATCGAGGGCGCCAAGGTGTTTTCGGTTTATGGCAAAGGCGGGATCGGGAAATCGACCACGTCGTCGAACCTGTCAGCGGCCTTTTCGATGCTGGGCAAGCGTGTGTTGCAGATTGGGTGTGATCCCAAACATGACAGTACGTTCACCTTGACCGGCACGCTGGTGCCGACGGTCATTGATATCCTGAAGGACGTTGATTTCCATTCAGAGGAATTGCGCCCCGAGGATTTCGTCTTTGACGGGTTCAATGGTGTGAAATGCGTTGAAGCAGGTGGCCCGCCTGCGGGCACTGGCTGTGGTGGCTATGTTGTTGGCCAGACGGTCAAATTGCTGAAACAGCATCACATGCTCGAAGAGACGGATGTCGTGATTTTTGACGTTTTGGGTGACGTTGTTTGTGGTGGCTTTGCCGCCCCTTTGCAGCATGCCGATCGCGCGCTGATCGTTACGGCCAACGACTTTGACAGCATCTACGCTATGAACCGGATTATTGCCGCGGTGCAGGCGAAATCGGCAAATTACAAAGTCCGGTTGGCGGGCTGTGTTGCGAACCGTAGCCGCGAAACGGACGAGGTCGACCGCTACTGCAAGACCGTCGGGTTTAACCGCATTGCCCACATGCCGGACCTTGATGCGATCCGGCGCAGCCGCCTGAAAAAGAAAACGTTGTTCGAGATGCCGGACGACGAGGAAATTGTGCTGGTCCGCAAGGAATACATCCGGCTGGCAGAGACGCTTTGGAATGGCACGGAACCTTTGGCGCCCGCACCGTTGCCGGATCGCGAGATTTTTGAACTGTTGGGTTTTGATTGATGGATTACACCGCCACACGTGACCGCGTTGAAGATTACTTCGACCGCTCTGCGACCAAGGTTTGGGAACGGTTGACGTCGGATGCGCCGGTGTCTGGCATTCGTGCGACGGTGCGTGCGGGCCGTGATCGTATGCGTCGATTGATGTTGGATCAGTTGCCGCAGGACCTGTCGGGGTGCCGTGTGTTGGACGCCGGATGCGGGACGGGCGCTGCAGCCGTCGAATTGGCGAACCGTGGTGCCGATGTTGTTGCGATTGATATTTCACCCGCGCTTGTGAAAATCGGCCAAGATCGTGCCCCACGCACGTTAAAGGGTACGATTGATTGGCGGTCCGGCGATATGTTTGATGCCGGGTTGGGTCATTTCGATCATGGGATCGCGATGGATTCGATGATCTACTACACCAGCCCAGATGTCGCCCGCCAGCTGGCCGCAATTGGCCCCCGTGTATCGGGTAAATTCGTCTTCACGTTGCCGCCGCGCACCCCGTTGTTGATGGCGATGTTCGGGGCTGGAAAGTTGTTTCCGCGTGCTGATCGGTCCCCACAAATGGTGCCGCAAAATGGTCGTGCTGTTGAAAAGGCGCTACGCCGGCAGGACACGCAAGGCCGTGTCACTGAAATCGAACGTATCAAATCAAGCTTCTACATCTCGACCGCATTGGTTTTCGAGGGAGGTGCTGCGTGATCTTTAAGGCCAAATCCCTGCAATCCTTGTCGACCCGCCTTTTGCCGTTTGGCGACGCGGTGTCTGAAGATTTGCCGCTTGGCCAGTTGCTACGTCTGTCATTGTTTCAGGTGTCCGTGGGGATGGCCGCTGTGATGCTTTTAGGCACGTTGAATCGTGTCATGATTGTTGAGCTCGGCATCGGCGCGATGCTGGTTGCCGCGATGATTGCTATTCCGGTTTTGGTGGCCCCGTTCCGTGCCTTGGTTGGGTTTAAATCCGACAATTATCGGTCTGCGATTGGTTGGAAACGCATTCCATACCTGTGGTTTGGGACGATGTGGCAGTTCGGTGGTTTGGCGATTATGCCGATGGCTTTGCTGGTTTTGTCAGGTGACCGGGCGATTGATATTTCGTGGGCGGGCTATGTTGGTGCCGCACTTGCATTCCTGCTGACGGGCATCGGGATGCACATGACGCAAACTGCGGGGCTAGCACTTGCCGCGGATCGCGCCACCGAGGACACCCGTCCAAAGGTCGTGGCCCTGTTATACGTGATGCATCTGATCGGGATGGCCTTCGCGGCGATTATTATTGGGGCTTTGTTGCGCGATTATAGTGCTTTACGCCTTGTGCAAGTGGTGCAGGGGACCGCTGTTGTCACCCTGCTGCTGAACCTCATTGCGTTGTGGAAACAGGAAAACGTAGCCCCGATGACGAAGGCTGAACGCGCCGCCGAAGGGCCAACGTTCAAAGCGGCTTGGTCCGACTTCGCAAGCGGTGGTGACGCGGGCCGTCTGTTGGCGGTCGTGTTTATCGGGACAATGGCCTTCAACATGCAGGACGTGCTGCTTGAACCTTATGGCGGCGAAATCCTTGGCCTTTCTGTATCGGCCACGACATTGCTGACGGCCACTTGGGCAGGTGGCGCTTTGTTAGGGTTCGGGACGGCCGCAAAGTGGTTGGCCCGTGCAATGGACCCCTACCGGATGTGTGGGCGCGGCATATTGGTTGGCATTGCCGCCTTTGCTGCCGTGATCTTTGCGGCACCGCTTGGGTCGTCTGTATTGTTCTACGTTGGATCCGCATTGATCGGATTTGGAAGCGGGTTGTTTGGCGTCGCCACGCTGACGGCCGCGATGACTATGAAAACCACTGGAACAGCCGGGCGGGGTCTTGCCCTTGGCGCGTGGGGGGCCGCACAGGCCACTGGCGCCGGGTTGTCGATATTTATCGGGGGCACATTGCGTGACCTCGTGAACCATGCCGCTGGAACCGGCATGTTGTCAGAGGCGCTCGCCACGCCAGCCACCGGCTATTCGGTCGTCTATCACACCGAAATTGGCCTTCTTTTCATCACGTTGATTGTTCTGGGACCGCTTGTGCGGGTCAAGGCGATTACACATGGGGCTCAGACAAGAACCGGTCTTGCTGAGTTCCCGACCTGACCACCGAAAGGACCACATCATGGTTGGTACAACATTCCTTGGTAATTTCGATCTGGCGAGCCTTGCGATTTGGGGTTTCTGGATCTTCTTCGCGGGCCTCGTTTATTATCTGCAAACCGAGAATATGCGCGAAGGGTATCCGTTGATTGATGATGACGGAACGCCGTCGTCTGGCCCGGGAATTTTTCCAACACCTGCCGATAAGACGTTTGCATTGCGTGATGGTCGCGGTGAATTGACGGTGCCGTCTGGGCAAAACCCAGAGCGTGCTGATTTGCCATTGGCCCAGTCGTCGGTGTCTGCGGGTTCCCCAATGGTCCCAACAGGTGATCCGATGGTTGACGGTGTTGGTCCAGCAAGCTGGGCTGCCCGCAGAGATCACCCAGAACTGGACGCTCACGGTCACGTCAAGATCAAGCCGATGACGTCATTGGCAGATTTCAAGGTGTCCGCTGGTCGCGATCCGCGGTGTTTGCCTGTGATGGGTGGTGATGGCGAAGTGATTGGCCGCATCGTGGATATGTGGATCGATGTGCCTGAACAGATGGTGCGTTACCTGACTGTTGATTTGAACCCGGAAGGGTCCGGTCAGCACAGGTTGATCCCGATGAACATGGCGCGGATCAAGCCGGATCACGTGATGGTCCAATCACTGCATGCCCACAATTGGGCGGGAATTCCGCAAGCGAAATCCGCTGAGCAGATCACCTTGCTTGAAGAAGAAAAGGTGATGGCTTGGTTCGGTGGTGGCGCGATGTACGCCAACCCAAAACAATAACGTATTTGGGGTCCGGTTCGCCGCCGGTCCCCTTGTGATCTAATCCACAGAGGGATGCTGTGATGACCCATGATGACTTTCAGTTCGAACCCGTAAGGGGCCTGCCTGAAGAATTGCCCGAAGATGAACATATCTTGTGGCAAGGTGCCCCCAACCCTCGTGCATTAGCCCGCGAAGCATGGGGTATCCGATGGGTCATGGGGTATTTCGTTTTGCTGGCTGTGTGGCGTATCGGGGTGTCATCCACCCAAGTTTCACTGACCCAATCGATGGCACACGGCATCCCCTTTGTGATTATCGGCGGGATTGCCTGCGCGATCATCTACGGCATTGCTTATTTGCAGGCGAAATCCACCGTATATACGCTCACCAACAAGCGGGTTGGCATGCGGATCGGGGCTGCGCTGACCATGACGTTGAACTTGCCCTATACATGGATCGGGACGGCCAAGCTTGACACAAAACCCGCGGGCACGGGCACGCTTGCCTTTGAACTGATCGGTGAAACACGGCTGTCGTACCTGATGACCTGGCCGCATGTCCGGCCATGGCACATCAACCGCACGCAACCGGCACTACGCTGTATTCCGCATGCCGCCAAAGTGGCCGAGATATTTGCAGAAGCTGCCGAAACACGGATCAGCCAGCCGCAAATCACGCGTGTCGAACCAAACAGCGGCGCAGCCGTTGCAGCGGAGTAAAGCAATGACCAGTCTAGACCACCCCAACCGGCGTCCCGAGAAAGAAATGGTGCCGCGCATTCTTGTTCAAGCCATGTTTGCTCTGATGGTCGGAAGCTGTGCGCTGGTCGGTTATGCCCAATGGGCTGACGTGCCGGACACGGGCGTGCTGATTGAAGCGCCTGTTGTGCAGGAACGCACTGTCACCTTGGTCGGCGACCGGACTGGAAAATATACGGTGCGCGACGATACCGGAGCAGTGATTGCAGCGTCATCGGACGACAAGGCCGGGTTCTTGGGCGTGATGGGCCGCGTGATTGAACGCGAACGCGCGCTGCAAGCCCTAGCAATAGACGCGCCGATCCAAGTTGTCCGCCGCACCAACGGGCATGTTGGGATCGTCGATCCGTCCACGGGAATGGTCATCGATCTTATCGGTTACGGCACCGACAACGTCGCGGCATTTGCGAATTTACTGAAGTGAACGAAACCACCACTTGCGACGGATTAGCCATCCTGCAGCAGCATATGTGAAAGGGAACACACAGATGGGACTACTTTTCAGAACACGCGAAACGGCACCTTGCACGGTGACGATCAGCCACCGGTTCGAAGAACTTTCCGCGCACGTCAAATTTAACAACGGCGCTGTCGTTCATCCGGGCGACACGGTGCAGGTTCAGGGGCCTGAAATCATGGCGGCCTTCGGCGAGCTGGTTGAAGAAGACCGTACTGCGGTGATCACGCGGGCGAGCCGTATCGAACAAATTTGGACACGTGCCACGGGTGATTTCGAATTTATGGAATTGTGCGAATTTTCCTTTAGCGAAGAGGTGATGTCATGAATATTCATTCATCCGAGGCCCTGACCGCCGAAGACGCCATCGCCGCGCAAGAGGCACTTCCGCCACTGACCAACGAAGAAGCGACGCAAGTGGCCATGTCCAATACGCTGCTGACGCCGCGGTTCTACACAACCGATTTTGCGGAAATGGATGCGATTGATGTCACGCCTGTTCGCGCGGATTGGGACTCCCTGATCGCCCAGATGAAATCAGATCCGAACCGGGGTCATTTCAAGAAAAACGAAGATTGGGACACCGTCGACTGGGACGGGATGGAACCAAAGCTGAAGGCCGAATTCATCGACTTCTTGATCTCAAGCTGTACCGCCGAATTTTCGGGCTGCGTGCTGTACAAGGAAATGAAGCGGCGCGGGTCGAACAAAGATATCACAGAGCTGTTTCAATTGATGGCCCGTGACGAGGCAAGACATGCCGGTTTCATCAACGATGCGCTGCGCGAGGCCGGCATTGCGGTGAACCTTGGCTTTTTGACGCAAGCGAAGAAGTACACCTACTTCCGACCAAAGTTCATCTATTACGCTACTTACCTGTCTGAAAAGATTGGATATGCGCGTTACATCACGATCTACCGACACCTCGAGAAGCATCCGGAAATGCGGTTCCACCCGATTTTCAAATGGTTCCGCGAATGGTGCAACGACGAATTTTCTCACGGGGAAGCGTTTGCCTTGCTGTTGAAAACGGACCCTGCGCTGACCGAAAGCCGCGTTAATAAACTGTGGATCAAGTTCTTCCTGACAGCCGTGTTTTCGACGATGTGGGTGCGTGACCACCAGCGGCCAGAATTCCATAAGGCGCTGGGCGTTGATCCCAAATGGTATGGCCAAGAAGTGTTCCGCAAAACATCGGACATTTCGCGTCAGGTCTTCCCGATGGTGCTCGATATCGATCACCCGCGTTGGGAAAAGCAGTTGAATAAGGTGCAGGACGCAAATGTGCAAATCGCAGCAGGCAAACGTGCGGGCGGCGTTGGCGGGTTTGTGACGCGGATGATCGGTTCTGCAAGAGCAGGGGCCGCATTCCTGTCGCTGCTGACGATCCCTGCGATTGCGAGTGATGTGCCTGAAAGCCCTGTGATGGCACCTGCCTATTGATGGGGTGGAGGGCCCGCCCTCCCACCCCTTTTCGGGGCTTTGCCCCGGACCCCAAGATATTTGAAACCAAAAGAAGATGATGACGCCCTGACATGACACAGCCTTGGATCGCAGCATTATTTGCCTTGTTCATCTGGTGGTTTTCCACCGGCGTGATCATGATGGCTGTGCGCCGCGCGGACCGCGTTGATGGCCATGTCGCCTTGGTCATAGCAGGCGTGCCGGTTTTAGTGATCGGCGTCGCGTTGGTGAGTGCATCTTTGCAGGCCCAAACCATTGTTGGCGTCTACCAAGGGTTCTTAGGTGCCCTTGCAATTTGGGGTTGGATCGAGCTTGCATTTTTGGCTGGCGTTCTGACCGGTCCACGCCGCGTTGGTGCGATGTCCGGTGAACTGGGGTGGCCGCGCTTTGTGAACGCTGTGTCGGCGCTGGCCTATCATGAGGTGTTATTGCTGGTCGCGGCGATTGGGCTGAGCGTTGTATCTGATGGTGCATTGAACCAGATCGCGATTGCGACGTTTTTGATCCTGTTTCTGGCCCGTGTTTGCGCCAAGCTGAACTTGTTTTTCGGGGTTCCCCGAATCAATTTGGAATTCATCCCAGCGCGCCTGACCCACCTGAAAACCTTTTTCAAACAGGGACCTGTGACGTTGGCATTTCCGATTGCAATCACCGTGCTGACCGCCGTTTTAGCAGTTTGTGCTGAACGGCTTTGGACCGCCCAAACCGATGTGTCCCAGATTGGTTTTGCTTTGCTGACCGCTTTGGCAGCGCTTGCCTTGCTTGAGCATTGGCTGATGGTGATCCCGCTGCCGGATGCAAAACTATGGCGCTGGATGCTGCCGGCCCCACGACAAGATGACTTTGGAAGAAAGACGGATAGACACCATGGACTTTGATACGCTTTTCAATGCCCAGCTGGACCAGCTGAAAGCCGACGGCAATTACCGCTATTTCGCGGAGCTGGAACGCCAATGTGGGAAGTTCCCCAAGGCTGCTAATCATGCCGAGGATGGCGTGCGTGATGTAACGGTCTGGTGTTCCAACGATTACCTCGGCATGGGCCAACATCCTAAGGTGATTGCTGCAATGTGTGAGGCTGTTGAACGCACAGGCACAGGCGCAGGCGGCACCCGCAATATCAGTGGTACCAACCATGATCACCTGTTGTTGGAACATGAACTGGCTGACCTACATGGCAAGGAAAGCGCGTTGCTGTTCACGTCCGGTTACGTGTCGAACTGGGCCGCGTTGTCGACGCTTGGGTCGCGTTTAGACGGATGTGTGATCCTGTCTGATGCTGGCAACCACGCGTCGATGATTGAAGGTATTCGCCATTCCCGCGCCCAGAAAGTCATCTGGAAACATAACGACGTGGCTGATCTGGAAGAAAATCTTGCCGCATTGCCTGCGAATTGCCCAAAGATTGTAGCGTTCGAAAGCGTCTACTCCATGGATGGCGATGTCGCACCCATCCGAGAGATTGTCGACGTTGCAGAAAAGTATGGTGCGATGACCTATCTGGACGAGGTCCACGCCGTAGGCATGTACGGTTCACGCGGCGGCGGTGTATCTGAACGCGACAAGATTGCAGATCGGATCACTCTGATCGAGGGCACGTTAGGCAAAGCGTTTGGTGTTGTTGGCGGTTACATCACAGGGTCGGCAGCCTTGTGTGATTTCATTCGTAGTTTCGCCAGTGGTTTCATTTTTACGACCGCTTTACCGCCTGCAGTTGCGGCTGCTGCACGCACGTCCATCGCACACTTAAAGGCGTCAAACGCTGAACGGGAAGGCCAGCGCCGCCAAGTCGCCAGATTGCGTCAGGCGCTGGACCGCGAAGGTATTCCGCATATGCAGAACGAAAGCCACATCGTGCCTGTGATGATCGGTGATCCTGTGAAAACCCGTATGCTGTCGGACTATCTGATGCGTGAATGGGATATATACGTGCAGCCGATCAACTACCCGACTGTCCCTAAAGGAACGGAACGTCTGCGCTTTACGCCATCGCCATTGCATACAGATGATGACATTGATCATTTGGTAAAGGCGCTGCGTGTATTGTGGAAACAATGTGCCCTCGCGCATGCGGTGGCTTAACGCCGATCACGGAGAATTTTACGACTAGGGACTGGACGCCTCAAGCGCAGGCGCTAACGTATAGAGTGACGCTGATGTATCAGATACATGTGGCGACAGAATTAGATCGAGAGGAAGACGATCATGAAGACATTTAACATCGCAGCGGCGATCACGATGCTTGCCGCACCTGCATTTGCCGACGGTCATGCTGCATCCGGTGATGCGGCCGCGGGCGAAGAACAGTTCAACCGCCAGTGCGTATCCTGCCACGTGGTAGCAGATGCCGACGGCAACGTTTTAGCCGGTCGTGCCGCCAAAACGGGCCCTAACCTGTACGGTGTTGCGGGTCGCGTCCCCGGCACAGTTGACGGGTTCCGCTATGGCAACTCTATCGTTGAACTTGGCGAATCGACTGGTCTTGGTTGGACCGAAGAAAGCTTTGTCGCTTACGTCATGGACCCAACGGGTTACCTGCGTGAAGCGCTCGACAACAACCGTGCGCGTGGGAAAATGTCCTACAAAGTACGTGACGAAACGCAGGCTGTTGATATGTACGCATATCTCGCGACATTCGCCGAATAGGCCACTTTCGAATGATTTTTGCAAAGGCCGTTAGGGGAAACCTTGGCGGCCTTATGCATTTATGACTGAAGCGCGGACAGAATGATGTCGGCGATTTGGTCCGCATCTTCTTCGTGGGCAAGATGGCCAAGATTTGGCAATTTCAAAACTCGCGCGTTTGGCATATGCGCGGCTGCTTCCGCGCTAGTTTGCGGGGGGACCGCTTTGTCATTTGCGCATGCGATGAGGGTGGTTTTCACATCAATTTGCGGGAGGCGAGCAAGCAGCGGATCAAGCGACCACTGCGCCACCATCGACAAAGTTGCGCCCACATGACCCGTGTCTTGGACTAACCGCAGATAAAACGCCTCTCCCTCGGGGCCGATGTTTGATCCGGTTCCTTTGATTAATTTGTGTACGGATGCCGCCGTCGTGGTCGCGCAAAAAACGCTTGCCGTAAAAGGCGTCGCGGCTAGAAACTTGGCCATCGCCGGAAAAAGCCATCCCGCCACGCCTTTAAAATTTCCAAGTGCTGCGTTGATGCCGACAACGCCATGCGGCGGCCTGATCCCAAGATCACAAAGCCGTAGCGCAATCGCAGCACCCGCAGAATGGCCAATTATAAGGTCAGGTTTCGCGTCGATCTGATGCAGTAGCCGCAATAGGTCATCGGCCATCGTGTCCAGTCCGCATCGTCCCTGTCCACCCAGTTGCGTGAAACCCTGACCGGGCAGATCGATCGCCAACACTGTGTTGGTGGTCGCAAGAATAGGAAACAAGTGCCGGAAACTTTGCGTGGCTCCACCAGCGCCGTGGATCAAAAGAATAAGTGGCCCGCTTCCAGCTGTCTGCACATGCCAGCGATGAGGTTTGCACAGAATATGCTGGGAAAATTCGCGCATGGGCCAGTTGGACGCATCGCGTGGCCAGCGCACGTCAGACGTCCAACGCGGCGCTAACAGCACCGGACAGGCGGTGTGCATCGGCGCGCGGTAGCGGTAAGTAGGCCGCACCAAGTGTTGAAGCGAGGTGTTTCAGCATGGCTTCGGGCCGGTTGCCTGTATCAATGACCAGACTTTCGACACCGTGAGACCGCACAGCAATTGCCATGTCTTGCGCATCTTGGGCCGCTTGTTGTCTGTTTGTTGTGCCATCAAGAGCAATATTTGCGCGGCCATCCGTCAACATAACCACAGTTGGGGTCAAGCCTTTCTGCTTGGCATGCAGCGCTTGCATCAAGCTTTCCTGCAAACCTGCCGCAAGCGGTGTGCCGCCCCCACCGGGTAGGGCCGCCAGTCTGCGCTTTGTTTGCACAAGCGATCGTGTTGGCGGCAACAACAGTTCTGCGGTCGTTCCGCGAAACGCGATCAAACTGACGTGGTCGCGACGCGCGTAGGCCTGCGACAGCAGCAATTCGATTGCGCCTTTTGCTTCTGCCAGCCGTGCGATAGCCGCGGATCCGGATGCGTCGACGGCAAAGATCAACAAGCGGTCACTGCGGTTTTCATAGCGTTTGACGTGAATGTCTGACTGACGAATGTGCAGACGGTCACGCCCTGTCATTTGCCGCCTGATCGTCTGCCAAGGTGCAGCGCTGCGCAATGTGCCGATGAGGTCGATTCGTGCGCCGTCCGACAACCGCCCCTGACGTGCAGGTAACGGTCTACCGCGGCGGTTACTTTTTCGTGCGGCGCCACTCCCGTTGCCTTGTCCGGCTAGCGCTTTTTGTGCGGCGATCCGATCCAGTAAATCGTCGGGCAACATGGCCCGAATTGCGTCCAGCACCAGATCGTCGGGAATTTCCGTTGGCGTTTGTTGTCTCTCTGCCGATTGTTCTGGTGCGGGGGAATCGTCTGTTTCTTGCGGGAACTGTGTCGCGCGGTGAACGAGCGTCAACTGAGCGGCGGTTTCCAGGTCACCAGTCGCACGTAGCGCCTTTAGCGCAAATGCAGGCGCACGCAGCGACGCGACCCCCAACTGATTTGCAATCGCGATGATCTGGTGCAGGTCGTCGTCGGACGTTTTTGTCTGGTTCAGCGTATAAGAAACGCTAGAAACATCACCGATGCCCACCTCTGTGAGATCAATATTGAACGCGAGCCGTTCTAGTAGGTTCGCAGGGGCCGTTTCGTCAGGTGTCGCGCCTTCGTCCAATACAATCAGCCGCTTGGTTGGGTCTTGATCCAATACGCATCCAAGACGCGCCGCAAGTCCGACGGTACACCGTTCCCCCATCGCAAGAACGAAGGTATTGCCCGCCGTCAAAAGGCCCGGTTTTTCGACCAATGATCCAGACGCCAGCGTCGTGGTCAGATCAATCCCGCCAAGCAAAACATCATCCGACATCAGCGGGTGTAAACGGGTCACGCTGCCAAAATGTTCATTCACAGCGGTCATGAAAGCATCACGGACAGGACTTGACCGCGCACGCACAACCATGCCGTCAAGTCCCGAATTTTGCGCCAACACATGCAGCGCAAGCATCGCATTTTGCCATATTTCGCTACCCAAGGACATCGGCCACAACACGACCAACACGGGCACCTGACCCTGCTTCGTCCAGTGGATCGCGGCGCAGGCGGTGGCGCAACGCCATGCCTGCCACATCGCGCACATGCGCACGCGTCAGAGCGGTATCATCACGCCACGCCGCATAAGCACGCGCCGCTTTCAGTAAGGTTAATTCGCCGCGCAAACCGTCTGATCCCATCTTGAGGCAGAGTTCCGCGACATCGCGCAGCGTCGCATCGGGTGTTTTGAGGTCTTTCAATGCTTTGCGTGCAGTCAGAATGCGGTCGCGAATGGCGGCATCTTCAGCCTGCCACCGGATCATAAAGGCTGCGTTGTCATTTTCATAAGCGTCGCGTCGTTTGATCACGTCGATCCGCGTCTCGATGTCTTTTGGACTGGCGACTTCGACAGATAATCCAAATCGGTCAAGCAGTTGGGGCCGCAGTTCGCCCTCTTCAGGGTTGCCAGACCCCACGAGCACAAAACGGGCAGGGTGCCGGATCGAAAGCCCTTCCCGCTCCACAACGTTTTCACCGGATTGCGCGACATCAAGTAGTAGATCAACGATGTGATCTTCGAGCAGGTTCACCTCGTCGATATAAAGATATCCCCGATTTGCCCGCGCCAACAGGCCGGGTTGGAACGCTTTCTCGCCTTGTGACAAAGCCTTTTCAATATCTAGCGCGCCCGTCACGCGATCCTCTGTCGCGCCAAGCGGTAGGTCTACGACGGGGGTCGGAACTTCGTGTGTGGCTTTGGTTTTGAGGTTGGCCCAATCCGGAACCTCGCCCGCCTTTGCGCTGTTCACGGGGCATCCTTCGATAGCCGAAATGGGCGGTAAAAGGGCGGCCAATGCGCGCACAGCGGTGGATTTGCCAGTACCACGATCACCAAACACCAAGACACCACCAATTGACGGATCAATCGCTGTGAGGATCATCGAGCGTTTCATTTCTTCTTGGCCGACGATAGCAGAAAACGGGAAAGGCTGTGTCATGCGGGATCCAGTTCTGATCTGGTGAGGTTTGCAAGCGGCGACGTGCCGCCCCACGTGCCGATGTCGGATTGAACGACGAAGCGGGCGTAAAGTTCTTCTTTGAACCAGCCTTCTTGGCGTACCGCCTTGATCGCTTGGGCGTGGGGTCCGGTGCGGGCGAATGCGTCCAACGCGGCCTGCGATGGCCAAATGGAAAAAGTGACTTGATGCAGCATCGGGACCTCGCCAATCCCAATTTTGAACGCGACATTGCGGTCGGTCCCGATCGTCGCTGAAATATCCGGTACGCGCGCCCAAAAGCGTGACAAAATGCCGGGCTTTATCGTGGCTCGCGTCAGCGCCGCGAGAGGGCCGCTGTTGATCTGCTGTGGCAAAAACGGCCTTTCACCAGACCAATCCCCACGTACTGACGTGGGGGTCAAAAATACGGTCCAGTTCTCTACGGATTCGGCGCGGTAGCGTTGATAGATGGAGGTCGCGGCTACCCTCTCATGTGCAGTTTGCGCGTCCGGCCACGTGGCGAGGATTGCGAAGACATCCGGGGCGATGCGCGGCGTGAACCCTTCGCCCTTGCCGGACCCGCATAGTTTCCAAAATCCGATATCGGGAATGCGGGCCATAGGTCTGCGCGCAAAGCCCATCATAGCAAATGCCCACATCCGTGCGATGGGGCCTGCGAACCTGAAGAAAGAAAGAGTGACCGTTTGCGGCATGAAGATTCCTATTGTGTAAACTTACCCTGACATATGAATCTGCTTTTGCAAAGGTTGCATACGCATGGCTTGTACTTGCCAGTTCGAATTTCCCAACTTAGTGTAAATCTATGTTGACACATTTCACTTCACCCTCTGATTCCAATTCAGCACTTGTTGTGGGCGCAGGCTTGGGCGGTTTGGCGGCGGCCATGCGTCTTGGTGCGAAAGGTTATGCCGTTACAGTGTTGGATAAGCTTGATCGCGTGGGTGGCCGCGGATCATCCGTGATGCAAAGCGGACATCGTTTTGATCTTGGCCCGACGATTGTCACCGTCCCGCAGGTGTTCGAGACATTATGGGCAGATTGCGGTCGTGATTTTCGCAAGGACGTTGATTTGAAGCCGCTTGATCCGTTCTACGAGATACGCTGGCCGGACGGATCGAAATTTACCGCATGCGGAGACACCGATCGTATGGTCGCTGAGGTGGGTCGTTTGTCGCCGCGCGATGTGAAAGGCTACAAGCGTTTTCTCAAGGACAGCCAGCGCCGCTATGTTGTGGGCTTCGAAGGCATGGTCGCTGAGCCGATGCACAAGGCATGGTCCACAATTAAAGTGCTGCCAGAGTTCGCGAAACTGCGCGCGGATCGCTCTATCCTCGGTCTTGCAAAGGCCCGTGTGAAAGACCCGCGTTTGCAAATGGCGTTGTCGTTTCACCCGCTGTTTATTGGCGGTGACCCGATGAATGTGACGTCGATCTACGCTTTGGTCAGCCATCTCGAGAAGGAATATGGCGTCCATTACGCTGTCGGCGGCGTGCAGGCGATTGCCGACGCCATGGCGTCCGTGATCCGATCGCAAGGCGGCGTCATTCGGCTGGGTGAACAGATCGATGAAATCGTCGTCGAAGATGGTGCCGCTAAAGGCGTGCGCACAACCAATGGCGAAGCACTAGCCGCGCCTTTGGTCGTCAGTAACGCCGACGCGGGCCATACTTACAAAGAGATGTTGAAGAAACCAAAGAGGTGGATAGGTGCAAAGCTGGACCGCAAACGGTGGTCCATGGGATTGTTCGTCTGGTATTTCGGCACAAAAGGTACCGCTGATAAATGGGAAGACGTGGGTCATCACACGATCATGTCCGGTCCGCGCTACGAAGGGCTTTTGCGCGACGTTTTTATCAAAGGCAAACTTGCAGACGACATGTCGCTTTATGTGCATCGTCCTGCGGTGACTGATCCTACGGTCGCCCCGAAGGGTGATGATACCTTTTACGCGCTATCACCGGTGCCACATCTGGGCCATGCAAACCCCGTTGATTGGGGTAAGGAACGCGATCTTTATAAGGCTAAGGTCGCTGATGTTCTGGATGGTTTAATCCCCGGTTTCAGGGACCATCTGACGACCGAATTGATTTACACACCCGAAGATTTTCGTGACCGGTATCTGTCGCCGCATGGCGCGGGTTTCTCGCTTGAACCTCGTATTTTGCAATCGGCCTATTTCCGTCCGCACAATGTGAGCGAAGAAGCGAAAGGTCTGTATTTGGTAGGCGCGGGGACCCATCCGGGTGCCGGCCTGCCCGGTGTGGTATCAAGCGCAGAAGTGCTGGGCAAATTAGTGCCAGATGCGCCCGTACAGCGTGACATAAGGATGGCTGCGGAATGATTGATCCGGCTGATCTAGACCATTGCCGCGAGACCATCCGCACAGGATCGCTAAGCTTTCACGCGGCGTCCAAGATATTGCCGGCGTCTGTGCGTGATCCGGCTTTGGCGCTGTATGCGTTTTGCCGCTTAGCAGATGACGAAGTAGACGAAGGCACGTGTAAAACATCCGCCGTTTTACGCCTGCAGGATCGGCTTGATCTGGCCTATGCTGGTCGACCGCGCAATGCACCGGAAGACCGCGCTTTCGCTGCGATTGTCGCGGAATTTGAAATGCCGCGCGCGCTGCCCGAAGCTTTGCTTGAAGGGCTTGCTTGGGACGCGGATGAACGACGCTACAAGGACCTGTCAGGCGTGCGTGATTATTCGGCTCGCGTGGCAAGTGCTGTCGGTGCCATGATGTGCGTCTTGATGCGGGTGCGCAACCCTGATGCGCTTGCGCGAGCTTGTGATCTGGGTGTTGCGATGCAACTGACCAATATTGCTCGCGACGTCGGCGAAGACGCTCGAATGGGACGGATATACCTGCCGATGGATTGGCTGGCAGAAGCGGGGATTGATCCGTTCAATTTCACCCGCGACCCACTGCCGACCGATGCCGTGCGGATGATGGTGAAACGCCTATTGGCCGAGGCGCAGCGGCTCTATCTGCGATCTGAAGCAGGGATCAACGCGCTGCCTTTCAAAGCGCGTACCGGAATTTGGGCAGCGCGTTTGATTTATGCGGGCATCGGTACGCAAATTCGCCACCAAGGGTACGATACGATTTCGATGCGGGCGCACACGAGCAAGGTGCAAAAACTAGGGAGGTTACTGCAAGCTGGCACGCAAACGTCGGTGTCGACGTTTATGCCCAAATCAGCGGTGATCTATGCAAAGCCGCTCAATGAAGTCCAGTTCTTGGTCGATGCGGCGTCGCATCGCGTGCCTGATCAGCGCAGATCGTTGGCCGTGTTGGATATTCTTGCGGACCTGAAAGCGCGTGACCAAGAAGCCAGTGGAACCAATCGCCAAAAGGCATAGTTATGCAGGTACGACCCGTAACAAAGGGCTGATCCATGGACTTCGTTTACTTCGTCATTTTCCTCCTCGCGACATTCGGGGCCGCCGCCACAGGTGCGCTGTTTCCAACTGGGGAATGGTACAAGCAACTGAACAAACCAACCTGGGTGCCGCCCAACTGGGTATTTCCCGCCGCATGGACGTCGATTTATCTGTTGATCGCTTTTGCGGGCGCACGCGTTGCTGGCATCGAAGGATCGCAAATTGCGCCTGCCTTTTGGGCCCTGCAGATCGCGTTCAATACACTGTGGACGCCCGTGTTCTTTGGGTTGCGCGCGTTGAAGAAATCCTTGCCGATCATGGCTGCGCTTTGGTTGGCGGTATTGGGCTGCTTGATCACCCACTTTCAAGTCGATTTTTGGGCAGGCATGGCCTTTGTGCCCTACATGGTTTGGGTGACAATTGCGGCGGCACTGAACCTGAAAATGGTTCAGCTGAACCCTGACCAAAAACCGTTGGACATTGCGAAGCTCTAGACCTCTTGCGCCTTCCTCAAAACGGTGAAACCATTGGGGATGGAACAACACATTAAATCTTGGGCTGAAACCGCCCCCCGTTTGGTTGCAGTCGCCGCTGGTCGCGAACATGCCGATCTGGTGATCCAAGGCGGTCGCCTTGTAAACGTACAATCCCGCGAAATTCTGGACGGCTGGCAGGTCGCCATCGTCGAAGGCCGCTTTGCCTATGTCGGCCCTGATGCGTCGCATTGCATCGGCCCTAATACAGACGTTTTGGACGCCGCCGGACGTTACCTGATTCCCGGTCTCTGCGACGGTCACATGCATATCGAATCCGGTATGCTGACGCCCGCTGAATTTGCCGCAGCCGTGATCCCGCATGGGACGACAACGATGTTCACCGATCCGCACGAGATCGCGAACGTCTTGGGGCTGGAAGGCGTGCGGATGATGCATGACGAAGCGCTGATGCAGCCCGTGAACATCTATACGCAGATGCCGTCCTGCGCCCCGTCCGCCCCCGGTCTGGAAACAACAGGTTTTGAGATTTCCGCGGATGATGTGGCTGAAGCGATGGCTTGGCCGGGTATCATCGGACTTGGGGAGATGATGAATTTCCCGGGTGTGATCAACGGCGATCCGCAGATGCTGGCTGAAATGGCCGCGACAATGAACGCGGGCAAGACTGTGGGTGGCCATTACGCATCACCTGACAAGGGCATCCCGTTTAGCGCCTATGTCGCGGGCGGTGCCGCCGATGACCATGAAGGAACCGCCGAAGTAGATGCGATTGCCCGTGTCCGGCTTGGGATGAAGTCGATGATGCGGCTTGGCTCTGCGTGGTATGACGTCGAAAGCCAGATTACTGCTGTGACGGAAAAGGGGCTTGATCCACGCAACTTCATTCTGTGTACGGATGATTGCATGGCCGGAACCTTGGTCAACGACGGCCACATGAACCGCGTTGTGCGTCATGCGATTGATTGCGGGTGTGATCCTGTGATTGCGCTGCAAATGGCGACGATCAACACGGCGACACACTTTGGCTTGGAACGTGAACTCGGGTCGATTGCACCGGGTCGCAGGGCCGATGTCATTCTGACGTCTGATTTAAAGACACTGCCGATTGATGTGGTTTACGCACGCGGGGTGAAGGTGGCAGAGGCAGGCAAAATCACCGTCGATTGCCCGCATTACGCGTGGCCTGAAAAGGCGCGCCAGACGGTGCATATGGGCAAGACGCTTGCCGCCGCTGATTTTGAGATCGCAGCGCCTGCGGGCAAAAACACCGTGACCGCCAAGGTCATCGGCGTCGTCGAGAACCAAGCGCCAACAGAGGCCCTGACCGCGGACTTGCCCGTAGTAGAGGGTGTGGTGCAGGGTGAAGGTAAGACATGCCAAATTGCGCTTGTCGAACGGCATCGCGCGACCGGTGATGTGGTCAATGGCTTTGTGTCCGGCTTTGGCTACACAGGCGACATGGCAATCGGGTCGACCGTGGCCCACGATAGCCATCACATGATTGTGGTCGGCACAGACCGCGCTTGCATGGCGCAGGCGGCGAACCGTCTGGGTGAAGTTGGCGGCGGCGTAACTATCTGGAAAGACGGCAAGGAAATAGCATTGATCGAATTGCCTATCGCCGGATTGATGTCAGACAGACCCGCAGCGGAAGTGGCTGCAAACGCCGATCAGATGGTCGCGGCGATGGCCGCATGTGGATGTACGCTGAACAATGCCTATATGCAGCATTCGCTTCTCGCGCTGGTGGTCATCCCCGCGTTACGCATTTCTGATTTGGGTTTGGTCGATGTGACCAAATTCGAAATGACGTCGCTGTTTGAAGATGAAAACGAAAAATAAATAAGAATAAGTGAAGATAATCGTATGATGAATGAAAATACACGCACCTTGCTGACACCCGATGTGCCAGCCCCTGAAAGCTTTACCGATCCGGCAGCAGCCGTCGCCCGCTTGAATGAAATCTATCAAACCGCAACGCAGTTCCTGTGTGGGCATTTTGCGGAAGCGGTGTCGGGCAAAACGCCAGCGCATAAATATCGCGCGTTTTACCCTGAAATCCGCCTGACGACGACAAGCTATACAAAGGCGGACAGCCGTCTGTCTTTTGGCCACGTCGCAGAACCTGGTGAATATAGCACCACGGTGACCCGTCCCGATCTGTTTCAACATTATCTTGAGCAACAGATCGGTCTGCTGATTGAAAACCACGGTGTGTCTGTTGTGATCGGTTGTTCTGACACGGAAATGCCGGTGCATTTTGCGGTGGCGAACGATGCCACTATGACTGTTCCGCAAGAAGGGTCTATGGATTTCGCATTGCGCGACGTATTCGATGTGCCAGATCTCAGCACCACACACGATAACATCGTGAACGGGGCAGGGTTCCAGTACCCAGACGGGTCCGCACCATTGGCGCCATTCACAGCACAGCGCGTGGATTATTCGCTGGCGCGTTTGCAGCATTATACCGCCACTGCCGCAGAGCATTTCCAGAACCACATTCTGTTCACGAACTACCAGTTCTATGTCGAGGAATTCGAAGGTTACGCGCGTCAAATGTTGGCTGATCCTGACAGCGGCTACACAAGTTTTGTCAGCACAGGGAACGTGGAAATCTCTGATGCAGACGCACCGCTAAACACGCCCGCGAAACTGCCACAGATGCCGACCTATCACTTGAAACGCAAAGGCGGCGGCGGGATTACCTTGGTTAACATCGGTGTTGGCCCATCCAATGCGAAAACAGCGACTGACCATATCGCGGTGTTGCGCCCCCACGCGTGGTTGATGGTGGGGCACTGCGCTGGCCTGCGTAATTCGCAAAGCCTAGGTGATTTTGTGCTGGCCCATGCGTACCTGCGTGAGGATCACGTTTTGGACGATGATCTGCCGGTTTGGGTGCCGATCCCTGCGTTGGCCGAAATTCAGATTGCGTTGGAAACAGCCGTGGCCGACGTGACCAAGCTGAAAGGCTATGAGCTGAAGAAAATCATGCGGACCGGTACCGTTGCCACGATCGACAACCGGAACTGGGAATTGCGCGAACAAGCGGGCCCCGTACAGCGGCTGTCGCAGTCACGAGCGATTGCGCTAGATATGGAAAGCGCGACAATCGCGGCGAACGGTTTTCGCTTCAGGGTGCCGTATGGTACGCTCTTGTGTGTCTCGGATAAGCCGCTACATGGGGAACTGAAGTTGCCCGGAATGGCGTCAGATTTCTATAAAACACAGGTGGCTCGTCACCTGATGATCGGAATCAGGGCGATGGAAGGCTTGCGTGATATGCCGTTAGAACGCATTCACAGTCGTAAATTACGCAGCTTTGAGGAAACAGCGTTCCTCTAAAGGCGCAAAACCCGTAAAAAACAGTGGAAAACGCGTTATTTTCCTTGCGCAGGACACACAAATTGTAGTGGATAGCCACCATATACCGTTCGCTCAGACGGTAGGGGACCCTATGGGTTGTTAAAGTATAAAACGAGGGAGACTGAACCATGGCCACTAAGCCTATGACAAAAGCGCAGCTGGTAGCTGCACTCGCCGAAGAAACCGGCTTGGACAAAAAAGGCGCGACAGGCGCGCTTGATGGGATCGTTTCCATCATCACGAAAGAAGTATCCGGCGGCGGCGCTGTGACACTTCCTGGCGTTGGCAAAATCTATTGCCGTGAACGTCCAGAGCGTATGGTTCGCAACCCAGCCACTGGTGAGCAGATCAAGAAAGACGCAGACAAGGTTGTCAAAATGACAATCGCGAAAGCGCTGAAAGATTCCGTAAACGACTAAGTCGTTGCGCATCTTGCAAGATTGGGAAAGGGTCGCCGAAATGGCGGCCCTTTTTCGTTTGTGAGGTAAGATGGACATACGCGCAATTCTGATGGGCCTTGCTTTCGCGGCGATGTGGTCGTCCGCGTTTACGTCTGCTCGCGTGATCGTGGAATACGCGCCGCCGTTGACTGCGCTTGCCTTTCGGTTCCTTGTGTCCGGCACGCTCGGGGTACTTATCGCCGCCGCACTTGGCCAGAACATGCGTTTATCGCGCCAACAATGGGTTGGCGTCGTCGTTTTCGGTGTTTGCCAGAACGCGTTGTACCTTGGACTGAACTTCGTGGCGATGCAAACGATCGCCGCGTCGCTGGCTGCTATCATCGCGTCAACCATGCCGCTGCTTGTAGCCTTGGTCGGCTGGCTGTTCTTAGGGCAGAAAATCAAAGCGCTGGGTATTGCCGGCCTTATCGCCGGTGTAATCGGTGTCGTCGTCATCATGGGCGCACGGATCACAGGTGGCGTTGACCTTTACGGCCTCGTCCTGTGCTTGATCGGGGTCGTGTCCCTGACAATCGCGACGCTTGCTGTGCTTGGGGCTGCTTCAGGCGGCAATGTGCTGATGATTGTTGGCCTGCAAATGCTTGTGGGCAGTGCTATGCTTTGGGCCCCCGCATTCGCGTTTGAAACCTTCGACGTGACGTGGAATTGGCAACTGATCGTGGCCTTCATCTACACAACTATCGTGCCCGGGCTATTGGCAACGTGGGTTTGGTTCGTGCTTGTCGGGCGTATCGGCGCTGTCAAAGCGTCAACGTTCCACTTCCTCAACCCGTTCTTGGGCGTTGCAATTGCGGCGGCCCTGCTCGGCGAAACCATTGGTCTGCTCGACGTTTTGGGAGTTGTGATCATAGCAGGAGGTATCCTAGCCGTACAATTGAGCAAACAACCGGCCTAATTCTTCTTTTGGTCAAAAATATCCCGGGGGTTTGGGGGCTGGCCCCCAATTAACCGATCTGGCCACGCACGCCGCCTGTTTGACCGCGATCCAACAGCAAGTGATCCAAAATCACACAAGCCATCATGGCTTCACCCACAGGCACCGCACGAATACCAACGCATGGGTCGTGCCGCCCCTTGGTGATCACCTCTGTTGGTGTGCCATCCATCCGGATTGATTTCCGCGGGCTCAGGATCGACGACGTTGGCTTTACGGCGAACCGAACCACGATATCCTGGCCGGTGCTGATTCCACCCAAAATGCCGCCAGCGTGGTTTGACGAATACTCTGGACCGCCTTGGCCCATAAAAATCTCATCAGCGTTGTCGCGCCCTGTGAGCGCTGCTGCGGCCATGCCCTCGCCAATTTCCACGCCTTTCACAGCGTTGATAGACATCATCGCAGCCGCGAGATCGGTATCGAGCTTACCATAGATCGGTGCGCCAATCCCTGCAGGAACGCCGCGCGCGACGACTTCGATAATCGCACCGACGGAATTGTGATCGTCTTTGCGCAGCCATGCCAGGTAGTCGTTCCATTCCGATGCTGCATCGGCGTCTGGGCAAAAGAAATCATTCTTGTCGATCTGGCTCCAGTCCAGTTTGGACCGATCAATCTGTTTGGCGCCCATCTGGGTCATGTAACCGCGAATTTCGACATTGGGGGCGATCACTTTGATCGCCTCACGCGCGACACCACCAGCCGCAACCCGCGACGCGGTTTCACGCGCCGACGACCGTCCACCGCCCCGATAATCCCGCACACCGTATTTCTGGTGGTACGTGATATCCGCGTGGCCGGGGCGGAATGTATTGGCGATATCGCCGTAGTCTTTGGACCGCTGATCTGTGTTTTCGATCATCAACTGGATCGGGGTGCCCGTCGTGACTCCATCAAACACGCCGGACAGGATTTTGACTTCGTCCGCTTCTTGGCGCTGGGTGGTGTTCTTGTTCAAACCGGGGCGGCGTTTATCCATCCATTGCTGGATCATCGGTGCCTCCAGTTTCACGCCGGGAGGGCAGCCATCAACTGTCGCGCCCAACGCAGGCCCATGGCTTTCGCCCCATGTGGTGAACCGGAAAAGATGGCCAAAGCTGTTGATCGACATGAATGTCCCCTTCGTTTGGTCCCGAATAGGGCAATCGGCAGGTGCAGGAAAGGGGCACAAATGTATGGGCTGTTGGGTTTTCCCGCTGGTGTGGCGTAAATTGATCCGCCGTAGCGGCTTTATCGCCCGTCTAAATAGTCCGCGGACACATATCCGGAAACGCGCGGAGCATCGGCAAGCGCCACTTCGCACCACAATTGACCCACTTCGGTAACACAGTCGCGGCGCACAAGATCGGTCCCATCCGGCAACCCCAATACCACAGCAAACCCAAGCCCCGGTCCCGACCGCAGCTTCAGCAGATCGTCTGTACCGACACCAACGACGGTTGTTCGATCACGCCCTAAACCACCGCACGCGGACAAAAGGGTGGCAGCAAGAAAAACAAGGATAAGCGATGGACGCATGATGTAGCCTAAGGATTGGTTTTCAATTTCGTGCGCGGGACTTGCACTGCTTTGATTTGTAAAAGCAATGACAGCCAAAAGCGATGACAGTTTCGATGATACGGCCGAATCATACCAAGTGTCGCAATCATACGACCCACAATCCCAGCAACGTATCAGCCTTTGGTAGATAAAGGTAAGGAGGGAAAGTGGTGAGCCGTGATGGGTTCGAACCATCGACCTACTGATTAAAAGTCAGTTGCTCTACCAACTGAGCTAACGGCCCACTGGGGGCGCTTCTAGGAATACCGGTCGACAGCGTCAACCCTAAATTTGCGCGCATCTGGATAAGATCACAAACCTTGTCTATATGCGCCTGTATGAGCCAGAAAAATGTGACCAGAATCCCGTTTATGAAGATGCATGGACTGGGAAATGACTTTGTTGTCATTGATGAGCGGGAAATCACCCCGCGCGTTGATGCTGCATTGGCGATTGCTATCGCGGACCGCCATCGGGGGGTGGGCTATGACCAGCTCGCTGTTCTCAGTGATTCGCCTGGTGCAGACGTTCATTTGACGTTTTGGAATGCCGACGGATCACAAGCTGGCGCATGCGGGAACGCAACCCGTTGTATTGCCAGACACATGATGGACAATTCCGGGGCCGATTCCGTGACCTTAACCACCGAACGCGGCGCGCTTCAGGCTGTCGATGTGGATGGTATGGCGTCCGTGAATATGGGGCACCCGCAACTGAACTGGGATGAGGTGCCGCTGGCGCATGAGATGGACACGCTATCTTTGCCGATTGATGGTGCGCCAACGGCCACCGGAATGGGCAACCCACACTGTACCTTCTTTGTGGATGACGCTGATTCTGTTGATCTGGAGGCGCGTGGTGCCGAGATAGAACATCATCCGCTTTATCCGCAGCGCACAAACGTTCAGTTCGCCAGTCTGATTGGCCCTGATCATATCCGCATGCGTGTGTGGGAACGTGGCGTTGGCGTGACACTTGCGTCTGGGTCGTCATCCTGTGCGACTGCTGTGGCTGCCGCCCGCCGTGGTTTAACAGGGCGTAAGGTCCAGATTGATCTGGATGGTGGTACGTTGCAGATTGACTGGCGGGATGATGGCGTTTGGATGACGGGCCCGACGGCCCATGTGTTTGATGGTGTCTGGCATGGCTAAAGCTCCAATTTTTTCGAATCATGGGTGTCGTTTGAACGCCTATGAAACCGAGGCGATGAAAGATCTGGCGACCCAAGCGGGCGTGTCTGACGCGATTATCGTCAATACTTGTGCGGTGACGGCAGAGGCGGTGCGCAAGGCCAAGCAAGACATTCGTAAGCAGCGCCGCGCCAATCCGGATGCAAAGATCATCGTGACCGGATGTGCAGCGCAGACTGAACCCAAGACGTTTTCGGATATGGGTGAGGTCGACGTCGTCCTCGGCAATACCGAAAAGATGAACCCTGATACGTGGGTCCAGATGGCCCCTGACTTGATCGGGGCGACCGAACCTGTACAGGTCGACGACATCATGTCCGTGACCGAAACCGCAGGTCACCTGATCGACGGCTTCGGCACGCGCAGCCGCGCCTACGTGCAGGTTCAAAACGGGTGCGACCACCGCTGCACATTCTGTATCATTCCCTACGGTCGTGGTAATTCGCGATCTGTGCCAGCAGGCGTTGTGGTCGATCAGATCAAACGGCTCGTGCAAAAGGGTTATAACGAAGTCGTGCTGACCGGCGTTGACCTTACGTCGTGGGGGGCTGACCTGCCGTCAGAGCCTAAGCTTGGCGATCTGGTCATGCGAATCCTCAAATTAGTGCCTGACCTGCCACGCTTACGGATCAGTTCCATCGATAGCATCGAGGTGGACGAAAACCTCATGCAGGCCATTGCGACCGAACCGCGTCTGATGCCGCACCTTCATCTGTCGCTTCAGCATGGCGACGACATGATCTTGAAACGGATGAAACGGCGGCACCTGCGTGACGATGCAATCGCATTCACCGAACAGGCCAGCAAACTGCGCCCTGATATGACCTACGGGGCGGATATCATTGCAGGTTTCCCGACCGAAACCGACGCGATGTTCGCCAATTCACTGGCATTGGTGAAGGACTGCAATCTGACTTGGCTGCACGTCTTTCCCTATTCTGCACGTGAAGGCACGCCTGCTGCGCGTATGCCGGCGGTAAACGGTAAACTGATCAAAGCCCGCGCCGCCCAGCTTCGCGCAGCAGGTGATGCCCAAGTGCAGAATCATCTGAAGGCCCAAATCGGTCAAACCCATCACATTCTGATGGAAAATCCCCGCATGGGTCGGACCCAGCAGTTTGCCGAAGTTACCTTCGGCACCGACCAACCTGAATCCCAGATCGTGACCACCGCAATCACCGGTGCCACAGCCACGCAGCTGACGGCATAAACGCCACAACCCGCTTCTTTGACGTACTCTATATCCCCGCCGGAGGCTCCCGCATGACGCCCCAAACACCGATCCTTTGGTCTTTTCGCCGTTGCCCCTACGCAATGCGGGTACGTCTTACGGTTCTTTACACTGGTGTGACGGTCGATCTCCGCGACATTCTTCTCAAGGAAAAACCGGTCGAAATGACAACGGTCAGCCCAAAAGCGACTGTACCTGTCTTGAACGATAACGGGACAATCGTTGAAGAATCGCGCGACGTGATGATGTGGGCCTTGAGCAAGAATGATCCGGAAGGCTGGCTTGATATGCCTGCCGAAGGGCACGCGATGATTGATACCAATGACGGTCCTTTCAAAAAGGCGCTTGATCACACGAAATACGCGGTGCGTTTCCCTGAACGTGATGCGTCTGCTGATCGTGCGGCCGCCGCAGATGTGTTAATGGGTCTAAACGACCGGCTTACACATCAAACCAATCTCTTTGGCGATATGGTCAAAATGGCTGATACGGCGATCCTCCCCTTTGTGCGTCAGTTCGCGAATACGGATCGCGATTGGTTCAATGCCCAAGACTGGCCGCATCTGATCCGTTGGTTGACAGCGTTTGAAACCTCGGACAGCTTCGCCACCATTATGGTCAAGCGACCCATCTGGGTGCCGGGGGCTGAACCTACTTATTTTCCATAAGGCAGACCATGCATCCCAACCCGTCCTTCCGCAAACCTGACGATGTCCAAAACATCACCTTTGCGCGGGAACGTGGATTTGGCGTATTGGCGGTGAACCATGACGATGGGCCGCTGGTGTCGCATATTCCCTTTGCGCTGACTCCGGATGGGGTGACCGCCGATCTGCATCTTGTCAGGTCAAACCCGATCTTACGCCAGCTCGACAAACCCCAAAACGCCGTCATTGCCGTGACAGCGGCTGACGGATACGTGTCGCCCGATTGGTATGAGATTCCCGATCAAGTTCCGACGTGGAACTATGTTGCCGTCCACCTGCGTGGCACGCTCGAACGGCTCCCGCAGGATGCAATGCGCGAAATGTTGGATCGGCAGTCGGCGCATTTCGAAGATCAACTTGTGCCAAAACCGCCTTGGTTGACGACAAAGATGACGCCGGACGTGCTGGACAAGATGATGCGTCAGATTGTGCCGTGCCGACTGCATGTTAGTGCGATCAACGGCACATGGAAGCTGAGCCAGAACAAGCCTGATGATGTTCGCCTGCGCGCGGCTGACAAGATCGAAACATCAACGACAGGTATCGACACCCAAACCCTTGCGCATCTGATGCGTTATCCACCGCAAACTTAAGGAAGCCACATGAAACTGATTATGTCCCCGACGTCGCCCTATGTGCGCAAAGTACGTGTGTTGATCCGTGAAATGGGGTTGGAAGATGTCGTTCCGGAACAAGCCGTCGCCACGACGGCGTTTAACTCTGATGCGACTGTGATCGCGGCGAACCCGCTCGGGAAAATCCCTGCATTGGTCCGTGATGATGCCCCAACGTTGTTCGACAGTCGCGTTATCACGCGGTTCCTCAACGATACCAACAACGGCAGCATGTATCCTGCTGCACGGATTTGGGACACGTTGACTTTAGAAGCCACCGCAGACGGTATCATGGATACGACCGTTTCAATGGCCTACGAGGTACGTTTGCGTCCCGAAGCGGAACAATCCGCCGATTGGGTCGAAGCGCAATGGCAAAAGGCCAGCCGCGCAATCGCGTCGATCAATGACCGCTGGATGAGCCATTTGTCAGGGCCGCTAGATATGTCCCATATCGCGGTCGCTTGTGCGTTGTCTTATGTGGATTTACGGCACGATGTGCGGAACTGGCGTGACGGTAAGGGCGACTTGGCCGCTTGGCATGCCGCATTTGTGGAACGCCCGTCGATGCAGGCGACAGCGACTTAAAAGCTAAAGCTGACGCCGACGTTTAATGCGTTGGTAAAGATGTCGGACGTCAGCGATCCGCCGCCGTCCAATTCCACGTCGTTGGACGTGAACGTTCCTTTGTATTCGCCAAAGACCGACCATTCGTCGTTCACGGGATAGGTCACCCCTGCAAGCCACGTCGCGGCCACGCCGGTGATTTGGTATTCAAAGGTGTCGGACCCTTGGTAGCGGACTTCGACCCCAGGAGCTGAAATGCCGAGACCCGCGCCAACATAAGGCGTGGCGTCCCCGACGGCGTTTTGCCAGCGGCGGTACCCGTTGATCGTCCAAGTGTTCAGCCCGTCAGTGAATTCGAGCGCGGAAAAGCCCGCGGGCAATTCGCCGTTCGGTGGTCTGACCTTGTTATGGGCATAGTCCAGACCATAACCGTATTCTGGCGTGCGCCAGTTTGTGATGCGAAAACCTGCGTAGATCGGCCAGTTGAACGACTGTCCTTCCCACTTTTGTTCAAAGCTAAGGTCAGGAATCGTGCTGTCACCAGTAACGTTGATGTCGGATGGCGGCCCAGACTGGTTTCCCAGATAAAGGCTGACTTCGACTTCAGAAAGCGCCGCTGATGGCACTACAAAACAGAAAAGAATGGTCGAAATTGACCGGTACAGCATAGAAACGAATCCCTTTGGCAGTCGTCGTACCGAAAAGGTTACGCAGCTTCCCCTGATCGCGCAAATCAAACTCGCGCGAGATGCTAATTAAAAGTTGAAGCTCACCCCAACGTTGAGCGCGTTCGTAAAGATGTCGCTGGACACTGTTCCGCCAGTATCCAAGTCACCTTCGTTGACCGTGTAAGTGCCTTTGTATTCGCCAAAAATCGACCATTTGTCGTTAATTGGCATGCTGGCACCAGCGATCAGAGTGGCGGCAGGACCGGTCACCTGATAGCCAAGGGTCCGGCTGTCAGCGGTCAGAACCTCTACATGTGGGATAGACAGCCCGACACCGCCCCCGACATATGGTGTGATCTCGCCCAATGCGTCTTGCCAGCGGTAATACGCATTTGCCGTCAATGTGTTCAGACCATCGGTAAATTCTAACCGATCATACCCTGCCGGCAATTCGCCGTCCTGCGGGTACACTTTGTTATGTGCGAAATCGACGCCGTAACCAAACGATGCGCTCTGCCATTTTGTGACACGAATGCCATAGTAGACGGGTGCATCAAATGACCGACCTTCCCAATCGATGCCGAAAGTCGCGTCGGGAATCACATCGTCGCCTGCAATCGTTACATCAGACGAAGGCGCGTTTTGGATGCCGCCGTAAAAGCTAAGTTCAACCTCAGCAGCAGCAGTGTTTGCAGCGAAAAGCGGGATCAACAATGAAATAAGGCGGATGGCGGTCATGGCGGTGGTCCAGCGTTGCAGGTTCCATTCCGCTATAGACCCCTGTTTTGCCCTGCTCAACCATCCAAAACGCCACATCTGTTCACCTCTTCGCTAGTTTCCGCCGAGAATCGAATCAGCAATTACGCTTTCTTGCCCACGATTGCGCAGGTCTGGGGGAATCGCGCTGATAAGACGCAGGATATAGTCCCAGAATAAAGTATGGCAGGTTTAACGGGTTAGCGACGCGTAACACTTAGACATCAGATAACAGGCTGCGCCCGAATGTCCGCTGGACTGGCAGGGAATTGCCGTCTAAACACCGCCGCAATGGGCGGCCCTTTATGGAACGACCTCTATTCGTGCGGAATGTCCGCAACATTAAAACGGAGATGCACCCCGTGTCACATGCAGACGAACACCAGGGCACACGCCGCGACTTTATCTACTACGCCACCGCTGGTGCGGGCGCAGTGGTTACAGGCGCTGCTGTCTGGCCGCTGGTCAATCAGATGAACCCCTCTGCCGATGTTTTGGCCTTGGCCTCTATCCGCGTTGATATCAGCGCGATTGATCCCGGCACACAGATCACTGTGCTGTGGCAGGGTAAGCCGGTTTTCATCCGGAACCGCACAGAAGAAGAAATCGCAGAGGCCCGTGAGGTCAGCGTTGACGATCTGCCTGATGCAGAAGCGAACAACGACAACCTTGGCGAAGTGCCTGCGACCGACGAAAACCGGTCCTTGGACGAAGCTGGTCAATGGCTGGTGCAAATGGGTGTTTGTACGCACCTTGGCTGCGTGCCGCTTGGCGATGCTGGTGATTTTGGCGGTTGGTTCTGCCCGTGCCACGGTTCTCACTACGATACGGCTGGCCGTATCCGTAAGGGTCCAGCACCGCGCAACCTGCCTGTTCCCGTCGCGTCGTTCATCGACGAAACAACAATTCAACTCGGTTAAGGAGAGATACCCATGGGCGGCATTCCCCACGACCATTACGAACCAAAGACGGAATTCGAAAAGGGCCTTGATAAGCGCTTGCCAATTGTAGGCTTGCTGCACGGCACTTTGATGATCCCGACTCCGAAAAACCTGAACTGGATGTGGATTTGGGGCATTGTCCTGACATTCACATTGGCGCTGCAGATCATCACCGGCATCGTGCTGGTTATGCACTACACGCCACACGTTGATATGGCGTTTGCGTCTATCGAACACATTATGCGTGACGTGAACGGCGGCCATATGATCCGTTACTTCCACATGAACGGGGCATCCTTGTTCTTTGTGGCTGTTTACGCCCACATTTTCCGCGGTCTTTACTACGGGTCTTACAAGGCACCACGTGAAGTCACATGGATCATCGGTATGCTCATCTATCTTCTGATGATGGGGACCGCGTTCATGGGCTACGTTCTGCCATGGGGCCAGATGTCGTTCCACGGTACCGCCGTTATCACAGGCCTGTTTGGGGCGATCCCGTTCATCGGTGAAAGCATCCAGACATGGTTGTTGGGTGCTGGCGCCGTTGGCCAACCTGCGCTGAACCGCTTCTTCTCACTGCACTATTTGATGCCGTTCATCATTGCCGGTCTCGTGATCCTGCACATCTGGGCGTTCCACACGACAGGCAACAACAACCCAACTGGTGTTGAGGTACGTCGGACATCAAAAGAAGACGCACAAAAAGACACGCTGCCATTTTGGCCATACTTCGTGATCAAAGACCTGTTCGCACTCGCTGTGATCTTGGTCGTGTTCATGGCGGTTGTTGGCTTCATGCCGAACTACTTGGGCCACCCTGACAACTACATCCCTGCGAACCCGCTTGCGACACCTGCACACATCGTTCCAGAATGGTACTTCTTGCCATTCTACGCGATCCTGCGGGCCTTCACTGCAGACGTTTGGGTTGTTCAGATTGTTCAGTTCCTGAGCTTTGGCATCATTGATGCGAAATTCTTCGGTGTTCTCGCGATGTTTGGTGCGATTGCAGTCATGGCGTTGGCGCCTTGGTTGGACACATCTTCTGTTCGCTCCGGTCGTTACCGTCCAATGTTCAAATGGTGGTTCGCGCTGCTGGTTGCCGACTTCATATTGTTGATGTGGGTTGGTGCCCGTCCGGCTGAATTCCCGTATGACTGGATTTCTTTGATCGCCTCTACTTACTGGTTTGCCTACTTCCTCGTTATCCTGCCATTGCTCGGCGTGATCGAGAAGCCAGACACACCACCGGCGACTATCGAAGAAGACTTCAACGCGCACTACCCGGCCAAAGGCACTGATGGTGCCACACAGCCGGCAGAGTGAGGAAAGATACAATGACTATGTTCCGTAAACTCACCCTTTCAGCCGTTGCTGCCGTGTCCCTTCTGGGGACACAAGCGGCGGCTGCCGGATCCGAAGTGCACATTCATGACGTTGATTTTTCATTCGATGGCATGTTCGGGTCTTTCGACCAGATGCAACTTCAGCGTGGTCTGCAGATCTACACAGAGATTTGTTCGTCATGCCACGGTCTTGAACATGTAGCGATCCGCACACTTGGCGACGAAGGCGGTCCTGCACTGCCCGAGGATCAGGTTTTTGCCTACGCTGAATTCTACGAGGTCTTTGACCCTGCATTGTTCGACGGCGAAGGCGATTTCCGCACAGCCACACCAGCTGACAAATTCCCAGCTGTGACATCAGCAAACGCGCCCGACCTGTCCTTGATGGCAAAAGCGCGCGCTGGTTTCCACGGTCCATATGGCACCGGCCTTGCCCAGTTGTGGTACGGCATGGGTGGCGCTGAATACATCACAGCGCTGCTGTCCGGCTACGAAGAAGAACCAGAATGTGCGGCTGATGCGAACATGGATGGTTACTACAACACGGCGTTCGCGTCTGGTGGTTTCCCTGCAAGCTGCATCGATGAAAAAGGCAAGCACATGGTGCCTGGATCATGGATCGGCATGGCACAGCCAATCTACGGCGGCGACATCGACTTTGCTGACGGCCATTCCAACGACATCCACCACATGTCCGAAGACGTCGCAGCGTTTCTGATGTGGACAGCTGAACCAAAGATGATGGCGCGTAAGCAGGCTGGTCTGACCGGTGTGATCTTCCTCGCGATCCTGTCTGTACTGCTTTACCTCACAAACAAGCGTTTGTGGGCGCCGCACAAGCACAAAGACTGATATCGTCTTGAACCAATTTGAAAGGCCCGCCAGTTTGGCGGGCCCTTTGCGTTTCGGGTGCTAGCCCAGATAGGCTTTTAATGCCGCTGGTGGATCGTCGAAAATCTGTTGCCCGTCGACGGGTGGGTGCGCGGTGCCCTCAGCGACCAGCAGCACACGATCAGCGATACGTCGCGCATCGTCTGGATCATGCGTCACCATTACAATGGATTTGCCTGCCGCTGCCAAGGTCGATGTGACCAATTCCAGCATTTCGTCTTTGAGTGCAGGGCCCAAGGCCGCGAACGGTTCGTCCAGCAAAACCAAAGGTCGATCCGAAACGAGCACACGGGCCAATGCCGCGCGGCTTTGCTGGCCGCCGGACAGCGCGTTCGGTTTGCGCGATCCTAAATCGGTCAAGCCAACTTGCGTCAGAGTCTTCGCGACCGTCTCTTTTTGGGCGGTTGAAAGCTTTAGGTCGGGCCTAATCCCCAGACTGACGTTCTGTTCAATCGTTAGATGCGGAAATAGATTGTTGTCCTGAAACAACATGCTGGCGGGGCGTTCACCGGGCGGTTGCTTAGACAATGATTTATCGTTCCACAGGATGTCGCCTGCGGTCGGTGCGATGAATCCGGCAATCGCTGCCAAAAGCGTAGATTTGCCGCCACCGGACGGACCAATGATCGCGGTAATCCCCGTTGGGATCGTAAGGTGCGCAGCCAGATGGAACGTGCCCTGTGTCAGAGTTACTTGATCAAACGTCAGCATCAATGCGTCCTCCACGATCACAAATCCAAAACAGCAACAGGCTGAGCGCAACCAAGAGCAGCCCGGCACCCGCTGCCGCGTCCATCTGATACGCGCCCATCAGCCGGTACATCGCAAGCGGTAAGGTCGCGCCGTTTTCATCCGCGAATAAGGCGATCACTCCCAAATCTCCCATGGACAGCGCTGCCGCGAGGCCAAGCGCAAAGCCCAGTGGCCTGCGTATGCGGGGTAGCATGATCAGGCGCAGCCGTGTCCAGCCAGTGACATTCAGCTGGTCCATCAACCGGCCATAGTCGGCGACAACGCCATCAACGGCAGGCGCAATGGACCGCAGCGCAAATGGTAATGCCAGCGTCGCGTTGACCAATGCTGTGACAGGCAAGGCAAGATCGGATGGCCGCCAGAAGGGAAAGACAATTAGGAACAACCCTGTGCCCACGACCAGACCTGATGCGGAAAGAGGCAAAACGCCAATGATCGACACGATGCGCCCGCCTTGCAAGGCAAGCGCCAAGGCCATCGTGATGCAAAAAATTGCAGATACGAGGGCGACAAACACCGATCGGGTGGCGGCTTGGATAATGCTGAATGGTAATTCGGACAGGCTCATGATTCCGTTGATCACGACCATCGACAGGGGCACGATCAGAAATGCGGCGGCAAGGCCGATCCAAGCAAAATCGATGGACCGCGACCCATCCCAACGCTGCACCACACGGTCCAGACCCGCGCCGAAACCATCCACGGCCGTGACCTGCCAAGCAACGATGGCGGCGATAGTGCAGATGCCAAACTGGATACAGGCCAGCAAAGCGGCACGCCCAAGGTCGAAATCGAACCGGACAGCTTGATATATGGCGAGTTCCACTGTCGTTGCCTTCGGCCCACCGCCAAGGGTCAACGCGACCGCGAAACTGGTCAGGCAAATCAGGAAAATGACAAGAAACGTTCCGGGCAAAACGCTGCGCAACATCGGCCATTCCAACAGGCGACCGACAGGTGCGTTTAGCGTCGCCGCAAGCCGGAAACGTTCAGACGGGATCGCGAGCCAGCCTTGCAGAATGAACCGCGTCGCGAGTGGCAGGTTAAAGAAAACATGCGCCAGAACCACGCCATGAAAACCGTAGATCGTAAAGGTGGGTAGGCCCAACGCCTCTAACCCTGCATTCAAAATACCGTTGCGTCCGAAAACTGCGAGCAATCCAAGAACGGCCACGATGACGGGAAGAATAAACGGGGCACCAAGCAGGGTGATCAACGCGCCACGCCCGCGAAACGATTGTCGTGCTAAGGCGCGCGCGACGGGGATCGCGATGATAATGCTGACCAATGCAGATACAAATGCCTGCGATACCGTAAATTTGATCGCGGCCCAATCTGCGGCAGAAAGGCCAGTGCCCACTTCGGCCCGCATCGCAACTGCGATCAACGTGCCAAGCGTCAGCACCAGCACCAACATCCCCGCCATGACGGCGGGGATGCGCGTGATTATTGGGACAGCGCTGCGCGCCATTCGGCCAATGCCTCTTCACGGACCGCAAGCGCATCTTCCGGTGTTTTCAGCAAAGATGTGGCTGGCGCGATCAATGTGTCGAAACCGTCTGGCAGACCATCCGCAGGTGTGGCGGCTGGGTACATCCAGTTGGTTGTCGGGATGATTGATTGGAACTCGTCTGACACCATGAATTCCAAGAACTGGTCAGCCAATTCAGGCACATCGGTGCCGGCCACTTTGCCAGCGACTTCGACCTGCATGTAATGGCCGTCACTGAATTCCCATGCGACCTTGCTATCGTCTTCTTCGGCGATCAGGTGGTAGGCCGGTGATGTGGTGTAGGACAACACGGCATCCGCTTCGCCATCAAGGAACAGACCGTAGGCTTCGGACCAACCGGGTGTCACGGTGACAATGTTGTCAGCGATTGCGTCCCAGAATTGTGGGGCTTCGTCGCCATAGACTTCTTTCGCCCACATCAGCAGACCAAGGCCCGGTGTGGATGACCGTGGGTCCTGGATCACGACCTTGATGTCGCTCTCGGCCAATTCGCGCAGTGACGTAGGTGCGTCCGCGTCGGCGTTGCCCACAAACGCGAAATAGCCCCAGTCGAAAGGCATGAATTCCGTGTCGGTCCAGCCCAATGGCAGCGTCAGGTCAGCCGTGATGCCGTGCGGTGCAAAAAGACCTGTTTCACGGGCTGCGGCTGTCAGGTTTGTATCCAGTCCGAGCACGATATCGGCTTCGGTCCGTGGTCCTTCCAGCTGCAAACGTGCCAGCAATGCAGCGCCGTCACCAGCCCCGACAAATTCCAGATCACATGCGCAGATTTCTTCAAACGCCGCTTCCACCGCAGGGCCGGGGCCCCATTCGCTGGTGAAGCTGTCGTAGGTGAGAACAGACAATTTCGGGGTCTCTGCCGTGGCTGCAGTCGCCAAGCAAAGTCCCGCAACAGCTGTCAGATAAGTGGTTTTGAACATCGTATCCTCCAAATGCGACGGGCGGATTGGGGGATAGCGTGCGTGCTAAACCTTCCCTCCGCCGGTCTTAACCGGTTCAGGTTCAACGGGTCAGCTTGCGCAATCTCAGCCGTATTGGCCCCCCGAGGTAGGGCGTTGGTAGGATGCTTTATGGGGAAGGGCAAGGGTAGCGGTTAACGCATCTTAGCGGCTAGCCATCGTTTCTAGCGTTTGTGATCCACGTGATCAGCGTTTCGCGGGCGTCATCGTCCATCTGTATCGCGTTGGGGGGCGGCATGGCGTGTGAAACGCCAGCGTGTAGGTAAATCTGGGTTGCGTGTTTGGCGACGTCTGCTTGCGTTTCAAGGTACACGCCTTTGGGTGCCCAGCGAATGCCATCCCAGAACGGTTCGCGCGCGTGGCACATTGAACAATTGCCAAGCACGGTGTTGTAGGCGTCGTCGAACCCTTCGGCTGACGCATAATGCTGTTCATAGGGCGTCATCGCGCGGGCTTCGGCCTGTTCGATGGTTTCTGTGGACCTGACCGATGACAGCCAAGCGATGATCAGCATCAGCAGCACGGTGACCGCCCACGTCCAGTTTGGACCTGCACCCGTGGCGTGCATCGTGTTGAAGTAGTGCCGGATCGTAACGCCCGTCAGGAAAATCAGGCTGGCGATGATCCATGCGTATTCAGTCCCGAACGCCAGTGGGTAATGATTTGACAGCATCAAGAACACGACCGGCAAAGTTAGGTAGTTGTTATGTGTCGACCGGAGCTTCGCGATCTTTCCGTATTTTGCGTCAGGCGTGCGCCCTGCTTTCAGGTCTGCGACAACGATACGTTGGTTCGGCATGATCTGGAAAAACACGTTTCCGGTCATGATCGACGCGGTGAAAGCGCCAAGATGCAGTAGCGCGGCGCGTCCGGTGAATATCTGGTTATACCCCCACGCCATTACGACGAGGATGATAAACAGCAACACCATCAACGTGGTTGGTTGTTCGCCAAGCTTGGATTTGCACAGGAAATCATAGGCCAACCAACCGATGGTCAGTGATCCGCCAGAAATCAGGATGCCCTGCCACAACGTCAGATCAGCCTTGGTCGGATCGAGCAGGAATAACTCGCCACCGACCCAATAGACGATCATTAAAAGGGCTGCACCGGAGACCCACGTGATGTAGCTTTGCCATTTATGCCAGATCAGGTGTTCGGGCATGTTCGGCGGGGCGACCAGGTATTTCTGAATGTGATAAAAACCGCCGCCGTGCACCTGCCATTCTTCGCCATGCACACCGTCGGGCATGTTCGGTGCTTTCTTTAGTCCAAGATCAAGCGCAATGAAAAAGAACGATGCGCCGATCCACGCCATGGCCGTGATCACGTGCAGCCAGCGGACGGAAAATGCGATCCAGTCCCAAAGAATTGCCATGTCGTACATTAGGGTCTCCGCCGTGCCGTGTATAAAGTGCGGCCACACTAGGCCGCTTGTGATTGTTCTGCTATTGCTTGGAATGGCCAAACAGCATCAAAAAACCCAGAACAATGTCATACCTCGATAATATCCGAACTTTTGTGCGCGTCTACGAACTGGGCAGTATGTCTGCTGCTGGGCGTGATTTGCGGATATCGCCTGCTGTGACATCGGCGCGGATATCGCAACTTGAGGAAAAATTAGGCGTCCGGCTGTTCCAGCGGACCACGCGCAGCCTGACCGCGACCGAACAAGGCCAAGCGTTCTATGGTGGGGCCTGCGAGGTACTAGAGGCCGTCGATGCAGCCGAAGCGAAGGTCGTGAACATCACTGATCAACCGCGCGGATCGCTGTATGTTGCCGTGCCATTGGGCATTGGGAAACGCTTGATCGCGCCACTTATTCCCGGTTTTTTAGAAGAATATCCTGACGTGCAGGTCAGGTTGCGGTTGACGGACCGGACGGTTGATTTGACGACGGAAGGGTTAGATCTGGCGTTTTTCATGGGCCAACCGACGGACAGCAATCTGCGGATGCGCAAAATCGCCGATGTGGAACGCGTGCTTTGTGCGGCGCCCGACTACATCGCGGCCCGTGGTCATCCTCAGAACGGCACGGCGTTGATTGCGGACGGCCATGAATGTCTGAACCTGCGCTTTCCGGGTGCGACCGAATTCCAGTGGCGGTTAATGACCCCCGATGGGCCCAAGAAGTTTCAAGTCGCGGGACGTTACGAATGTGACGATGGCGATGTGTTGACCAATTGGGCGTTGGCTGGCTGCGGGGTTACGCTCAAGCCGGTATTCGAGGTCGCGGATCACATTGCGGCCGGACGACTTGTTGTGGTGGCGGATGAGACCCCCCCAACGCCTGTGCAGCTGGCCTGCTTGTTCACGCACCGACGCAATCAGGACCCCAAGACAAGGTTGTTCATGGACTACGTGATCAGTCGGATCGCACCGATTGTCCGCGCCGCCGATTAACTACCGCGATAGGTGCTGTAACCGAACGGGGATAACAGCAGTGGCACGTGATAATGCGATTGCTCTGACATGCCGAACCGGATCGGGATGATATCAAGGAACCGCGGGTCCTCAGCCGGCGTGCCGATCGCGTCAAGGTAGGCGCCCGCGTGAAACACCAATTCGTAGGTGCCGATGGTGAAATCTGCAGCAGGCAAAATCTGGCTGTCTGTGCGTCCGTCATCGTTGGTGGTCAGCGATGTGATGTGCGTCCGCGTGTCACCATCAATGCGGTACAGGTCGATTTTTAGACCCTGCGCAGGGCAGCCGCGCGCCGTATCGAGAACGTGAGTTGTCAAAAATCCGGTCATAACAGGTCTTTCCGCTGCAAAAGGTGCCTCTGGTGAGGTCGATCTATACGTCAGCCTGCCGCAAGTGCCAAAGGGGACGTGCAAGAGGCAGCTTCATGTTTTATTTGAAAACCAAGCTGATCAGTTTGATTTACAAGGTACCCGCATGATCAAGGAAAACAATGTGAACCGCTACCCCCGTGATATGACTGGTTACGGCGCCGTCCCGCCCGCAGCCAACTGGCCGAATGGGGCCAAGATTGCTGTGCAAATCGTGCTGAATTACGAGGAGGGCGGTGAAAACAATATCTTGCACGGTGATCCCGCGTCAGAGGCGTTTTTGTCCGAAATCACAGGGGCGCAACCTTGGCCGGGGATGCGTCACTGGAACATGGAATCCTTGTACGAATACGGATCGCGTGCCGGTTTCTGGCGTGTGCACCGGATGCTGTGGGATTTGCCAGTCACGGTTTACGGCGTCGCCACTGCGCTTGCACGTGCCCCTGAACAGGTCGCGGCGATGCAGTCTTCGGGCTGGGAAATCGCCAGCCACGGTCTGAAATGGATCGAACACAAAGACATGCCAGAGGACGAAGAACGCGCCGCAATCGCTGAATCCATCCGTTTGCACACCGAAGTCACCGGTACCCCGCCGCGCGGTTGGTACACAGGCCGCTGTTCGAACGATACGGTGCGGTTGGCCGCCGAAACTGGCAAGTTTGCGTATATCGCGGACAGTTACGCCGATGATCTGCCGTACTGGATGGAATTTGGGGATCAAGACCAGTTGATCGTGCCGTACACGATGGATTGCAACGACATGCGGTTCGGCATTCAGGCAGGTTTCACCGCAGGTGATCAGTTTGAAAGCTACCTGAAAGACAGTTTCGACACGCTTTACGCTGAAGGTGCGGCTGGTGCGCCAAAGATGCTGTCGATCGGTTTGCACTGCCGGATCATCGGCCGTCCTGGGCGTGCTGCTGCCCTGCGCCGCGCGATCGAGCATTTTCAGTCGCATGACGGTGTTTGGTTCGCCACGCGTGAACAGATCGCGGATCATTGGGCCGCGACACATCCGCACCAGCGTTTTGCCCGCCCGTCGCAGATGGATCGCGCGACCTTTGTCACTGAATATGGCAGCATTTTTGAACATAGCCCGTGGATTGCCGAAGGTGCGCATGCGTTGGAACTTGGGCCGACGCATGACACCGCACAGGGCGTGCATTCGGCACTTTGTCGCGTGTTCCGCACAGCATCCGATGATCAACGCTTAGGTGTGTTGCGCGCGCATCCAGATCTAGCCGGTAAATTGGCGGCGGCGAAAAAACTCACCGCCGAAAGCACCGCAGAACAGGCAAGCGCGGGCCTCGATGCGTTGACCGACGACGAACGTGAAATGTTCCAAGACCTGAACGCGCGTTACGTTGAAAAACACGGGTTCCCATTCATCATCGCAGTGGGTGACAATACGAAAGCGACCATCACAGCCGCCTTCAACCGACGGCTTTTCAACGACACGGCTGATGAATTGCAAGAGGCCTGCCGCCAAGTCGAACGCATCGCGCAACTCCGCCTAATCGCGAAGTTCGGCACATGACCGTCCTGCATTTGCAATCGCTGACGGTAGAGGCGTTCGCGCCGTTTGGTGATGTCTTAGAAGTCGCTGGCGACCCTGATAAAATCATCAACCAAGGGCTTTGTGGGCGGCATCATGACCTCGCCCAGCTCGACTTTGCAGATGGCAAGGCCGGGATCAGCTTGTTTAACGCGCAGGCCCGCAGTTTTCCGATCGCGCTGGATATGATGGAACGTCACCCCGACGGCAGCCAAGCGTTCATCCCGATGACGCACACGCCATTTGTTGTGGTCGTCGCTGCGGACGACAACGGCAAACCGGACCACCCACAGGCGTTTCTGACGCAAGCAGGCCAAGGCGTGAACTATCACCGCAACACATGGCACGGCGTACTGACGCCGATCAGCACACCGGGGCTATTCGCAGTGGTGGATCGGATCGGGAAGGGTCCGAACCTGCAAGAGCATTGGTTTGAAACAGCGTTTCAAATCGCGCAAAACGCATGACACTTGCGAAAAGAGACCAGCGTCAAGACTGGCAAAACGACCAACAAATAGGGACACAAAACAATGACAGACATAAGATATAGCGATCCAAATGTGACGCCACCCATCGCGCAAGCCATACCGCTGGGCTTACAACACGTGCTTGCGATGTTCGCATCCAACGTGACGCCATCGATTATCGTGGCAGGTGCTGCGGGCCTTGCTTTTGGCGGGCCAGAGCAGATTTATCTGATCCAAATGGCGATGCTTTTTGCTGGTATCGCGACCTTGTTTCAGACTGTCGGGATCGGACCAATTGGTGCGCGACTGCCGATCATGCAGGGCACAAGTTTTGCTTTCGTTGGCGTACTGGCCGGAATCGCCGCGACGATGGGTCTTGGTGTGGCGCTGACGGCCTGCATCATCGGCGGCGTTGTGCATTTCCTTCTGGGGGCAGTTATCGACAAGCTGCGGTTCCTGTTTCCACCACTGGTGATCGGGCTCGTTATTCTGGCGATCGGTCTGTACCTCATTCCAGTTGCGATCAAATACGCAGCCGGTGGTGCGGCTGATTTCCAAATGGCGGCTGAAAGTTTTGGGTCGCTGAAACACTGGTCGGTCGCGCTGACAGTGATCGTCGTGTCGCTATTGCTCAAGTTCTACACCAAAGGCGCATTATCCAATGCAGCGATCCTTGTCGGTCTGCTGGCAGGTTACGCCTTGGCATGGGTGCTGGGCATGGTCAGCTTTGGTTCTGTGGCGGGTGCGTCGTGGATCACGTCGATCCAGCCGTTGCCATACGGGTTTGAATTCAACCTTGGCGCCGTGATCGCCGTGACATTGGTGTCAATCGTATCCGCGATTGAAACTGTTGGCGACGCGTCAGCGACGGCCAAAGCAGGCGCACAGCGCGAAGCAACTGACGCGGAAATCGCTGGTGCGACCTATGCAGACGGTCTTGGGACAGCGGTTGCGGGTATCTTTGGTGGCCTGCCAAATACATCCTTCAGCCAGAACGTCGGCATTGTCGGGATGACCGGCATCATGAGCCGCCACGTTGTAACAATTGCAGGCCTGATCATGATCGTTTGTGGTTTGATCCCTAAGGTCGGGGCAGTGATCGCATCCATGCCTCTACCAGTGCTTGGTGGCGGCGTGATCGTGATGTTCGGCATGGTGGCTTCTGCTGGCCTTAACATGCTGACTGACGTCAACATGACACGCCGCAACATGATCATCATCGCGGTATCACTCGCCTTCGGGCTGGGCCTGAACTTGGTACCAACCGCTGTGCAATATCTGCCAGGCGTCGTGAAGGTCTTGGCAACGTCAGCAGTTGCACCGACGGCATTGATGGCGATTGTCCTAAACCTGATCCTGCCAGAAGAAGAGTAAAGACTAACAAAGCCGGTAAACAAATAAGGCACCTGCAAACGCGGGTGCCTTTTTCATTTGGTCAGCGGGTTAAGGGTTTCAATCCCATGTGCCGGTTCACGTCCTTGTATAACAGATACCGGAATTTGCCCGGTCCACCTGCATAACACGCTTGCGGGCAGAACGCGCGCAGCCACATGTAATCGCCGGCCTCGACCTCGACCCAATCGGTATTCAGCCGATAAGCGGCTTTGCCTTCCAACACATACAGCCCGTGTTCCATCACGTGAGTTTCCAAGAATGGAATCACAGCACCGGGTTCAAACGTCACAATAGTCACATGCATGTCGTGGCGCAGATCAGTCGGGTCGACAAAGCGGGTCGTACCCCATTTGCCGTCTGTATCCGGCATAATCGTTGGGGCGATATCATTTTCGTTCAAGATCAGCACCTCTGGGGCGGACAAACCGGGGACAGCTTCGTAGGCTTTTCTGATCCAATGGAACCGCAAAGTCGTGTCGGATGTGTTCCGCAAACTCCAGTCGCTGGCGGGCGGGATAAAGGCGTATCCGCCTTCGTCTAGCTGATGCGTCGCGCCGTTGATCGAAAGCGTGGCTTTCCCTTCCACGACAAACAAAACCCCCTCGGCGCTCGCGTCTGTCTCTGGCGTGTCAGAGCCACCGTTCGGGGCGACTTCCATGATGTAATGCGAAAATGTCTCGGCGAAGCCAGTCATAGGGCGTGCAATCACCCAAAGGCGCGTGTCGTTCCAAAATGGCAGGAAACTGGTCGTGATATCACGCATCGTGCCTTTAGGGATAACAGCGTAAGCGTCTGTAAAAACAGCACGATCCGTCAAAAGCTGAGTCTGCGGAGGATGCCCGCCGGATGGTGCGAAATACGTGTTAGACATGTTATCCCTTTGCGCGGCTTGAACACGACGATTATGTGCGACCCTGCCAGTGTGGACCAGCGATAACGCCGCAAAGGACTTTACAGATTGTTTTGATAATACGCGGCCTGCGCCGCTGCATCTTTTCCGAACTAAGGAAAATGGTGCCCAGAAGAGGACTCGAACCTCCACGTCCATACAGACACCAGCACCTGAAGCTGGCGCGTCTACCAATTCCGCCATCTGGGCACGGTTGGTAGCGGTGATCTAGTGACCTGCGCGGTGCCTGTCAACGCGATTCGCACGGGTTTTTGCACGAACACGGCTCTACCATGCGATCCTATCCGCAAAACCCGTTAAAACATGCGAAACCGAACTGTGCCTTTCGTCTTGTCTGCCACGGCTGTCAGGCGTAAACACGGGCGAAATCAATGAAAGGCCAGCCTCATGTCCAAGCTTGTTACCATTTTTGGCGGTTCCGGTTTTGTCGGGCGTTACATCGCGTTGCGGTTGGCCAAAGAAGGCTGGCGGGTGCGTGTTGCTGTACGCAATCCTGAACAGGCTGGTTTTGTGCGCCCTTACGGTGTGGTTGGTCAGGTTGAACCGGTGTTCTGCAACATCCGTGATGACGCAAGCGTCGCGGCTGTGACCCAAGGCGCCGATGCAGTTGTGAACTGCGTAGGTGTGCTGGCCGAGACTGGCAAAAACACCTTCGAAGCTGTCCAAGCGGAAGGCGCCGAGCGCGTGGCGCGGATCGCTGCGGGTATGGGCATTGACCGTATGGTGCATATCTCTGCCATCGGTGCGGACGCCGACGCTGACAGTGATTACGCTAAGACCAAGGCGCAAGGCGAAGCAGGCGTTCTTGAACATATGCCCAACGCGATGATCCTGCGTCCGTCGATTGTGTTCGGTGCGGAAGACGAATTCTTTAACCGTTTCGCAGGTATGTCCCGTTTTGGGCCAATCCTGCCTGTCGTTGGTGCGGACACGAAATTCCAGCCTGTCCATGTGGACGATGTAGCTGCCGCCGCTGTCAAAGGCGTGAATGGCGATGCGTCCGGCGTGTTTGAACTTGGTGGGCCAGAGGTGAAAACCTTCTGCGAACTGATGCAAGACATGCTTGCTGTCGTGCGCCGCCGCCGTTTGGTTCTGAACGTGCCGTTCTTTGTGGCAAAGATCATGGCATCGCTTTTTGGCATTGGGCAGTTTCTGACAGCCGGCATCGTCAAAGCACCGATCACGAAGGATCAAGTTATCAATCTGGCCGTTGATAATGTCGTGTCTGATGATGCGCGGGGCTTTGATGCGTTGGGGATCCGTCCTGCAACGATGGCGACGATCCTGCCCGATTATCTGTGGCGGTTCCGCCCGTCAGGTCAGTACGACGCTATCAAGGAATCTGCGAAAAACTTGCGGACCTAAAGGTTTGCGCGGCAGGGTAGTGTCACTTCAGACACCCCATCGCGCGCGCCTGTCGTGACACCAACCCGTATTACCGTCGCGACTTGAATTCAGTTTCATGGGCCGTTGCCTGATTCTGTTGACGTCGTGATTATCGGTGGCGGTGCTGTTGGTGTTTTTGCGGCTCTGTATTTGGCCGCTCTACTGATGGATCAAAGCTGAATATCGGGCCGGGGCTTTAGCTGTAGGCGATAAAAAGCAGAACCACGCCAAGGATGATCCGGTAAATGACATAGGGTGTGTAACTGACCGATTGCAGCAGCTTCATCATCAAGAAAAGTGCGGCGAGTGCGGCGATACAAGACATGGCCGCGACGATTGCGATATCGCTGATTACGCCGGGCGTTCCGATGACATCGAGGCTCAACAATGCCGCCGAGGCGATGATCGTCGGGATCGACATCAGCATCGCCAGCCGCGCCGCGTCGCGCCGATTATAACCCAGTTGCCGCGCGCCAGTAATGGTGATGCCTGACCGCGATGTGCCGGGGATCAATGCGATGCACTGCCACAGCCCCATGATAAACGCGTGCTTTAATGTCCATTCTTCGGCGCTGCGTGTCTCTGCGCCCTTTTGGTCGGCCCAATACAGAACGATACCAAAGATCAGCATCGACCAACCGATCACAGTGATCCCTCGCATTGCGTCAGCCAAACCAGTAACTTTTAGGATCAAGCCGACGGCAATGACAGGAATGGTTCCGATTAACAGGCAAAGGGCCAAAAAGGCACCTTTAGTGTCGATTTTGCCGCGCATCAGGCGCAACGTGCCAAACAGGGCCAGCTTCACGTCCGACCAAAAGTAGATGATGACCGCAATCAGGGTGCCAACATGGGCCGCGACGTCGATGACCTGACCTTGATCATCAAGACCAGTCAGGGACGGAAGAAGGATCAGGTGGCCCGATGAGCTGACTGGCAAAAACTCTGTCACGCCTTGAATAAGGGCAACGAGGATAAGATTGAACAGCGGCATGTGCGATCCTTGATTCGGTTTCGCGCACCATAGACCCCTTTAAAATTGGGGAAAGAGTCGAATTAGGGCTTGATCCGGACCTAAAAAATCAACCGGACCTCAAAATTATTATCGCTTTGACGTCAAAATCCGATTAATAGGTCAGTAGTGCTGACTTTTCATTTCTAACGCTCCCGCATAAAAGGGCGCTCTAGCCCTTTGACAGGAGGATGCCATGGCCGGCCAAAAGATGCTCAAGTTCGTAAACGTCGAACGCGATATGCCAGAAAAACGCGTACCTAATTTGCGCAACACGGATTTTCAGGAAATCTACGCTGAATTTGCGACGGCCAAAGCCGAAGAGCAGGCCAGCCGCTGTTCCCAGTGTGGTGTCCCTTATTGTCAGTCGCATTGCCCGCTGCACAACAACATTCCTGATTGGCTTCGTCTGACCGCTGAAGGCCGTCTGCGCGAAGCGTATGAAGTATCCCAAGCCACAAACACTTTCCCGGAAATCTGTGGCCGCATCTGCCCGCAGGACCGTCTGTGCGAAGGCAACTGTGTGATCGAACAATCTGGCCATGGGACTGTCACCATCGGCGCGGTTGAAAAATACATCACAGACACCGCATTCGAAGAAGGTTGGGTCGCCCCGATCCGTCCGCATGCTGAACGCACCGAAAGCGTTGGTATCATCGGTGCGGGTCCGGGTGGTCTTGCTGCCGCTGACATGCTGCGCCGTGAAGGTGTGCAGGTCACGGTTTATGATCGTTACGATCGCGGGGGCGGTCTGCTGACCTACGGTATTCCGGGCTTTAAGCTGGAAAAAGACGTTGTGATGAAACGCATGGCGCAGCTCGAAGATGGCGGCGTTGAATTCGTACTGAACTGCAATGTTGGCGAAGACATCTCATTCGACGCCATCCGAGGAAAGCATGACGCAGTCCTGATCGCGACGGGTGTTTACAAAACACGCGACCTTGAGGCGCCGGGTTCTGACGCGGACGGCATTGCCGACGCGATTGATTACCTGACCGCCAGCAACCGCAAATCTTTCGGCGATGTTGTCGAAGAATTCGAAAGCGGTGAACTGAACGCCGAAGGTAAACGCGTTGTTGTCATCGGTGGTGGTGATACGGCCATGGACTGTGTGCGTACTGCTATCCGTCAAGGTGCGACATCCGTGAAATGCCTGTACCGTCGTGACAAAGCGAACATGCCCGGCTCACAACGCGAAGTGCAAAACGCCGAAGAAGAAGGCGTCGAATTTGTCTGGCTGTCTGCCCCGAACGGTTTCGAAGGCAACACAGTCACTGGCGTGAACGTCCAGAAAATGCGTCTTGGTCAACCCGATGCGACGGGTCGTCAGGTGCCTGAGCTGATCGAAGGTGCTGATTACGTCGAAGAAGCTGATCTTGTGATCAAAGCGTTGGGTTTCACACCCGAAGACATTCCCGCCCTATGGGGTGTTGAAGGTCTGGAAGTCACGCGTTGGGGCACGATCAAAGCGCAATTCGAAACGGGCCAAACCAGCCTTGATGGCGTGTTTGCCGCAGGTGACATCGTGCGCGGTGCGTCGCTTGTTGTGTGGGCGATCCGTGACGGGCGTGACGCGTCAGCCGCAATCCTACAGTATTTATCCCAAGCCACATCAGTCGCAGCGGAGTAATCTTATGAAGAAGACACTGACTTGCCTTTTGATCAGCGCAGCGGTTCCTGCTGTCGCCCAAACTGCCGAAGTATTTGAATTGCCAGCGGGCTGCGATGCCTACCTGACAATCCAGACCGAAGCCTGTTCTGTCGACCATATCTTTACGTGTGAAGGTGACGCCGAAGGCCACCAGCGCCGGATCAGCATCGGCGAAAACGGCGTCACATACGCCGGTGAGATTGATGAAGAAACGCAGTGGGTTGAAAGTTTCCACGTCGGGTCCGGTCATGTTGAACGGCTCGAGGCGGAACCGCGTGATCGCGCGTCTTTCTCTGAACTGGTTGAGATGGGCATCGACACCTACGACTTTATGACCGAATCCGAAGAAGTCGGGAAAACACGCTATGTGGGTCAGGATTCGTTGACAGGTGAACAGATCACCATCGACGGCGTTGTGCTTGATCAGACGCAATACAACATCACCGCTTATGATGAAGCAGGTGATGTGAAATGGGCGTCTGAAGGGAATGAATATATTTCCCAGCGCTTCAACATGTTCTTGGCCGGATCCAGCAAAGTCACGACTGAAAACGGCACCTTTGATAACGACGACAATCCGGTTGAATTCATCTTCCCAGGTGAGCCCGGCTTTTTGTCAGCTAACCCAAAACACGGCTGCGGTGAGACTTTGTCGTCTGCCCCATCCCTGATCCAACGCTTGGAGTCCCTTAATGACAAACTATGATGAAAACTGGGTCGCCGCCGAAGAGGCAAAGCGCCAATGGATGAACGACAACGGCCTGTACCGTGAAGAAGAAGAACATTCTTCGTGTGGTGTTGGTCTTGTTGTCGCAATCGACGGTGAAGCGTCGCGTGGCGTTGTGCAAAAGGGCATCGATGCGCTGAAAGCGATCTGGCACCGTGGTGCTGTTGATGCGGACGGTAAAACCGGCGACGGCGCTGGTATCCACGTCCAGATTCCAGTGCAATTCTTCTACGATCAAGTACGCCGCACAGGTCACGAACCGGATCAGGATAAGCTGATCGCGGTTGGTCAGGTGTTCCTGCCACGGACAGACTTTGGCGCACAAGAACGCTGCCGGACTATCGTTGAGGCCGAAGTGCTGCGCATGGGCCACTACATTTACGGCTGGCGCCATGTGCCTGTGAATGTGAAATGCTTGGGCGATAAGGCCAACGCGACACGTCCGGAAATCGAACAAATCCTGATCCGCAATGAAAAGGACATCGACGAGGAACAGTTCGAACGTGAACTCTACATCATCCGTCGTCGTATCGAAAAAGCGGTGACAGGTGCAGGCGTTGCAGGCTTCTACTTCTGCTCATTGTCTTGCCGCTCGATCATCTACAAAGGCATGATGCTGGCCGAACAGGTTGCGGATTTCTATCCTGACCTGCTCGAGGATCGTTTTGAATCTGCATTCGCGATCTACCACCAGCGTTATTCCACAAACACATTCCCACAGTGGTCATTGGCCCAGCCGTTCCGCATGTTGGCACACAACGGCGAGATCAACACGCTGAAGGGCAACGTCAACTGGATGCGGTCCCACGAAATTCGCATGGCGTCCGGCGCATTTGGCGAAATGGCGGAAGACATTAAGCCGATCATCCCGTCAGGCACATCTGACTCAGCCGCGCTCGATTCCGTGTTTGAAGTTCTAGTGCGCGCAGGTCGCGACGCCCCTATGGCCAAGACAATGTTGGTGCCCGAAGCATGGGCGCATCAAGCCGTGGATATTCCGAAGGCTTGGCAGGACATGTACGGCTATTGCAACGCTGTGATGGAACCATGGGATGGTCCTGCGGCCCTTGCGATGACCGACGGTCGTTGGGTTTGTGGTGGTCTGGACCGGAACGGTCTGCGTCCGCTGCGTTATGTCGTGACTGGCGATGGCCTGCTGATCGCAGGTTCCGAAGTGGGCATGGTCACCATCGACGAATCCACAGTCGTTGAAAAAGGCGCGCTTGGTCCGGGGCAGATGATTGCCGTGGACATGAAAGAAGGCAAACTGTTCCACGACACCGAAATGAAGGACACATTGGCCGCAGCGCAGCCATTTGGTGATTGGGTGAGCAAGGTCAACAACCTATCACTGTCGATGCGCGATCTGCCAGAAACATCCGTTTTCGCGGGCGAAGAGCTGCGTAAACGTCAGGTGGCCGCTGGCTATTCCATCGAAGAACTGGAAAACGTGTTGGCCCCGATGGCCGAAGACGGCAAGGAAATGATCGCGTCCATGGGCGACGACACACCGTCCGCGGTTCTGTCCAAGAAGTACCGCCCGCTGTCCCATTTCTTCCGCCAGAACTTTTCTCAGGTGACAAACCCGCCAATCGATTCACTGCGCGAAAGCCGCGTGATGTCGTTGAAAACACGGTTCGGGAACCTCAAGAACGTTCTGTCCGAAGATAGCAGCCAAACCGAAATCGTCATGCTCGAAAGCCCGTTTGTGGCGAACGCAGAATTTGACAAGATGGTTGCGCATTTTGGGGACAACGTCGCGTTCATCGACTGTACGTTTGAAACAGGCCGCGACGCATTGCGCGCTGGGCTGCAACGCATTCGTGCCGAAGCAGAAGATGCCGTGCGTTCGGGTGCCGGTCACCTTGTTTTGACTGACCAACACCAGTCCGAAACACGCGTGCCAATGCCGATGATCCTTGCGACATCTGCTGTGCATTCCGGCCTGACCAAGAATGGTCTGCGGACATTCTGTTCGATCAACGTGCGCTCTGCTGAATGTATCGACCCGCATTACTTTGCGGTGCTGATCGGCTGTGGTGCGACAACTGTGAACGCTTATCTGGCACAGGATTCGATTGCTGATCGTATCGAACGTGGCTTGATCGAAGGCTCCTTGATTGATGCTGTGCGCCGTTATCGCGCAGCTGTGGACGCGGGTCTGCTCAAGATCATGTCGAAGATGGGTATTTCCGTGCTGTCGTCTTACCGTGGTGGTCTGAATTTCGAAGCCGTCGGTCTGGGCCGTGCGATGTGCGCGGAATATTTCCCAGGTATGCAGTCACGAATTTCCGGCATCGGAACCATCGGTATTCAAGCCAAGGTCGAAGAAGTCCACGCGAAAGGCTGGAAAGCCGCCAACGACGTGTTGCCAATCGGTGGGTTCTACAAATCCCGTCGGTCCGGCGAAAAACACGCGTGGGAAGCGCAGACAATGCATATGTTGCAGGCGGCTTGTAACAAAGCGTCCTACGCGATGTGGCAGCAGTTCTCGAAGTCCATGCAATCGAACCCGCCGATCCATTTGCGCGACTTGCTTGCAATCAAAACAATGGGCGACGCGATCCCGATTGAAGAAGTCGAAAGCATCACGTCGATCCGCAAACGCTTTGTGACACCGGGCATGTCTTTGGGGGCGTTGTCGCCAGAGGCGCACAAGACCCTGAACGTCGCGATGAACCGGATTGGTGCAAAGTCTGACTCTGGTGAAGGCGGCGAAGATCCGGCGCATTTCCATCCGGAACCAAACGGTGACAACCCGTCTGCGAAGATCAAACAGGTCGCATCTGGCCGGTTTGGTGTGACAGCCGAGTATCTGAACCAATGTGAAGAGCTTGAAATCAAGGTCGCCCAAGGTGCAAAACCGGGTGAGGGTGGTCAGCTTCCGGGGATGAAGGTCACCGACCTGATCGCGCGTCTGCGTCATTCGACCAAAGGCGTGACGCTGATTTCACCTCCACCGCACCACGATATCTACTCAATCGAGGATCTCGCGCAGCTGATCTACGATCTCAAGCAGATCAACCCACGTTGTAAGGTCACCGTGAAGCTCGTGGCGTCTTCTGGCGTTGGGACAATTGCGGCCGGTGTTGCGAAGGCGAAAGCCGACGTGATCCTGATTTCCGGCCACAACGGTGGGACAGGTGCATCCCCTGCGACATCCATCAAATACGCGGGCCTGCCGTGGGAAATGGGTCTGACCGAAGCACACCAAGTGCTCGCGATGAACAACCTGCGTGAACGCGTGACTTTGCGGACTGATGGTGGCCTGCGCACGGGTCGTGACATCGTCATGGCCGCGATGATGGGTGCCGAGGAATACGGCATCGGCACCGCCGCATTGATCGCGATGGGCTGCATTATGGTCCGTCAGTGTCAGTCCAACACTTGTCCGGTGGGCGTGTGTACACAGGACGAAGCACTGCGCGAAAAGTTCACAGGTAACGCCGATAAAGTCGTGAACCTGATCACATTCTACGCCACCGAAGTCCGCGAAATCCTCGCGTCTATTGGTGCGCGTTCCCTTGATGAAGTGATCGGTCGTGCTGATCTGCTGACGCAGGTATCACGTGGCTCTGCCCACCTTGATGACCTTGATCTGAACCCGCTTCTGATCACCGTCGATGGCGCTGGCGAGATCAAATATGACCGCAACAAACCACGCAACGCGGTGACCGATACGCTTGACGCGCAAATCGTAAAGGACGCGGCACGCTTTTTGAACGACGGCGAAAAGATGCAGCTTGATTACGCAGTGCAAAATACACTGCGGACCATCGGTACGCGTACATCCAGCCACATCGTCAAACAGTTCGGGATGCGCAACAACCTGCAACCTGACCACCTGACCGTGAAGCTACGCGGTTCTGCGGGCCAGTCACTGGGTGCCTTTGGCGCGCCGGGTCTGAAGCTGGAAGTGTCCGGCGATGCCAACGACTACGTGGGTAAAGGTCTGTCTGGCGCGACTATCGTTGTACGTCCGCCAATGGCGTCCCCACTGGTGGCTGCAAATAACACGATCATCGGGAACACTGTGCTTTATGGTGCGACCGCGGGTTATCTGTTTGCGGCGGGCCGTGCGGGTGAACGTTTCGCTGTGCGGAACTCTGGCGCGAGTGTCGTGATCGAAGGCTGCGGGACCAACGGTTGTGAATACATGACCGGTGGTGTGTCCGTAATCCTTGGGTCAATCGGTGCGAACTTCGGTGCCGGTATGACAGGCGGGATGGCGTACATCTATGATCCTGAGGGTGCCGCAGGCGACCTTATCAACATGGAAACGCTGGTGACATGCCCGGTGACTGTTCCGGCTTGGGAAGATCAGCTTCTTGGGCTGATCAAACGCCACTTGGCTGAAACAGACAGTCGCAAAGCTGCAGAGATTTTGCAGAATTGGGATACTGAAAAAGCCAACTTCGTGCAGGTTTGCCCGAAAGAAATGCTGGTGCACCTCAAGCATCCGCTGGCCACTGAAGAACAGGCAATTCCAGCGGAATAAGATCAAGGGGACAGCCGCAGGGCTGTCCCCTTTGCTTTTCAAGTCGCGTTGCACGTGTGCAACATTGCGGTGTGCCCGCTTCACGTCACCTTTTAGACAAAATCGAATAATAGTCTGTCTATACATGAGTTAGTGTATTGGACTTTTGACGTGGCTGATTTCACTCTAACCGCCCAAAATGTGAACGGAGATCCGTTTACGGATGGCAGCAATATCAACATCGTCGCGAATTCGACGACCCAATTGATATTTCAGGACGTCGATAACCAACTTGGTGGGCCGACCGGCGGCGAAACAGTGTCGATCGATGGTGGCGTTACCTTTTTGACCTATACATTCTTAGGTTATGGCGATGTGCGGGCGGATTCATCCCAAGACGCTGCTTTTGTCAGGGTGAATTTGGCGGATGGCTCAACGCAAACATTCGCGGTTGATATGAACGCCGATGGTGACGGCCTACCAAACCTAAGCAATGGTAACACAAAGCTGGCGACGACCGATCTGGATACGGATCGCGTGTCCAATTTTCCTGTCCCGCCCTGTTTCGTGTCAGGGTCATTGATCAGGACGGACAAAGGTTACCGGAAAGTCGAAGACTTGGTCGCAGGTGATCTGGTCTGGACGCGTGACCATGGATTTCAGCCTATCGTTTGGCACGGGCGGCGCAGCGTTTGGGGGGGCGGAGATTTCGCTCCGATCCGGTTCGCCCCTGGTGCATTTGGCAACGATACCGCACTGTTGGTGTCACCGCAGCACCGCATGCTCGTCACCGGTTGGATTCCGGAATTCTATTTCGGAGAGAAAGAAGTGCTTGTCGCCGCAAAGGATCTTGTCGATGGCGATCTGATCACATCCGAACCGGTTCAGACCGTGACGTACCATCACATTCTGTTTGCTCAGCACGAAGTTATTCAGGCTAACGGGACCTGGTCCGAAAGCTTTTATCCCGGGGACTACATTCTCGGGGCGATGCCGGGCGTTTCCGCAGAACTCTTTGCCCTGTTTCCCGAACTGAAGGATGACGGTGTGGATCACGGGCTTTGCATGGCCCGTCCGAACCTGTCAGGTCGTGAAGCAATTGTCCTACAATCCGAAGCAGTGTTTGCCGCTTGATCGGTGTGGCGACGCGTGTGAACACATGCAACCACGCTTGACCAGATGCCCGTGCCTATGACTTAAGACGTTATGGCCAAATCAACCCGTAAAACCAAAGCAAAGCCGCGCAAGCCTGCGAAAAAGGCGATGCCGGGGACGTCGCTTATCCAAAGGATGCGGCGCTGGTTTTGGCGGGTCGTGCTTGGCGCTATCGCTGTCGTCGTAGGGCTGACAGTGCTTTACGCCATCGTGAACCCACCAACGACGCCTTATATGTTTCAGGAAGGTCGCCGTGTCGGGGACGTGGCATATAACTTTGTTCCGCTCGAAAACATTGCACCTGTGATGGCGCGCTCTGTGGTGGCGGCAGAGGACGCGAATTTCTGCCTGCACTGGGGGTTGGATGTGAACGCGATCCGTGACCGGATTGAACGGGGTGGCACAGGCGGCGCATCCACGATTTCGCAGCAGGTCGTCAAAAATGTCTACCTGTGGCATGGTCGATCTTGGGTCCGCAAAGCGACGGAAGCATTGTGGACACCACTGACGGAACTGATCTGGACAAAACACAGGGTGCTGGAACTGTACCTGAACGTCGCAGAATTCGATGAAGGCGTGTTTGGGGTGCAGGCCGCAGCGCGTCATTATTTCGGCGTGAATGCGTCTGACCTATCGGCAGTACAAGCGGCACGACTTGCTGCGATCCTGCCGTCTCCAAAAACGCGATCTGCATCGAACCCGTCCAATGCGACCCGCAGGCGCGCGGCATCAATTCTGGACGGTGCTGCAACAATCCGCGTTGACGGGCGGGCCGCTTGTTTCAACGGCGAATAGAGACGCCCATTGAAACAGGACGCCGGTTGCGGCATTGAAGACAAGCACCACAAGAGGGACCCCAATGAATCGTTTGTACCATTACCCGCTGTCACCTTTTTCTCGCAAAGTGCGCCTGAGCCTTGCCGAGAAGAAAATTGAAGTGGAACTGGTCGAAGAACGGTACTGGGAACAGGACAGCGATTTCCTGCGGCGCAATCCTGCAGGCAAAGTGCCGATCTTGAAGCTGGGCAACCGGACAATGGCTGACAGTGCCGCGATCTGCGAATATTTGGAAGAAGCGCACCCGACGCCTGCTTTGCTGCCCAAAGGGGCCGAAGCACGTTACGAAGTCCGCCGTCTGGTCGCATGGTTTGATGACAAGTTTTACAAAGAAGTGACGTCGATGCTGGTTGGCGAACGCGTGTTTCGCAAGGTGATGGGCACAGGATATCCCGACAGCGCGAACGTGAAATCAGGTGCGAAGGCGATCCGGTATCATCTGGATTATATGACGCATCTTCTGGACCAGCGTCGGTGGTTGGCAGGCAATGAAATGTCATTGGCGGATTTCGCAGCTGCAGCGCAATTGTCCTGTTTGGATTATATCTCTGACGTGGATTGGAACCGCTCGGAGATCGTCAAAGACTGGTACGCGAAGATCAAATCGCGCCCTGCCTTCCGGACGTTGCTGGCGGACCAGGTGCCGGGTTTTCCACAACCGCGCCACTATGCGGACCTTGATTTTTAAACGCGGGACGATTTTTTTGCGATAAATCGGTTGGGGGCCAGCCCCCAAACCCCCGAGATATTTAGGACCAAAAGAAATATGGGCCTGCGTGATGATCTTGTCGCTTTCGCCACAGACGCAGGTTTTGCGAAGGTCGGCATTTGTCGGCCTGACGCGGCACCTGAAACTGCGGATCGACTAGCTGCTTTCGTTGATGCCGACATGCATGGTCAGATGGCTTGGATGGCAGAACGGATGCATTGGCGGGGTAATGCCGCAGCCCTTTGGCCCGCTGCAAAATCGGTGATTATGCTCGCCGAGGTTTATACGCCTGATCATGATCCGTTGGTTGTTTTGGAACAACCGGATTGCGCTGCGATTTCCGTCTATGCCCAAGGCCGCGATTATCATGACGTTGTCAAAAAGCGTCTGAAGCGGGTTGGTCGCTGGTTGATCGAACAGGACCCGAGCGCGGAAATAAAAGTATTTGTTGATACGGCTCCGGTTATGGAAAAACCGTTGGCACAGGCCGCCGGATTGGGCTGGCAGGGCAAGCATACCAATCTGTTGGGGCGTGATCTGGGGTCTTGGTTCTTTTTAGGCGCAATTTTCACGACGCTTGATTTTGAACCTGACGCGACTGAGCAAAGCCATTGCGGCAATTGCACCGCGTGTCTGGATATCTGCCCGACTAATGCTTTTCCCGCGCCTTACCGATTGGATGCCCGACGGTGCATTTCATATCTGACGATTGAACATAAGGGGCCTGTTGATCTCGAATTGCGGGCGTTGATGGGCAACCGGATTTACGGTTGCGATGACTGCTTGGCGGTTTGCCCGTGGAACAAGTTTGCCCAAGACGGGCGCGATGCGAAGTACGATCCGCGTGCAGACAACCTTGCCCCGTCTTTGGCTGTACTTGCCGCACTTGATGATGCGGATTTTCGCGCAAGGTTTTCAGGGTCTCCTATCAAACGAATTGGGCGGGACAGATTTGTGCGTAACGTTTTGTATGCAATCGGAAATTCCGGCAATCCAACGCTAGCTGATGCTGCAAAGCCATTGGTCAATGATCCCGATCCGGCCGTTGCTGATGCTGCCCGTTGGGCCATTGATTGCCTGACCACGGGAACTTGAATTGGCTTTAGGCAGTTGCACCTTACGCTGTGCATCAGCCCCAAGATAAGGATTGCGACCATGCGATTGAGCCTGTTGTTTTTTGTACTACCCACGCTGGCCATTGGTCAGGTCGAGCAGGGCGCGCCCAATGCCGGTTTTGACCCAGCATTTCCCGAACAAACCCGCGCCTCTGCGTTGGAAACAACACCCGTTACGACGACCATTTTGGCGGATGGGTTGCAGCGCCCTTGGGGGATCGCCGCATTGCCTGATGGCGGATTTGTGGTGACCGAACGACCCGGCAGAATGCGATTGATCGATGCGAATGGTGTGTTGTCTGACCCGATATCCGGTTTGCCTGATATCTGGGATCAAGGGCAGGGCGGTTTGCTGGACGTTGCTGCGTCCCCCAATTTTGCGACGGACCGTACGTTGTTCTGGACCTACGCAAAGCCAGTCGATGGTGGTGCTGTCACCGCCGCTGCGCGCGGCATACTTGGGGACGACAACACGTTAACAGACGTCCGCGACATCTTTGTGCAGTCGAACCCGACATCGAAGGGCCAGCATTTCGGCAGTCGCGTGATTCCGATGTCTGACGGCACCGTTTGGATCACAACCGGCGATCGCGGCGCCGGTGATGATGGCACATTGGTGCAAGATATCACGACGACGCACGGCAAGGTCATTCGCGTCACAGACACAGGCGGCGTTCTGACGTCGAACCCTTTTGTGAACCAGCTTGGCGATGACGCAGTTTGGTCCTACGGGCACCGCAATATGCAGGGTGCAACGATTGGGCCGGATGGTGCGCTTTACACCATTGAACATGGTCCGCGCGGTGGGGATGAGTTGAATAAACCGGTGGCTGGCGGCAATTACGGCTGGCCGCTTGTATCCTACGGGATCAATTACCGTGGTAGCGACGTTGGTGAAGGGGTGGCGGTGCAAGACGGCACAGAACAGCCGGTTTATTACTGGGATCCGGTGATCGCGCCGGGTGGTATGTCGTTTTACGACGGTCCTTATGCGGATTGGCAGGATGATCTTCTGATCGGATCGCTGAACCCCGGAGCGCTTGTGCGGCTGAAGATGACTGACGGGTTGGTCACGGGGGAAGAACGGCTGTTAACCGACGTGGGCCGCGTCCGCGATGTAGAGGTCACTGCAGACGGCCGCGTCTTTGTACTGATCGACGACACGGAAGGTGCGGTGCTTGAAGTTGTGGTGGGCGAATAATGCTGAAACTTCGTCTTGCCCGTATCGCCAGCGCGATTGAACGCCGCCTTGATCCGCTTATTCAGCGGCGACACGTGGCATCGGTAATTGCGCCTTATATCGGTTACGCGACGCCAGAACATCTTGTCGTGCGTGGGCGTGTGCTCGGCAACGCGCAGAAAACCGTAGCCCATGCCAGTCAAAGCAAATGGCGGAATTTACGTCAGATGGTGGCTCTATTCCTGACCGACGAAGTCGCCGATGTGACGGTGACCTGCGGCGACTACACGGCGGTGACGGATGAGGAAGGGTATTTTACCATTCTCGTGCCACGCGGTGATCAAACAGGTTGGACCGATCAGGTGATTTCGGCAGGCGACGTGACGGCTGTTTGCCCTGTGTTCGTCCCACACCCTGATGCGGATTTCGGCGTGATCTCTGATATTGATGACACGATGATGGAAACAGGGGCCTATTCGTTGTGGCGTAACCTGTGGACGTCTTTGACGGGTAATGCCTTGACGCGGAAGGTCTTTCCCGACGCGGTCACGTTGATGACGCAGTTGCACCAGAACGGGCGCAATCCTGTCTTTTTCATTAGTTCGTCACCTTGGAATATGCACGGTTTCCTTGATCAGATTTTCGCACGCACTGGATTGCCCAAAGCGCCCAAGTTCTTGCGCGATTACGGGATATCGGAAACGCAATTCATCACAGGCACTCATGGGGACCATAAGGGAAGCGCGATTGATCGTGTCCTTGCTGCAAACCCTGATTTGGCGTTCTATCTGATCGGTGACACGGGCCAGCACGATGCGCATGTGTATCGCGACGCCGTTCAGCGACACCCCGGTCGGATCAAGCAAGTCATCTTGCGCGCACCCGGCGATGGGGCCGATGCAGATGACATGTCTTATGTTGATGCGATCCGCGCGCTGGGCGTGCCGGTGGACGTCGCGCCCGATTATATCGATACAATTGCGGCCTTGCACCCAGATGAGCCAAGCCTAGTGTGACCCCGAAAGGGGCCGCCAATGCAACCTGTTCATGGTATCGCGCTCAAGGTAATTTCTGTCTGTATGTTTGTCTGTATGGCCAGCCTGATCAAGGCGACCGCTGACAGTGTACCGCCCGGCCAAGCCGTCTTTTTCCGGTCGTTCTTTGCGCTGCCGATTATCTTTGGCTGGCTCGCGATGCGGCATGAATTGCGGGACGGGTGGAAAACCAATAACCCCTTGGGCCATTTCTGGCGCGGATTGATCGGGACGGGCGCTATGGGGCTTGGGTTCACCGGTCTAGGCTTGCTGCCGCTGCCTGAAGTCACGGCGATTGGCTACGCAGCCCCCCTGCTGGTGGTTGTCTTTGCCGCGATGTTTCTGGACGAAAAGGTCGGGATATTCCGGTTGTCCACCGTCGCTTTGGGCATGGTCGGGGTTTTGATCGTGCTATCACCGCGCTTGTCAGCGGCGCTGGGTGTGTCCGAAACGCTGGGCGCATTAGTGGTCTTTATGGGGGCGGTTCTGGCGGCACTCGCGCAGGTATTTGTGCGCAAACTGGTCGCGACTGAAGGTACGGCAGCGATCGTGTTCTGGTTCACAGTCACATCAAGCATCCTGTCGTTGTTCACGATTCCTTGGGGCTGGGCATGGCCCGGCTGGTCAGCGGCGGCCTTGTTGATTTGTGCAGGACTGTTCGGCGGGATCGGTCAGATTTTTCTAACATCAAGCTATCGCTACGCTGACGCGTCTTTGGTTGCGCCCTTTGACTATACATCCATGCTGTTAGCGCTCGGCATCGGGTATTTCATCTTTGACGAAGTTCCCACAGCGACAATGCTGCTGGGCGCTGCGATTGTTATCTCAGCGGGTGTTTTGATCATCTGGCGTGAACGGACGTTGGGTCTGCAAAGGGCACAAGCACGCAAGGCGATGGGATCAATTGGCGGGAAGTGAGGCAAGGGCGCGTGATTTTCAACGGCCAACGACGCGCTGATCTGCTACAGTCTTGAAACGGGCTGCCGCAAAAGGAAAACACATGCGAAAAATTTCGATGGTCTTCATTGCGGCAATCGCTGCGCTGCATTTTTATATCGCATGGTTTGAAATCTTCGCGTGGACCACACGTGGCCCCAAAATCTTTACGACTTTTCCGGAAGAGCTGTTCGAACAGACAATCGTTCTGGCGGGCAATCAGGGCATCTATAATGCGTTTCTTGCTGTTGGTCTGGTGTGGTCGTTGTTGATCAAGGATCGGTACTGGTCGGCAAATGTCGCGACATGTTTTTTGCTTTTTGTGGCGGCTGCGGGATTGTTCGGGGCTGCGACCGCGTCGCCTAGCATCCTGTTTGTACAGACGGTGCCTGCGACCATCGCGTTAGTCCTTAGTTATTTGGGACGCAAGTCCGACAGCTAAATGTCGATAAAAAGGGGCGCCGAAGCGCCCCGATCTGATTACATGCGAACCAGTTTTTCGTAGTCCGATGCGATTTCTTGCGCCATGGCGCCAACTTCAAAGTTGTAGTCGCCGATTTGACCAACTGGGGTCACCTCAGCGGCAGTGCCTGTCAGCCAGCATTGTTCGAACCCTTCCAGTTCTGCTGGTTTGATGGTGCGTTCTACAACTGTGATGCCTTTGTCGCGCAGCATGCCGATAACAGTCTGACGGGTGATGCCGTTCAGGAATGCGGATGCGTCCGGCGTGTGCACTTCGCCGTCTTTCACGAAGAAGATGTTCGCGCCCGTAGCTTCGGCAACGTCGCCTTTGTAGTCAAACATCATCGCGTCAGAACACCCTTTGGCCTCTGCAGCGTGTTTGGACATGGTGGCGATCATGTAAAGACCAGCAGCTTTCGCTTGGGATGGTGCGGTTTCCGGCGACGGACGCTTCCATTTTGCAATATCGAGCTTGGCACCTTTGGTTTTCGCGTCACCGTAGTAATTGCCCCATTCCCAAACGGCCACGGCAAGGTGGACAGGGTTGGCGGCAGCCGCGACACCCATATCGGTGCCGGATCCGCGCCATGCAACTGGACGTACATACGCGTCTTTCAAACCGTTGGCGTCAAGGGCGGCCTGCTTGGCTGCTTCGATTTCATCCACTGTGTAAGGAATGTCAAAATCGATGAGCTGGCCGGACTTGATCAGGCGTTCAGAATGTTCACGTGATTTGAAGATTTTGCCAGAATAACAACGCTCACCTTCAAAGACAGACGACGCATAATGCATTGCGTGGGTCAGAATGTGGACGTTGGCGTCACGCCATTCCACAAGCTTTCCGTCGAACCAGATTTTGCCGTCGCGATCGTCATATGCAGCTGCCATTGCGGCCTCCCGATTTGCATTTGTTGCGCGGACATGTCCGAAATGGACTTAATGTTGCGCAATTTCTCAAAATCGCTAACAGTTGATTCTTGGAATGTCAACAAAGCTGACGTATTCTGAACGAGCCAGGTGGAGGAAGCCATGACACAAAGCGGTCAATCGACGACGGGTCAAAGCCTGCTGTTCCTAACGGATGAACAGCTGCGCAAAGGAACCGAGGCAATGTTCTTTGCCTATCGCGGATTTACCGCTGATCCGGATCGTATCCTATCCGAACGAGGCTATGGTCGTGCCCATCATCGTGCCGTACATTTCATTCATCGCAGCCCCGGAACGACGGTCAATAACCTGCTTGCGATCCTTGGCGTTACAAAACAATCGCTTAATCGTGTGTTGCGTACATTGGTCGAAGACGGTTTGGTGCTCAACACAGTTGGGACAAAAGATAAGCGGGAACGTCATTTGTATTTGACGGAAACGGGTACGGCGTTGGAACGTGCCTTATCTGACGCCCAGCGGGACCGGATGCGCGCGGCTTATCGTGCGGCTGGTCCTGTGGCTGTTGCGGGGTTCCGGCAAGTGCTGGAAGCCATGATGGACGAAGAAATGCGTCGCCACTACGACGCGCTGAAGGACAAAGCGGAATGAATGCAGACGACGCCCACCTGCTGATTGTTGATGACGACGAACGTATTCGGGGTCTTTTGCAGAAATTTCTGATGCGCAGCGGCTTTTTGGTCAGCAGCGCCAAAGATGCGGCCCACGCACGACGTATCCTCAGCGGGCTCGAATTTGATTTGATCGTGCTGGACGTCATGATGCCGGGTGAAGACGGTCTGTCGCTATGCCGCGATCTGCGGACACAGATGACCACGCCGATCTTGTTGCTGACCGCTAAGGGCGAAACGGACGACCGGATCACAGGGCTGGAAGCGGGGGCCGATGATTATCTGGCCAAACCGTTTGAACCCAAAGAACTGCTGCTACGGATTAACGCAATCCTGCGCCGTGTGCCTGCGGCCGAACCTGTGGTGGCAACCCCGAAGGTGCTGAACTTGGGTCCAGTGCGGTATGACATTGAACGCGGAGAGATGTGGCGGGGCGAAGAACTGGTGCGACTGACATCCACGGAAAGCCAGCTGATGCGGATTTTTTCGGGTGTGCCAAGCGAACCTGTGACACGGGCGAAGCTTGTGGAAGAGTTAAGCCGTTCCGGCGGGCAAACCCAAGAACGGGCGGTTGATGTTCAGATCACAAGGCTGCGTCGCAAGATTGAAGAAGACCCCAAGCAACCCCGCTATCTGCAAACTGTGCGTGGTGCCGGATACATGTTGGCCCCTGACCAATCCTAATCTACCAAGCTTGATCCCATTGTGCGGCTACGCCGCAAGTGATTAGTTTAGTTGTGGCTGCATCACTGTTGTCGTCCGCAGGGCGACGTAGGCACATGTTGCCACGGCGGACCCTCCGGGGGAGATATTTATGACCAAAAGAAGGGCGAATTGATGGCGACCGTTGTGATTACACACAAGGATTGTTTTGATCATGTAACACCGCCTGGTCATCCGGAACAAGTTGCGCGGCTGGATGCTGTTTTGACAGCGCTTGAGCCGTTGGATGTGCAGCAGGTCACCGCCCCGCTTGCTGCAGATGATGACATTTTGCGCGCTCATCCGAAATCTCATGTGGCGTCTATCAAGGCGGCCGCGCCTGCAGAAGGATGGCGGTCGTTGGACGCGGACACGCATATGTCCGTAGGTACTCTGGCAGCTGCGTATCGTGCAGCCGGTGGCGTCGTGAAGGCCGTGGATATGGTGTTAGGCGGTGAAGTTGGGAACGCCTTTGCCGCCGTCCGCCCGCCGGGCCATCACGCAGAACGTGAAACCGCGATGGGGTTCTGTTTCTTTGGCAGCGTCGCAATTGCTGCCAAGCACGCGTTGGACCATCACGGGCTGAAACGCGTCGCGATCCTCGATTTCGACGTGCACCACGGTAATGGGACGCAAGATTTGGTCGAGGATGATCCCCGGATATTGTTTTGCTCTAGCCACCAATCGCCGCTTTACCCTGGCACCGGGGCTGCCCACGAGACAGGCGTTGGGAATGTGTTGAACGTGCCCTTGCCAGATGGCACAGGGTCTGCTGCTTTTCGTAAGGCATGGGATGATATCGTGTTTCCACGCGTGGATGCATTTCAGCCCGAATTGATCCTCGTGTCTGCCGGATTTGATGCGCATCATGACGATCCGTTGGCCGGCATGATGTTGAAGACCGAAGACTTCGCGAGGATCACCCGCCGGATTTGCGCGCTTGCGGATTTGCATTGCGCGGGGCGCGTGGTATCCGCGCTTGAAGGCGGTTACGATTTGGATGCCCTTGGCGCCAGTGTTGCCGCGCATGTCGGTGTTTTAGAGGAAGCAAGCAGATGACAGACGCTGTTGATCAGATGAGTTTTGAAGACGCGATGAAAGAACTGGAAACCGTTGTTGGCCAGCTGGAACGCGGTGATGTGGCTTTGGATCAGTCGATTGCATTGTATGAACGCGGTGCTGCTTTGAAAGCGCGGTGTGAGGCGAAGCTGAAAGAGGCCGAAGAAAAGGTCGCGAAGATTACCCTTGGTGAAGGTGGCACGCCAAACGGGACTGCGCCGCTGGATGCTTAAGGCGGCGCTACAGGATGCGCAGAAACGCGTCGCTGCGATCGTTGATGCGGCCCTGCTCGATGTTGACCTGCCAGTTGCTGACGCGATGCGTTATGCTGTTGGTGGTGGCAAAGGTTTGCGCGGATTTCTGGTGTGCGAAGGTGCGCGTCTGCATCAGGAAACCGCCGCTGACCACGTTGCTGCCGCGATTGAATGTCTGCACAGTTATTCGCTGATACATGACGATATGCCTTGTATGGACGACGATGCATTGCGTCGTGGTCTACCGACTGTTCATGTAAAATGGGACGAAGCGACCGCCGTATTGGCGGGTGATGCGTTGCAATCGCTGGCGTTTGAACTGATCGGTAACGCGCCGATGGATGCGGCCCCGCGTGTCGACTTGATGACGTCGCTAGCCATTGCTGCGGGTGTACGCGGCATGGTCGGTGGGCAGGCGCTGGATATCGCTGCGGAAACCGCGCCGTCACCATTGACGCTTGATGAAATCACGACGTTGCAGGCAGGTAAAACTGGTGCGCTTATCACGTGGTCTGCCATGGCAGGCCCGCGTATGGCGCAGGCGGATACGGCAGCGTTGCAGGCATATGGCGATGCACTCGGGCTCGCTTTTCAAATTGCGGACGACATTCTGGACGTCGAAGGGGATGCTGCCACGGTTGGGAAGGCCGTCGGCAAGGATCAGGATGCGGGCAAGGCCACCTTTGTTTCGCTTCTCGGCTTGGATGCGGCAAAACGTCGGGCAAAGGTGCTGGTAGACGAGGCCTGTGATGCACTATCACCGTATGGGAATGATGCGGAAACGCTGCGGGATGCTGCCCGCTATGTGATTACTCGCGATAAGTAGGAGCCGACAAATGGCTGACCGTCCAACAACCCCGATCCTTGATCAAGTGACTGTGCCTGCGGATATGAAATCCCTGTCTGACGCGCAGTTGCGGCAGTTGGCGGATGACGTGCGTGAAGAGACGATTTCGGCGGTGTCTGTGACGGGCGGGCATCTGGGCGCTGGGCTTGGCGTGGTTGAACTGACGGTTGCGCTGCATGCGGTGTTTGATGCGCCGAAGGATAAAATCATCTGGGACGTGTCCCACCAATGTTATCCGCACAAAATCCTGACAGGTCGGCGTGACCGTATCCGGACCTTGCGGATGGAAGGCGGATTGTCCGGTTTCACGAAGCGGTCCGAAAGCGAATATGACTGCTTTGGCGCTGCGCATTCCAGTACGTCGATCTCTGCGGCTTTGGGCTTTTCGGTCGCCCGCGATCTGGGTGGTGAAGGTGGGGACGCAATCGCGATCATCGGTGATGGATCGATTTCTGCGGGTATGGCCTACGAGGCGATGAACAACGCGGGCCACTTGGGTAAGCGCCTTATCGTGATTTTGAACGATAACGAAATGTCGATTGCACCGCCTGTTGGGGCGATGTCGACCTACCTGTCCCAGCTTTACGCAGGCGAACCGTTTCAGGAACTGAAAGCCGCGGCCAAGGGCGCGGTGTCCTTCCTGCCGGAACCGTTCCGCGAAGGCGCCAAGCGCGCCAAGGATATGGTCAAACATATGACCGTGGGTGGGACCCTGTTCGAACAGTTGGGCTTTTCCTACATAGGTCCGATTGACGGGCACGATATGGACCAGTTGTTGGCTGTTTTGCGTACAGTGAAGGACCGCGCGACGGGTCCGGTGCTGATCCACGCGATCACCAAAAAGGGCAAAGGGTTCGCACCGGCAGAAGCCGCCCGTGATAAAGGACACGCCACAGGCAAGTTCAACGTCGTGACCGGCGAGCAGAAAAAAGCGCCGTCAAATGCGCCGTCTTACACCTCTGTTTTTGCGGAAAGCCTGCTGAAACACGCAGCGACCGATACGAAGATTTGTGCGGTGACTGCGGCGATGCCTGACGGCACAGGTCTGAACAAATTCATGGAACGTTACGCGAGCCGTTGCTTTGACGTCGGTATCGCTGAACAGCATGCAGTGACCTTTGCGGCAGGCCTCGCTGCGGGCGGGATGCGTCCGTTCTGCGCGCTCTATTCCACGTTCTTGCAACGCGGTTACGATCAAGTTGTCCACGATGTTGCGATCCAACGCTTGCCTGTGCGTTTTGCGATTGATCGCGCAGGGCTTGTTGGTGCGGATGGCGCGACACACGCAGGGGCGTTCGACGTCGCCTTCCTTGCAAACCTGCCCGGATTTGTTGTGATGGCGGCGGCTGACGAGGCGGAACTGGTGCATATGGTTGCGACCGCCGCGGCCCACGACGAAGGCCCAATCGCATTCCGTTTCCCACGCGGTGAAGGTGTGGGCGTTGATATTCCGGCAGACGCGCAAGTCTTGGAGATCGGCAAAGGTCGCATGATCCGCGAAGGGTCCAAGGTCGCGATCCTGTCTTTCGGGACCCGCCTGCAAGAAGTCGAAGCCGCTTGCGAAGCGCTGGGCGCGAAAGGTATTATGCCGACGATTGCGGACGCGCGATTCGCCAAACCGCTCGACCGCGATATGATCCTGAAACTGGCAGAAGACCACGACGCCTTGATAACGGTGGAAGAAGGCGCTGTTGGCGGCTTCGGGTCACATGTGGCGCAATTGCTGGCTGACGAAGGCGTGTTCGATCACGGCTTGAAGTTCCGGTCGATGGTGCTGCCCGATATTTTCATCGACCAAGCGAACCCGCGCACGATGTACGACGTGGCCGGATTGAATGCGGCTGACATCGAAGCCAAAGTGCTCGAGGTGATGGGCGTCGCAACGATCGAGAAACGTGCCTGACACGGGTATTTCGCGGATGTCTTGGGGGCTAGCCCCCAAACCCCCAAGGTATTTACGACCAAAAGAAGGGGGCGGCGCACGACCTAACGGTTGTTTGCATCCAGACGCCGTTCAATCGCGATAAGTTTTGCCATGACTTCGTCTCTGTAAGCATCCGTCGCGGCGTTTCCTTCTTCAGCGTGCGCATCTTGCATGGAATTCACGATCAGACCGACCAGCAGGTTCACAACGGCGAAGGTTGTGATCAGGATGAACGGGACAAAGAACGCCCACGCGGTCGGATAAACCTCCATCACGGGGCGCACGATGCCCATCGACCAGCTTTCCAACGTCATGATCTGGAACAAAGTGTAGGCGGACAGTGCGAGATTGCCGAACCAATCTGGGAAGGCAGCGCCAAATAGCTTTGTGGCTATGACCGCGCCGATGTAGAAAATGATGCCCATCAGCAAAAACACTGATCCCATGCCGGGCAGGGCGGTCACAAATCCTTCAACAACGCGGCGCAGCGAAGGCGCGACGGACAGCACGCGCAGGACACGCAGCACGCGAAGCGCGCGCAGAACGGATGCGCCTTGCGTGACGGGCACAAGCGATATGCCGACAACAGCAAAATCGAACAGGTTCCAACCATTGCGGAAAAACCGTGGGCCTTGCGCGAACAGCTTGGCTGCGATTTCCACGGTAAAGATGGTCAAACACAGCAAGTCGAGGAAACGGATCACGGAACCAGCCTGCGCCATGACCGTCGTCGACGTTTCCAGTCCCAAGATCACCGCATTGAACAAGATGACGACGATGATTGCGTTCTTAACGGGTTGGCGGTCGAGAAAATCAGATGTTTGTTGACGAAATGACATGCCGCGGCCCTTAATAAAGTCTCGGTTTCATATGGGTCGGACAAGCTAAATGCGCAAGGCGGCAATGGTGACGCCATGTCTTGCTGGACCGAAATGGTTTTCCACGTTTGACTGGTCCCAGGAGGACCCAAAGATATGATGAACAAACGGCGCATTTTCCGGTGGATCGTGTTTCTTTTGGCCGCGTTCTATTGCTTGCGCACCTTATTCTTTGGCGATTTTTCCGAATTTGGCGGCCCGTTCCGCTATTTGACGATCTGGGCGCTGTTCTGTTCGTTCTTTGCCGCAAGTCGGATGATGGCGTTGGAAGAAGGACGCAGCACGCGGCGCTGGGATGGCTTTGTGTGTATGACCGCTGTGATCAACGCGATGGTCGTTTTCTTGTATTGGCGGCTGTTTTTCGCGGACCCTGCGTCTGTCACCCGCGACGGCGAACTCGGGCAGATCTACCTCGAAATGTATCTGCACGGCCTTGGCCCCGCGTTGCAGATCGCTGACACGCTGTTTGTGCATCGCAGCTACAGGAAACTGACCGCACCATTGGCGTGGCTCTTTGGGGTGATCGCAGCCTACATCGCGTGGGCCGAATTGGTAGTTGGTCCAATGAACGATAGTCCGGTCGGTGCGGTGACAAGCGGTTTGCCCTACCCATTCCTGAACGATCTGGCACTAAACGGCAGGGCGGTTTTTTACGGATCAAACTTTGCGGTCGCGTTGGTTATGTTGCTTGTTTTTGCTGCGGTAGCTTGGCTTATCCGCCGGACATTTCCTGTGCAAACAGCGCCTTAAGTCCTGATTTGTAGTCGGGGTAAAGCAGATCAACACCCAATTCATCTTTGATCCGGTCGTTCCGCACCTTTTTGCTTTCGGCATAAAAACTGCGGGCCATCGGGGTCATTTCAGCCGTTTCAAAATCCTCGGCCTCTGGCACGGGCAACCCAAGCAGTTCGGCTGCGTAGGCGATCACGTCTTCGGGCGGGGCAGGGTCATTGTCACAGACGTTGTAGGCTGCTCCCGGATTGGGACGTTGAATTGAAGCGTCAAGAATACGGGCGATGTCAGCGACATGAGTTCGGCTAAACACCTGTCCGGGTTTGATAATGCGCCGCGCAGTCCCATTGCGGACCTTCGAAAACGGACCACGTCCGGGCCCATAAATACCAGCGAGCCGGAAAATATGCAGCGGTAGCCCGTCAATCTCTGACCACGCAGCTTCCGCTTTCACACGCGCGATGCCACGTTTGGTGGCTGGGGTCAGGGCCGCGCTTTCATCGACCCAATCGCCTTGGTGGTCGCCGTAAACGCCGGTGGTGGACAGGTAGCCGACCCACGCGAATTGATCGGCGCGTTTGCCGATTTCATCCCGCAATTCGGCCAGCACCGGGTCACCGTTTTCACCGGGGGCAGCTGAAATCAAAAGGTGCGTCGCCGCATCGAGGGCGGGGATCATGTCCGCGCCAGGCCAGATGCGCGGTTCAATCCCGTCTTGCATAAACGCAGCGGCCTTGTCCTCTGACCGTGTTGTGCCGATGATGCGCCAGTCGCGCGGCAGCAAAAGCCGCCCCAGTGCCTGCGCCGAATACCCGTGTCCAAATGAAAGCAATGTCTTTGTCATGGCACCTGTGGTGATACAGACAAGACAGATGCGCAAGTCCGTGCTAGCATTTCAGGATGAGCAAACCGCCGATTGTCAAAGACGCATACGCCCTGACCTCTGCCGAAGCGGTGAAGGAATTGTATCGCGATTGGGCTGTCAGCTACGACATTGGGTTCAGCGTTAGCCAAGGCTACCAAATCCCACGTGAAGTGGCGCTTGCATTTTTCGGGGCGGAAGGCGTTGGACCTGTGCTGGACGTTGGTGCCGGAACGGGGCTTGTTGGCGAACAACTGGCCGCACTTGGCGACGTCACCATTGATGGTGTTGATTTGTCCGCTGAAATGTTGGCGGTCGCGGCCACAAAGGGTCATTACCGGGACCTGATCGAAGCGAACATCCTGCAACCACTGCCGACGCAACAACGCTACATCGGGATCGTTAGTGCTGGCACCTTCACCCTCGGGCATGTCGGCCCCGAAGGGATCGTGGGCCTATTAGATGTCGCCGAACAGGGTGCCCTTTTTGTGATTGCGGTCAACGCGGAACATTTCGAAAGCGCAGGTTTTGCCGCGATGTTGGACGACATTCACAACCGCATCACCGACCTAAGCTTCAAAGACATCCGAATCTATGACGACCGCGCATCAGAAGATCACGTTGATGACATGGCCCGTTTGATCATCTTTCGCACCGTTTAGCGTCCCTTCCAAACCGGATCGCGTTTTTCGGCAAAGGCTTTTGCGCCTTCAAGCTGGTCTTCGCTGGAATAAAGCACATCAACGCTGGCCAATTGCCGCTGCGTGATCCGGTTCATGGCGTCTTGGAATTTGGAATCTTCCGCATCCCGCACAACCTCTTTGATCGCGGCATAAACCAACGGCGGACCGGACGCGATCAGGCGGGCCATGTCCCATGCTTGATCCATCAGATCAGCGGCAGGATAGGTGTGGTTCACCAACCCCCAACCCATCGCTTCTGACGTGTCGAACCATCGCCCCGTTAGCAGCAGTTCCATCGCGATATGATAAGGGATGCGTTTCGGCAGCTTGATCGACGCGGCATCCGCCACGGTACCAGACCGGATTTCGGGTAAGGCAAAGGTGGCGTGATCAGCGGCCAGAATAACATCGGCAGACAGCGCAAGCTCTAACCCGCCCCCGCAACAAATGCCGTTCACTGCGGCGATCACCGGTTTGTTCATCCCGCGCAGTTCCTGCAATCCGCCAAACCCGCCGACACCGTAGTCGCCATCGACGGCGTCACCTTCGCTGGCGGCTTTTAAATCCCAACCGGGGCAAAAGAACTTTTCCCCCGCGCCAGTAATAATCGCGACACGCAGGTCTGGATCGTCGCGAAAATCTGCGAACACATCCCCCATGATTCGCGATGTCGCAAGATCAATGGCATTCGCCTTTGGGCGGTCCAGCGTGATTTCCAGAATGCCACCTTCGCGGCGCGTTTTGATTGGGTTGGTCATCGGTTACTCCGGATAAGTTTGGCGCCACAGCGCGTCCGCGATCACAGCCTCGGTCGGCGTGCAAATCAGCGGATTGATTTCGATTTCGACAAAGCCGTCGGTCTGCATGGCGACGCAAGCCTGCAGTTTCAGGATCTGGTCAATAATGGCGGCGCGATCCGCTGCAGGCTTGCCGCGATATCCGTCAATCAACGGCGCGATCCGCAACTTACCTAAGGCAACATCAATCTGTTCGTGCGTCGCAGGCAACATCAGATGCTGGGTGTCCTGCCACAGCTCGGCCAAAGTGCCGCCCGCCCCAATCGTCAACATAATCCCGTGTGCCGGATCATGCGTCGCGGCGATCAATAGTTCGACAATGCCGCCTTGGGCCATTTCTTCGACAAAGTTGTGCCCGCCGCTGGGCGGCAACGTCGCCAGCGCCGCAGTCGCGTCATCAGCCGTGCGCACATTCAAAATAACGGCATTCGCCTCTGTCTTATGTGCTATCCGGTCCGCCTTTACGACAACCGGAAAATTGAGCGCTGCGATCTGGTCTGGATCCGTTTCCAACGCATTGCGCGGGACATTCAGGCCGTGACTGCGCAGCATCTCTTTCGCGGCACGTTCGCCGTGATCAATATGTTGATCGTACGTGGTGCCAGTCAGCAATCCCTCACATGGGGCTTGACGGGTCAAAGCGGCGGCAGCTGCCATCGCCTCTGCCAATCCCTGTAGTGGTGCCACGTTGTGGGCCAGCAATCGCTCGGCTACGGCTATCGGCATCGTTTCTGGCAGTGACGACACCATCGCAACAGGTCCGCCCTGTTCTTGCGCGCAGATTGCTGCATCAACCGCGCAATCCCAGTCCGTCGGGTCAGCACGGGCAGGATCAGGGACATCCACGACGGTCATCGTCAGGGCAACAGCAGGATCAACCATCGCAGACCACGCGGCTGTCATGGCAGCCGTGTCGCGCCAAATATAAGTGTGGTAATCCAGCGGGTTCGCCAGCGCGACTTTTGGGCCAAGAACATCGCGAAGCGTTGCTGTTTGCGCAGCGGTCAACGCCGGAAACGTCAACCCGTACGCCTGCCCCAGATCAGCAGCCAGCGATGCCTCGCCCCCCGAACAACTGATCGACGCCACCTGTTTGCTGTCTAAGCGGCCGCAAACATGGCCTAGCTTCAAGGCCTCTAGAAACTCGGGCAACGCATTCACACGGCCAATGCCAAGGAAAGATAGCAAAGCGTCGGCACTCGTATCCTCACCTGCTAATGACGCAGTGTGTGATTGCGTGGCCGCCCGGGCGGCTTCTGATCGGCCCGCCTTGATTGCGACAATCGGAATATCACGGGCATGCGCCTTGTGCGCGACCGCTTCCCATCCTGTGAGGTCGGTGAAACCCTCGACATGCACGCCAATCGCCGTGACCCTGTCGTCGTCTAACAATGCATCCATGATCGCCGCCTGCGATACCTGCGCCATGTTTCCACACGTGATCATCATCGCAATGGGCAGGTTACGGGCCTGAAACGTCAGATTGATCGCGATGTTCGATGATTGGGTCAGGATCGCGACACCACGATCCACACGCGATAACCCGTGCTGGTCGGGCCAGATGATTGCGCCATCCAAAGCGTTGATAAAGCCATAACAATTGGGGCCAAGGATCGGCATGTCGCCTGCCGCATGCAACAATCGGGTCTGGGCGTCGCCGGCAAGACCATCCTCGGCTTGCGCTTCGGCAAATCCGGACGCGAAACAAACCACGCCGCCCGCTTGCGCCTTCGATAACCGCTCTGCCGCACCAATCGTTGCATCGCGATTTATGCCGATAAAGGCGGCGTCAGGTGCGGCAGGTAAATCCGGCACACCTTGATATGCGGGTAAACCGGCAACTTCGGGTTTCACCGGATGGATCGGCCATATCTGACCGGCGAACCCAAAGGCCTGCGCCTGTTTCACAACCGCTTCACCCCATGCGCCACCGCCAATTACGGCCAGCGACTTCGGTTTCAAAAGCCGTTGTAAATCACTCGACATCCGCCGTCCCCCTTTTCTTTTGGCCATAAATATCCCGGGGAGCGCGAGGGGCTGGCCCCTCGTACTTGTCGGCTTGGCGCGCCAAGTCGAAACACATCACGCGCCCAAGGCCCGCAGCAAATCGCGACTAATGATATGGCGTTGAATTTCCGACGTCCCGTCCCAAATCCGCTCCACGCGGGCATCACGCCAGAACCGTTCGAGCGGGTAATCATCCATCAACCCCATACCGCCGTGAACTTGGATCGCGGCATCAGTCACACGCGATAACATTTCAGACGCGTACAGTTTCGCCGATGCAATTTCGCGGTTCGCGGGCAGGCCTTTGTCCAAACGATCCGCCGACGCGAGCGTGAGCAGATCAGCCGCATCAATCTCTGTGATCATGTCTGCAAGCTGGAAACTGACGCCTTGAAACTTCCCAATCTTCTGGCCGAATTGTTCGCGCTCAGCGGCGTAGTTCAACGCGTAGTCGAATACGCGACGTGCGCGACCCACAGACATCGTCGCGACTGTGATCCGCGTGGCATAAAGCCATGTGTTCATCACCTCGAACCCGCCATCGACCTCGCCCAAGACCTGTGCGTCAGGCAGGCGGCAATCATCGAATTCTAGGATCATGTTCTGGTAACCGCGGTGCGACACCGATTTGTATCCGTCGCGGATCGTAAAACCGGGTGTGCCGCGATCCACCAGAAACGCTGTGATCCGTTTCTTAGGGCCGCGCGGGGTCTGGTCTTCGCCCGTCGCGATGAAGACGATGATGAAATCGGCATGTTCAGCGCCGGAAATAAAATGCTTCGTCCCGTTCACGACCCAATCGCCGCCGTCACGAACAGCGCTGCATTTCATCCCGCGCACGTCCGATCCGGCCCCCGGTTCGGTCATGGCAAGTGCGTCCATCTTTTCGCCGCGCACCGCAGGCATCAGGTATTTTTCGACCTGATCACCTTCACACGCCATCAGGATGTTTTGTGGTCTGCCAAAGAAATGGTTCAGCGCCATCGACCCGCGTCCCAGTTCCCGTTCGACCAGCGCAAATTCTAGATGGTTCAGGCCGGCACACCCGACACTTTCGGGGAAATTGCAGGCGTAAAAGCCCAGTTCGATCGTCTTGCGTTTGATCTCTTGCGCGATCTCGGTGGGCACGTGGCCGGTGCGTTCGACCAGTTCTTCATGCGGGTAGATTTCGTTTTCGACGAAGCTGCGCACAGTCTCCGCAATCATCGTGTGTTCGTCAGTGGTGCCGTAAATTGTCATGGGGTCGCCTTGGGTTTGGGGTCAGGAAAAAGGGAAAAACCCTTTCACCCCCTCGGCGCCAAGCGTCGCGTGCTTTTCCACTGCTTTTTGTCGTCAAGCACGCTGCTAGCTCGCATAGGGCGACCCTTCTTCATCCAAGATGGCCTTCAGTTCGGCCAGATGTCGTTGATCTTGCTCAGGATAGCTTTCCAATTCAAGCGCGGTTTTTTCGGCGATGTCGTCGGGCAGCACGCGTAGGGGCTGGCCCGTTTGCAGCGCCCGAATGTAGGTTTCGCAGGACCGTTCGAAATAGAACATCCGGTTGAAGGTATCCGCGACCGTATCGCCGATCACCAACACCCCGTGATTGCCCATGATCATGACCTTTTTCTTCGGATCGCTGAACTGCGCCGCGCAGCGTTCGCCTTCATCCTCAAACGCCAAGCCACCATAACCATCGTCGATCACGTACCGATTGAAGAAGGTGCAGCAGTTCTGGTCAATCGGCGGTAGGCGGCTGTCCTGCAATGACGCCAACACCGTGGCGAACGTGGAATGCACATGCATCGCGCAGCGCGCATGCGGGACCAACCGATGAATACCGCCATGCAATCCCCACGCCGTTGGATCGGGCGCATCGGGCCCTTTCAACGTGTCGGGATCATTGGCGTCCACCACGATCATATCGGACGCTTTGACGCGGCTGAAATGCACCTGATTTGGGTTCATCAGAAACCGCGTGCCATCGTCATTGATCGCCAGCGAGAAATGGTTCGCCACCCCTTCATGCATGTTCAATCGGGCCGTCCAGCGAAACGCCGCCGCCAAATCAACCCGTTCTTCCCAATGATCAACCGTGTTGCGCATGTCGTCCTCCGTTTGGGGTACGCTGGCAGGCCATTGCGCCGTAATCAAGCGTTTTTGGTTTCATTATTTGGACAAAAATGACCCAAAATGGGATGGTTGGTGTCACATAGTGAGACTGGCCCAAACCCAAGCAAAATAAAGCGGTTTTGCGTCGTTTTTTGCCTTGTTTCGCGTTTGAGATTGGCGCGAACAGCGCGTATCAATTCCGAAACACCCAATAGCATCAAAACGAGGCAACCATGACCTTTCAGCCTGCCGAATGGCCCCGCAAACTCCGCTCTCAGGAATGGTTCGGCGGATCAAGCAAGGACGCAATTTACCATCGGTCGTGGATGAAGAACCAAGGTCTGCCCGCGGATCTTTTGGATGGTCGTCCGGTGATCGGTATCTGCAACACATGGTCCGAACTGACGCCCTGCAACGCCCACCTGCGCGATCTTGCCGAACGCGTGAAATTCGGCGTGTACGAAGCAGGCGGGTTCCCCGTCGAATTTCCCGTGTTTTCCCCGTCCGAGGTCGCACTGCGCCCCACCGCCATGATGTTCCGCAACCTATGTGCGATGGACGTCGAAGAATCCCTGCGCGGTAAGCCCATCGACGGCGTTGTGCTGCTCGCAGGTTGTGACAAAACCACGCCCGCCTTGCTGATGGGCGCGGCATCCGTCGACATCCCCGCGATCATGGTGTCCGGTGGCCCAATGCTGAACGGCAACTTCCGCGGCGAAGTTGTGGGGTCCGGCACCCACATCCGCCATTTCTCCGCCGAAGTTGCAGCAGGCAACATGACCCCCGAAGAATTCGTCGCGGCAGAGGCGTCAATGTCCCGCTCCGCTGGGTCGTGCAATACCATGGGCACCGCGTCCACAATGGCGTCGATGGCCGAAGCGCTCGGTATGGCGCTATCCGGCAACGCCGCGATTCCTGCCGTTGACAGCCGCCGCCGCGTAATGGCCCACATTACAGGCCGCCGTATCGTGGACATGGTCAAGGACGACCTGAAACCGTCTGACATCATGACCAAAGAGGCATTTGAGAACGCAATCCGCACCAACGGCGCAATCGGCGGGTCCACCAACGCGGTGGTTCACATGCTGGCACTTGCGGGGCGTTGCGAAATCGACCTGACGTTGGATGATTGGGATCGCTGCGGCAAAGGCGTGCCAACAATCGTGAATCTGATGCCGTCCGGCAAATACCTGATGGAAGAATTCTTCCACGCTGGTGGTCTGCCCGTCGTGATCAAACGCTTGGGCGAGGCGGGAATGCTGCATAAAGATGCGCTGACCGTATCCGGCGGAACCATCTGGGACGAAGTCAAAGACGTCACCAACTGGAACGACGACGTGATCCTGCCCGTTGAAAAAGCGCTGACCGCATCGGGTGGCATCGCAGTGCTGCGCGGCAATCTTGCGCCAAAAGGGGCGGTTTTGAAACCATCCGCCGCCAGTCCGCACTTGATGAAACACCGCGGCCGCGCCGTCGTGTTTGAAGACATCGACGACTACAAGGCGCGGGTAAACAGTGATGATCTGGATATCGACGAAACCTGCGTCATGGTTCTGAAAAATTGCGGGCCGCGTGGTTATCCAGGTATGGCAGAGGTCGGCGATATGATCCTGCCGAAGAAGGTCCTGCAAAAGGGTATCCGCGATATGGTGCGCGTGTCTGACGCGCGTATGTCCGGCACGGCCTTCGGGACAGTCGTCCTGCACACTGCACCAGAAGCTGCAGCAGGCGGGCCATTGGCGGTCGTGCAATCGGGCGACTTTATCGAACTGGATGTCGAAGGGCGCACGTTACACCTCGACATTTCCGACGACGAATTGGCGACTCGCCTTGCCGAATGGACACCTAACGTTCCCGCGCCCAAAGGAGGGTACGCCCAACTCTATCATGAGAGAACGATGGGAGCGGACACAGGCGCGGATTTTGACTTCCTCGTCGGATGTCGCGGAAATGAAGTCGCAAGGGAGAGCCACTGATGGGAACCAATATCTGCCTCGTCGGCATCGGCAAAATCGCGGTCGACCAACATGTGCCCGCGATCACCGCATCGGATGACTGGACCCTCGCTGCGACAGTCAGTCGGGCAGGGATCGTGGACGGCGTGCCGTCCTTCACCGACTTCGATCAAATGCTGGCGGATCGGCCCGACATCCCCGTCATCTCGCTTTGCCTGCCGCCTGTCCCGCGCTTTGATTACGCGGCAAAAGCCATCGCTGCGGGGCGCCACGTGATGCTTGAAAAGCCCCCCGGCGCGACTTTGGCAGAGGTGCATGCGCTGCAACAAATGGCCGCCGACAAGGGCGTCAGCCTGTTCGCGACTTGGCACAGCCGCGCGGCAAAAGCGGTGCAGCCTGCGAAGGCGTGGTTGGCGGACAAAACCATCACATCGGCCCATATCAACTGGAAAGAAGACGTGCGCAAATGGCATCCAAACCAAGACTGGGTGTTCGAAGCAGGGGGCATGGGTGTCTTCGATCCGGGCATCAATGCGCTGTCCATTATCACCGAAATTCTACCCTTCGAGATGCGCCTCAAACACGCAACTTTGGAATTTCCGTCCAATCGCGACACACCTATTGCGGCAAAAATGCAATGGGCAGACAACGTCAGCGGTGAATTTGACTGGCGTCAAACAGGTCCACAAAGCTGGGATATCACGGTTGAAACGACTGCTGGTACGGCGGAAATCAAAGACGGTGGAACGCGGTTCTTGATCGACGGAGCCGAACAAGACACTGGCGAAATCGGTGAATATCCAGCGCTGTACGCTCAGATGAATAATCTCGTGAAATCAAACGCTTCGGATGTCGATTTGCGTCCGATGGTGCATGTGGCGGATGCCTTCACTTTGGGCAAACGCACCGTGACTGACGCCTTCGAATTCTAGGCGCAACCGCCCCTTTATTTCGCTGAAACAACTCCCGCCGGAGGCACCCGAATGTGCCCCCGGCCATGGGCTCTGTTTTCATTTCGCCTAAAATTTACCATTTGATAAAAAAATTTTCTGTGCCAAGCTGAACGCAATTCAGGATAGACAGAGAGTTGCCCATGGCCACCCCATTGACTCCCGGTATTGCTGTCGGCCGCTTGCCCGCCGACGAAATCGCCGAGAACTTCAAAGACCTCCACGCGCCATACGCGCCGCACGAAGCGTCGGTTGCGGCTGATCGGTGTTATTTTTGCTACGACGCGCCATGCGTGACAGCCTGCCCTACGTCGATTGATATTCCGCTGTTCATTCGCCAGATCGCAACTGGCACGCCAGAGGCATCAGCGCAAACCATCTTTGACCAGAACATTCTGGGCGGCATGTGCGCCCGTGTTTGTCCGACCGAAGACCTGTGCGAACAGGCCTGTGTACGCGAAGCCGCCGAAGGTAAGCCCGTCGAAATCGGTCGCTTGCAACGTTACGCCACTGACACGCTTATGGACAAAAACAGCCATCCGTTTGAACGCGCAGCACCAACTGGCAAACGCGTCGCCGTGCTTGGCGCGGGTCCTGCGGGCCTGGCCTGCGCACACCGTCTTGCGATGCTGGGTCACGAGGTAAACCTGCTCGATTCCAAAGGCAAAGCAGGCGGTCTGAACGAATTCGGGATCGCGGCCTACAAATCCACAGACAACTTCGCCGCGAAAGAAGTTGAATGGCTGATGGGCATCGGTGGGATCACCTTCCACAAAGGCCAGATTTTGGGGGAAAGCTTCCAGCTGGACGAACTCGTCGCTAACCATGACGCGGTTTTCATTGGGGTAGGTCTTGGCGGTGTGAATGCGCTTGGCGTGCCGGGTGACGATCAGGATCAGGTGTTCGACGCGGTGCGCTTCATCGCCCATCTGCGGCAGTCCGATGATCTGTCCCAACTGCCTGTCGGGCGCAACGTTGTGGTGATCGGCGGCGGGATGACCGCGATTGATGCGGCTGTGCAATCCAAACTGCTGGGCGCGATGAACGTGACAGTTGCCTATCGTCGTGGGCGTGATGCCATGGGGGCCAGCACCTATGAACAAGACCTCGCTGCATCAAAGGGCGTCAACCTGATGTTCAACGTGCAGCCCAAAGCCTTGCATGCGGATGATGAAAACTACGTTGAATTCATCGAACTGGAATACACGCAAGACGACGGGTCTGGCCTGAAAGGCACAGGCGAAACCGTGAAGCTTGAGGTTGACCAAGTGTTCCGCGCCATTGGTCAAACCCTGACCACAGACGGCGGGCTTGCGCTGGACGGTCGCAAAATCGCCGTCTCTGAAACGGGCAAGACCAGCAACGACAAAATCTGGGCCGGTGGCGATTGTGCCGCGGGTGGTGACGATTTGACCGTGACTGCCGTTGCCGAAGGGCGTGATGCTGCGATGGATATCCACGCCACACTGATGGGTGCCGCCTAATGCGGATGGTGCCAACCTTGATCGGCGCAATGTCTGTTTGTTCTCCCGCGTGGGCAGACATTGCACCGTTCTTGGGCGCGCACTGTGGCACGAGCGAAGTGATCTACATCGAAGAAACCGGTGCCGGTTTCAACGAACATACGGTGTGTGATTACTTGTCCGATCCGGTGATCAAATCCCGTTCCATCGAGGCGTCATTGGCATGTCGCAATGTCTACGTGCTGGATGCCTCGACCGATCCCATTACGGTGGAAGAAACCGACCACCAAAACATCGTCCTGCGGATGCATCGCACCGCGGACAACGAAAATTATGATGCGTTTATCGACGGCGCGCCCATCGGGCGTTACGGCGCTTGCGGTTAAGGAGGCTACACAATGGCTGATCTCACAACTGAATTTCTGGGTATCAAAAGCCCGAACCCATTCTGGCTGGCCTCCGCGCCGCCAACGGACAAAGAATACAACGTGCGCCGCGCTTTTGAAGCAGGCTGGGGCGGCGTCGTGTGGAAAACACTCGGGTCCGAAGGCCCGCCAGTCGTCAACGTCAACGGCCCGCGTTATGGCGTGATCTACGGCAAAGACCGGACCGTTTTGGGGATCAACAATATCGAATTGATCACCGACCGCGATCTGTACACCAACCTTGAAGAGATCAAGCGCGTCAAAGCCGACTATCCGGACCGCGTGATCATCGCGTCCATCATGGTGCCTTGCGAAGAAGAAGCATGGAAAGCCATTTTGCCGTTGGTCGAAGACTGCGGCGCTGACGGGATCGAACTGAACTTCGGGTGCCCGCACGGCATGGCCGAACGCGGCATGGGCAGTGCTGTGGGTCAGGTGCCTGAATACATCGAAATGGTGACGCGCTGGTGCAAGCAGTACTACAGCAAGCCAGTCATCGTGAAACTGACGCCGAACATCACCGACATCCGCAAACCAGCGGCTGCGGCGAAACGTGGTGGCGCGGATGCGGTCAGCTTGATCAACACGATCAACTCGATCACCTCTGTCGATCTTGATGCGATGGCCCCAGAACCGACAATCGATGGCAAAGGCACGCACGGCGGCTATTGTGGTCCAGCGGTGAAACCAATCGCCATGTCCATGGTGTCCGAGATCGCGCGCGACCCTGAAACGCACGGTCTGCCGATGTCCGGTATCGGTGGTATCACCACATGGCGTGATGCGGCGGAATATATGGCGCTGGGCTGTGGCAACGTACAGGTTTGTACGGCTGTCATGACTTACGGCTTTAAAATCGTTGAGGAAATGATCAGCGGTCTGTCCCAGTGGATGGATGAAAAGGGTTACACCAACACGTCCGATTTCGTCGGCATGGCTGTGCCAAACGTCACCGATTGGCAGTACCTGAACCTGAACTACGTCGCCAAAGCCCAAATCAGCCAAGACGACTGCATCAAGTGTGGTCGGTGCTACGCAGCCTGCGAAGACACATCACACCAAGCGATTGCAATGACCGAAGACCGGACATTCAGCGTCATTGACGAAGAATGCGTCGCCTGTAACCTTTGCGTTGATGTTTGTCCGGTTGAAAACTGCATCACAATGGTCGCGATGACACCGGGCGAGGTTGATCCGCGCACGGGCAAAGTTGTCGAAAAAGAATACGCCAACTGGACGACGCACCCGAATAACCCGAGTGCCGTCGCCGCTGAATAGCGGAACCAATCATGGCTTTGGTCGTTGCTCTGTCGAAAGGAGACCACGATGACCAAAGACCACGGACCAACCATTAAGGATGACGAAACATACGAGGCCTTGCGCGAAGACGGGGCCTCTAAACAAAAAGCGGCTCGGATCGCGAATGCACAGGCCAGCGACGACCAGAACCCGTCGGAAAAGGGTGGCAAAGCCCCGCCTTACGAAGATTGGACCAAAGATGATCTGTACGAACGGGCGCAAGAGTTAGAAATCGACGGGCGGTCAGATATGACCAAAGACGAATTGATCGACGCGCTGCGAAATTCATAAATTAGAAAGCCCGCCAAGCGATCTTGGCGGGCTTTGTGCTGGGGTTTACCAGCCGTCTTCGGTGATAATTTTGTCGTCAGCCACGCCCATATCTTTCAAGGCATCGCGCATCGCATCTACAAAACCACCCGGACCACAGATGTAGAATGGTTGGGCCTTGTCAGTAATCAGCTTTTCCAACTCAGCTTGGTCGACTTTGCCTTTGGTGTAGGCCGTATCATCCTGATCCGAGACGTAGAAAATTGGATCAACACCGGCCAACGATTCCCACGTTTCTTTCAGAATAATGTCATCATCGGTCTTGTTCGCAAAGATCAGCGTGTCGCCTATAATCCCTTCGCGTTCGTGCTTTTTCAGGATAGCAATAAACGGCGTCACACCGGCACCTGCGGCCAGAAAAACGCCGGCGCCATGGTCTTGGATCGCGCCAAACGGACCATCGGCCTGCGCGATATCGCCGATCCCAAGATCAGGCACATGTTCGGTCACACCGTCATGATCTGGGTAGGATTTGATCACAAAGCTCAGGCTGGATTCGTCGGGTTGCGACACCATCGTGAACGGGCGTCCTTCATCCTTGATCCCGTCTTTCTGAAACGCCAGCTCAGCGGCCTGTCCAGGCGCGAATGTGAAATCCTTCGGTCGTCCAAACATCAACTGGTATGTATCGTGCGTCACCGGAGTGATCTCTTGCAAGACTAATTTATGGGTCATTTCAATCTCCTTTGGCGGCATAACCGGTTAGGTTTTGAAATGTTCCGGTGTGCAGTTAGACGGCCAAAAGACGGCGGAAAACATCATCCAAGTGGGATTCTGCAGATACAAACGGATCCGTGTCGCCCAAAATAGACCGGACCTGCACATCAAAATCCGCGTAATGCTGGGTTAGTGACCAGATCGAAAAGATCAGATGAACGGGATCGACAGGTCTGATTTTGCCATCCGCGATCCAGCCTTCAATGACTGTTGCTTTGGCTTCGACAAGTTCACGCAGCTCACCAGCCAAAACATCTTTGATCCGTGGCGCACCTTGCAAAATTTCATTAGCGAACAGGCGGCTTTCACGAGGGAAATCGCGACTCATGGCCAGTTTGCGGTTCGCGTAAGCCAGAATTTCTTCAACGGGATCGCCGTTATCATCCATCTGGTGCAGGGGTTCTAGCCAGTTTTCCAGCAGTCGCGACAGCAGCGCACTGTAGATCGCATCTTTTGAAGGGAAATAATACAGCAGGTTCGGTTTCGACAGTCCGGCAGCGTCCGCGACCTGATCTAACGTCGATCCACGAAAGCCAAACTGGGAAAAAACCTCCAACCCTGCGGCCATGATAGCGGCTTGGTTTTTTTGCTGAATACGGGTGGCTGACTTAGGCATGAGTTACACTTTGCACAAAAAGGAAGCGAGGGAAGCAATTTCTACGCCGGGGGCGCACTTTTTTTAGGAATAACGAAGGTAGGCGGCAGAAAGCTTGACTGAGTCTTGCCCTCTGTTAGCGTGTCTTTGACCAGATGGTCAAATAAGCAAGCAGTAGACGGGGGTCGCCATGCCAGCACCAGGTGAAAATCTCAAAGTGAACGGATCTCGTTTGTGGGACACGCTGATGGAGATGGCAAAAATCGGGCCCGGCATTGCAGGCGGGAATAACCGCCAGACTGTCACGGACGAAGACAGCGAAGGTCGGCATCTTTTCCAGGATTGGTGCACTGCCGCGGGTTGCACTATGGGCGTCGACACAATGGGCAACATGTTCGCCCGTCGCGAAGGCACGGATCCCGATGCGCTGCCAGTCTATGTTGGCAGCCACCTTGATACGCAGCCGACAGGCGGCAAATACGACGGTGTGCTTGGCGTGCTCAGCGGTCTCGAAGTGATCCGCACGATGAATGATCTGGATATCAAGACGAAACACCCGATCGTTGTGACCAACTGGACGAATGAAGAAGGTACACGTTTTGCGCCCGCCATGCTCGCGTCCGGTGTTTTTGCTGGCATGCATACCCAGGAATGGGCGTACGACCGCGAAGATGCGGAAGGTAAGAAATTCGGCGAGGAACTCGCGCGGATTGGCTGGAAAGGTGACGAACCCGTTGGCGAACGGAAGATGCATGCGTTCTTCGAATTGCACATCGAACAAGGACCGATCCTAGAGGCCGAAGGCAAACAAATTGGCGTCGTTACGCACGGCCAAGGTCTGTCTTGGACCCAAGTCACGATCACCGGCAAAGAAAGCCACACGGGTTCAACCCCCATGCCGATGCGCAAAAACGCGGGTCTGGCGATGGCGCGTGTACTTGAAAGGGTTGAAGAAATCGCGCTGTCTCATGCGCCTCATGCTGTGGGTGCTGCTGGCCACATCGACGTGTACCCCAATTCGCGCAACGTGATTCCGGGTAAGGCAGTCTTTACGATTGATTTCCGGTCGCCAGAACTTGCCGTGATCCAAGATATGGAAGCACGGCTAAAGACCGAAGCGCAGGCCATCGTCGATGCGATGGGCATGTCGATTGAATTCGAAAAGGTTGGCGGCTTTGATCCGGTCACCTTTGACGAAACCTGCGTGACAGCGGTGCGCAACGCGGCTGAACGGTTGGGGTATTCCCATATGAACTTGATCTCGGGCGCTGGGCACGACGCATGTTGGATCAACCGGATGTTCCCGACGGCGATGGTGATGTGCCCCTGCGTGGACGGCCTATCGCATAACGAAGCGGAAGAAATCAGCCAAGAATGGGCCACCGCTGGCACGGATGTTTTGTTCCACGCAGTTGTCGAAACGGCAGTGATCGTCGGTTGAATGGGGCGTGGTCATGTCGAAGGGCTGGTCACTGATGGTTAATGTGTGGCACCACTACGCCCAGTAACCCAAGACCCAGTCTTATAAGATGATGACCAAGAATAAGTGAGAAGTTAATGAAACGTCTGATCCCACTCCTTGTACTGCCGCTGGTTGCGGCCTGTGCAGATCTGACCCCCGGTCCTGTTGACGAAAATGGTGTGCCAATTCCGCCGCCACCGCCGCCTTTGCCGCCACAAGTGCAGGCCGCAATGCCTGACGGCATGCCGCGTGATTTTGTGTTCGAAGCTGCGAACGGATGTTGGGCTGTTGGGATCGAAGCGGGTGAACCGCGCACTGGCAGGCCTTTGCGTGATGCCGCTGGCAACTGGGTCTGCAACGAAGGCGTGATCGCGCCAGATCAGATCGAAACGACAGCCGCGACGCTGCCTGCTGCGACCTGATGCACGCGGGGGTGATCATAACCGCCCTCGGGACGTTGGCTGCGTGCCAGCGTCCATTGCCCCCACAGGGGTTTGTTCAAACGGACGGGATTGTACCGCTGACGGTCGAACAATCCCTGCCGGACGACGTTTCTGCCTTCAGCGTCCTGCAACGCAACGGCTGCTATTATTACCCATCGTTCGACAGGCTAATCCTGATCGAAACAACAGCGGCGCCCGACGCCGCTGTTCAATGCAACGCATAATTTCAGAAAGTGACTTCCATGTTTTCCATCACACACAAAACACTTGCCGCCCTGACACTTGCCACCTTTGCGTCCGCTTGTTCCGGCCCTGTCGTAATCCCGGTAGGTCAACCAGAACCAGTTGAACCGGGCCCGATTGTTGCAGCAACCCAACCATTCCCGGCCGAAGTAACCGCAGCGCTGCCACCTGAAATCCCCGCCTCTGCCGTGAAAGTCCAAGACGGCTGCTATTTCTACCGCTTCGGCGACGACATCCGGCCTGTGTCCTTTGACGGCGTGAACCCGGTTTGTCCGACAGCAACCGCAGCCGCTGCTGCTGCTGCGCCACCCGCTTAACGCATTCTGACTGCAGGAGACCCCCAATGACCACCAAAGTGATAAAAAACGGCACCGTTGTCACAGCTGATCTGACCTACAAGGCAGACGTGCTGATCGAAAATGGAACGATTATTGAAATTGGGCCGAACCTGTCAGGCGACGAACAACTAGATGCCACCGGCTGCTACGTCATGCCCGGTGGCATCGATCCCCATGTGCATCTTGAGATGCCGTTCATGGGCACCTATTCGACCGACGATTTCGAAAGCGGTACGCGCGCGGGCCTTGCTGGCGGCACCACGATGGTCGTCGATTTCTGCCTGCCGAACCAAGGCGAAGGGTTGATGGACGCAATCAAGCGGTGGGACAACAAATCAACCCGTGCGAACTGCGATTATTCCTTCCACATGGCCGTGACATGGTGGGGCGAACAGGTCTTCAACGACATGGAAACCGTGATCAAGGATCGCGGGATCAACACGTTCAAACACTTCCTCGCCTATAAAGGCGCGTTGATGGTGAATGATGATGAACTCTTCTCATCCTTCAACCGCCTCGCTGACCTTGGCGGCATCGCTATGGTCCACGCCGAAAACGGGGATGTGGTGGCGGAACTGTCCGCGAAACTGCTCGCCGAAGGCAACACAGGGCCAGAGGCGCACGCCTATTCCCGCCCGACCCAAGTCGAAGGCGAAGCGACGAACCGCGCGATCATGATCGCCGACATGGCGGGCGTGCCTTTGTACGTCGTGCACACATCCTGCGAAGAAGCCCACGAGGCGATCCGCCGTGCGAAAATGCAAGGCAAACGCGTCTGGGGCGAACCGCTGATCCAGCACCTGACGCTGGACGAATCTGAGTATTTCAACGAAGACTGGGATCACGCCGCCCGCCGCGTCATGTCCCCACCTTTTCGCAATAAGATGCACCAAGACAGCCTGTGGGCCGGTCTTCAGTCCGGCACGCTGTCCGTCGTGGCGACAGACCACTGTGCGTTCTCAACCGAACAAAAACGCTTCGGCGTGGGCGACTTTACAAAGATCCCGAACGGCACAGGTGGTCTTGAGGACCGTTTGCCGATGCTCTGGACCCACGGGGTTGCAACGGGCCGCCTGACGATGAACGAATTCGTGGCAGTGACATCCACAAACATCGCGAAAATCCTGAACTGCTACCCGAAAAAGGGCGCTATTCTGGTCGGGGCAGATGCGGACATCGTCGTTTGGGACCCAGAGAAATCCAAGACCATCACGGCAGACAGCCAGCAATCTGCAATTGACTACAACGTCTTCGAAGGGAAAGAGGTGAAAGGCCTACCACGCTTCACCCTCACACGCGGCCACGTCGCGATCCACGACGGCGAAGTCCGCACCCAAGAAGGCCACGGCAAATTCGTGCAACGCGAAGCCAACACGCCAGTCAATCGGGCGCTGTCATCCTGGAAAGACCTGACAGCACCACGACCCGTCCAGCGGTCCGGCATTCCGGCGACGGGGGTTTAATAGTGCCGCAGGTTAGCAGACGTTATGGCGTTGTTTTCAGTTGGATTTCCGCGACGTTTGTCGTTCTCGTTGTGCTAACCGCGAGGACGTTCCTAGTCGAACCTATCGAAGCTTCTCTAATTCTTATGCCAATTGTGTTGTTGCCGTTTGCACTGATTTTCACGGTCCCCGCGCTGGCTATAAGGCTTATTTTCTTAAACAATGCTCGGCCATTATTGTTTGCAATTGCGGGCGCCGGATATGCAATCGCCCTTATGGCAATTCCGGATATGAGCCTAATGGATCGTCATAATCCAGCAGATTGGGTTGTTGCTACAATTGCGGGTGCAGCAGGAGGTTATGTTTGGGGGCGCATGGAAAAAGTTGCACCTGAAGCACCTTGTGCGGAGTTCAAGAAAGTTTGATGCGGAGTGCATGATTTGAAGCCCTTAATTGTCTGTTTGTGTGTTGTGCCTGGGATTCTACAAGCCCAAGTGTTCGGCGACGCCGCCGGTTGCGCGTGGCTTGCGGGGGAACCTGTCGCGACGGATAGCCTGTACCTCTACGACCAAAACACGATCCAACGGGCCGAAAGCACATGCCCAGTGACAGGTGCCCTGCAAGTCGGATCAGGGGCCACGGTTGTGACTGTCGAATGTTCGGGCGAAGGCGACACGTGGGAAGATTATTACATGATCATGACCTCTGCGGACGAAAACACGCTGCTGATCCACCCCGAAGCCTACCCCGAATTTGTGACTGAAATGAAGGTCTGTGTACCCCAATGACCAATCCACCCATCCCATTAGGCCGGACAATCTTTGAAGCTGGTATTTTCACGCAAGAAAACCAGATCGTTGGTAAAAACCGCTTTGATGTCGAACGGTGCATGGGTTTCAACGCAGGCCATCTGGCGCAGGGTTACACCGTGGCGCACCTGCAAATAGCGCCGAAATACAACGATTGGACCTTCCGGCGGTACACCCAGATGCACGGACACGCCGCCGACTGGGACCCCGAAGAAATGGGCGAAGATACACGCACAGCCGAAGAGGCGCTGATCGCGAATGGCTACACAGTCGACACCATGAAAAACGAAGTCATGATGATGGAATTTCACACATCCGGCCCGAAACGCTTGATCAAGATTATCCCGGCTGTGAACCCCACCGCATGGCCGCAATACCCCGAATCCGCTGGTGCGCCGCAATGGATATTGCATCACCCGCTCGCGATGACGGTCGCCGCTTTTGTTGGACCCAAAGACACCTATACGATCTGAAATAGAAAGAACGCGCATGCCCACAGTCGCCGAATTGGCCGCGAAACAACTAGGCTCTGGCCCGACAGGAACAAACCCTGCGGCAAGCGCTGTGATCACGGCCCGTAATCTGGATCTGACGTTTCAGACAAACGACGGTCCGGTGCATGCGTTGAAAGACGTGAACCTTGATATCAACAAGGGTGATTTCGTCAGTTTTATCGGGCCATCGGGCTGCGGAAAGACCACATTCTTGCGCTGCATCGCGGGTTTGGAAACGCCAACGGCAGGCGACATTTCGGTAAACGGTATGACGCCAGATGAAGCGCGACGCGCGCGCGCCTATGGCTATGTTTTCCAAGCAGCGGGCCTATACCCATGGCGCACAATCGGGGGCAATATTCGGCTACCGCTTGAAATCATGGGCTTCGACAAGGCCGAACAGGCCAAGCGCGTTGAACGTGTGCTTGATCTTGTGGACCTCAGTGGATTTGACCGCAAATTTCCATGGCAGTTGTCAGGTGGCATGCAGCAGCGGGCGTCGATCGCGCGCGCGCTCGCGTTTGATGCGGACATCCTGCTGATGGATGAACCCTTTGGTGCGCTTGATGAAATCGTGCGTGATCACCTCAATGAACAATTGTTGCAGCTTTGGGCGCGGACCGAAAAAACCATTGGCTTTGTAACCCATTCGATCCCAGAGGCGGTGTATCTATCCACCAAGATCGTCGTCATGTCCCCACGTCCGGGGCGTATTTCTGACGTCATCGAAAGCACGCTGCCCCGCGAACGCCCCTTGGATATCCGCGATAGTCCCGAGTTCATCGAAATTGCCCACCGCGTGCGCGATGGATTGCGGGCGGGGCATCAAGATGACGTCTAGGGTTTCTCAAATAATCTCTCTCGTCGTTCTAATGCTTATCGGAGGTGGGGCTATGCTTGTTGCATCTGCGGCCCGGTCAGACTTTGTCTTTCGAGGGTGCGATGAAATCCCAAGATCAGAATGGGCCTCTACCGCAAATTGCGCCGATGGATGGTTCGCCCAGATTCTGTTTGCGTGCGTTGGGTTGTTCTGCGTTGCAAGCGCCATCGTTCTTTGGCGACGGTGGTACATGATATGAAATCAATCCTCCCAATTGTGACTGTTGTCGGCGCGATCCTGTTGTTCTGGGTCGTCTGTGTGCCGCCGATGAATATGCATCTGGTGGCAGATCAGGCGCAACGCGACGAACTGGTCGTCACGCCTGACACACCTGCTGCGCGGCAGGATTATTCGGGTGCGGGGCTGGCACTGCGCAACACGCATCTGATCCCGCTGACCTACACCTTCGTGCGCCCCCGTCTGCCGTCACCGCATCAGGTGGCGGGCGAGATGTACGACACGATCATCGACAAGAAAATCACGTCGAAACGCAGTCTGGTCTACCACGGCTGGGTGACGCTCGCGCCTACTCTGCTCGGGTTTTTGATCGGAACGGGGCTGGGTATTCTGCTGGCCGTGGGGATCGTTTACAGCCGGGTGATGGATAAATCGGTGATGCCGTGGGCGATTGTCAGTCAGACCATCCCGATTTTGGCGCTTGCCCCAATGATTATTGTCGTCCTTGGATCAATGGGCATTCAGGGGCTTTTCCCGAAATCGATCATCGCGGCCTACCTGTCGTTCTTTCCGGTCGTGGTCGGCATGGTCAAAGGATTACGTAGCCCTGACGGGATGCAGCTCGATCTGCTGCGCACATATAACGCTTCGAAATCACAAGGGTTCTGGGCACTGCGTTTGCCAGCCTCTGCGCCCTATCTGTTCGCATCGCTCAAGATCGGCATTTCGGCATCTCTTGTCGGGACCATCGTGGCGGAATTGCCGACAGGCGCCAAAGCAGGTTTCGGCGCGCGCATGTTGGTAGGCGATCAATACGGGCAACCGTTGGTGTCTTGGGCCGCGCTATTTGCGGCTGCATTGACGGCAGCGGCGCTCGTCGGACTATTCAGCCTCATCGAACGGATCACGCTGAAACGGATGGGGATGGCCGCGACATGATCGTTCTTTATGCAATCCTGATTTGGGCCGCCGGATGGTGGTTGAATGTGAAATTGGCCAATGGGCCGCAATCCGAAAACCCGATTGTGAAGGTACTGATCCCCGCGATTTTCGGGATCACTGTTGTGATCGTCTGGGAACTGCTGGTGCGCGGGTTCGACGTGAACCCTGTGATTCTGCCTGCACCATCATCCATTGGTGCGCGGTTGATGGTCGAAGGACCGCGGCTTTGGGCAGATTTCCAACAGACGATCATCAAAGGGGCGATGACCGGATATATCTTCGGGGGGCTCGCGGCGTTTGGTGTGGCCATCTTGGCCGACAGGTCCGATTTCCTAACGCGCGGCATTCTGCCTGTCGGTGGCTTTATGGCCGCTTTACCGATCGTCGGCACCGCGCCGATTTTCGTGAAATGGTTGGGCAGCGATTGGGAATCCAAAGCCGCAGTTGTGGCCGTGATGGTCTTTTTCCCGATCCTCGTGAACACCGTCGCGGGGCTGAAAGACACAAGCGCGATGCAACGCGACCTGATGCGAACATATGGGGCAGGCTATTGGCCGACGCTGTTCAAACTGCGCCTGCCTGCGGCGATGCCGTTTATCTTTAACGGGCTTAAGATTGCGACCACTTTGGCGCTGATCGGGGCCATTGTTGCTGAATTTTTTGGCTCTCCCACGGTGGGCATGGGTTTCCGGATATCAACCAGCTTTGGTCAGCTTGCGCTGGACATGGTCTGGGCAGAGATTGTCATCGCAGCCCTTGCGGGTAGTGCGTTTTATGGCGCGATGACTTTGATCGAAAAGCGGGTGACGTTTTGGCACCCGTCTCAACGATAAGACGACGATAAAAACGACGCCAAAATGGCGCGCATTTTTGAACAAGGAGAGAAACATGAACAAGATTATGATCGCGGCTGCATTGGCAGCTGGCATGGGTACGACTGCAATCGCTGACGAGGCAAACGAAGTCACGTTGCAATTGCAGTGGGTCACGCAAGCGCAGTTCGCGGGCTACTATGTCGCTTTGGACAAGGGTTTCTACGAAGAAGAAGGCCTTGATGTGACTGTTCTGGCCGGTGGCCCAGACATCGCACCGCCACAGGTTCTGGCAGGTGGCGGCGCTGACGCGATGCTGAACTGGATGCCGTCTGCGCTGGCGGCACGTGAAAAGGGTCTGCCCGTTGTGAACATCGCGCAGCCGTTCAAAACATCCGGCCTGATGCTGACCTGCTGGAAAGACACCGGCATCGAAACCGTCGCGGATTTCAAAGGCAAAACAATCGGCGTTTGGTTCTTCGGCAACGAATATCCGTTCCTGTCATGGATGTCCCAAGAAGGCATTTCAACTGATGGCGGCGAAGACGGCGTGACGGTTCTGAAGCAAGGTTTCAACGTTGATCCGCTGTTGAACCGCGAAGCTGATTGTATCTCGACTATGACCTACAACGAATATGGTCAGGTGCTCGACGCAGGCGTGAACCCTGATGAACTGGTGACCTTCAAGTACGAAGAACAAGGCGTGGCGACGTTGGAAGACGGTATTTACGTGCTGGAAGAGAACCTTGAAGATCCAGTGTTCGTCGACAAAATGGTCCGCTTTGTACGTGCGTCTATGGAAGGCTGGAAATACGCGGAAGCCAACCCTGAGGAAGCAGCTGGCATCGTTTTGGATAACGACGAAACCGGTGCGCAAACTGAGGCAGCGCAGGTGCGCATGATGGGCGAAATCGCGAAACTGACAGCGGGTTCCGACGGCACGCTTGATCCGGCGGACTACGAACGCACAGTGGCGACGCTACTGGCAGGCGGGTCTGATCCGGTGATTTCTGCGGCTCCGGAAGGCGCATGGACACATGCGATCACGGACGAAGCGCTGAAGTAAGCAGGTTTTCGTTGAAATAATGCGCCTCGGTCTTCGGACCGGGGCGCTTTTTTGTTTGTGCAGGAGCCTCCGGCGGGGATATTTTGGGCCAAAAGAAACGTGTGTCGCATTTAGACTGGCAAGCCTTTGCGATTGCGGCATATCTGGCGCAAAGGAGAGCACATGGCATATCTTTTGGGCATAGATACGGGTGGCACCTACACCGATGCTGTCATTCTTGATGAAGCTGCAGATGCAGTTGTCGCCACAGCGAAATCACTGACCACGCGCCCAGACTTGTCCTTGGGTGTTGGGGCCGCGATGGATGCGGTGTTGGATACCATTGATCCGGCGGATATCGCTATGGTGTCGCTGTCCACGACACTTGCCACGAATGCGCTGGTTGAAGGGCAAGGTGGACGGGTTGCGCTGATTCTGATCGGTTTTGAAGAGGCCGAACTGAACCGCGCTGGTCTGAATGACGCGTTGCGCGGTGATCCAGTTGTGTTTTTGGCGGGTGGGCATTCCCACGCCGGTGCGCCGCTGCATGACTTGACCGAGGATGATGTCGCGGCTGCCATCGCGGATTTACCTGATGGGTTAACCGGATTTGCTGTTGCTGCCAGTTTTGCCACCCGCAATCCCGAACATGAAATTATCGCGCGTGACACCCTTCGCCGCGCAACGGGTCTGCCTGTGACCTGTTCGCATGAACTGTCCCAAGCGCTGGGTGGACCGAAACGTGCCCTGACCGCTTTGCTGAACGCCCGCCTCATCGGGATGATCGATGGGTTAATCACGGCTTGCGAAACGCACATGGCCGGACGCGGGATCAATGCGCGGCTGATGGTTGTGCGGGGCGACGGGGCGTTGGTGTCTGCCGACGTGGCCCGCGAAAAGCCGATTGAAACGATCCTAAGTGGACCAGCTGCGTCGATCGCGGGGGCTGCATGGCTCACGGGCGAACAGAACGCTTTGGTTAGTGATATCGGTGGGACGACGACAGATGTTTGCCTGTTGCGCGACGGGCGCCCGCAAATTGACCCGCAGGGCGCGCGCGTCGGTCCGTTTCGCACAATGGTCGAAGCGGTCGCGATGCGCACAAGCGGCTTGGGCGGCGACAGCGAAGTCCATGTCGTCGAAGGGTTGCAAGCAGGATTACGGCTTGGGCCGCGTCGTTTGATGCCTGTCGCACTTGCCGCCACCCATTACCCCGACATTGCGCACCTCGCGCTTGATCAGGCGTTAAGTGTGGACCGTCCGGCGGTCGACGGTGGTCAGATTGTGATCCCGCTCTGGGAGACGTTCCCGCGAGGATTAGACCCGCGCGAAACCATCGTTGCAGAACGGCTGCGGCAAGGACCTGTCCGTTTCGGAGAGGCCGTGACGACGCGGATGGAAAGCCCCGCGTTGATGCGCCTTGTGGGGCGCGGTCTTGTGATGCTGGCTGGGGTGACGCCGTCTGACGCGGCGCACGTCCTTGGGCGCGTCGCGACGTGGGATGCAGACGCCGCCGAAAAGGCGCTGACCCTGTTTGCGCGCAAACGCAGCGGCAGCGGTGACCGAATCGCACCTGACGCGCAGCACTTGGCGCAGATGATTGTCGATCAACTGACAGCGCAAACTGTCGATTGCCTGCTCGAGGCGGCTTTTGCCGAGGACCACCGCGATTGGGACATGGACCCCGCTGACCTAAGCATGCACGCGTTGACCAAAGCTGGGCTCGATCAACATCGCGGGGTTATCGAGACGACCGTGAAGCTAGGCGTGCCCGTCATCGGGCTTGGTGCGTCGGCGTCGTCCTATTACGGGGCGGTCGGCGATCGGTTGAACACGCGCATGATCCTGCCGGAACACGCAGGCGTGGCGAACGCCATCGGCGCTGTCGTGGGGCAGGTCGCGATGCATGAAACGGGCACGGTCACCAGCAACGGGGCAGAACATTTTGCGACACTGGGGCAAAGCTTCACGGACCAAACCGCTGCGATGACAGCACTTGAAGCACAGCTAAAATCGACCGCGACCGACAAAGCAAAAGCCGCCGGTGTCGAAGACATCAGGTTCACCATCAGTCGAGACATCAAAGAGGCCACCATCGAAGGGCAGCCCATGTTCCTTGAGGCAACCATCAAGGTTACGGCGCAAGGGCGACCGCGGATTGCCGATACGGCATGACCCGCCACTAACAGTTGTCTCACAATTCCGTCAGTTCAGTTGCGCGGATAGGGGGGATAGGTCAGAACAGCGGCATGATAGATGGCCGCGTTCGCACATTAATTGATCCACCACTGAACGCCTTCGGGCGGTCGCTTGCCGCGCGCGGTGCGACTGCAAATGGTGTGACGCTTGCAGGTCTCGGGATCGGTCTGATTGCGGCCCTGATGATCTGCTGCGGCCTACCGGGTCTTGCGGTGGTGCCGCTTTTGATCAGTCGGATTGCTGACGGGTTGGACGGCGCGGTCGCACGTGCGACACAGAAAACGGACTTCGGCGGATACCTTGATATTGCTGCAGATTTTCTGTTCTACGGGATGATCCCGCTGGCATTTGTCGTGATGGACCCCCAATCAAACGGGCTGGCCGGTGCGTTTCTGCTGACGTCGTTCTACTTCAACGGAACGTCCTTCCTTGGCTTCGCGATCCTCGCGGAAAAGCATGACATGACGACACGGGCGCAGGGCGAAAAATCGCTCTATTACTCCAATGGCATTCTGGAAGGCACGGAAACGATTGTCTTCTTCGTGCTCCTTTGCCTGCTGCCTGCATGGTTCGTGCCAATGGCCTACCTCTTTGGGACAGCTTGCTTTGCAACTGGAATCCTGCGCATCTATGGGGCCCACCGGACCTTTTCGACAACGACCACTCACCATGAGGACTAAACTATGAAATACCTTGCCGTTCTTGCAGCTTTGACGCCCTTCGCGGCCTACGCTGACGTTGATCCCGCTGATTGGGATGCGGTCATTGCCGAAGCTGATGGGCAAACCGTTTATTGGAACGCGTGGGGGGGATCGACCAACACCAACGATTTCATCGCATGGGTCGGTGAACGCGTGTCCGAGGATTACGGCGTCACGCTCGAACATGTCAAATTGACGGATACGGCCGACGCCGTGACCCGCGTCCTTTCTGAAAAGCAGGCGGGCGAAGACGACGACGGTGCGGTCGACATGATCTGGATTAACGGCGCAAACTTCGCGGCTATGAAAGACGCGGACCTGCTGTTCGGCCCATACGCAGAACAACTTCCGAATTGGGCTTTGGTCGATGTCGACGGTAAGACTGTCCAGACAGATTTCACAGTGCCAACAGATGGTTACGAAAGCCCGTGGGCGATGGCGCAGGTGGTATTCGACTACGACACGGCAGACATTGACGCACCTTTGGCGTCCATGAACGACATTCTGGAATGGACCAAAGCAAACCCCGGTCGTTTCACGTACCCACAGCCACCTGATTTCCTTGGCACGACATTCCTCAAGCAGGTTCTGGTTGATATCCTGCCTGACCCGTCTGTCCTGCAAGTCGCAGCAACGGATGAAACCTACGATGACGTCACCGCACCGCTTTGGGCGTATCTTGATGAACTGACGCCAAATTTGTGGCGCGAAGGACGGGCATATCCGCCAACAGGCACCGCGATGTTCCCGATGATCGCAGATGGCGAAATTGATCTGTCGATTTCGTTCTCTCCGGGGGCGGCATCTGCTGCAATCGCGAACTTCGAATTGCCCGACACGGTGCGGACATTCGTCTTGGAAAAAGGGACAATCGGCAACGCATCCTTCGTCGCGATCCCTTACAATTCAGGGTCTAAAGCCGCGTCCATGGTTGTGGCTAACTTCATCATGTCACCAGAGGCACAGGCGCGCGCGCAAAATCCTGATCTGCTTGGCTACGGCACCGTTCTGAACATGGATGCGCTGGGCGCAGATGACCGTGCGTTGTTCGACGCGATTGAACTAGGCGTTGCGACACTGTCGCCTGCCGAACTTGGTACGGCTGTCGCAGAACCACACCCAAGCTGGATGACACGCATCGCAGACGACTGGGCAGGCCGCTACGGCGTTGCGCAATAAGCTATTGGCGGGGCTACATAAATGAAGTCCCGCCGTTTTCTACCAATCCTGCCCGCGCTGACGCTATTGGCGATGCTTGGGCCGGTTTTGGCGGGTCTGTACGGAACTGTTTTACCGGCATTCGGACACTTGCCAGCGGCAGGTGAAACGGGCCCAAACCTGAATGCGTTCCGCGCGTTATTCGATTGGCCGGGCTTGGCAGACGCCGCACGGCTATCGGTGACGACAGGTCTGCTGGCAACCGCGATATCGTTGCTGATTGTCATGCTCATCACCGCAGGTTGGTCCGGCACACCCGCCTTCCGCGCGCTCGAACGTCTGCTGTCACCGCTGCTTTCTGTCCCACATGCGGCAGCGGCCTTCGGTCTCGCGTTTATCATTGCGCCATCAGGATGGATCGCGCGTCTGTTTTCGCCTTGGCTAACAGGCTGGGACCGCCCACCCGACCTGTTGATCGTACAAGACGAATGGGGACTGGCCCTGACGCTCGGCATGATCACCAAAGAGGTGCCATTCCTGTTGCTCATGACCCTCGCGGCGCTGGGCCAAGCTGACGCCGCGCGGTCCGTGACCATCGCACAAGCCTTAGGGTACAGCCGCATGACCGGATGGCTGAAAACGGTGTTTCCAAGGGTCTATGCCCAAATCAAATTACCGATCTACGTCGTGTTGGCCTACGCAATGTCGGTCGTGGATGTCGCGGTGATCTTGGGGCCGAATACGCCGCCCACGCTATCCGTCCAAATCGTCAAATGGATGTCGGATCCCGACCTTGCCATGCGTCTACAGGCCGCCGCGGCAGCGCTTGTGCAACTTGGTATTGTCATCGGTGTGCTCGCCTTTTGGTGGTGCGGTGAAAAGGTGGTAGCGGCACTGGGCAGGCGTTGGATCGCAGCGGGCGGTCGCGGTCGCGCAGACCGCGTGATCAGCGGCATCGCGATGGTGCTAGGCACGACATCCGCCCTCATGATCCTACTCGGCATTACGATCCTCGCAACATGGTCGTTCGCCGCACAATGGAGCTTCCCAAACGCGCTTCCCGATTCCTTCACGTTGCGTTCATGGATGCGACATGGACCGGGGACAACCGACGCCTTGATCGAAACGGCGATCATTGCGATCACGACGACCTTTATCGCCATCACGCTGACCATTGGCTGTCTTGAGGCCGAATGCCGTTACAATCTCAAGTTCGGTAAAATCGGCACATGGCTGTTGTATCTACCGCTCCTCATTCCGCAAATCGCCTTCCTGCCGGGTCTACAAACATTGTTCCTCAATGTGGGGGCCAGCGTCGGGCGTTGGCCGGTCATCGCGGCACACCTAATTTTTGTTTTGCCCTACGTTTTCTTATCGTTAGCTGATCCATTCCGCGCGTGGGATCCACGCATTGACACCATCGCAGCAGCATTGGGAAGCAGTCCGGACCGTATTCTGTGGCGGATCAGATTACCGATGCTTTTGCGTCCGATATTGACGGCGATGGCCGTCGGGATCGCGGTGTCTGTGGGGCAATATCTGGCAACATTGCTGATCGGCGGCGGACGTGTCGCAACACTCACGACTGAAGCACTGGCGCTTGCATCAGGCGGCGATCGGCGCGCAATCGGGGCATACGGATTGATGCAAACAGGTGCGGCACTGGTACCTTTTGCTCTGGCGCTTCTGATCCCGACATTGGTCTGGCGGAACCGAAAAGGATTACGACATGGATAAAGGTTTGACGCTATCGGACGTGCAGATCCACAAGGACAACAAACCCTTGGTCGGTGTGTCGCGGCACATCGCACCAGGCGAAGTTTTGACGATCATGGGGCCTTCTGGCGTCGGGAAATCGACGTTGCTTGCTTTCGTGACTGGTACGTTAGCGTCTGATTTCAAATCAACCGGAGCGGTCATTTTGAACGGCAAAGACATCACCGCAACGCCACCGCATCTGCGGCGCGTCGGTATTTTGTTCCAAGACGATTTGCTGTTCCCACATCTTTCTGTCGGGGCGAACTTGTCGTTCGGATTGCCGCCCGGCGGCAGCAAATCAGCGCGCAACGCAAAGGTGGATGAAGCGCTGCAAGAAGTAGGCCTAGACGGTTTCGCAGATCGCGATCCCGCGACGCTTTCAGGTGGACAAAAAGCACGGGTGGCATTGATGCGCATGCTGCTGTCCGAACCCTGTGCGCTGTTGCTTGATGAACCGTTCTCTCGGCTCGATACTGCGTTGCGCGCGCAGGTCCGCGAGATGGTGTTCGCGCGGGCCAAGGCACGGGCGCTGCCGATCTTGATGGTCACCCATGATGCCGAAGACGCGCAGGCGGCAGGCGGCGACATCATCGTTCTCGAAGCAAACTAGATTTCGGTCCGCATACAGTCCCTCGGGCGTTAACACATTGTAACCGCAACGGGCGTCTTTCCCGCGGGGAAGGTTTCACCACGCCCAACCCGCCCGACGCGGAACACGACAGGCCAGCATCGGTTTCAGGAACGGCGATCTGAAACGGTCCAAATCCAATGCTTCATGCACGCCGGTGACGACTTCGCCATTGATTTGGGTTTGAACTGCAGACCGCGAATAGAATGGCGCATCTAGCATCGGCAGCACTTGTTTAGGCACGACGCCGACGTCGGCCCGCGTCGTGCGTTTGACCTGCCAAAGTGACCGTTTGAATGGCACCGCTGGCGGTGCGCCAATCAACTGCGCAGCGCCCGTTTGGTCAAATGCAATTGCGGTATCAATGACAGTGCCATCGCGCCGTTGGGCATCATAGATACAGGTCGCACCGACAGCAGTCGGATACCGTCCCCATGTCCAAAATGAAAAGTCTGTTTCAAGCGCACGTATCCCGAAGTTCGCATCGAAATACCCGTGCCCGTCCCATTTCCACCCCTCCGCTTCCAGCGCCACTGATATGTCGCTATCCGGCGCAAATGGCCGCCAGATATGTGCGCCATCTTCGGTCAGCGCCAATTCCACAGATGTGATCGCTTTGGGTGTCACAGTGATTGTCCCTCGCACGCGTGACACAAGCGGTAAGCTGCTGATCTCGTTGATCGAAATGATCAGCTTTTCACCATCCCAGTGCATCTCTGATGGGCCAACTTGCAGCGTGTCAGCGGACGTGCGCAGCGCGTCGCGCCCCCTGTCCGTCATGGTGAAACGCCCACCCTTGCCATAGGTCGCAACGTTGATGCAGCAGTGGTTCGCAGGGTCACGCCGCCCTGACCATTTGTACCACGGCGAAAAAACCGACCCGATAAAGCCGATGACGGAAACGGCCTTTGTCCCGCACGCGCTTATGCCGTCGACATACCACCATGCATAGCCGTCTGGCGGAACCGCAAGGTCAAAGTAAGGTCGGTCATGATCGCGTCTGCCACGTGGCGCCCTGAGAGCGTCGCCATCGGCACCCCCGCCCCCGGATGTGCCCCGCCGCCGCACAGGTACAGCCCCTTGATCCGGGTGCGTGCCGTCGGACGTTTGAAAGCTGCCATCATCCCATGTGGGGACCGCCCGTAAAGGGACCCCAGACTGCCGGGAAACAGCGTTGCAAAGTCTTGTGGCGTGGTCAGCGCGTTCACTGGCGGCGCGTGATCGAACGTGAGGCCAAATGCCTTTAACCTTTGGAAAGTCTGCGCGTGACATTCTGCGATCTCCTTTGGCGATTGCGACAGATCGGGTGGTGCGTTGCGAATAATCTCAAAGCGGCCCGGACCTGTTTCGGGGTGGTCCTGCGAACACAGATAAAGGGTCGCATCATCAGGTGTGCGTCCGGCGGATAGGGCTTCAAATTCGGCGCGTTCTTTCTGCGCGAAAAACACCGTGTGATGCTCTAAAGGTATGCCTTTCGGGGTCGCGGCAAAGGTATGAACATGTGCCGACAGGCTCCTTGGTGCGACGGACACTTCTGGCACGGCTGACGTGATTGCGTCGCCCAGCAGGCCCGTTTGCAAAGCGTGGGGGTCGCCGTTGAAAATGACAGCGTCAGCACAGATGCGCCCTGTAGGGGTCTCGACGCCAGCGACCCGCCCGCCTTGTTGGCTGATCCGCAATGCTGGTGTGTCGTAATGAAACGTCGCGCCTTTCGTCTCTGCTAGGGCCGCGATTGTCTGCGGGATCTGGTGCATGCCACCCTTGACCGACCAAACCCCTGCGGCTTCCGCATGCCAGATCAGCGAAAGAATGGCTGGCGACTGAAACGGTGATCCGCCGACATATGTGGCGTACCGGCCAAAGAGCTGCACCAATTTCGGATCGCTGAAAGAGTTGCGCAGCAATGTATGCAACGACTGGTGCGGGGCCATGTCAGCCACCAGTTTCGGTTGTCGCAAGACGCATTTCGCAAGAGTAATCGACTGCGGCGATGGATGCTGCATCATCGGTGCGTCAAAAGCCGAAAACAGACGTTTCGCGCGGTCTGAAAAGGTCAGAAATTCTGCGCGGGCGCGGATGCCGAAGGCTTGTTTGATCTCCTCGGCTGACGCGTCGATATCTGCCATCAGGTCAAGCGTTTGACCGTCGTCCCAATAGTGGCGCGCCAAGGTATCAAGTGGTTGTAACGTGATGTGGTCGCCTAGTGTTTCGCCCACATCCGCGAACAGATCTTCGAACACATGTTTCATCGTCAACACGGTTGGACCCGCATCAATCGGCCCCGCAGCAGAGGGCACCGTCCGCATTTTCCCGCCCGGTCCGCTGTGGGCTTCCAACACCGTCACCTCATAGCCCGCGTGCGACAACCGCAGCGCTGCGGCTAACCCGCCGATGCCCGCGCCTATGATGATGACCGATGGTGTTTTCATGACTGCTCCTGTCCAGAGTGTTGACTCGTTGCGGCAATATGTCCAGTTTAGTTTACATATACGCTGTCATGCGTAAGTGACACACGAGGATATCATGAAGATAGCGGAACGGATCGACGCGACGATGGCAGACGCTATTCGGTCGGGGCAGGGCGGGGTCGCGCCAGCCAAATTGTCCGCTGCGCTGAACTATGCGGTCACGCCGGGTGGTGCGCGCATTCGACCGACGATCTTGACGTCGGTTGCATTGGCCTGTGGTGACGACAGGCCCGCGTTGACAAATGCCGCTGGCGTGGCGCTTGAACTTATTCATTGCGCCAGCCTCGTGCACGACGATCTGCCTTGCTTCGATGATGCGGACATGCGGCGCGGTAAACCTGCACTGCACAAAGCGTTTTCCGAACCGCTGGCGGTTTTGGCGGGCGATAGTTTGATTGTCATGGGGTTTCAGATTTTGGCCCGCGCTGCAGGTGATATGCCACAGCGTACCTTGGGCCTGATTGATATCTTGGGCACCCGAACGGGAATGCCCTTTGGGATTTGTGCGGGGCAGGGATGGGAAAGCGAAGCGACGATTGACCTTTCCGCCTATCACCAAGCGAAAACAGGTGCATTGTTCATCGCGGCGACGCAGATGGGGGCGGTGGCCGCTGGACAAGAACCGGCACCCTGGGAAGAATTGGGTGCGCGTATCGGCGAGGCGTTTCAGGTCGCCGACGATTTGCGGGACGCCTTGTGTGACGAAGCAACGTTGGGCAAACCCGCAGGTCAGGATGATCTGCATGGGCGTCCAAATGCTGTTGCTGTTTATGGTGTGCAGGGTGCGATCCAACGGTTCGATAACATTTTGGGCGGGGCAATTTCGTCTATTCCCGCTTGTCCGGGGGAAGCCGCCTTGGCTCAAATGGTGCGCGCTTATGCGGATCGCTTGGTTCCTGCAGATGCACGACGGCCGCGTGTTGCGGGCGAATAATGGCGGACACCGCATTTCCAGCCGATAAGTTAACCACGCAGAGCGGACCTAAGACCAGCCGCTGGTTGCGTCTTCTGGCGAACCCGAAATTCCAGACATGGGCGGCGCGTTTCCCGCCGACGCGACGGTTGGTGCGGCGCGAAGGCGAGGCGATGTTTGATATCGTCGCGGGGTTTTGTCATGCGCAGATTTTGCAGGCCGTCGTAAAATTTCAATTGCCTGATTTGCTGCTTGAACAACCAATGCCAGCCGATGCGCTGGCATGTGCTTGCAACGTTCCGATTGAACGGATGATTGTCCTAATCAACGGCGCTGCTGCGCTAAAGCTGGTCAAGGTACGACGCGACGGCTTGATCGGTTTGACGAGCAGGGGGGCAGCGCTTGCTGGGGTGCCTGGTCTACAAGGGATGATCGCCCATCATGATGTCCTTTACCGTGATTTATCTGATCCAGTTGCATTTTTTCGCGGTGAAACCGAAACAGAACTAGCCGCTTTTTGGCCTTACGTGTTCGGCGCAGATGGCGCGACGGATGCGTCAGTCACCGCGCGCTATTCGGAATTGATGGCTGATAGCCAGTCGTTGGTCGCCGCCGACACATTGGATGTTGTCCCGCTTCACGGGGTGCGCCGTTTGATGGATGTTGGCGGTGGAACGGGTGCGTTTTTGTCTGCTGTCGGCGCGCGCTATGGCGATGTGAACCTGACGCTGTTTGACCTGCCTGCCGTTGCGCCTTTTGCGCAGGATCGATTCGAAAAGCTTGGTTTGACCGGTCGCACGCGCATCGTTTCGGGGTCATTTCGCGACGATCCTTTGCCCGATGATGCTGACATGATCAGTCTGGTGCGGGTGCTTTACGATCACGACGACGACACAGTTCGGCGGCTCTTACGTGTGGTTTTTGCGGCGTTGCCGGCAGCCGGACGGGTCCTGATTTCTGAACCGATGACGGGCGGGGCACAGCCGGAAAAGGCCGGAGACGCCTATTTCGCACTGTATTGCATGGCGATGCGTACAGGACGCGCGCGGTCGTCTGCCGAAATCGCAGGGTTACTATCCGATGCAGGTTTCACCGATGTCCAAATCCCCCGTGCGAAGCGTCCTTTCATCACGTCAGCGGTTGTCGCTGTAAAGCCAGCCTGACACAAGCGATGTCCATAATGATTGACATAATGATGTGTCAGGCTAAACTGACACAAAGACAAAATGTCGCATCGTGATTCACGCACCGCGACGGGGAGAAATAGTTGGAAACGCAGGCGGTTATCTTAAACGCATCGGGCAAGCTTGATCTTAATGTCGTGGGTGTGACGCCGCCAACTGCGACTGATATTGTTGTCGCCGTCCGCCATTCTGGCATCTCTAGCGGTACTGAAAAATTGTTCTGGTCAGGTGACATGCCGCCATTTCCGGGCATGGGTTACCCGTTGATCCCGGGTTACGAAGCGGCTGGTGAGGTCGTCGAGGCGGGGCGCGATTCCGGTTTTCGGGTCGGCGAACATGTATTTGTACCGGGTGCCAGTTGTTACGAAGGTGCCTTTGGTCTGTTTGGCGCTGCCGCGGCGACGCTTGTCACCGATGCGGATCGTGTGACGCGGATTGATCGCGGTCTGGGGGCCGCTGGCGCATTGCTGGCGCTTGCTGCGACTGCGCGACATGCCATGGCTGGTGAAGGAAAGGCTGTCCCTGACCTGATCGTCGGGCACGGTGTCTTGGGGCGGCTATTGGCCCGTTTGACGGTTGCTGCCGGTGCGCCTGCCCCGACAGTTTGGGAAATTGATCCGGCTCGCATGCATGGGGCGGCGGGGTACGATGTTGTGCGCCCCGCAGATGACGCGCGCCGCGACTACCGGTCGATCTACGATGCCTCCGGTGATGCCAGCCTGTTGAATGACCTGATGGGTCGTATCGCGAAGGGCGGTGAGATTGTTCTGGCGGGTTTTTATACGGCCCCGATCAGCTTTGCGTTTCCGCCTGCCTTTATGAAAGAGGCGCGTTTGCGGATCGCGTCAGAATGGGTCGCTGACGATATGGCCGCGACGAAGGCTTTGGTCGAAAGCGGGACGTTGCGCCTTGATGACCTGATCACCCACACCGACACGGCTGCCAATGCGCCGGACGCTTACACGACGGCGTTCACGGACCCCGCATGCCTGAAGATGATTTTGAATTGGAGCGCTGCATGAAGGATGAAATCCCGAACCTGAAGGACTACGACCAAGCGCTCCGTGATGAAGCGGCGGAGCCGTCGTTGGAAGTACCGCAGGGCGAACCAACCTCAAAAACGCAGATCATCGCGATTTACGGCAAAGGCGGGATCGGCAAATCGTTCACGCTCGCGAACCTGTCACACATGATGGCTGAAATGGGCAAGCGCGTGCTGCTGATCGGGTGTGATCCCAAGTCAGATACGACCAGTCTGCTTTTCGGCGGTAAAGCCTGCCCCACGATCATCGAAACCTCTGCGAAAAAGAAGATCGCGGGCGAAGAGGTCAAGATCGGTGATGTCTGTTTCAAGCGCGGTGGCGTATTTGCAATGGAACTGGGCGGGCCCGAGGTCGGGCGCGGTTGTGGTGGTCGCGGGATCATTCACGGGTTCGAATTGCTCGAAAAATTAGGATTCCACGATTGGGACTTTGATTATGTGTTGCTCGATTTCCTGGGCGACGTTGTTTGCGGCGGCTTCGGTCTGCCGATTGCGCGCGATATGGCGCAGAAAGTTATTCTTGTAGGCTCTAATGATTTACAATCGCTATATGTTGCTAACAATGTCTGTTCGGCAGTCGAATACTTCCGCAAGCTTGGAGGTAACGTTGGGGTTGCCGGTCTTGTTATTAACAAGGACGATGGAACAGGCGAAGCGCAAGCATTCGCCAAAGCTGTAGATATTCCCGTTCTTGCGGCGATCCCGCAGGACGACGATCTTCGTAAAAAATCAGCAAATTATCAAATCGTTGGCACCAAACAAAGCCAATGGGGTGAAATGTTTGAAAGACTGGCAGAGGCCGTTGGCGTAGCCCCACCCGTCCGGCCAACACCGCTGGATCAAGACGGTTTGTTGGGCCTTTTCGATGCCAAAGATACCGGCGCGGATTACCAACTGATCCCTGCAACTGACATCGATATGCGCGGCAAAAACGCGAAACCCAAAGAAAGCTTGGAGGTCATCTATGATGAAGTCTGAGTCTGAAATTGTAGATATCTCAAACATCTACGCGTTGTTGCTGCGAGCCATGCCAGAAATCGCGACGCGTCTGCAACAAGATGATCGCGAAACCGAAAATCGGCCAGAAACACAGCGTGCTCATGACAGCTGATACCGACATCCAAGGTTATGACGTGGGCTATGATGCCGCCGGAAACGTGCAGATCACGGCTGGTGGCGGGCGGTCAAACGTCGATGAAACCACAGCCCTTCAAGGCGGATGCACTGCTGGCGCTGCAACGATGAAAGCTGCCGCAGTCGCTGCCGGTCAATCTGAAATGCTGGACCAATTCGCTCGCGACTACCCGCAAGGCCCCCACGATCAACCGCAATCCATGTGCCCTGCCTTTGGGTCGTTGCGCGTTGGGCTGCGAATGAAACGCGTGGCGACAGTGCTGAGCGGGTCGGCGTGTTGCGTTTATGGGCTGACGTTCGTGTCCCATTTTTACGGCGCGCGACGGTCCGTAGGTTATGTGCCGTTCAATTCGGAAACACTGGTGACGGGCAAGTTGTTCGAAGACATTCGCGCCAGCGTCCACGACATGGCCGATCCCGACAAATACGACGCGATTGTTGTGACGAACCTATGTGTGCCAACCGCGTCTGGCGTGCCATTGCGGCTTTTGCCTAAGGAAATCAACGGCGTCAGGATCGTTGGGATTGATGTGCCGGGTTTCGGCATTCCCACGCACGCCGAAGCGAAAGATGTCCTCGCGGGCGCCATGCTGAGCTACGCGCGCGAAGAAATTAACGCAGGACCGGTCCAAGCGCCCGTTGGCGGAAAATCTGATCGGCCGACCGTCACCTTGTTAGGCGAAATGTTCCCTGCGGACCCAATGATGATTGGTGCGATGTTGGCCCCGATGGGCCTTGCCGCTGGTCCAACCGTGCCGACACGCGAATGGCGCGAACTATATGCGGCACTTGATTGCGGCGCAGTTGCCGCGATCCATCCGTTCTACACCGCGTCGATCCGCGCATTTCAGGCGGCAGGTCGTCCGGTTGTCGGGTCCGCGCCTGTTGGCCACGACGGGACGGCGGCGTGGCTCGCGGGGATTGGTGACGCGTTTAATATCAAACCGGATCAAATCGCAGCCGCGCAGAACGCGTTTTTGCCTGCAATCAAAGGTGCACTGGCTGGTGCCCAGATCAATGGAACAATCACGCTGTCCGGTTACGAAGGGTCCGAACTGTTGGTGGCCCGCCTGCTAATCGAAAGCGGCGCGCAGGTGCCATATGTCGGCACGGCCTGCCCGATAACACCTTGGTCTGCTGATGACGCAGCATGGCTTGAAGCCAAAGGTGTTACCGTGAAATTCCGTGCGTCGCTCGAGGATGATCTGGCTGCAGTTGATGCGATTAAACCCGATCTTGCGATTGGTACGACGCCTGTCGTCCAGCACGCCAAAGAACGCGCTATTCCATCGCTTTACTTCACGAACTTGATTTCTGCGCGTCCTTTGATGGGGCCTGCCGGGGCAGGGTCGCTTGCGCAAGTGGTCAACGCGGCCATCAACGGCGCAGAGAAAATGAACAAGATGAAGGCGTTTTTTGAAGGTGTCGGCGCGGGCGACACAGCTGGCGTTTGGTCAGATAACCCGAATTTGCGTCCAGATTTCCGTGCCGCACATCAAAAGAAGATCGACAAAGCAGCCCGCGTCGCCAAAGCGCAGGAGATGATCTGATGCTTGTCACCGATCATGATCGCGCGGGCGGATATTGGGGCGCTGTTTACGCATTTTGCGCCGTCAAAGGCCTGCAAGTGGTGATCGACGGCCCAGTCGGCTGCGAAAATCTGCCTGTGACGTCCGTCTTGCATTACACCGACGGCCTGCCGCCGCACGAATTGCCGATTGTCGTAACTGGCCTTGGCGAAACCGAGATGGGCGAAGGCACCGAAGAAGCGATGAAACGCGCTTGGGACGTGCTTGATCCCGCTTTGCCCGCCGTCGTTGTGACAGGGTCAATTGCCGAAATGATCGGTGGCGGGGTCACCCCGCAAGGCACAAATATCCAACGGTTTTTGCCACGCACGATTGATGAAGATCAGTGGGAATGTGCGGATCGTGCGATGACGTGGATCTTTGCGGAATTTGGCATGACCAAGGGCCGGATGCCGCCGGAAAAGAAGCGCGACGAAGACGCAAAGCCGCGCGTGAATATCCTTGGGCCGATGTATGGCACGTTCAATATGCCGTCCGATTTGGCAGAGATACGGCGTCTGGTCGAAGGCATCGGCGCCAAGATCAACATGGTCATGCCGCTGGGTGCGCATCTGGCTGAAATGCGCAATCTGGTGAACGCGGACGTCAACATCTGCATGTACCGCGAATTCGGGCGTGGCTTGGCCGAAGTGTTGGGGAAACCCTATCTTCAAGCGCCGTTTGGAATCGATTCAACGACAAAATTCCTGCGCAGTTTGGGCGATCTTACGGGCCTCGACCCTGAACCGTTCATTGCGCGTGAGAAGCATTCGACGATCAAACCCGTGTGGGATTTGTGGCGGTCCGTTACGCAGGATTTCTTTGCGACTGCTGAATTCGGCATCGTCGCGTCCGAAACCTACACGCGTGGCGTCCGCAATTATCTTGAAGGCGATCTTGGGTTTCCCTGCGCGTTTGCGGTGTCGCGGTGTCGCGGTAAGAAGACCAATAACGACGAAGTCCGCAATCTGATCCACACAACGCGGCCCTTGGTTGTTTTAGGGTCGATCAACGAAAAAATGTATATGGCAGAAATGAAAGCGGGCTTTGGGCCTGCGCCGAATTTCATTCCTGCCAGCTTTCCCGGCGCGGCGATCCGGCGACATACCGGGACGCCTTTCATGGGCTACAGCGGTGCGACGTATCTGTTGCAAGAGGTCTGTAATGGGCTGTTTGACAGCCTGTTCCATATCCTGCCGCTGGCTACGGATATGGACGAAACGGATGCCACTTTGACGCCCTTGCGGCGCGATTTTCCTTGGGATGCAGATGCGCAGGCCAAGTTGGATCAGATCGTAGCATCGCATCCAATACTCACACGAATTTCCGCAGCGAAAACGCTGCGTGATGCGGCTGAACGGGCCGCTCTCGATGCAGGGGCCGACCGCGTGGTTCTGGAAACTGTCGAGACTTTGCAGACTTCAACGGGAGGACGATCATGACCGATTTCACCACAGATGCGCCGCTGGTGCGCGAAAAGACGGCCCCGCCGACGCGTGAATACTACGTCTATTTCGGCATCATCTTTCTGGCGACATTGCCGCTGTCGGCTTTGACGTGGACGCTGACCGCTGCGCGTCAAATGGCCTTTCCGGACAAAGGCCCAGTCGCACGGGCATGGACCCAAGCCCGCATCATTACGCCGCATATTTTCTCGGCCTGAGATCACTGCGCATAGTTTCGTCGTCCCCCCTCGGTACGGCGGATTAGGGCAGGGGATGAGCCCCTGTCGTAACCCAGCCGCGGGGGGTGCGCGGTGTCAGAACCAATATTTGGAGACAAAACATGGCTGACAAATCTGACCTGTCTTTCACAGGTCTCACTGACGAGCAGGCCCAGGAGCTGCACTCAGTCTATATGAGCGGTTTCGCGATCTTCACGATCGTCGCGGTCGTCGCTCATTTTCTGACGTACATCAAGCTCCCTTGGTTTGCTTGGGGTTAAGGAGACCTATCGATGGCACAGTTCTATAAGATCTGGTTGGTATTCGACCCGCGCCGCGTGTTCGTGGCACAGGGCGTATTCCTATTCTTGCTAGCTGCGATGATTCATCTCGTCCTGCTCAGCAACCCCCAGACAAATTGGTTCGAGCGCGCATTCGCAGTTGAAGCTGCTGAATAAGCGCCTCGTGATCCTTCAAAAAAGCTGCGGGCGGACAACATCTGCCCGCCCGTAGCAAACACCAATGAAGAGAGCGACAGGACAGGCCCGGCGTGGCCGCGCGGCCTGTCATGGATGGAGTAAGACACATGGCGCAACTCAGTTTTGAGAGAAAGTATCGCGTCAAGGGCGGCACCCTGTTGGGTGGGGACCTGTTCGACTTCTGGGTTGGCCCGTTTTACGTGGGCTTCTTTGGGGTCACCACGTTCTTTTTCGCAGTCCTTGGGACGATTTTGATTTTTTACGGGGCCAGCCAAGGCCCGACGTGGAACCCGTGGTTGATATCAATTAACCCGCCACCGCTTGAATACGGCTTAGGCGCCGCACCGCTATTGGAAGGCGGCTTGTGGCAGTTGATTACGATTTGCGCAGTTGGCGCTTTTAGCAGCTGGGCGTTGCGCGAAGTTGAGATTTGTCGCAAATTAGGCATGGGAATACATGTTCCTTTAGCATTTAGTGTCGCAATCCTTGCCTACGTCACACTCGTCGTCATCCGTCCGGTGTTGCTGGGCGCATGGGGGCACGCGTTCCCATACGGTATTTTCAGCCACCTCGATTGGGTGAACAACGTGGGCTACGCCTACGGCAACTTTCACTATAATCCGGCCCATATGATCGCGATCTCGTTCTTCTGGATCACGGCTGTGGCATTGGCGCTACATGGATCGCTGGTCTTGTCTGCGGTGAACACGCCGAAGGGCACAGAGATTAAATCACCTGATCACGAAGACACCTATTTCCGCGATCTGATCGGCTATTCGATCGGGCCATTGGGTATTCACCGGCTTGGCCTTTTCCTCGCGTTAAGCGCTGGGTTCTGGTCGGCGGTCTGCATCGTGATTTCAGGCACCGTCTGGTTCGATGTGTGGGCTGACTGGTGGTATTGGTATGTCGACCTGCCGTGGTGGGTCAATCTGGAGGGCGGCATCAATGGCTGAGTATCAGAACATCTTCACGCAAGTTCAGGTTCAAGGGCCTGCTGAAATGGGCGTCTCTGGCGGTGCAACCACCGACAGAGAACGGACTAAAAGTGCGGGCTTTTCCACCATAGCTGGGTGGTTCGGAAATGCCCAATTGGGTCCCGTTCATCTTGGGTCATACGGGCTTGTTGCGGTCGTATCTTTTGCGGCGTGGTTCTTCATCATCGGGATGAATTTCTGGGCGCAGGCGGGTTACCACCCCGGTGTCTTTGCCCGCGACCTGTTCTACTTTTCACTCGAACCGCCCGGTCCTGAATATGGTCTCGGGTTTGCGCCCCTTGCCGAAGGCGGTTGGTGGCTAATCGCCAGCTTCTTCTTCCTCGTCGGCTGCTGCACATGGTGGATCCGTACGTACAATCGGGCCGCAGCCCTTGGCATGGGGATGCACGTCGCTTGGGCCTTTACCGCCCTTCTGTGGTTGATCTTTGTGTTGAACTTGATCCGGCCGATCATGATGGGCAGTTGGTCAGAGGCAGTGCCTTACGGCATCTTCAGTCACCTTGATTGGACGAACCTGTTCTCCATCACGCACGGCAACCTGTTCTACAATCCGTTCCACGCGCTTTCGATTGCGTTCTTGTACGGATCAGCCCTGCTGTTTGCGATGCACGGCGCGACGATCCTTGCGGTCAGCCGTTTTGGTGGGGAACGCGAGATCGAACAAATCGTGGATCGCGGAACAGCGTCCGAACGGGCCGCATTGTTCTGGCGCTGGACCATGGGCTTTAACGCCACGATGGAAGGTATCCATCGTTGGGCGTGGTGGTTCGCCGTGTTGACGCCATTGACTGGCGGGATCGGCATTCTGCTGTCCGGCACGGTTGTTGAAAATTGGTTTGTCTGGGCGCAGATCCACGGCTTTGCCCCTGTGAATTAAGGAGAAACGCAATGAGCGACGATAATGATATCCTTGGCACGGACGGGCGCAGCCGACTGACAGCCGACATCACCTTTTTGATGCTCAAGGGTGGGGGGTACGCCTTGGTATTTTGCCTCGCACTTTGGTTGCTGTTCGCAGTCTTGGTCGGCATCAGCAAGGTCTTGCCGGAAGACAGCAAATTCAATCCTGATCCTAACTTGCAAGGGTCGCTTGCTCTGCCCACGGCACCCTTGCTGATCACGTAAAGCATTGGTCGCCGGCGGCGCAGATGCCACCGCCTGCGACCTACGCCGTCGGGCCACCCTCCCTGGTCGGTCCGTCTTGAGAGGGTCCACACCCTTTCAGTTCCCTCCTGTTGGCTACAGGATCTTGGCGTCGCAACTTTAGATTTTCTATCGGTGCGGCGCCTTTTTCATTGCGAAAGGTGGCTCCAATGAACCGTTTTCCGACGCCGTTCCTCAATAAAATCGCAGGCCCCGCTGACCTGAAAGGGTTGCCTGATAGCGCTTTGAAATCACTCGCCGACGAAGTGCGTAACGAAGTCATCGAAGCTGTATCGCAAACTGGTGGCCATCTTGGATCGTCATTGGGCGTGGTGGAATTGGCCGTCGCGATCCACGCGGTGTTTGATACGCCGCGGGACAAATTGGTCTGGGATGTTGGGCATCAGTGCTACCCCCATAAGATACTGACGGGCAGGCGTGACCGCATGACGACACTGCGCCAAGAAGGCGGACTGTCCGGTTTCACAAAACGCGCCGAAAGCGACTATGATCCATTTGGCGCGGCGCATTCATCGACCTCTATTTCGGCCGCACTTGGCTTTACTGTCGGGCGGGATATGGGAATGCCGACGGGTGACGCAATTGCGGTCATCGGCGATGGATCAATCAGCGCAGGCATGGCCTATGAAGCGATGAACAACGCGGGTTCCGAAGGGCGGCGCATGTTTGTCATTCTCAACGATAACGAGATGTCGATCGCGCCACCCGTGGGTGCGATGTCGAAATATATGTCTTCGCTTTACGCATCACCTTTGGGCGATATGCATCGTATGGCCGAAGGGTTCGAGGCCGCTCTTCCTGGTCCAATCCGTGACCACGCGCGACGGGCACGGCAGTTGGTCACGGGTGCGACGGGCGGGCAAAGCACGTTATTCGAAGAGCTTGGTTTTTCTTACATTGGTCCAATAGATGGCCACGATATGGACCAAGTGTTGCAGGTATTGCGGACTGCCAAAACACGGGCAACTGGCCCTGTTTTGATTCACGCCTGTACAGTGAAAGGCAAGGGGTACGCGCCTGCAGAAAGCAGCAATGATAAATACCACGGTGTGTCCAAATTTGATGTTGGCACGGGCCAGCAGGCGAAATCCCGTCCTAATGCGCCAAGTTATACGAAGATTTTTGGAGGCGCATTAACCGTTGAGGCGCAGCATGATCCTACAATTGTGGCAGTGACTGCGGCAATGCCGTCCGGTACCGGCCTTGATATCATGGCCAATTCATTCCCCAAAAGGGTCTTCGATGTCGGGATTGCCGAACAGCACGGGGTGACCTTTGCAGCGGGAATGGCTGCCAGCGGGTTGAAACCATTTTGCGCGATCTATTCCACCTTTTTGCAACGGGGATACGATCAGGTTGTGCATGATGTTGCTTTGCAAAATTTGCCCGTACGCTTTGCGATTGATCGGGCGGGATTGGTCGGGGCGGATGGGCCGACCCATGCGGGTGCCTTTGACATCGGCTATCTGACTGCCTTGCCCAACATGGTGCTCATGGCTGCTGGCGATGAAGCAGAACTGATGTCTATGGTGCGAACAGCGGCCGCCCACGATTCCGGCCCTATTGCATTCCGGTATCCGCGTGGCGAAGGCGAAGGTGTCACTTTGCCCGCACGTGGCGAAGTTCTTGAAATCGGCAAAGGGCGCATTGTCCAGCAGGGCGAAGACCTTGCGATTTTGTCGTTCGGGGCGCATCTCGGCGAAAGCAAAAAGGCCGCCCAATTGATTGAGGCGCAAGGGTATTCAGTCACAATTGCTGATGCGAGATTTGCAAAGCCGTTGGATCATAAAATGATCACCGACTTGGTGCGGCAACACCGGGCGCTGGTGACTGTCGAACAGGGCGCGAAAGGCGGGTTTGGCGCGATGGTCCTTCATCTGCTGGCCAATGACGGGTTTCTTGATGGGCGTTGCCAAGTGCGGACCATGACTTTGCCAGACCGTTTCATTGATCAAGCTGCGCCAGATGCGATGTACGCCGACGCAGGGTTGGCTGCCGTCGATATTGCCGCGTCAGCGCTGCAAGCGATGGGTCAGAGGGCACATCGTGGTCGTGCGTCTGTTTCTAGCTAGCTGTCCGAAAAGTGAAGTCAGTGGGTGCCAAATATCGCAATGCGTCTTCGCAAAGTGCGATGTTATGCGCAGATCCGGTGACGGCTGCTTCGGTATTGGCTTTGATTTGACTGACATCGCGCGTCAATGACGCAAAGCTGGGAAGCTGGGCAGCAATGTTGGCGCGGAAGCTGGATAACTGTTGGCCAAGCCCGTTGATTTCCTGTTCAGCGCCTTCCGCGACTAGAACGCTGCTATCAGTCTGGGAATACGCCTGCCGCAATCGTGTTTCCACGCTGCTCACTTGACTGGTTAGTCTTTCAAGCGTGTCTTCTAATGTTCCCAAGACATTCGCAATCGTTGCGGTGTCGATGTTCGATTGTTCAGCCAGCGCACGTACTTCTTCAGCGATAACGCTAAAACCCCGACCGGCGTCACCTGCGCGTGCTGCTTCAACAGATGCGTTCAGCGACAAGAGGCGCACTTTCATACCCAATTCGTTCAGTGCTGCGGTTGCGTCCTTTACAGACGCAAACTGAGCCGAAAAATCACGCGCAATCGCGATGAACTTGGTTACGTCTTCAACAACATTTGCGGTGTCTTGGCGCAGATCGCTGATGCTGGTTGTTACCTGATGTGCATTGGTCTGTACGGTTTGAATTGCGGACGAAGTGTTGTCCGCATCTGCGCTAAGATGGCTCACATCGTCATTTATTTTTTCGCACCTCTGAATGAGATCATCGATGAATTGCACCCGTTCGGTCGATGATGTGTTCACGCGCAGTGCGTTGCTCTTAATTTCTGAAATTGTCGCCTGTGCATTGGTGAAATCGAAACTCGGTTCGGGTTCAGCTTGGGGTGCAGGCACGGCAAATTCAGGCTTGAGTATCAATGTTTCAGGTTGATCAGGTGCAATCTTATCTGGCTGGGGTTGGCCCGCCAAAACAGTTGCGATAACGACCAGAAATGGCATCGCAGCAGCGAAACCGATCTGAAGCCAATCCAACGTCGCAGTGTCGGTCAGTGCGTCAAATTGAGTCAAAGCGGTCGAAACCACAGTTGCTAGAACGGAAAAGAGCAGCGCGTAAAGAAGGATTCCGTTGGATATTCTTGGCACGGGGAATCACCTGAATTAGGATAATTTTGGTGATAATCCTCCAGAAACCATAAGGTGGCGTTAACGGCCTAACCGACACGCGCCATATCGCCAAAAATAAGCGACATATGGTCTGCTAAATAGATCCGCAGCCATGGCGTATATTTATCGGGATGCCGCTCAACCTCTGCGGCTAGATCGTAGATATCAACCCAACGCGTCGCCATGACTTCATCCGGGTTTGGCGCAATGTTCAAATCCGACTGTGCTTCAGCCACGAACACCGCCACGACTTCGTGTTCGATGAGGCCGTCACCGACATCCGCGCGATATTCGATGGTGTCTTTGTAAACCGGAAATAGACCCTTAATACCAAGCTCTTCGTCCAGCCGGCGCACGGCGCAATCGGCGTCGTTTTCGTCCCAATCCGGATGGGTGCAACACGTATTCGCCCACAGGCCCGGCGTATGGTATTTGTGCATTGCGCGCTGCTGGATCAGAACGCGCCCTTGGTTCATGACAAACACACTCACGGCCTTATGCTTTAGCCCGCGCACATGTGCGTCCAGCTTTTCAACAGGCGTCAACGTGCCGTTTACCCAGGCCGGGATCATGATCGTCATGTGCGCAGTACGGAAACCAGTCCAGAGAGATGTGCCAAGTTTTTCAGTCCGATTTTTAAATGGGCCATTGGGCGGGCCTTCACAAGCTTCTTGTTCATATAAGCCTCAAAGGTCAGCTTTTGCACGTCGACATCATGACACAGGGACACAAAACGTTCGCGGCGTTCGTCGGAACGGTAATACGCATTTTGCATCGCACCCAAAACCCTGAACACTTGCTTATGTTCGCGCATGAACAGCTTCCGCGCCAGTTGCAGGTCTTTGACGCGTCCGGACGCCAGGCTGGCCGCAGCAGCCGTCGCCGCAACACGTCCCCCGACCATAGCGTAATAAATGCCTTCGCCAGATGAAGGCGCGACAACACCGGCGGCATCGCCAGCGAGCACAACATCCTTGCCATTGTCCCACCGTTCCAAGGGTTTCAAAGGGATCGGCGCGCCTTCTTTGCGGATGGTTTTGCAGTCCGTCAGTCCGGCGGTTTCGCGCAAGGATGCGGTTGCAACTTTCACGTCAACAGACTTGATCATTGACCCCATTCCGATGCTGGCCTGCCCACCGTGCGGGAATATCCAGCCGTAAAAGTCAGGCGAAATCGCGCCATCATAGATCACATCGCAGCGCTCCGGATCGTATGTTGCTGTCTTTTTCGGTGCTTCAATAATCTCGTGATAGGCAATGACATAAGGGATTTTGTCACCGCCGGGGACTTCGGCTTTGGCGACATTGGACCGCGCGCCATCCGCGCCAATGACAAGTTTGGTTGTCAGTTTCGTGGTATTGCCGCCGATTTTGTCGCGGAACAGAACATGCGTACCCTCCGCATCACGTTCAATTTTTGTAAATGTTCCCGTGTAAGGATGCACGCCAGCGGCGACCGCGCGTTTGCGCAGGAAGGGGTCAAAACTTTCGCGATCCACCATCCCTACAAAGCCGTTTTCAATTGGGATATCGACGTGGCGTTGCGTTGGGGAAATCATGCGAGCCGTATTCACTTTGGCGACGATCATGTCGTCTGGGATAAAGAAATCAGCGATTAGGCGTGGTGGGATTGCCCCGCCGCATGGTTTGATCCGTCCATCACGATCAATCATCGCGACCTTGTGCCCAGACCTTGCGAGGTCTTCAGCTGCGGTCGCACCAGACGGGCCACCGCCAACAACAACAACGTCATATGTCATGATTATTCCCCCGGAACCATTGCAGCCCGTGGCGGGCTGCGGTCCATAATTTTTGCAGCCATCAATGTGGCCGCGATGAACAATGCGCCTTCAAATATGAAAACGAATCCAAACGCTTGGGCGTCTGTCGTTGCAAGGCGCAACAAATCGACCATCGCCGCACCAATCAGGCCGCCAAATCCGGCGGCGACAGCCTGTGCCGCCCCCCAAAGACCCATGCGGGTGCCTTCGCGTTGTGTGTGGCCTTCGCCTGCCAGTGCCATCATCGACCCAATGGCCGCGACCGCGAACATGCCGTTAAAGAACCCGAGCGTTACGACCGCTGGCATCAATGGCGCACCCGGCCCGATAGGGCCAAGTAAAGTGATCACGGCTAATGCTGCGGCCGATCCCATACAGCCCGCCATGACCCAATTGCGCAATGATCCGCGTTTGAACCCCGTTGCAATGATCCCAACTGTCAGCATCCCGATGAAAACGCCGCCGTTTTGCGCGCCTGACAAGGACGTCGATTCACCCGGCGTGAAGGCAAAAACCAAACCAGCATAGGGTTCGAGGATGAGTTCTTGCATGAAATATGCGGTCATCGACAGAAAGACGAACAATGTGAAGTTTCGGGCTTTTGGTTCCGACCAAACGTCGTGCATGCCGTCCCAAAACGGTGTTGCGTCAGGCGTGCGCACAATCGCAAGCCTTCTTTCGATGCCCCAGACGGCGAGCACGGTGATCACGACTGCTCCGGTCACCACAACGCCTACGATTTTCAGCAAAAGTGCGGGCGTGTATGGATCAAGCAGTGTTCCGACGACGCCCGCCGTCACAGCGATCCCAAAGATCATCATGAGCCATGTAATTGTCGCGGCTGCCGCCCTGCGCATCGGTGCGGTTGTCGTCGCCAATAGCGCCAAAAGCGATGTACCTGACGCACCAACGCCAAGCCCGATCAATGCGTAGGCAACGATCGAAAGCGCCATCCCAAATGCAAAAGATGTGGCCAAAACCAGCACGCCGACCGCCGCCAGCATTGCGCCTGCGGCCAAAGCAACCATCCCGCCAATGATCCATTGCGTGCGGTGTCCGCCTGCGTCCGATGCGAACCCCCATTTAGGTCGCGTCATTTGGATGCCGTAATGCAGCGCGACCAGTAAGCCGGGCAAAACGGCAGGCAGCGATAGCTCGACAACCATCAACCGGTTCAGCGTGGATGTGGTCAACACAACAATCGACCCAAGCGCCATTTGCACGATGCCAAGTCTTACAATCTGAAGCCATGATAATGTCATTTTAAATGCCCCGCAGTGCAAAGGCGGCGATCATCATGCCGCTGATGTAAAAGAGAATTCCCATGCCTTGATACCAAGGAGTCCGCCCTTCAGGGTCGCGCAGCAGCACCCGCATGGCACCCATTTGAATGCCCAGCATGGCGACGATACCAAGCGCGTGGAACGGTTTACCCCAGACGGCCAACATTGCGATCACAGCGACTTGGGGCGCGACCATAACGATACAGGCGATCCGCGCAGCTTTGTCTGCGCCTAACATCACAGGCAGCGATGAAAGACCCATTTGGCGATCACCGCGAATGGCCTTGAAATCGTTCAGCGTCATGATCCCATGCGCGCCGATCCCGTAGAGCAGCGCAATTAGCAGAACCGGCCCGCTTGGGGCTCCGGCGGACATAACCGCAGCCCCCGTGACCCAAGGCAACGTTTCGTAGGCAAGCCCGCACAATCCGGGGCCCCAGACGCCGGACTTCTTCGCCCGAATAGGCTCTGCGGAATATGCCCATGCAGCGATAACCGCGAGGATCGTTGCGCCAAACCCCCAAGGCCCCAGCAGTGACCCGACCCAAAGTGATAGAACCGTCATAAAAAGGGCGATCCACAGGCCCCACGTTCCGGGGATGCGTCCGGACGGAATGGGGCGATCCGGTTCGTTGATCGCGTCCACGAAACGGTCGCACCAATCATTCGCGGCTTGGGACATGCCGCATACGATTGGACCAGCAAGCACGATGCCCAAGATCACCAGACCCCAGCGTCCCGAAGGAATCGCGCCTGCGGACACAACACCGCATAGGTAAGCCCACATCGGCGGAAACCACGTGACGGGTTTGATCAGTTGCAACACCGCGCGGGGCTGCGGGTATCGCCGTGTGGGCGAGATCTGTAAGGTGGATGTGACGCTCATGTGTCAATTAAAGTGGACATACTGAGTCTATGCAAGTGTAAATTGAAGTTTACACATGTCGCCCGCAACGCGTCCTTGGTCCAGCCTGCTTGATCGCAAAGCGATTTGTGGACACAGTGGGACGTCACTGTTTTAGGTTTTGTCATGTCTCGTTCTACATCACCGACTGCGTTTTTCTTCCATGCGGATGCGATCGAAGGCGATGGGCGCGACCTTGTTGGTCGCCGATCTGCGGGGCAATCGTTTCTTCGTGGCTACCTTGATCATGCGGCTGACAATCCGGTCCATGTTTTGGCGCAAAAGAAACGCGATATCGAAACATTTCAGACCGTCGCGCGCAATTTAGGATCGCAAAGCGATATCGACGGGCTGACATTGCGCGGACGCGATGACTTTACCCGTTTTGGCACCGTCTTTTTTCCGGGTCCGGGCTATCTTGATGCGGCGTGGCGCAGGCAACATCTGGATGTGACGGCCTGTTCGCTTGTGGGGATCACGCATACGGTGTCGACCAAGCGGGTGATGGACAGCCTGTTTCACCTGATGTTGCAGCCGATCAAACCATGGGATGCGCTGATTTGCACATCGCGTGCCGTGCAATCAGTGGTGCAAACGCAATTGGATCAGCAGGTCGATTACATCAAAGCGCATTTTGGCGCGTCGCGCGTCACAGTCCCGCAGTTGCCGGTGATCCCGTTGGGCATTCATGCGGCAGATTTTGCGCATGAACCTGATGCAAGGGGAACACTTCGCGATACTTACGGTGCGACCGAAGACACAGTCGTCGTCATGTCGATGGGCCGCCTGACGGTCGTGGAAAAGGCAAACCCGATCCCGTTGTTCATGGCCTTGGAGGAGATCGCGAAAGCGACTGGCAAAGACATCCAGTTCTGGCTCGTCGGCTGGGCCAGTACGCCGGATGAACATCAATTGCACGTGGATGGTGCGGCCACTTTTTGCCCTTCTGTCACGGTGCACATAATTGATGGTCGCGATGCGGATATTCGTCGGACGATCTGGTCTGGTGCCGACATCTTCACGCTGCCCGTTGATAATATCCAGGAAACCTTTGGCCTCGTTCCTGTCGAAGCCATGGCCGCTGGTCTGCCCGTGGTGATGCCAGATTGGGACGGGTTCCGCGACACGGTGGTGAACGGTGAAACCGGATTTCTGATCCCGACGATGATGGCTCCGGCCAGCGGGATTGGGCGTGATATCGCAAGGCGTTTCGCGAATGGCACCGATGGATACTTGCAATATCTGATGATGATCGAACAACAGACGGTTATCGATATGCGGGCCTATGTGACGGCATTGACCGCATTGATCCTGAACCCGGATTTACGGCAGCGGATGGGACAAGCAGGGGTAAGGCATGTGCGATCAAATCTGGATTGGACAAATGTTGTGCCGCGCTACCAAGAACTCGCCGACGAACTGGCGCAAATGCGCGGGGCTGCGGGCGCTGACGATGCAGGCACGAGGGCTACCAATCCGACGGAGATTGATCCTTTCGCGCTTTATGCCAGTTATCCAACACAATCGGCGCAGCCGACCGTCACGGTCACCCATCGTAAACCATTGACGGCTGAGGCATTGCATTTGCTGGATAGCCTAAACGGGCGTCATCTATATCGCCGACGTTTGCTCCCCGATGCCCAAACGCTGCGGATCGCGGAACTGGTGGCGCAAGCGGGGGCAACTGATGCGGCTCAGGTCGCGCAACAGGCGGGTGTTTCGTTGCCCGCGACGCTTGGAACGCTTTTGTTTCTCGCGAAATACGATTTCCTTACCATTGACGGCTTAGAACAAAATAACGCCCGAATTGGGTGATATTCACCCGTCTAAGCTGCAAAAAGTAGCATTGAAGAGCAGTAAAAGGGACAGCACATGCAGTTGTCAGTGAATTTTGAAAATACCCGCGGAACAGAACCGGGGTCTGGACCCGTGCAGGTCGGGTGGTTTTTGACCACTCAAAAGGGCGGCATCATTTACGATCCACCGACCCGTGTCCGATCCGCTGACGTGAACAAGAAGCACGCGAAATCCGCGTCGCGTTGTCCGGCTGTGATCAATCTGGAAAGCCGGTATTTCGCGATCAAATGTCCCTTCGACATCAACATCGGTTTTGCGCGCGATAAAGATGGCAAACCTGTACTGCGTAACTTGTCTGGCGAAGCAAGCGCCGTGCGGGCCAGCAAGCTTGGCCAAAAATTGCACATCACGAATGAAGTCGAATGGCGTTACCCCGGTGTGCCGTCGATCCAGCTGGAATTGCCCTACGTCTTTATCGCGGATGAAGGGGTCTACATGTCGCAGGTTGCGCCATTCATGCATTACGCCAAAGAACCACTCCCCGGCACGATCTTCGGTGGACGGTTCCCGATCAATGTCTGGCCGCGTCCATTGATGTGGGCTTTTGAATGGCACGACACCAGCAAACCGATCAAAATTAACCGCGGTGATCCGTTGTTTTACGCTACTTTTGAAACGATGCCGCAAGACCGCAGCGTTGTCGTGTCCGAGGTCGAAGTCACACCCGAACTGACCGACTACATGGAACTGATTTCGGGTGCGGTGAATTACGTGAACCAGACGTTTTCGCTGTTCGAAGCGGCAGAGGCGCGACGCCCTGAAACGCTCGTGAAGCCCATCAAATGTAAGTCGGGCGGTTAAACGACCATGGCGTCCCGCGTTCTAACAAAAGACCAAGCAGCATTGCGTCGCGCGGCCCACAAGGCGCATACCGATGGCGCGCCCGATGCCGTGCAGGCCTATGCGGCCTATCTCGCGCAGGTGCCTGAAGATGCGCCCTTTTGGTCAAATCTAGGTGCGTTGTTCCGTAAACAAGGGCAGTATCATCAGGCGTTGCGTGCCCAAGAACGGGCACAGCGTTATGCGCCGAACGACGTTGGCCTGCGGAACAATTACGCCAATATTCTCAGCGATTTAGGCCACTACAACAGATCCATTGCTGCGCGTCGTTGGATTTTGGAACAGCGGCCAGATGATACGAACCAAAAGGCCATGATCGGGCGGTGTCTTCGGGGTCAGGGTGACTATCGGGGGGCGATTGATTACCTTTCCAACGTCATTCCGGATCATCCGGACGACACCGAATTGCAAATGCAGCTGGCATTCGCGCAATTGGGCGCTGGATTATACAATGAAGCTTTCGACACGTATCGGGCCCGTTGGAATACGGATGAACTGACGCCGCGCAACATACCGTTCCCCGAATGGACAGGTGAACCGTTGCAGGGCAAAACGATCCTTGTGCTGCCAGAACAGGGATTTGGCGACGCTATATTGTTCATGCGGTTTCTACCTGCGCTCAAGGCGCTGGGCGCGACCGTCTGGGTTCTGGCTGAAAAACCGGTCTACCCGCTATTCAAAGACCTTGAAGCTGCGGATTGGGTCGGGACGACCTTGCCACCAAATGCTGCGGTCGATTGCTGGATCAACCTGATGGACATGGCCCGCGTCCATTTCGCTGATACAAACGATGTGCCGGCGCCTGCGCGTTTGGCAATTCCGGACGATGCACATGAACGGGCTGCCGCAATCGTCGCCCCGTTCAAAGACGTGATGAAAGTCGGCGTCGTTTGGACCGGTTCCGTGACGTACAAAGGCAATGGTTTTCGGTCCTTTTCACACACCGAATTCCTACCGCTGGCGGATATCCCCGGTGTGCAATTGTTTTCGCTCTACAAAGGTCCTGAATTGGCCAAGTTTCATGCGGACGGAAGTGACGCGTTCATCGTGGATGCGGCCGCAACGGAACGTAATTTTGGTGATAGCGCCGCGATGATGCAACAAATGGATTTGGTCATCAGTTCCGATACCGCCACTGCACATCTGGCGGGTAGTGCCGGCGTTCCCACTTGGACCATCCTGCATTGGGATCCGTTCTGGGTGTGGCGACACGCGGGGGATACGACGGACTGGTATCCGGGAATGCGGCTTTTCCGTCAGAGCAAAGCCTTAGAATGGACCGATGTATTGGCAGAGGTCGGCACCGCGCTACGTGCCAGAATTGGAGACCGCGCATGAACGATATTTTAGTACCCATCGCCCCTGGCGAACTCATTGATAAACTCACAATTCTGCAGTTGAAGTTGGAAAACATAACCGATCCGGAAAAGTTGGCTCATGTTCGGCATGAATCTGATGCTCTGCAAGGCGTCGCTGACAGCGCCTTGCCGCCTTCGGATGCGCTTCAACAGCTTTGGCAACGCCTGTACCGGATCAACGCGGACCTGTGGGTCATTGAAGACGATATTCGTGAATTCGAAGGGCGCGGCGACTTTGGACCCGGCTTTGTGGCGCTGGCGCGGTCCGTCTATGTGACAAACGATGAACGAGCAGCCATCAAGAAAGAAATCAATCTGCTTTTGGGATCCGCGATCGTAGAAGAGAAATCCTATTATTCGCCATCGGAAAACGCATGATTTCTCAGCGACGCATGGATGAAATCCGCCGTGAACTGCTCAAGGCGCAATCCGAGATCAGTCAAGCGCTGAAATCAGAAAAGACCCGCAAACGCGCTGATCTCAATCGCAAGGCCCATGAAATCCGGCAAATGCTGACGCCCGCTTACGCGTTCATGTCGCAAGCCGGACAAGACGTCGTCGTGGACCATCATTTTCGCCAGAAACGGGGCGGCACCTTTGTTGATGTCGGTGGATACGATGGCGTAACGGGTTCCAATACGGTTTTTCTCGAACAATGGCGCGGTTGGACTGGCGTTTTGGTCGAACCGGTTGCCGCGAATCTGGAACGGGCCAAAGCGGCACGCAGTTGCCCCTGTCTGGGGTATGCAGTCGCCGATCAGGAAGGAACGGCCGAATTTATCACCGTTACCGAAGGTTTTACGCAAATGAGTGGTTTATCGCATAGCTACGACGAAGCGATGCTTAAACGCGTGCGTGACAACCCGCGCCACAAAGAAACCACAATTGAAGTCCCGACAAAGCCGCTTGCAGCGATCCTGATTGAGGCCGGTATCACCGATCCAGACTTCGTGTCGCTTGATATCGAAGGTGGCGAACTGGCTGCTTTGCAAAGCTTTCCCTTTGCGGATCACCGCGTCGGCATGTGGTCGATCGAAAACAACACCGGCACCCGCGAGATCGTCGAACTGATGCGCGAACACAATTACGACTTAATTGATTTCTGCGGCCCAGACGAGATTTATGCGCTGCGCAAGAACTAAGAATCTCATAAAAATCAGTATTTAAGGCTCTCTTTACGCGCCGCACCCTTATTGGCTGCAAGTCAACAAAAGGGTGCACAAAATGAGCGCAGCAGCAGGCGATAACCGTCCGATCATCATTAAGAAAAAGAAGGTCATTCAAGGCGGAGGTCATCACGGCGGCGCGTGGAAAGTGGCCTATGCCGACTTCGTGACCGCGATGATGGCGTTCTTCATGTTGATGTGGCTGCTGAACGCATCCAGCGAACAACAACGCGCTGGCCTAGCTGATTATTTTGCGCCGACTGTGACAATCAACAAAACCTCTGGTGGTGGTGATGGCATGTTCGGTGGCGACAGCACGACCTCTCAAGACAACCTGCAAAAAGACGGGGAAGGCGCCAGCATGCGGCATTCCGGCGAAGAGATTAATTCAGCCGAAACCCCTGACGAGGCGCAAGCAGGCGGCGAAGAACAGGCGATGGTGAAAGCGCTTGAAAACCTTGAAGAAGAACTGATGGGACGCGGTGGCGAAAGCATCATTGCAGAACTCGCTTTGCGTCACATTGTGACACGTCAAACTGATGAAGGTCTGGTGATTGAATTCTACGACCTACCCGATGCGTCATTGTTTGTAGAAGGCACGGACGAACCGATGCCTGTGGCCTATGACATCGCCAAAATCCTCGCGGACATTATACCAATCGTTGATAATCCGCTCGCAATTCAAAGCCATGTGCGGACCCAACCCATTGTCGTGCGCGATAATTCGGTTTGGGAATTGTCGACGTCACGGGCGACGAAAATGCGCGAACTCCTCGAAGCGGATGGGTACAATCCGCAAAAGATCATGCGGACCACCGGTGAAGCGGACCGTGATCCCGTCGCCGATGACCGTACCGATGTCCGAAACAACCGGATCGAAATCATCGTTCTCAGAAGTGATATCTAAAATTTGCGGCATTAGGGGGGCGTTAAGGGGAAATCGGATAGGCGTGAAAGGAAGCAGTCATTCCTGAAGCAGAAAGGCCCCGATATGACGATTTCCTCTTCCCTCAACGCTGGTGTTGCGGGGTTATCCGCCAATGCCACGCGGTTGGCCACAATTTCGGACAACATCGCGAACTCTTCGACGTTTGGGTATAAACGGGCCGTGACTGATTTTCAGTCTTTGGTGATCTCTGACAGCAATAGCCGTTACACGGCAGGCGGCGTACGCACCACGACCGGGCGTTTGGTGGATGAACGCGGATCGCTGGTGTCGACATCGAACTCCACAGATTTGGCCGTGCGTGGTCGGGGCATGTTGCCTGTAACCACAGAGGCGTCAGTTCAGGTTGGGAACGGTGAAAACCCGCTATTGCTCGCGACAACAGGGTCGTTCAGGGCTGATGAAGAAGGATATTTGCGCAGTCCGGCGGGTCTTGTCCTGCTGGGGTGGGCCGCAAATGCAGATGGCACGATCCCGACGCAACCGCGCGATTCTGTGGACGGGCTTGAACCGATCAAGATCAACAGCAACCAATTCGCGGGCGAACCAACGACCGAAGTAGACCTTGCCGTAAATCTTCCCGCGACATCTACAGAAGCAGGGTCAACCACAGGCGCTGAAACCCTATCGATCGAATACTTTGATAACCTCGGCAAGTCGGCAAACCTGACCATGACATTCAGCCCGACGGTGCCCGCAACAGGCACAGCGAACGAATGGCAGCTACAGATTTTCGATTCGGCTTCTGGTGGTACGCTTGTTGGGGACTACCAGCTAGACTTTGATCCTTCGCGCGCGGGCGGCGGTACGCTACTCAATGTGACTGACAACCTTGGGACCGCGCCCTATGATCCTGCAACGGGGTCAGTGACGCTTGCCGTCGCGGGTGGGCCGTTAGAATTGACCGTCGGAACACTGGGCAGCGCGACTGGCTTGACCCAATTGTCTGATACATTTGCACCAACGTCCATTTCCAAAAACGGGTCCGCCGTTGGTAGCCTGACTGCCATTGATGTGGACGCCAACGGGTTCGTGCGGGCGTCCTTCGACAGCGGTATCAATCGGGTCTTGTATCAAGTGCCACTTGTGGATGTGTCCAACGTGAACGGATTGGAAGCGTTGGATCAACAAAGCTATCGGGTGTCCCCTGACAGCGGCAGTTTCTTCCTTTGGGACGCGGGGGACGGGCCAACCGGTGATGTCGTCAGCTTCGCGCGCGAAGAATCGGCCACGGATGTTGCAGGCGAACTGACGCAATTGATTCAGACGCAGCGGGCCTATTCGTCAAACGCAAAGGTCATCCAGACCGTGGACGAAATGCTGCAAGAAACCACAAATATTAAACGCTAACCCTTCCTTGAAAGGATGAAGACATGGCTATTTCCAGCGCCTTTAACATCGCATCTGGTGGTTTAACCGCCTCTGCACGCATGGCAGAAGTCGTGTCTTCCAATCTGTCGAATGCTTTGACCGACGGATATGGAAAGCGTGAACTGACGCTTTCGTCGGGCATCCTTGGGGGTGTCAAAATAGACGGAGTCTCCCGTCTTGTGGACGCGGGCGCTTTGCGGGAACGGCGTAATGCGGAAGCTGATGTTGGCGCTCAGCAGCGCGGCGCGACGGCGTTGTCGCAGCTAGAGCAAGCATTCGGACCTGTGGGTGATCCAAGTGGGGTCGCAGGTCGCATAGCTGCTCTGGAACAATCGTTGATCAGCGCCAGCAGCAACCCTGCGTCTGAGCAGCGTCTTCAAACGGTTTTGTCGCGTCTCGAAGACGTAACAACCGCGATGCGATCGGATTCCGACGCAATCCAAACGCAACGCCAGGACGCCGACAAAGCCATCGCATCTGATGTTGAAACTCTCAATACAACTCTCAAACAGGTCGAAAAACTGAATGCAGATGTCACGCGGTTGATTGGGTCGGGGAATGATCCTTCTGCAGCGATTGATGCGCGCCAGACGGCGATCGATAAAATCACCTCAATTGTCCCTCTCACTGAAATTGATAGGGGACGGGGCCAGGTGGCGCTTTATACAAAAAGCGGCGTTGCGCTGATTGATGGATCGCCCGCAAATTTTGGTTTCTCTCCGGTCGGGACGATCGTCGCGGATATGACTTTGGCGTCGGGGGCTTTGGCTGGCGTCACACTCAATGGCGATCCTCTTGATCTAGGAAACGGATACGGACGGATGAAAGGTGGCTCTCTAGAAGCAGCTTTTGTTTTAAGGGACCAGACTTTGACCGGACTTCAAACTGGTCTGGACGAAATGGCTGCCGATTTGATCCAACGATTTGTATCCTCATCAACGGACCCAACATTAACTGTCGGTGACCCGGGTCTTTTCACGGATCGGGGTGCTGCCTTTGATCCCTTGGACATCGGTGGGCTTGCGGCGCGCTTGACCGTAAACACGAACATTGACCCGGCGCAGGGCGGTGCGCTCTCGCGCTTGCGCGATGGTGTGAACGCGACCGTTTTGGGTCCAGTAGGCAACAACGCTCAGATCGACAGCTGGTTGGGTGCGTTACAAGATCCCGTCGCGCTTATCGGCGGGGGAACAGCGCGCAGCGCCGTTGGTCACGCAAGTGATCACATCAATACCGTGGGGCGCCTACGTTTGGATGCCGAAGAAACCCTTGGCTTCGAAACGGCCCGATTCGACAGCCTCAAAACAGCAGAGCTCGCCGGTGGTGTTGACAGTGATCAAGAACTTCAAAATCTCTTGAGAATAGAACAATCCTACGCGGCAAATGCACGTGTATTGCAAACGCTTGACGCCATGATGTCACGCTTAATGGAGATTTAAAATGAATTACGCATCTCTCGGCGATGGCGTCCGTCAATTCCAACAAGCGCGCCAAAATCTGTCCATCAAAACAACTCTCAATACCCTCGTGAATGAGCTAAGCAGTGGTGAGAAAAGCGATAAGGTGAAAGCCACAAACGGGGATTCATCCCGTTTCAGTGCAATCGACAACCGTTTGAAAGTCCTTTCGTCGCAAGCCTTTGTTGCGAAGGAAGCCCAACTTACGCTTTCCGCGATGCAAACCGCTCTAAACAACTTTGATGCGCAGCGCGGCGCTCTTGCTGATCAGCTATTGCCGATCACGCCTGACAGTCCCGATTTTCAAGTCACGCAAGCCGCTGCGGCAGGACGTTCCCGCCTAGACGGATTGGTCACTACACTGAACACCAAACTCGGTGACGATAGCCTATTCGCTGGAACTGCCTTTGATCAGGCCGCCTTGACGTCGTCTGATGCCATGTTGGCGGACATAGTTACACAAATCGGGGGGGCAACGTATGCCGCGACGATACTATCCACCGTGGACACGTGGTTCGACGACCCGGCGGGCGGCTTTGCCACCCTTGGTTACACTGGCGATACGGGTGCGCAGCAGCAAAAACGATTGGACGGCGACAGTAAAATTGCGATCGAAGCTAGAGCAGACGACGACGGCATCAAATCTGTGCTGAAAGGCGCCGTTATTGCCGCCCTTGTTGACGACATCCCGGGGCTAGACAAGTCGGTCAAGACTAGCTTGTTGTTTGAAGCGGGACTTCAATTGCAATCCGCCGCAAGTGACGTCGCGGGAATTCAAGGGCGTCTGGGGTACGCAGAAGAAGAAGTCGAAAGGATTTCGGTGGCACAAAGTGCAGAGCAAGCCGCGCTAAATATTGCGCGCAATCTAATCATGCAGGCAGACCCGTTTGATACGGCTTCGGAATTGCAAGCAGTACAGCTGCAACTTGAAACACACTATGCGATGACGGCGCGCTTGTCCCGACTAAGCCTGTCGGAGTATTTACGTTGATCTTCCTCAAGCGCATTCTAATTTGGTCAATTTGTATATTCGTGCCGGTTGCTACGGCGGCCACACCTATCCGGTTGAAAGATTTAGTAGAATTCGATGGTGTGCGATCGAACGATTTGTTGGGCTATGGCTTGGTCGTTGGCTTGAATGGGACGGGAGATGGCTTGCGAAACGCGCCGTTTACCGAAGACATTATGACGAACATCCTAGAACGGCTTGGCGTCAACGTTACAGGTGAACAGTTCCGGCCAAAGAATGTCGCAGCAGTTCTCGTCACCGCAAGTCTTCCGCCATTTGCACGGGCCGGCAGTCCGATGGATGTGACTGTGTCTGCAATTGGGGACGCGACAAGCCTTCTTGGTGGGACTTTGATCATGACGCCATTGAATGCGGCTGATGGCGAGATCTACGCGGTTGCCCAAGGTACAATTATTGCGGGGGGCGTGACCGCCGAGGGACAAGGTGCGCGTGTAACGCAGGGCGTCCCGACAGCGGGGGTCGTTCCGTCCGGGGCTATTATCGAACGAGAAGTTGATTTCGATTTCGCGGGGCTCACCAGTTTACGTCTTGCGCTCCGAACGCCGGATTTTACGACAGCTGCCCGCATCGAACAGGCGATCAACGCGACTTTTGGGAATCCCGTGGCTGTCATGCTGGATGCGGGAACCGTCCGGATTGATATTGCCGGTACGCATGCAAGGTCGCCCGCACACGCTTTGGGACGTATCGAGAATGTAATGGTCGAACCTGAACGGCGTGCGCGTGTGGTCGTTGACCAAAGATCAGGTACGATCGTAATGGGAGATGACGTTAGGATCAGTCGTGTCGCTGTCAGTCAGGGTGGATTGACGCTACGAATTGAAGAAGCACCACTGGTCTCGCAACCAAATCCGTTTTCGCCAGGTGAGACCGTTGTTGTCCCGCGCACAAATGCTGGGATCGAAGAAGAGCCGGGTATTGGGCTTGCAGAGATTCGTGAAGGCACTTCGTTAAGCGAAGTTGTGGCTGGTCTAAATGCGCTGGGCGTTGCGCCGCGCGACATGATCGACATCTTAAAAAGCATCAAGGCAAGCGGAGCATTGCACGCTGAATTTATTGTCCGCTAATTTCGCGTAAATTGCCAGAAGGCACGTAGTATGAGCGCAATTGCGCCAACTTGTGGATCATTTTACCGATTATCGAACGCGACAGGCCCTGCGTTAACTTGCCCTGTTCCAGCCATAATAGTGTTAATCGTTTGAAGTGGACCATCTTTGGCGGGGTTGCCCAAAAGGTATGCAACTACAGGCTACCCATGTGTTTCTCACCGCGCAACCGCGCCAAAGCCACCTGTTTCTGTCTTTCGCGGAAACGTTCTTTATCGTCTTCCGATTTTTCATTGAAGCACTGGTGGCACGACACCCCTTCTTCGTATTCGGCGCGGTTCTTATCTTCAGGCAGAATCGGGCGGCGGCATGCATAACAGAGCATATGTGGGCCTTCTACTAACCCGTGCCCGACGCTAACCCGCGCGTCAAAAACAAAACACTCTCCGTCCCAAGTGCTTTCTTCTTTAGGGACCTCTTCAAGGTATTTTAGGATTCCGCCCTTAAGGTGGTAAACATCCTCCACACCTTGACCAATTAGGAAATTTGTAGACTTTTCACACCGAATGCCGCCCGTGCAGAACATCGCGATTTTCTTGTTATGAAAGCGTTCCTTGTTTTCTTCCCACCATGCTGGAAATTCACCGAAGCTTTTTGTTTCAGGGTCAATGGCACCTTCAAACGTTCCAATGCCCACTTCGTAATCGTTACGTGTATCAATAACTGCGACATCGGGCGACGTGATCAATGCGTTCCAATCTGAAGGATCGACGTAGTGGCCGGTGCCCGCCAGCGGGTCGACATCGGGTTGGCCCATGGTCACAATCTCGCGCTTGAGACGGACTTTCATGCGATTGAAAGGCGGCGTGTCAGATAGGCTTTCTTTGTGCTCAAGATCGGCGCAACCAGGTAGTCCGCGCAAATGTGTGAGCACGGCATCGATGCCGGCACGGGTTCCGGCAATCGTGCCGTTCACGCCTTCATGGGCCAGCAACAATGTGCCGCCGATTCCGTGCGTTTTGCACAATTCCAGTAATGGTTCACGCAACGCCTTGGGATCAGCGAAGCGGGTGAAGTGATATAGGGCAGCGACGATATACATAACTTTGGATTACGCCTGTCCAGCGCAAGGGGCAAGAGCATGCATGCCGAAACGCTGTATGTCGTTCAAAGCGTTAACAATAAGACCTTAGCGCCGTCCGTCGGCTGCGGCGGCCGCGATGGCCAGACCACTTGCAACGGCTGTAAATGCTTCGGAATCAACGAAACGCGCGTCGGGGAACAGGCCCTGCATTTCATCGCGAACGACATGCATCAAGCTTGACCCACCGACGAAGACAACGCTGTTTATTTTGTCCGGCGTGATGTCCGCACGTTGAAGCGTTTCGATCGCGCATTGTCGGATCGCTGCGCCATGGTCCGACAGCGTATCGCGTAGAAGCGTGTTGGTCATTTTGGCCCGCAGATTGGATTCCAGCACAGACAGATCAATCGCTGCGTCCGACGCGTCGGGCTTGTTTACCATGATTTTGCCGCGTTCCACGGCAAAAGCGATGTCGTGCCCCAGTTCTAGATCCAGCGTGTCGAACAGCCGCTGAAAAAGCGCTTTGTCTACGCCCTGTTTCGCAAAAACGGTCGCCATCCTGCGGGTGTCCGCATTGTATTGAAAAGGAATTTTTTCCCAACTGGCCAAGTCGTTATAGATCGCATTGGGGGCAATGTAGGTGCCCGGTCCCATATCATTACGGATTTCTGCACCGCGCCCAAGCAGTGGCATTACACGCGCAAGGCTGATTGACTTGTCAAAATCCGTTCCGCCAACACGGACGCCATGTGACGCGATGATTTTGGTTTCATCGTGTTCGCGCGTGAAGATCGAAAAATCGGACGTCCCGCCGCCAATATCTACAATCAGCCCAAGACCTTTGGTCGCCCCCGCGGCAAGTGCGGCGGCCTCTGGTTCGAACAAAAACTCAACGCTATCAAAGCCTGCGATCCCGTATGCTTCGCGCAGGTCCACCAAGGCTTGTTCATTGCGGGCGGCATCTTTGGAATGAAATAAAACAGGGCGACCGGACACCGCATGCTTTAACGACAATCCGGTCGCTTTTTCGGCGCGTTCGCGGATCGTGCGTAGAAAACGTGCGACCACCTCAATCAAGGTCAGCGTTTCATAGGCAACCTGACGGCGTTCGCGCATCAACGGTGTGCCAAGTACAGATTTCAACGCACGCATAAAACGGCCCTCGCGTCCGTCGATCAGCGCGGCATTGGCGGCAGACCCGTAGGTCGTCACCTTGCGTTGTGTGTCGAAAAACACCGATGTGGGCAGGGTCGTTTGCCCTGGTTCGACTTCAATCAGGTAAGGGCGATCACCCGCCATCACGCCTGCAGCGGTGTTGGAGGTGCCAAAATCAATGCCAAGTGTTTGGGGGAACATGTGCCGCTCCATTGCCGAAAAACGCGGCGATAAATCAATCAACGTGGACTGCCAAGCCCTGTTGGTCTTGTGCGTCGAAAAATTGAAAGGCATGTTCGCCTCATGATAGATTTTGACCCACAAAGAACGGTCCGCTCTATGCGACGCGTGATGATTAACGGCGGGCCGGGGTCAGGTAAAAGCACGCTTGCTCGCGCGCTGGGACAGGCGACTGATCTCCCTGTTTTTCATATGGATCAGATACATCACATGCCGGGCTGGGTGCCACAACCGATGTCCGAAAAGGTTAAGCTGGCCAACGAAATTGAGGCAAAAGACGCTTGGATTTTTGAAGGGGGGATGTCGGCGACTTATGACAATCGCGCCGCCAATGCCGATACGCTTGTCTGGATCGACCTGCCTGTCGGCCTTCGGTTCTGGCGGGTTTTAAAACGTCTGTTCACGTCTTACGGCAAAACGCGCCCTGATTCCGCACCAAACTGTCCCGAACGGATTGATCGCGACACAGCCGCCTTTTGGAAATGGATCTGGGATACGCGCAAGTCCCATCGGGTGCGCCTGTTGCGCCTGATCGCCGAACATCCCCATTTGACCGTCATTCACCTGAAAAGCCGTCGGGCCGTGGGTGACTTTTTTGTTCAAATCGGTCAAAATCCGCGCAAGTTTTAAAGGAATAGCCATGCAAGCCCTCATCGTGATCGACGTACAAAATGATTTTTGCCCGGGTGGTGCGCTCGCCGTGGCCGAAGGCGACCTTATCGTGCCCGGTATCAATGCGCTGATGCAGGATTTCGGTGCGGTAGTCTTGACGCAAGACTGGCATCCCGCAGGCCATTCGTCCTTTGCTTCGACGCACGACGCGGCCCCGATGAGCATGATGGACATGCCTTACGGCCCCCAAGTTTTGTGGCCGGATCACTGTATTCAGGGCACCGACGGCGCTGCATTTCATAAGGATTTGAACACGAATGCGGCGGATTTGATCATTCGTAAAGGGTACAATCCGGCCATCGACAGCTATTCTGCGTTTTTTGAGAACGACCATGAAACGCCAACGGGTCTGCACGGGTATCTGCAAACACGTGGCATCAATGATCTTGTGATGGTTGGCCTTGCGACTGATTTTTGCGTGAATTTCTCCGCGGTTGATGCGGCGCAGCTTGGTTATAAAGTCACTGTGAATACGTCGCTTTGCCGCGCGATCGACTTTGACGGGTCCTTGGATGCCGCAAAGTCCGGGATGGAAAAGGCTGGCGTCACTCTGTTGTGACTTGCTTTTCATGGGCTGACCTAGGGTACACTGCTGACAACCGCATCGCAGCAGGAGCCCAATATGAAACATATCCAAAAGCTAGCCGCGCTTCTGGCCGTTATAGCTGGCCCTGCCGCCGCCGCTGATGAAGGCAAACGTGTCCAAATCACCGGCGAAATAATGGATACGTGGTGCTATTTTTCGGGCGTGATGGGTGGTCCTGACGCCGTCGTTGGCACCGCGCACCACACCTGTGCCTTGTGGTGTTCGGCGGGGGGGATCCCTGTTGGTTTGCTCGGCGATGATGGCACCGTCTACATGGTTCTCAAGATCGAAGACGACGACGGAAGCGCGGGTGGTGACACCCAACTGCGCCTTGCCAGTCACACCGTCACGGCTGACGGGATGCTGTATGAACGTGATGGCCTGAATTATTTGGTGGTCGAAGAAGTGGTAGAAGACTTTGATATTCAAGTCTTTAACGCCGAAGGCTACGGAACGGTTCCGCCTTTCGCCATTCCGGAAGGGGACCGTTAAGATGTGGAAGTCTATACTCGTCCTGAACACGTTCCTCGCGGCGCCTGCATTGGCGCAAGATGTCAATTTCGAAGAAGGATCAGAAGCACGATCTTGGAACCTATATGCCGAATATCCAGCGCGTTTCGAAGCAACGGTCGTCGATCTGTTGTGCGAGGTCGCGGGGCAATGCACGGACAACTGCGGTGATGGACGACGCCAGTTAGGTCTGCTGCGTAGCGTTGATGGTGTCTTGGTCTACCCAAACAAAAACAGTCAAACCGTTTTTTCCGGTGCGACTGTCGAACTGCTGCCCTACTGCGGTCAAGACGTCGAAGTTGACGGTTTGGAAATCTACGATGAAGACTTGGGTGCGGTGAACATCTACCTCGTCCAGAAAATCAGGCGGGTTGGCGAAGACGAATGGGTCACGGCGAATAACTGGACGAAAAACTGGGCGGAAGAAAATCCAGATGCTGCAGGACGGGGCCCGTGGTTCCGTCGTGATCCGCGCGTCTTATCTGAAATCGCAGCTGAAGGGTATTTTGGTCTTGGCATTGCCGAAGATGAAGCCCTGAAAGATGTGGTATTCCCAGAATGAATCGTCTCGCCATCTTATTTGCGCTGATGCCCATGTTGGCGTCCGGTCAGGGGCTGCCGTTTTTGGTCGGCGGTGCTTACGAGCTGACGGATCAAAATGGTGCGCAGCGCACACATATTGACCCCAACGGGCACGCCCAATTATTGTTCTTCGGTTATGCGAATTGCTTGCAGATCTGTTCGTCAGTGCTGCCGCAAATGGCTGATATCACGGATGAACTGGCGACAGATGGACACATCGTTCGCCCAATCATGATCACCGTTGATCCAGAAATAGACACTGTCGATACACTGGGTCCTGCGCTCACAGCCTACCACGACGCATTCGTGGGCTTGACCGGCACCGAAGCTGAACTGCAGGTCGCCTACGACGCCTTTTCGGTTGAAAAAGAGTTCCTGTTCGATGACCCCGAATACGGGCCGGTCTACGCGCATGGCAGCTTCATCTATCTGCTTGATGGCGACGGAACGACACTGACGTTGATCCCACCGGTGCTTTCGGATGACGAAATCATCGCGATAATTTCAAAGTATATAGGCTAATTCATGGACAGACGTGCATTTCTTGGGGGCGGGGCTTTGGTCCTTTTATCCGCTGGTGGTTTTGTTGCCGCCGACGGGCAAAACCTGTTCTACTCCGCAATTACCGAAGATTTCCCGGGTGGTATCCTCACGGCCCCAGAGGCGTTTGATCAGACCGCGCGCGGTGAAATCACGCTGATCGATATCCGCCGTCCTGATGAATGGGCGCGGACGGGATCGGGGGAAGGCGCGCACCGGATTGATCTACGCGACGATGATTTCGCGGCGCGTGTCCAAGCAGCGGCCGGCGGCGATCTGAACGCGCCCGTTGCGTTGATTTGCGCCCGTGGCGTGCGGTCGGCACGGGTATCGAACCAACTGATACAAGCCGGTTTCACCAACATCATCGACATTCCCGAAGGGATGTTAGGCTCGGCCGCAGGGCCGGGATGGATCGCGCGAGGATTGCCGCTTGTCACAGATAACTAAAGGCGCTGCAGCGCTGTGCTTGACGCTTGTTGGGTCAACGGCACAGGCTGGGTGTGGCCCCGACCCCGATCCATGCGACGTGCCTTTGGGCACCTATCACATCGCGCTGCCTGACACCGCGAATGGTCCAATTCCCGCGCTGATGTTCTTGCACGGTGCAGGCGGGTCCGGCACGGGTTCGACCCGGTCTGGGGGCATGGCCGACAATTTAAACAGCCGCGGTTACGCCGTCATTGGCCCGAACGGTTTGCAGCGCGAGAACACGCGTTTTGGCCCCGGTTGGTCGTTTCACCCCGATCGTCTGCAACAACGCAACGAAATGGCGTTTCTGCTGCAAGTCGCTGAAGACGCGGCTTCGCGGTTTGGGGTGGATCGCGATGCGATCATCCTTGGTGGGTTTTCGATTGGTGGTTCCATGACCAGCTATATCGCCTGTGACGATCCGACCGCGTTTGCGGCCTATGCGCCCGTTGGGGGCAGCTTTTGGCGACCGCACCCTGTGGATTGCGCTGGGCCGGTTCAACTGCTGCATACGCATGGCTGGAAAGACAAAACCGTGCCGCTAGAAGGCCGTCCGTTGGGGAATGGCACTATCCTGCAAGGGGATGTGTGGCATGCAATGGGCCTGTGGCGCGCGGAAAATGGGTGCGATGGACTGCGGGCCGACACCTTTGACACATCAGGTGATTTTTGGGTGCGAACTTGGGAGGAATGCGATGCGGGCACGGCGCTTGAATTCGTCTTGCATCCCGGCGGTCACGGTATTCCGCGTGGTTGGTCAACCTACATGCTAGACTGGTTCGAAGCGCTGTCTGATTGATCTATTCAGCGGCGATGCCATTTTCAGGCGTCGCCAGCACAGCTGCAAAACGCTGCCGTTCCGCCATTGCCACGCGGATGATGCGAGGGGCATTCAGGTGCTCGGGCGTCCCCATTTGCCGACCGGACCAGCCTTTCGCACCAAGGTTCACACCACTCAGCGCCGACAGCGGCACAGCGCCAATTAGGCTGATCGCAATCGGCAAAAGCCAGAGCGTGACAAGACCTTGGGTCATGCCCGCGATCATCGCGGCCCCCATGATCGTTTCAACGATGTGGAATTTGATCATCACGCCAAGGCTATATGTGCCGCCCCGTCGTTGCTGAGGGTTCCACTTCTCCTGATATCCGATCGCTGTGCGAAGGACTGCAATCGTCTGCTGCACCATCATGATCGGCGCGTACAAAATCGACAGCATGATCTCGGCGATCAAAGACCCCAAAAACTGGAACAGCCCGCCCATGTCGCGCATCGTGATGCCCGAACGTGACGCCGCAGCGGCGCTCATCAGTTTGGGCGCCAGCAGCATTCCGTACATAAATGCCAAGATCGCGAGCGAATTTGCGGTCGACATAACCGGCCAGCTCACCTGCGGATCAAAGCCGGAAAAATAGCGGATCGCATTTGTTTCTTGGCCATTACCGACCAGCGCCCACACCAGCAGCAAGGCGAACCATGCAGGCGACATCAGGTAACCCATAGCGCCGCTGATTAAATGAAACCGCGACACGGCGTGAAATCCACGGGACCCCAGCAAACCAAGATGCTGCAAGTTGCCCTGACACCAGCGACGGTCGCGTAGGACATAGTCAATCAACGTCGCTGGGACTTCTTCATAGGACCCGCCGATGCGCGGCAAGAACCGAACAGACCAGCCAGCACGACGAAGTAGCCCCGCTTCGATAAAGTCGTGGGATAGGATCAAGCGCCCGTTGCCCTTACGGTTTTTCACCTTTGGCAGACCGGCGCAGGACGCAAACGCGGCCGACCGGATGATCGCGTTATGCCCCCAGTAGTTGCCTTCGCGGTCGGTCCATTTGGCCAAACCTTCGGCCAACGCAGCGCCATAAACGCGGTTCGAAAACTGCTGGACGCGTCCGAAAACGGACTGTGCGCCGAACAATGTCGGGAACGATTGGATCAACCCAGCCGAAGGATCACACGCCAACGCATCGGTCAGGCCGATAATCGCTTCGCCAGCCATCAAGCTGTCGGCGTCCAGCACCAACATGGCGTCATACGCGCCGCCCCAGTTTTCGATCCAGTCGGCCAGATTGCCGACTTTACGATCCACGTTTTCGATACGGCGGCGATAAAAGACTTCGCTGCCAAGACCCATTTGGGCGCGCAGTGCCAAAAACGCGCGTTCTTCTTGGTCCGCGATCACGGGGTCACGCGTGTCGGACAGGATGAACAAATCAAAGCTATGAACGTGTTTTTGTTCGTCCAAGGCCTGCAACATCGCGGCAGCGTTGCCGAACACGTCCGCGGTATCTTCGTTATAGACGGGGATCAGCAAGGCGACCTTCATCGCGGGCACCGGACCGTCATGCGCAATGCGCGGGCGGGCCCACAGCAAATTCGCCACGCCAAGAAACGACGTACTGACCGACAGTGCGATCCAGAAAAATGTGAAGGCGATCAGGGCGATCACGACCCCTTCAAAGGCCGAAAACCCGTCCATCGCGAACCAGTCCGTGAAGGCAGCGATTAACGCGCAAGTTGCTGCGATTGCTGGCAAAAACGTTGCTGCCCGCCACCAAACTGTTCGTGACTTTGCCGTGCCCTGCGCAGGGGCGGTCGCATCCCGATAGGGCTGATCCAGTGACTGGATCGGCATCGCGCGTGCAGCTTCGGATGGCATCCATCCGGCTTGGTTCTGGCGGTCTAGATCGTCCATCTATAAAGCCATACCTCGCTGACAGGAGTGCCGTTCACATGCATTTGCGCCCGCATTTCCACGGCTTGCGCGTCGCCCGGCAATAGTGAAAAGGCAAGCCGTACGCCGCCAGTGCCAGGATTGCGCTGCAATATTCCTGGCGAAATCTCTCCGGTATTTGACCTGATCGTCAGGCTGACCTCGTCCAAGTCGTCAGGCAAATCCGGATGATCCGTAAAATCGATGGCAAAGACGGTTTTGACCTGGTCGAACCCTTTCCCAACGCGGGTGTTCGTCACGCGCGCCACCTCTGGCAGACCTGTCGGTTCGTCGCCCCACGCCATCGTGTAGCTGAAGCGATGCTCGGACCCCGTCATCAACGGTTCAGACGGACGCCAGTATGCGACGATGTTATCATAAATTTCCTTGTCCGCTGGAATTTCAACAAGTTCCACAACGCCTTTTCCCCAACCGTCTTTCGGGGTGATCCACAAAGACGGACGGCTCTCGTAATGGGCTTCAAGATCGGCGTAATCGTCTGCAGTCCGGTTCCGCTGCATCAGGCCAAAGCCCTGCGGGTCCATATCGGTGAAAGACGACACCTGCACGCGGGTCGGATTCGCCAATGGCCGCCATATCTTTTCGCCGTTACCGTTCAGGATCAGCAAACCTTCGCTGTCATGCACGGCGGGGCGGAAATCATCAAAACGGTTCCGGTTCGTTTCATCAAACAAGAACATTGACGTCAGCGGACCGACCCCGACATGCATCAGATCAACACGCGGAAACAGCGTTGCGTCGACCTCCATTACGGTCGATTCACCAACGTCACCATGACCAATGCGGAAGGTGTAGGCACCCGTCGTAGACGGCCCATCCAGCAGGGCATGCACGACGTATTCGGTATCGCCGGGCTTCGCGGCTTCGATCCAGAACTTCGTGAAATCTGGGAATTCTTCGCCATTCGGATCGCCCGTGCGCAAGGCAAGACCACGCGCGGATAGACCGTAGGTTTGACCGTTCCCGATCGCGCGGAAATAGGACGCACCTTGGAAGACCACAAACTCTTCAAAAATATCAGGTCTGTTCAGCGCGGCACGCAGACGAAACCCAGAATAACCCATCGTATCGCCAATCGGCAGATCTGGGAATTCGTCGGTAGTATCAAACAGGTTAATGTCAAAGCCAAGCGTCTTGGCCATACCGTCCTCGACAAGGTTCACCTGCGCGGGACGCGGGACATAAAGGCCAGCGTTGAACAGGTCCATTTTCAGCGGACGATCTTCATCGACCCAGATACCGTTGCGCGGATCGAACCAGATGTGGGCAAACTGATCATAGGTCAGATCAAGCCATTCCTGCGGGATTTGCGGCACAGGTTCATACGCAGATTGGGCCAGCGTGCGGGCCATATCGACGACAGTGTCGGGCGTGAATGGGGCCTCCGCAATAACCAATTCAGGCTTCGCCCATGCGGGACAAGCGGCGGCAGCGGCCATGCTGGCAAGAAGAGCGCGTCGTGAAATCATCCTGTTGCAGACTTTCTCCAAGGTTGGCTTTTGAACCAAGCGGCGGTGTAGGCGATGAACACTAAGAAGGCCCATCCCAGAATATTTCCGGCAGCGACCATCGTGTGTGACTTGAAGGCCGTGACATCATCAGCCGTCGTTCCTGTTTCAGTAAGGATCGCCCCTACAAAAATCGAGAGCATCATCGACACGATAAACACGGCAAGCGATTGTTGGCCGACTTTCGTCAGCAACGCGATCAGTCTTTCGCCGATCCTTGCAAACACGTTACGGCCCGTGACGATCAAACGCCGTCCACCATCGCCCGCAACCGCATAGGCGAGGTAAGCAAGCGCCAGAAAATGGGTGTAACGGGCTAGACCGAAATCGGTTTTTGTCACCAAATGCGGATTGGCACGGCGCCAATCACCGGCCCAGCTAAACCCCCATTCGCGTATCGCGACGTGCGATAGCGTCATCATGCCAAGCACGATAATCGCAGCGATCGTCACTAGCACCACGTTCACTGGTGGGCGTGGAATCCAACCGCGCACCAGCGCGAAACCTGTGAAAAACACCAATTGCCAGGCGAACGGGTTAAAAAACCACGGCCTATCGCTCGTCAAAGAGGCGGGAAGGGATACGGCAAATTGTTCAATTCCAAGCATCATCATGATGCGTGTTTGCGCAATAAACCAAAGGGCTGCACAGAACGCGAAAGCCAGACCAACATGCACCGACGCCAGCCCCATAACGATCGGCATCATCAGCAGGATGGCAATATACATCGGCAGAATGTCGAAATAGTTCGGAACATAGGTCAAGGTCAGTAACCCGAACAGGTGGTCCTTGGTGCCGTTGAAAAACTGACCAAGATTCAAACTATTCACGTAGTTCTTTTCGAACCCGAAACTGTCGAGCGCGATCAGCATGAACGCCAAAGCGAAGAACAAACAGATATGCGCCCAATAGACCTGCCAACACCGGAAAAGCACCCGCGCGGTGCCCAAAACCCAGCCGCGACGGTCATAACTCCCGCCAAACGCGATGGCTGATGCCATGCCCGAACAGAACACGAAGATCTCTGTCGCGTCTGAAAATCCGAAACGACCGGGAATCCAGTCGCCCCAGAAATTTCCGGGCGTGTGCGACGTGAAAATGATCAACATCGCAATTCCGCGATAAAAATCGAGCCGCGGATCGCGCACGCGTGGGGGCATTGAAGAAGAGGCAGTGGCCATCAAAGGGTGTCCTTGGATCCGGTTTTATTGGGCCGGAAAACGGGCAGCAACACCAGCGGCGGCACGGCCCTTTGAAATCAAGGACCGGCGTGCAGCGGCATAGCCATCTTCGTGGCCATTCCGACGCATCGTACGGGCGGCAAGGATGTCTTCGGCTTCGTCCAAGTAGCCAGCGCGAATACCACTGTCGATAGTTAATCGTTCAAAAACATCACGCTGGGCATGTGACCCACCGGCATCTTGCATGGTTTTGCGCGCACGGGCGAGATTGACGAAGGCTTTGTCAAATTCTGCCTCGCCAAAGGCCTCCAGCCCAACGGCCGCGGCAACGCCGGGCGCAGCCATGGCTTTTTGCATGTCGTTTTTGCTCTCGGATGCATCGCGGTGCAAACGTCCCAAAAGCGTCGCGATCTCGGTTTCGCGGTTGTCGCCAACAAGGGCGAGCATGTAGTGCAGATCAGCAAAGATCAGACAGCCATCTTCAGTACGGTTCGCCGACAGATCAGCCAGTTCTTCCCAGCGATCACCGACATTGACCCCGTCCAATTCCAACCGAGACAGGAGCGATGTCGCGTTAGAAATATCGCGGTAGTCATCCGTTTTGTCCTGACGGATTTCACGGTCATACAGGTCCAAAACGGTTTCATGCTGGCCCAGATCCAAGTGCATCAACGCCTTGTGCCACCACACGTGGTAGCGGAAGTTGTTACAATGGGACCACGCGTTTTCACGCCCTGTCAGCCATTCGATCCCGCCTGCGGCATCCGCTGTCATATCATGGACGTGGGCAACCGCGTGCAATCCCCACGCATCGTCAGGCGAAATCAGCATACCTTCGCGACCAACCGACTTCGCGCGGGAATAATCGCCGGTTTCTTCCAACGCAAAAGCGTAGCACCCCATCAAATACCCGCGACCCGGATGATCAGGACCATAAGCAGGCATCACCTTTTCCAGCATCTGGCGCATGCCGACGTTATCGCCGACGACAAAACGTGTGGCGTGATCAAGTTTGACTGCAAGAATATCGTCCGGCGCTGCAGCAATGATGGCTTCAAAATGAACCAGCGCGGCCTTTGGTTGTCCAACAACCCAACAGGCCAATGCGTCAATGAAATGCTGTTCTCTGGTGCTGACCGGCGTGGCTTGCGCGGCGGCACGGGCGGCGGCGAGCGCTTCAATCGCGGTTTCCATCAACTCGCGGCGCCCCAAAAGCGTGTAGAACATCCCCTTCACGGCCTGCGCTAACGCAAAATCGGGTGCCGCCTTCAGCGCGTCACCCAAATGAACAGGCGTTGCAGCGCCGTGCGCCAAAAACGCCAATTGTGTCTTGTTCCACGCGTCCAAAGCGGGGCCCGCAGCCACGGTCGTTGTTTGGCCAAAAATATCCTGCGTCATGCGTTCGTCCCGTTCTACAAAAAGATACTACACGGACACGCCGCGCTTCTGTTAAGTCTGACATACAGGGTGTGCAGCAAGATTTAATCTCACAGACCCGTGAATAACGGACCTGTTATCTCGATGACAGTGGGTAAGTGATTGTTAAATCAGCGTTTCGGCTGAATTTCGCCTAAAACGTGTTCTGTGTCCTGCCCAAAATGCGGGGGCGGGCGGCGATAGGTTACAGGCGTTTTCGACAATTTCAGGGGATTCCCGATGACCCGCACTTCACCGTCTTTCGTATCTTCACACGGAATCGTCGCGATCATGTCGCGGGCTTTGACCTGATCACTGCCAAAAACCTGATCCAACGTTTGCACAGGACCAACAGGCACTTTGCGTTCCTCGAGCCCCGCAATCACGTCATCCATCGGCAATTCTGCCAAAAGTGGAATGATCTTCGCGAGAAGACTGTCACGGTTTTCAATGCGCGCCGGATTGGTTGCATACAGCGGATCATCGGCCAGATGCGCGACGTTCAGGAATTCGCAAAACCGGCGAAACTGGCTATCGTTTCCGACCGCTGCAATCACATGGCCGTCGTTGGTGGCAAAAACCTGATAGGGCACGATATTCGGATGACCGTTGCCGCGTCTCTTCGGCAATTCACCGGTCGTCAGATGGTTGACGCCTTCATTGATCAGCCACGCGATCTGACTGTCGACAAGGGCGACGTCGATATGTTGGCCTTCACCGGTTTTGTCGCGGTGACGTAGCGCCGCCAAGATCCCGATGGTCGCGTACATGCCGCACATCACGTCAGCGATCCCAACACCAACCTTCATCGGCTCTCCGTCCGGCACACCAGTCAGGGACATCATGCCACCAAAACCTTGCGCCATTAGGTCGTAACCGGGTTTGTTCGCATTCGGTCCGGTTTGACCGAAGCCAGAGATCGAACAATACACGAGACCCGGATCATTCTCGAGCATCGTCGCGGCATCAAGCCCGTATTTGGCAAGCCCGCCGGGTTTGAAATTCTCAATGACAACATCACATTCGGTGGCCAATGCGCGGATTGTATCTTGGCCTTCGGGTGTTGCGATATCAACGGCCACGGACAGCTTGTTACGGTTCGCACACATAAAATACGCGCTCAGGTCAGTTGGTTCACCATCCAAACCTTCGGCGAAAGGCGGCCCCCAACTGCGCGTATCATCCCCGCCAGTACCTGGGTTCTCAATCTTCAACACTTCAGCGCCAAGATCACCTAATAATTGCGTACACGTCGGACCCGCCAAAATACGGGTCAGATCAAGGATACGCAGACCATCCAGTGCACCCGCCATCAGATACGTCCATCATATGCATGTTTGTCGATCACAGCCGCGATCAACGTGTAATTGTCAGCTGTTTGTGCCGCCTCCAACGCAGCGCGTAGTTCCGCCCTATTTGTTACAGTTGCACCATGTCCGCCAAACGCGCGCCCAATGGCGGCATAGTCATGGCCCCTGAAATCAACGCCATTGTTGTCCAGCTTACGACCGCGTTGTTTCAAATCAATTAACGCGAGCGATTGATCGACAAAGACGACGAAAATCGTGTTCTGGGCATTTTCAGCCGCAGTAGACAGATCACCAGCCACCATCAGCAAACCGGCATCGCCAGAAAAACTAACCACAGTACGCTCAGGCGCGGCGAGTTTGGCCCCAATGGCAAGCGGAACCGCACATCCCATCGTGCAAAGCGCGGTAGATTGCAGCAAGGTTCGCGGGTCGGCGCATTCCCACATCTGTGACAGCAAAATCCGGTGCGCCCCACTATCAACGGTCGCAATCGTGTCCATCGGCAATACGTCGCGGCATTCAGCAATCACAGCGCCGGGCCCCCATTCTTCATCACGAGGAAACGCGTCGAAAAGCGCTGTCTTAACGTTCGCAATTTCACCGTCTGGCCACGTTGTGCAAGGCGGAATGCCTTCGGACAAGGCGGCAAGCGTAGCCCCCGTATCGGCAATAAAACTGAGCGTGGCTTGATGCATAAAGTGATGGTTGGGCGCTGCCGTAATATCGATGACATTCGTCACCATCGGATCCCACGCATTCTGCCAACCCGGTCGCATTTCAATGGGATCATAGCCGACACAAATGATCAGGTCGGCCTCGTCGACGAAAGGCAACAAGTGTTTGTCGGCCAACGGCGACAGGCCAGCACCGCCTAGGCAAAGCGGGTGATCTTCAGGCAAAACACCTTTCGCCTTGTAGGTCGTGATGACAGGAACACCGTGGATTTCGGCAAACGCACGAAGTGTTTCGGTGGATTTGTCTTTGATAACATCCAAACCCACAATCATCACCGGACGGCTGGCCTCGGCAAGCCAATCGCGTGCGGTGCTCAAATCGGTTCCGACGGGAACAACTTCACTCGCGACAGCGCGGCGGAATGGTGCAGGCACGGCAGGGGCGTCAGCAACCGAGATCGGTACGTCGATATGCACGGGGCCAGAACGCCCTTCGGTCGCGATACCAACCGCTTTTTCGGCCATAATCCCGGCGGCAGCAGCATCCAGCGTGAACGTCGCCTTTGTGATCGGGTCGAAAACCTTCCGATGATCAAGCACTTGGTGCGTATATTGTTCGGCTTCAGCGGCATCAACGCAGCCCGTTAGCACGATTAATGGCACACGATCCTGTTCCGCGTTCGCAACAACGTTCACGCCGTTCATCGCCCCTGGGCCAACGGTCGCGACCAAGATCGCAGGCGCGCCGTCCACGTGATGAACACCTTCGGCCATAAAACCGGCAGCATTTTCGTGCCGTGCCAGATGAAACTGAATGCCAGCAGCTTCCAACGCGTCGATCAGCGTCAAAACTTCACCACCGGGCATGCCGAATGCGCGCCGGCACCCTGCTTCATACAATCGACGGGCAAGCACATCAGCGGCGCGCAAAGTCTCGGTCATGTTGTATCCTTGAACTGTTTAGAATGTCTTAGCGGGCGGCGGTGGCAATCGCCAGAAAAATGGCGTCCAACTCGGTCGCTGCGGCCAAGAGATCGGGATCGGCGTCATCGACATAGGGGGCGAACACAAACGAAGGTGTCTTATAAGACAGGGCCGCCGCGCCATCTTCTGTCTCGGTAAGGTAGAACCGGATCGGGGCTTCGATCATCGCAGGCGTGGACAGGTTCAGGATGCGGACGGCGAACAGATTGTTGAAAACACCGACAACACGGTTGTTGGGGATCGTGATGCCACGGTTCGCAGCGGCCCCAGTCGGGCCCGCTTGGGTCACGACGGCCATCTGATTGGCGCTGACAGCTTCGCGTAGATCGCTCAGCAGCACATCAAAAGGTTTGTCACTATCCATAACAACCCAACCATCGCGCGAGGTCACGGATTGGGCCATCGCAGAGGCGGACCAGAGGGCAAGTATCGCAATCAAAATCAAACGCATCGGGACATCCTTTGTTATCAGGCCTCTTGCATCCATCACTTCGTGCGTTTGGTAAATTCACGTTTGCGACAGATCGCTTATTTCGCGCGGCCCGCCGCCCAGATAGATCCAGCACCAGCGGTGATAATCACGGCGAGGCCTAACAAGGCAATTGAATCGGGCCATTCGCCAAAGAACAGGAACCCAAACACAGTCGCGATGATGATCTGGCTATAGATCAATGGGGCGATCACAGATGCCTCTGCCGCGCGATTTGCGTGCACAAGCAACAGGTTACCGATAGCCGATCCCATCGCGCTGATCGTGATGAAACCGACAAAGGGCAACGTCAATGACGGCAGCGGCGCGATCGCGAGCGGGGCCAAGACAATGGAACCGATGACAAGCTGCGAAAACAGCAAAAATCGTGGGCGGTAAGATCCAGCCAACCACCGCGTCGCGACAAGGTAGCTGCCGTGGAAAACGCCAGCCAACAACGCAAACCCAAGGCCCGGTGTCATCCCAAACCCCGGCTTCACAACCAACAAAACGCCGCCAAAGCTGACCAACAACAGAACCGTGCGCGGGATCGTTACCTTTTCCTTAAGGAATATGGCAGACAATGCATACGAAATAATCGGCCCAACGAAGAAACCGCCAAACACGGTCGCCAGCTGTTCGGTCTTCAGCGCAGTCAGGATTGACGCGATGCCGCCCGCGATCAGGCAGGCGCGGAACATTAATGCAGGTTTCAGCAAAAGCCGCATTTCACCTTTTTGAAGGCCTACGACTGGAGCAAGAACGATGGCCGCCAAGGCAAAACGGGCCCACGCTACGAAAAACTGTGAAAATCCCGCGCTAGTCAACATCCGACCGGCCACATCACCTCCGACGATCAAGATCATCGCACCGACAACCATGGCGACCACACGAAGCTGAAATGAACCGGTCATGTTTTATCCTTCAAAATCAGCTGCACACTCTGCTTTGACCCGACCGTGGTCAAGCGCCCTTCGTACTGCGTCAGACGCAAAACCCCGATGGTTTGGGGGCTAGCCCCCAAAGCGGCGCACGGCTAGACTTCGTTAACGACATTCCGGAGCTTCACCATGTTCGATCGCATTTTGTCCATGTTTCATAAAGAAACCAACGTCACCAAGCTGCCAGAGGCAGATGCACAGCATGCGCTGGGGGCTTTGTTAGTGCGCGCGGCGAAAATCGACAAAGCGTATCTTTTTGAAGAAATTGAACAGATCGATGACGTTTTGGCGCATCGCTACGGATTAAACCCTGTTCAGGCCGCGAAAATGCGGGCCGAATGCGAAAAACTGGAAGAAGCGATGCCAGACACCGACGCTTTGTCGACCATCTTGCATGACGCGATTAGTCTCGAAGAACGCGAAGCCACAGTTGCGGCACTTTGGGCTGTTGTTTTTGCGGATGGCGTTGAAGCGGAAGCAGAAGATCAACTTTTGCATCAAGTAGAAGCAATTTTGGGCGTATCACCCGACGTCAGTAAAAAACTGCACGATGCCGCAATGGCAGCCCGCAATCAGGGCTAGAACGCGCACTGTCAACGTTAAAACACAGGCTTCGCGTTCACCAAGGGCCTGTCCGCTTTATCCCGCACGCGCCGCCTGTCTGTCGCCACACGCCTTTCGTTGGCTGCGGGCCATGGTTTCTGCGGTCCACGACGATCCTTTTTACGTCGTTATGGGGTCGGGTTGGCCAACGCGCGGGTGACATCGCTACGCGCGATTTGGTTCACATCAAGCGGTCCCAACGATCGACGCAGGGTGTCAAGGCGGCGCTGCACCATACCCACCGTGTAACAATCGCGCGCTGGCGGCCCATTCAGAGGGGCATCGGGAACGATCGGGGCGCCAAATATGTGTCGCAACGCCCTTCTTTGATCGTCTGACAACAGCGCCAACACCATTGGCCCCAATAAAAGCGTTTCCGACCAGCAGTCATTCGCAAGAACAATTTGATGGGCATCACAGACAAAATGAACCCACGTGACGTTCTTCTTGCCGTTCATATGGCGAACACCCGGCAAAGCGGTCAGTGATTTTGCAGGCGCGAAGGCTTCTTCCGTGAATAAGGCTTCCAATTGACCTTTGCCTCCAACGAACAAGCGGTGCTGTGGTGACACCACCATGTCAGTCGACGGTCGCCCTTTGCCCATGGCGTTTGCAGAGATCAAGACAGGTTTCGCATCGGGTGACGTATCTTCTAGCGGTTGGGTATCCGACCTGACCCACCGGATCGGCACACTGCCGTCGTCCAACGTAACGACCAGATCACCGGGTTGTAGGTATTCAACCGGTCTGGGGCCGTCAGGTGTCGTGATAAGCGTGCCTTCAGCAAAACAAACGGCCTGATATGTTTCGGCTGCGTTCTGGTCACTGGTCCAAAAGGCGTTCGGGCTGTCTGGCCCGCCGCCGTTGTCCCAATACCAGCTTTCCAAATCAAATCCGGGGGACCAAACCATTTGAAATAGCTCGCCAGTAACAGAATTCGTGCCTTCAAAGACTACGGCGCCTTCGCCCGGACCAACGTAGTCGCTGCGAATAATGGTCGCGTCCTGCATGTCACCACCGCCGCCATGACCAGACCACGTTAGGTCGTAGGTTTCCCCGACTTCAAACAAAATCGGTTTATCGTCCCCCATATTCGACGTGATTTCGAGGTTAGTCGTCGATCCCGGCGGGTGGTCGAAATAACTATAGTCCTGATGGACGTCTACATTGCTACCGGACGCGGCAGCAAATTCGTTATCGAGCGCATAGAAAGTTTTGGTCATGATCGGTTCCTTCGGGTACCCGATACGCCCACTTCGTTGAGGTTCGATAAACAGCGACAAATTGAACTATTTTGGAACGCCCTTGCCAATGTGTCGTGCCCTTGGTCTAACCTGCTGTAAGTCAAAGGGAACACGCACATGGTCGACATCGCTACACGGGTTTGGAACCACAAATGGAAGATCGACCCCATCGTGCGGTCGCTCATCGACACGGATTTCTACAAGCTCCTGATGTGCCAATCCATTTTCCGGAACCATCCGGACACCAACGTCACATTCTCCCTGATCAACCGGTCCAAACACGTGCGCCTCGCGGACCTCGTCGACGAAGGCGAATTGCGCGAACAACTCGACAATATCCGGTCGTTGTCCCTGTCACGCGGTGAATCCACATGGCTGCGGGGGAACACCTTCTACGGCAAACGGCAAATGTTCCGGCCCGACTTCATGGAATGGTTCGAGAACCACAAACTCCCGCCCTATCATCTCGAAAAACGGGACGGGCAGTACGAACTTACCTTCGAAGGCAAATGGCACGAAGTCATGCTCTGGGAAATTCCGGCGCTCTCCACCCTCATGGAACTGCGGGGGCGGGCGGTGCTCAAGGACATGGGGCGGTTCGAACTGCAGGTCCTCTACGCGCAGGCCATGACCAAAGTCTGGTCCAAAGTCGAAAAACTCCGCGACGTGCCCAACCTCAAACTCGCGGACTTCGGGACGCGGCGGCGGCATTCCTACCTCTGGCAGGACTGGTGCGTGCAGGCGCTGAAAGAAGGGCTGGGGGACAACTTCACCGGCACCTCCAACTGCCGGATCGCCATGCAGCGCGAAATCGAGGCCATCGGGACCAACGCCCACGAACTGCCCATGGTCTACGCGGCCATGGCGGACACGGACGAAAAACTGCGGCAATCGCCCTACGACGTGCTGGCGGACTGGCAGGAAGAACACTCCGGCAACCTGCGGATCATCCTGCCGGACACCTACGGGACGCAAGGGTTTCTGGACGACGCACCGGACTGGCTGGCAGGCTGGACAGGCATGCGGATCGATAGCGGAGACCCGGCAACAGGGGCAGAGCGGGCGATCGACTGGTGGACAGCGCGTGGGGAAGACCCGCGCAAGAAACTGGTCATCTTCTCGGACGGGCTGGACGTCGATAAAATCGCAACTCTGCAAGCGCAATTCGCAGGGCGGGTGCGGGTGTCCTTTGGGTGGGGAACCATGCTGACCAACGACTTCAAAGGGCTGGCGCCCAACGACGCGCTGGCACCGTTTTCCCTGGTCTGCAAAGCGGTCGCGGCCAACGGCAACCCCACAGTCAAACTGAGCGACAACCCCAACAAAGCCATGGGCCCTCTTGACGAAATCACACGTTATAAGAGAGTGTTTGGGGTGGGTGATCAGGAAAAAGTTGAGGTTGTGGTTTGACGAAGAATGGTATCACGTCCGAGCTTGCGACAGAACTTTCCAATTCGACTGGCGCACCGTTCCTATTTGTAGGCTCGGGCTTCTCTCGTCGATACATTGGCTTGGAGCAATGGGACGAGCTTCTTGAGAAGTTCACCAAGGGCCTAAAAGATTACGGTTACTACGTTGCATCAGCTGATGGCTCATTGCCTGAAGTTGCGGCGCTAATCGCGGAGGATTTCCATGAATATTGGTGGTCTGCACCTCACTTTGAAGATTCTCGAAAAGAACATGGCGACAAGGTTAAGAAGAAATCCTCGGCAATAAAATTTGAACTATCAAAATATCTTCGGGATAAGGGGATTGATGGCGCAATCGAAGATGGGATGAACGATGAAATCCAAGCGCTTAGAAAACTAAATGTTGATGGCGTCATTACAACAAACTGGGATATGCTTGTTGAAGAGATATTCCCAGATTACAGGGTTTTTGTCGGACAGGAAGAATTAATTTTCTCAAATCCGCAATCGATAGCTGAAATCTATAAAATCCACGGCTGCGCGACACAACCAGACTCATTGGTCCTTACATCCGAAGATTATAGCAGGTTTGATCAAAAGTACCCTTACCTTGTAGCCAAACTAATAACCATATTCATCGAACATCCCGTCATCTTTTTGGGGTACAGTCTTGCGGACAAAAACATTCAGGACATGTTATCGAGTATCGCTAGATGCCTGAGCCCGTCTCAAGTGGAAATCTTTTCAAAGAACCTGTATTTTGTACAAAGAATGAAAGGGCAGGAGCAACCATCAATTGCTCAGTCTATAATTCAGATCGGTGAATCTAACGTTTCTATACAATTAATTCGAACTAACGATTTTTCGGAAGTTTACGAGGCTATCGAATCTGTAAAGCGTAAAGTGCCTGCGCGGGTGTTGCGCTTCTGTAAGGAGCAGATGTACGAACTTGTTAAGTCTAATGAACCTCAAGAAAAGCTTTCGGTCGTAGACTTCGATGGCATTGAATCTCATGACGACATCGAGTTTGTTGTTGGAATCGGAGTTGCGAAGGAGAAAGAGGCGCAGAAAGAATTAGCGAAGAGTGGGTACAAAGGCATAAGCTTGGAAGACTTGTTCCGAGATGTCGTGCTCGATGATAAGGACTTTCATCCGGCGACCGTTATCGAAGAAGTGTTCCCTGCATTCAAGAAGCTAAACAATACATTTTTTCCGGGATACAAATATTTGTACAAATCCGGTATTAAATCTCTACCAGAACTTTCAGATTCTGAATATTCGCCTGTCCTATCGCTTTTCAACAAATATGGCAGGAAGCGATTTGAGGTTGAGCAATATCGAGGCCAATTTAATCGTGAAGCTTCTAAACTAACAACGTCTGAGATTATTGCCAATTTTCCGGCTGACAGAGCGGCTGTATTGATCCCCTTTCAGCCGGATGCGGAAATCGAACTTCCTGCGTTAGCCAATTTTCTATCGAATAACTTGGAGAACTTATTTAATCCTATGCACAGTTATGCATCCAGCTACCGAAAGTTGGCAGTATTCTACGATATGATCCGTCACGGTTTCTGAGAAACACCTCACTCCTCCCCAACCTTCCCCCGCAATTTCTTCACAGCCCCGCGCACCTTCTTCCCCTCAAGCCGCCGTTTGACCGACCCGTAGGTCGGTTTTGTCCCGATCCGGCGTTTGGGCACATGCAGCGCCTGTACGATCATCTCGGCCAGACGGTCCCGCGCGATTTCGCGGTTCCGTGCTTGGGACCGCGTGTCTTGCACAAACAGCACCACCGCTCCGTCCTTCGTCCATTTCTGGCCCGCTACCCGCCGCAGCCGCCGCTTCACGGCCTCGGTCAAATTGGGCGACCGCGCCGCTTCAAACCGCAGTTCCACCGCCGTCGAAACCTTGTTCACGTTCTGCCCACCCGGACCGGACGACCGCGCGAACTGCTCGGTCAATTCCCAATCTTCAAGCGTGATCTGATCGTTGATTTTCATCTGTCCACTACAACTCATCAGCGGCCGCGACGCAAATGCCGTGGCCAATCTTCATGATGCGTTAACACTTCTGGAATTCAGGGGCTGACAACGCGGTGCACGCCTTGTGTACGCGTTGTGCACGCAAATCACACCCCCGCGGATGCCATCCCTAAACGACACGTGACCCCACCGTCACGCACCCCGTTCGCCAGCGCCCGCCCCATCAGATTCAGTCCGCAAAACACGCCCAAACCCCAATGAAAAAGGGCCGCCCCGGCGTGGGGTGGCCCTTCTCTGAATAGCGGAGGGGGGTCGGTTAGGTCGCCCACCCTGTGGTTTTCTCAGCTAAGGGCTGCCCTAGTTGAAGACCCCACAAGTTGTCCCGACTGCCTTCTCCAATACTTCATGATGCACTGGATCACCTCCTTTCAAAATGTTTCGCCTATACTTTGAAGGTGGCATACCTGATCTTAAAATCAAGATAATTTTTTGTGACAACGCAGATTAAGCCCGCGCATCCACAAATCGCCCAACAATAATCCGGAACGGCACCAAAGCGAGCAAAGCAATCACAAGCTTCACACCCCAGTCCGCAACCGCCAAAGAAACCCACAACGGCGCGTCCGGACCTACGGTCAAAAACGGAACAGCATCCTGCGCCCAGCTCACTTCCATCGTGGCAGATTCGGATAACCCATTGAAAAGCGAAGAAAAAGCGATGGTGAAAAAGATAGCTGTATCCACGGTGGAACTAACCAAAGTGGACCCAAGCGGTGCTTTCCACCACGATCCGTCCCGCAATTTGTTGAACACTGCGACGTCCAGCAGTTGTGCCACGCCGAACGCAATCGCAGACCCGATCGCAACACGTAACGCAACGGCTGCGTACGGCCCATATTCGCTGTCAAAAATGATTTGCGTCCCGATCAAGGAACAGATGATCCCCGTGACCAAACCTGCGAACACAACTTTGCGGGCTGTCGCAGCCCCGTAAAGTCGGTTCATGATGTCTGTTACCAGAAAGGCGAGCGGATAAGTGAATGCCCCCCACGTCAGCAACCCATCAAGGATCAGATATTGCACGAGAATATTGGATGCGACCACAATGGCGGCCATGGCGAGAACGCCGGGGAGAATACGTGTCATGTCATTGGTTCCGTTTTGACAAGGGTGCGGCACTTGGTCCTCGAACCGTTCAAGGACGCGCCCACTTAGGCCCCGTAGGTCGACAGGTCAACCGTCGATACGGTATTCCGCGATCTCGTTCGTCAGAATACTGCGGAAATTGTTATCCGCGATCAGGGTCATGATCACTTGACTATCTGCCGTCTGCCATACGGAAATGCCTTCCATATTTCCGTGAACGCCAATTCCGGTTTCAAGGATCGTTTCGGCAGTTGCGGCATCCAGATCGAGACGACGCACGCGCGTATAGAAACCGAAACCGCTGAAATCCCGTTCCAGCACATAAAGCATGCCGTCAGGCCCAAAATCCGCGCCGACCATCAGATAGGCACCGGTGCGCGGGATGGCATAAGGTTGATCCCATTTGCCGTCTTTGTAGCGATATACTGGGAAAGGCCGATCGTACCGACCAGACCGTTCAGGGATTGTGTAAAGGGCGCCGTCAGCGTCGATTGCCAAGGCTTCTAAGCTGCTGTTGTCCTGCAAAGCCTCAAATTCGCGGGGCACTGGCAGGGTTTGTTCGGCGGCCCCAAAGTTTGCGAATTTCCCGACCCGATGCTGTCCTTCGAAAGAGACATAGATCGTGCCATCGGGCGCCACAGCGATACCTTCGGAATCGTTGTTTGTCAGACCTCCTGGCAGGTCCGCGTTTTCTATCGAAACGGGTGTGCCCATGGCAATGCCGCTGATCTGTCCCTCTGCGTCCCGTGAAATTGTGCCTTGCATCAACATGCCGCGATCGCTGACCGCAATGATGGTGCTGCCATCATCACCGATATGCACCGCAGAAAGGCCACCGATCCGCCCGCCATCCGTGTGGATGACAAAACGCCCGAAAAGGGCGGTCTCGGTGAAACCAAGACCGCCCATCAGAAGAATGGCCGCTGAAAACAGAATTTTTAGCATTTAGTCCGCGTTCAAAACACTCAGGCATTGGCCGGGTAGATTAGCCATTGTGATCGGCCCGCGCGGCGGACGCGGTGTCGGGTTGGGATTTGGGGGTGGCGGGTTCAGGATGTTATTCACCCAATCCTGCGCATCTGCACAGCCATCACCTGCTGGGGGCGGCGCTTGATCGACGCAAGTGTTGTCACCCGCCGGGCATTTCAGGCGGACGTGGAAATGGTAGTGGTGCCCGTACCAAGGGCGGATTTTGTTTAGCCAGCTGCGATCACCCGTCGCAGAATTACACATCGCAACCTTTGCGCCCGGGAACACAAAAATGCGCGCGACACGCGGATCAGAGGCAGCCGCTTTCAGCACCGCTTCATGTTCGGCGGTCCAGCGGCTGTTCGTGTAGGCCCCGCTGGCACGACGCATGGAGATCGAAGAGATGTTTTCGCGTTCTTGCGCAGACAGGTTCAACCGATCAGGCGGCAGCATCCAGATATCGGCATCAAGCCCGACTTGGTGGCTGGCGTGTCCCGTCAACATCGGGCCGCCACGTGGCTGGCTAAGATCGCCGACGTACAGACCTTCCCAGCCGGGTAAGCGCGCAACTTCACGGCTTAGGTCCTGAATATAGTCGATCAGCGCAGGTTGGCCCCAGTTCCGGTTTCGGCTCAGGCGCATCGCCTGCCACGTTGGACCGGTTTCGGCCAATTCAACAGCGCCCGCTTGGCAGCCCTTTGCGTAACCGCCAATCGCTTCGGGTGTTTGGTTCGATCCGCGTGGGATGTGGCCGAAAAGCGTCTTGGCCACACGAGTATCACCCGCGTTCGACGTCGAAATGGCTGCCGCTTGGCTAACCGATGCCGTGTCTTCGCTTTGGCATGCCGCCAAAGCCGTTAACAATGAAAGTATGCCTATGAAGCGGACCATGCTGCGCGATCTCCGTCTTTGTTGACCCATGATAGCATCACAAGACCAAGAAGAAAGAGGAAGATCACAGGCAAGAAACCAAGCTGCACATTACCGGTCCATGCGGTGAAAACCCCAATGAGCAGGGGGGCCATGAACGCAGTCGCTTTGCCGGAAAGTGCAAATAGACCAAAGGCTTCGGTTGGACGTTCGGGGTTTGTATGGCGCACCATCATGGACCGCGATGCGGCATAAATTGCGCCGCCTGCACCACCAATAACAGAACCACACACGAAAAAAATAATGTCGGGGACCATCGAATCTGCCGCAAGCGGGACGCCAAACACCTGTGTGCGGGACATGCCGACGATGATCGTGCTGACGACCAGAAGGCAAAGAATGCAGAAAATGATGACTGGTTTTGGTCCCAGTCTCGCGTCAAACCGACCGCCGACATAGGTAAATACGGCGGCTGTAATGACGCTGATGATCCCGAAAACACCCAGCCAGATCGTGCCCCAACCCAACACGAGCGTCGCGTACACGCCGCCAAATGCATACAAAGCGTTCAGGGCGTCACGGTAAAACATCGACCCGAGCAGGAACGATGCGGTGCTTTTGCGGCGTGCGACATTGCGTAGGGTTTGTTTCAGATCGCCCCAAACCTTCGACATTTTGGGGACCTCGCCCGCGTCAGCAGGATTGTCGCGCACCCATAAGAAGAACGGAATCATGAAGATTGCAAACCAAACCGCCATGAACGGACCAACGGCACGTGTGCCTTCGCGCGCGCTTGGGTCCAGCCCAAACAGCGGGTCCAAACCGATCAGCGTTTTACCGGTCTGCGCGTCCTCAGCGAGCAGCAGCAACATAATGATCAAAGCAACCAAGCCGCCCCAGTAGCCAAATGACGCACCAGTGCCCGAGATCCGACCGACTTCCTCCGGGGTGCCAAGCGATGGCAAATAGGCGTTGATAAAGTTCAGCGCCGATTCTGCCGCAATAAAGCCGACATAAAACAGGATCAGGAACAGCATCAGGCTGCTGCTGTCGGGGGTCAAAAACCAGAGTGACCATGCGCCGATGACATATAGAAGGGAAAAGCCGATGATCCACGGCATTTTGCGACCCGTGTTGTCCGCAAAAGCGCCAAGGAACGGCGCGGTAAAGGCGATGACAAGGCCCGCACAGGTTTGGCCAAAGGCCCAAGTGCTTTGTGCTGACGCGCCTGCGGCTTCTTGGTCAAGTCCTTGACCGAGAAAGTAATTCGCAGCGACGACCGCAAAGTATGGCCCAAAGATAAAGGTCAACCCAAGCGTGTAGTATGGTTGCGCTGCCCAATCAAAGCTCATCCAGCCCCAGATGCGCTTTTTTGCCGATATTGTCATGGTCGTCCCCCGTCAGTGCCGCGATAAGACACCGAAGGGACGGCACATTGCAAGTGACGTGTTTATGACTGTGTGTCTGGTGTCACTTCTGGGGGCCAAGGACGTGTTTGGTCGGCGTCGATCCAGTTTTGTGCCCACGCAGGTAACGGCGGTCGGTCGCCTTCGTAGCCGATGTGATCAAACAGTTGTCGGGGGCGCACGATCCCGTTTTTGTCAGTCACAGCAGACCGGTACAGGGCCTGAACGGCGCATTCGTTTCCGATCCAGATGGATTGTTCGAGGTAGAAGAATTTATCGTCCCAACCCACAGCGCGACTGACAGTCTTGAATTTCACAAACGGACGAATGCGCTTACGGTAACGCACGCTGACACCGGCCATTGTAAGGCCCCAACGCTTTTCCTTAAGCGCGTCTAGCAGGCCGACCCGTTTGGCCAAAACTGTGCGCCCAAGATCAAGAATTGTTAAGATACGTCCGTTATTCATTTCAATGAAAGCGTCGATATCTTGTGGCCAGCACCGGTGTTGCGACACGTGAATACCCATAATGGGCAAGTCAGGTGCGCGGCGGGCAAGATACATATCTTTGATAAGCCGTACGAAAGGATACATCGGGACAACCTTTAGGTGACGATTACCCCCTCCATCTGCTTTGTTGACGTAAACGTCAACTTTGACCCTACGGAAGCTGGGGCTTGCAGGACTGTCACTTAGAACTTACTTGAACGGTGCACAAATTGAAGGCGATACCATGCAGTCCATCTTTGAAATCTTGTTGATGCTCATCGGCGTCGCCCGTTTCTTTATCTTTGCGCATTTCATCATGAGCTGGTTGATCAGCTTTGATGTCTTGAACGTGCGTCAGCCGTTGGTCGGCCAAATTTGGTACACGCTGCAACGTATCTTGGAACCACTTTACGCCCCGATCCGTCGGTTTTTGCCCGATTTGGGTGGCATTGATTTATCGCCGATTGTCGCCCTTTTGGGACTGGAGGCGATCCGGATCGTCCTGATCAACAATGCGAGCGTATTTTTCTAAAGCCACGCGTAGATTTCGCATCAGAAACCGCACATGGCGCAAATGTGCGGATCGTGGTCGCGGATGGCCTGTCTTAACTTGCACGAAAGTGGTGTAGTTTGCTCTGAGGATGAGGAGCACCACCATGGCCGAGATCAAATTTACACTCGACGGAAAGTCAGTGACCGCCCAGCCGGGTGAAACGATTTGGGAAGTGGCCAATGGCCGTGGTCTTGTGATCCCGCATCTTTGCCACAAACCGCAGCCCGGCTACCGGTCCGACGGAAACTGCCGCGCCTGTATGGTCGCGATTGATGGCGAACGAACTTTGGCGGCGTCCTGCATCCGCGAACCATCTGAAGGCATGGTCGTCACGACAGACCAGCCGCGCGAAGTGCAGGCGCGTAAAATGGTCATCGAAATGCTGGTTGCAGACCAGCCTGAACAGGCTGTCGCGCACGATAAATCGTCCCATTTATGGGACATGGCTGCCCAACAGGACGTCAGTGAAAGCCGTTTTCCGACGATGGACAGCGACCACATCCCACTGCTGGATGATAGTCACGTCGCGATGTCGGTAAACTTGGATGCGTGTATTCAATGTGGGTTGTGCGTGCGGGCCTGCCGTGAAGTGCAGGTCAATGATGTGATCGGCATGGCGGGTCGGGGCCACAATGCCTACCCAGTCTTTGATATGGATGATCCGATGGGTGCATCCAGCTGCGTAGCCTGCGGTGAATGCGTACAGGCTTGCCCAACTGGGGCGTTGTTGCCCGCGACCGTGACGGACGAAAACCAAATCGGCGATACGGCGGACTACGACCGCGAAGTCAAAAGCGTTTGCCCATTCTGTGGCGTCGGCTGTCAGGTGTCGTTGAAGGTGAAGGACGACAAGGTCAAGTTCGTCGAAGGTATCAATGGCCCTGCGAACGAAGGTCGTTTGTGCGTCAAAGGCCGGTTTGGTTTCGACTATATTCACCACGATCATCGGCTTACTAAGCCTTTGATCCGGCGCGACGATGCGCCCGCAAAGGGCCTGAACGTTGATCCGGGCAATTGGGGTGAAGTTTTCCGCGAAGCGTCTTGGGATGAGGCGCTGGATTTTGCCGCGAATGGCATGAAGAACCTTGGCGGAACCAAGATCGCGGGCTTTGGATCGGCGAAATGCACCAACGAAGAAGCGTATCTTTTCCAGAAGATGATCCGCCAAGGCTTTGGTCACAACAATGTCGATCACTGCACACGGTTATGCCACGCGTCATCCGTCGCGGCGTTGATGGAAAACGTCGGATCGGGTGCCGTCACCGCGACATTTAACGAGATTGAAAACGCGGATGTTGCCATCGTCATCGGTGCGAACCCGATTGAAAACCACCCCGTCGCCGCGACCTATTTCAAGCAGTTCACCAAGCGCGGTGGCAAGCTTATTGTGATGGATCCGCGCGGTCAGGCATTGAAGCGCTTCTCGACCCATATGCTGCAATTCCGCCCCGGTGCGGATGTGTCGATGCTGAACGCGATCATGCATGTGATCGTTGAAGAAAAGCTTTACGATCAACAGTATATCGATGCCTATACCGAAAACTGGGAAGCGGAAAAAGCGCATCTCAAGGATTTCTCGCCAGAGAAGATGGAAGGCATTTGCGGCATTCCAGCCGATGAATTGCGCGCCGTTGCCCGTACCTTTGCGGGGGCCAAAGCGGGGATGATTTTCTGGGGCATGGGGGTGTCGCAACACATCCATGGGACCGATAATTCGCGTTGCCTGATCAGCCTTGCCTTGATGACAGGCCAAGTTGGTCGTCCGGGCGCCGGACTGCATCCGTTGCGGGGGCAAAACAACGTGCAAGGCGCGTCTGACGCAGGCCTCATCCCAATGTTCCTGCCTGATTATCAGCCCGTCGGTGACGACGGCGTGCGGTCTGCGTTTCAAGAGGTTTGGAACGAAGGCAACATTGACCCTAACAAGGGTCTGACCGTCACTGAAATCCTTGATGCGGTGCACGCGGGTGACATTCAGGGGATGTATATTCTGGGTGAAAATCCGGCGATGTCTGATCCCGACGTCGAACATGCGCGGGATGCTTTAGCAAAGCTTAAGCATCTGGTCGTGCAGGACATTTTCATCACAGAAACGGCGAACTTCGCTGACGTGATCCTGCCTGCTTCGGCTTTTGCCGAAAAGACCGGGACGGTGACCAACACAAATCGGCAGGTGCAAATGGGGCGGCCAGCCGTCGCACCTCCGGGTGATGCGAAGGAAGACTGGTGGATCGAAGTTGAGCTCGGCAAACGGCTTGGCCTCGACTGGACCTATACCCACCCGAGCGACGTGTTCGACGAGATGACGCAAGTGATGAAATCGCTCGATAACATCACATGGGACCGGCTTGAGGCTGAAAATGTCGTGACCTATCCGTCGCTGTCTGCGACGGATCCAGGGCAGCCGATTGTTTTTGCCGATGGTTTTCCGCGCGAAGACGGGCGCGCCAAATTCACACCGGCCAATGTGATCGCGCCGGATGATGTGCCTGACGCGGACTATCCGATGATCCTGACAACCGGACGACAGTTGGAACATTGGCACACTGGGTCTATGACACGCCGTTCAAAGGTGCTGGATGCGGTTGAACCGGAAGCGAACTGTTCGCTTCACCCGTCGACGCTGCGCAAGCTTGGTGTTGAACCGGGTGGGTTGTTGCGACTGACAACAAAGCGTGGGTCGATCGAAATCATGGCGCGGTCGGATCGGGCTGTCGCGCCTGACATGGTCTTCTTGCCGTTTGCCTATGTTGAGGCAGCCGCGAACATTCTAACGAACCCAGCGGTGGACCCATTCGGCAAGATTCCCGAATTCAAGTTCTCTGCAGTGCGTGTCGAGAAGGTCGAAACGACCATCGCAGCCGAATAACGTAGTGCAGCCCCAGCCACTTCTTGGGCTGCATTATGACCTAGTCCAGAACGTTGCCGATAAAGCCGCCAGCGTAAATCAGATCTTCGTTGTTGCCGCGGAACGTTCAGATAACTTTGTCATGGGTCAGGCCGCCGCTTTTGATCGGCACAACCCGAATCTGTTGCGACGTCTTGTGCAGGAATAGAGCCGGACAGAATTGCTGCGGCGGCGATTAGGTTGATCGTCGTGAGTTCCTTTTAGGTTTTCGTCAAAAACTATCTGGGCACTGCTCCTTCAATTTCCGTACCTCGTGGTTCACCATTCAAGCGGCTTTGGTTTGGCTCCGAAATCAGATGTGTTTCGACGCCAAACGCCTTGGAAATGGCAGTAGCATCTAAGAGATAGCTGCAATTGTGCCCTTTTGTGAGGCCGGTTCTGTGGTGTCACTTTCGCGCTGAATCGGCTTGCAAAAAAGGCGTCCGCGACGGCTTCGGGCTGGGCATCATCACCTGTTCAGATAAATTAAATGAACGCTTGTTCAAAAAACCATTTGACGGATCGCAGGTGGTCGGCACAGTATCAAACCTAAGCACTGGATCGCGGGGAGGCGATTCAATGTGGGGGAGGAAAATCAATGGCGACAGGGCAACCCCTTGCGGGTCCAACGTCCATACCAGCACTATTGGCGCGCAATGTTGAACAGCATGGTGCCAAGGCTGCGTATCGTGAAAAAGAATTTGGGATTTGGCAAAGCTGGACTTGGGCCGAAGCCGCAGTAGAGATCGATGCGCTCGCGCTTGGTCTGCTGTCGCTTGGGGCCAATGTTGGTGACCACGTTGCCATTGTTGGTCGCAATCGGCCCGCGCTGTATTGGGCGATGGTCGCGGCGCAAAAGGCGGGCTGCGTGCCTGTGCCGATGTATCAGGACGCGGCTGCCGAAGAGGTCGCCTATGCGATGGATCACTGCGGTGCGCGCTTCGCGATTGTGGGTGATCAGGAACAAGTTGATAAGCTGGAAGACGTCCGCGATCAGCTGACCGGACTGGACCACGTGATCTATTTGGACGGTCGCGGTCTGCGTAAATACGATCACTCTGCCATGACATCCTATACCGATGTGCAGGCTGCTGGACGTGCGTCAAATCTGGAAACGGTGATGGCGGAACGAACCGCGGCGTTGAATTACAACAGCACCTGCGTGATGCTTTACACATCAGGTACGACCGGGCGCCCCAAAGGCGTTGTGCTGTCGAACCGCAATGTGATCGAGACATCCCGCAATTCGTCCGAGTTCGATCATCTGCAAGCTGGCGATGAAGTTTTGGCTTATTTGCCAATGGCGTGGGTCGGTGATTTTATTTTCTCGATTGGGCAGGCGATGTGGACGGGATTCTGTGTGAACTGTCCGGAAAGCCCCGATACCATGCAGTTCGATCTGCGCGAAATCGGTCCGACCTACTATTTTGCCCCGCCGCGCGTGTTCGAAACGCAACTGACCAACGTCATGATCCGGATGGAAGACGCGGGTCGTTTCAAGAAATGGCTGTTCGACAAATACATGGCTGTTGGTCGTCGGATTGGGCCGCGCCTTTTGGATGGCGATGACGTCAGTTTTGGTGATCGGTTGCAGTATAAGCTGGCCGATTTGCTGGTGATCGGACCACTGAAGAACACACTTGGCCTTAGCCGTGTGCGGGTTGGTTATACCGCTGGTGAAGCAATTGGACCCGAAATTTTCGATTTTTATCGGGCCTTGGGGATCAACCTGAAACAACTTTACGGTCAGACGGAAGCGACTGTTTTCATTACACAACAGCCTGATGGCGAGGTGCGGTCTGATACCGTTGGCGTCCCAAGTCCGGGTGTTGAACTGAAGATCGCGGACAATGGCGAAGTGTTCTATCGGTCGCCGGGTGTCTTTGTGGAATACTACAAAAACGCGGACAGCACCGCGTCTACGAAAGACGCGGAAGGTTGGGTCGCGACAGGCGATGCGGGCTTTATCGAAGAGAAGTCTGGCCATCTGCGGATCATCGACCGCGCAAAAGACGTGGGCAAAATGGCAGATGGATCGCTGTTTGCGCCGAAATACGTGGAAAACAAGCTCAAGTTTTTCCCGAATATCCTTGAGGCCGTTGTCTTTGGCGCGGATCGGGATCGCTGTACCGCGTTCATCAATATTGATCTGACCGCGGTGGGCAATTGGGCGGAACGCAACAATATCGCTTATTCGTCGTACCAAGAATTATCGCAGCATCCGCAGGTGCTTGATACGATCGCGGAACATGTCGCCGAGGTGAATGCATCGGTTGCAGCTGATCCCATGTTGGCGGGTTGCCAAGTGCATCGGTTCCTGGTTCTGCACAAGGAGTTGGACGCGGATGACGGGGAGATGACCCGCACACGCAAAGTGCGCCGCCGGATCGTGGAAGAGAAATTCAACGATCTGATTGCGGCACTTTATGACGGAAAATCAGAGATTTATACTGAAACGGAAGTCACTTACGAAGATGGCCGCAAGGGTAAAATCACCGCCACTTTGGATATACGTGACGCCATTGTAGCACCTGCCGTGAAGGTTGCGGCGGAATGATGGTGCGACGCTTTTGCTGCGCAATGCGCCCCGCCCACCATCCCATGCCACACGAAGGAGACGCGTTATGCTAGATGAAGGATACGTCACTGCGGACGGGCGTCAGATTGGCGGCGTCATGATGGACATGCGTGGCATTACCCTGCGATTTGGCGGTGTCGAGGCAATCAAGAATATTTCGTTTGATATTCGCGAAGGCGAAATTCGCGCCATTATTGGGCCAAATGGCGCTGGTAAGTCGTCGATGCTGAACGTGATTTCCGGTTTCTATAACCCGCAAGAGGGCGAAGTTTGGTTTCATGGCAGTAAACGCCCGCCTATGAAGCCGTTTCAAGTCGCCCGTCAGGGGATTGCCCGTACGTTCCAGAACATTGCTTTGTTCGAAGGGATGTCTGTGCTCGATAACGTCATGACGGGTCGTTTGACGAATATGAAAGCTGGAATGCTTGCCCAAGCGATCTGGAAGGGGAAGGCGGAACGCGAAGAGACGGCGAACCGTGAAGTCGTTGAGAAGATTATTGATTTCCTTGAAATTCAAGCGATCCGGAAGACCCCAGTGGGGCGTTTGCCTTACGGTTTGAAGAAGCGCGTTGAACTGGCGCGTGCGTTGGCCGCCGAGCCGAAGTTGCTGCTTTTGGATGAACCTATGGCGGGCATGAACGTCGAGGAAAAAGAGGACATGTCCCGCTTTATCCTTGATGTGAACGATGAATTCGGCACCACGATTGCCCTGATCGAACACGACATGGGCGTGGTGATGGACTTGTCTGACCGCGTTGTTGTTATGGATTACGGTCGCAAGATTGGTGACGGCACGCCGGATGAAGTCCGCAATAATCAAGAAGTGATTGATGCATATTTGGGGGTCGCGCATGACTGATTTTTCACTTGTGACCCGCGTGCACAATGCGTGCACAACCCGTGCACCGCAATTCCGGGAGATAACCCATGTCAGCTGATTTTCTGTACGGGATTGAAGTGGTCATCAATGGCCTGATGGCGGGGGTTCTGTATGCCCTTGTCGCCCTAGGCTTTGTTTTGATCTTCAAGGCGTCCGGCATTTTCAATTACGCCCAAGGTGTGATGGCGCTGTTCGCGGCGCTGACCCTTGTTGGTGTCATGGAAGGGCAGGTGCCCTTTGCCCATATGATCAACGCGATCTTTGGGACTGAAATTCATCATTTCGGCTGGGAGGTGCCCGCGCTACTGGCGATTTTCGTGACCTTATTGGTGATGATATTGTTTGCGTGGATCGTGCAGCAGTTCGTGTTTCGCCACCTTGTGGGCCAAGAACCAATCATTCTGTTTATGGCCACCATCGGGCTTGCCTATTTCCTTGAAGGTGTGGGCGATCTGATGTGGGGATCTGAGATCAAGACGATCGCCTTGGGCCTGCCGCAGGGTGGATCGCGTGTGGTCGAAGATTTCACCGCCAGCCTTGGCGGAGACGATTTTTACGGCTTCTTTATCGACAAGCTGGATATGGTTGCCACGGTTGTCGCGATCATCTTGGTCGCGGCGTTGATTGGGTTTGCCCAATATACCAAACAAGGCCGCGCCATGCGTGCTGTGGCGGATGACCACCAAGCCGCGTTGAGCGTTGGGATTTCGCTGAACTTCATCTGGGTGCTCGTGTGGTCTTTGGCAGGGCTTGTGGCCTTGGTCGCGGGGGTCATGTGGGGCGCGAAATCGGGTGTGCAGTTTTCGCTGTCGTTGATTGCGCTGAAGGCGTTGCCGGTACTGATGTTGGGCGGCTTTACGTCGATCCCCGGTGCCATTGTTGGCGGTTTGATCATCGGCGTGGGTGAAAAACTGTTTGAATATATGATTGGCCCGATGGTGGGTGGTGCGACTGAAAACTGGTTCGCCTATGTGCTGGCGTTAATCTTCTTGGTGTTCCGACCACAGGGCCTATTCGGGGAGAAAATCATTGAACGTGTTTGATGTGACTGACCCGCAAATTGAGTTGTTAGGGCGCAATAAAGGAGGCTGTCATGCTGTATCGTGAGGCCGGTGATTTTTCGACGTCCTATCCTGAGGATAGCCAGACGTTCCCAATTAGATTTGACCGTTATCGTTACTGGGCTGTGTTGGCCGTTGCGTTTTTGGTCATCCCGTTTGTGGTCAATGACTATTGGGCGTCGTCGCTTTTGGTGCCGTTCCTGATCTATACGATTGCTGCGATTGGCCTGAATATTCTAACCGGATATTGCGGTCAGGTATCGCTGGGTACGGGTGGTTTCATGGCTGTGGGGGCTTACGCCTGTTACAAGTTGATGACCGCCTTTCCTGATGTGAATATCGTATTTCATATCGTGATTGCTGGCGGGATCACGGCGGCTGTTGGTGCAGCGTTTGGTCTGCCAAGCCTACGGATCAAGGGGTTTTATCTGGCGGTGGCGACGTTGGCCGCCCAGTTTTTCCTCGTTTGGCTGTTCAACAAAGTGGCGTGGTTCTACAACTATTCCGCCTCTGGCCAGATCAACGCGCCCGAACGGTTCGTGTTCGGACAGGCCGTCACGGGCCCGAATTCAACGGCAATGTCCCAATATATGATCTGTCTCGTGTTTGTGACCGTCTGTGCGATCATCGCCCGCAACCTGACCCGGGGCACATTGGGCCGGTCATGGATGGCGATCCGTGATATGGACATCGCCGCAGAGATCATCGGGGTGAACCCGCTGAAGGCGAAACTGACCGCCTTTGCTGTGTCGTCGTTTTTCATCGGCATCTCGGGCGCGCTATTCTTTGCGGTCTATCTGGGCGCGGTCGAAGTGGGTGAAGCATTTGGCATCCAGAAATCGTTCCTCGTCTTGTTCATGATCATCATCGGCGGGCTTGGCTCGATTTTTGGTAGTTTCGCGGGGGCCGCGTTCCTTGTGCTGTTACCCGTCGCCCTTAAGGTGTTGGGCGTGGATGTTCTGGGTTGGCCCACTGATCTGGTGGCGCATTTGCAGCTTGTGATCGTGGGCGGTTTGATCATGTTCTTTTTGATCAAGGAACCGCATGGGTTGGCCCAACTTTGGCGGCTGGCAAAAGAGAAATTACGGCTCTGGCCGTTTCCATATTGACCCGAGGCGGGGACCAACCCGCCCGGACGCCGGACACACCGGCACCCACATAATCGGTATAACCAATGGGAGGAAATTTCCGATGACACTTAAGGCATTAGCAGCCATGGCCCTTGCGGGTACGATGGCAGCAGGACCGGCGCTGGCCGATCTTGTGATCCCCGACCTGAGCTATCGCACCGGCCCTTACGCGGCTGGCGGCACACCGTTTTCGGACGGCTATCAGGACTATTTCAACCTGCTGAACGCACGCGATGGCGGGATCGGCGGCGAGCCTGTCCGCATCATTGAATGCGAAACAGGCTATAACACCGAAAAGGGTGTGGAGTGTTACGAGAGCACCAAAGGTGAAGGCGCGCTGATCTATCAACCGCTGTCCACCGGCATCACCTACCAGCTGATCCCGAAAGCAACGGCGGATGGTATCCCGATCCACACGATGGGTTATGGGCGTACGTCGGCTGCGAATGGTGAGGTGTTCAACTGGGTGTTCAACTATCCTGCGAACTACTGGGACGCGGCGTCGGTTGCCGTGAACTATCTGCTAGGTGAAAACGGTGGATCGCTGGATGGCAAGTCCATCGCGCTGGTTTACCACAACTCTGCTTACGGTAAGGAACCGATCCGCACGCTGGAAGAGTTGTCAGCGATGCACGGGTTTGATTTGACGCAGATTGCCGTTGATCACCCCGGTCAGGAGCAGAAATCGCAGTGGCTGCAAATCCGCCGCGAACGTCCTGATTATGTCCTGATGTGGGGCTGGGGCGTGATGAACCAAGTCGCCGTGCAGGAAGCTGCGAACATCGGGTTCCCGATGGAAAACTTTATCGGCAACTGGTGGGCTGGTGCGGAACATGACGTGGGTCCTGCAGGTGATGCGGCCAATGGTTACAAATCACTGAACATGAACCCGATCCGCAACTATCCTGTTCTGGATGAAATCCGCGCGATGGTAGTCGATGCGGGCAATGCTGCCGGTGACGGATCCAACGTGGGTTCTGTGCTGTATGTACGCGGGATGTACGCCGCGATGCTGGCATCTGAGGCGATTGCCACAGCGCAGGAAATTCACGGTGTGGCTGACGTGAGCGCCGCAATGGTCCGCGACGGGATGGAAGCGCTGGATATCACAGCGGCCCGCATGGCCGAACTGGGCATGGAAGGCATCGGGCCGGAATTTGCCGTGTCGTGTCAGGACCACGGTGGGTCGGGCCTTGGCATCGTGCAGCAGTGGAATGCGTCGACCGGCACATTCGATCCGCTGACCGATTTCATCGCACCTGATGATTCCGTGATCGCGCCACTGGTGGCTCAGGATTCAGCTGCATTTGCCGCTGAAAACAACATCGAGGCTGGTTGTCTCTAAAACATGTCGGGCGGCCCGATTGGGTCGCCCGATTTCCACGAATTTTTGGCAAGACAATATGAAAGTTGCTCCATGCTAGATGACACCGCGCAGACCGAGACGTTGCTTGAGGTCAACAACATCGAAGTGATCTATAATCACGTGATCCTTGTGCTCAAGGGCGTGTCGCTGTCCGTTCCGAAAGGTGGGATCACCGCGCTTTTAGGCGGCAACGGCGCTGGCAAGACGACAACGCTGAAGGCGATTTCGAACCTGCTGCATTCCGAACGCGGCGAGGTGACAAAAGGGTCGATCAACTATCGCGGGGATCGGGTTCAAGACCTGTCGCCGTCTGATCTGGTGAAACGCGGCGTGATCCAAGTCATGGAAGGCCGCCATTGTTTTGAACACCTGACCATCGAAGAAAACCTGATGACTGGCGCCTATACGCGTGGTGACGGGACCGGTGCTGTGAGCGCCGATCTTGAGATGGTGTATGATTATTTTCCGCGGCTGCGCGAGCGCCGCAAATCGCAGGCGGGCTACACATCGGGCGGTGAACAACAGATGTGTGCGATTGGTCGCGCCCTGATGTCGCGCCCTGAAACGATCCTGCTGGATGAGCCATCCATGGGTCTTGCCCCGCAGTTGGTCGAAGAAATCTTTACCATCGTGAAGAACCTGAACGAAAAGGAAGGCGTGTCCTTCCTGCTGGCCGAACAGAACACCAACGTTGCCCTACGTTTTGCCCATCACGGGTATATTCTGGAAAGCGGACGTGTCGTGATGGAAGGCCCCGCTGCTGAGTTGCGCGAAAACCCCGATGTGAAGGAATTCTATCTGGGCATGTCCGATGATGGCCGCAAATCATTCCGTGACGTACGCAGCTACCGCCGTCGTAAGCGTTGGCTCGCCTAATTTTCAACCGATATCGTATAACAATACCATGATGCCCTAGTCTTTGACTGTGCTGACCGCCAGAGTGAACAAAAGACTGGGCGGCAGGACAGGAGAGAAGATGACTCATTTTGACGACCTTGAAACACGTAGCGCTGATGCCCGTGAAGCGGATCAAACCGCTGCGTTGAACGCACAGATTGCGCGTGTTGGTGGCATGGATCAGGTCACGTCGCTGGCGGATTTGGCCAAACTGCCTGTGCTGCGCAAATCTGATCTGAGTGCCCGTCAAAAAGAACAGCCGCCGTTTGGCGGCATGATCGCCACGAACCTGAGCCATGTTTTTCAATCCCCCGGTCCGATCTATGAACCGGGCGGGTCTGCGCATGATTGGTGGCGTTTTGGGCGTTTTTTGGCTGCCTGCGGGATCGATGCCGACGATATTATTCAGAACTGTTTTAGCTATCACCTGACCCCTGCTGGCACGATGTTTGAAAACGGCGCGAGGGCTGTAGGGGCTGTTGTGCTGCCTGCGGGGACTGGCCAGACAGAATTGCAAGCGCAGGCGGCCCACGATATTGGCTGTACCGCCTACGCTGGTACGCCGGACTATCTGAAGATTATCCTCGAAAAAGCAGACGAGATGGGTCTGCCGTTGAAAATCACGAAGGCCGCCGTGTCTGGCGGTGCATTGTTCCCGTCGTTGCGCGATTTCTACGCCGACCGTGGCATCACCTGTTTGCAATGCTACGCGACCGCTGATCTGGGCCACATCGCCTATGAAACCACCGTTGGCGAAGGCATGATCGTCGACGAAGGCGTGATCGTCGAAATCGTTACCCCCGGTACGGGCGATCCGGTAGCGGAAGGCGAGGTCGGCGAAGTCGTCGTCACGTCCCTGAACCCCGATTATCCGCTGATCCGTTTTGCAACGGGCGATTTGTCTGCTGTGATGGCGGGGCAAAGCCCCTGTGGTCGTACCAATATGCGGATCAAAGGTTGGATGGGTCGCGCCGACCAAACCACCAAGATCAAAGGTATGTTTGTGCGCCCCGAACAGGTCGCGGCCTTAGTCGCAAAGCATGACGGTATGACCCGTGCGCGGGTGATTGCGGATCGTGCAGGCGAGACGGATGTCATGTCCGTGCAATGCGAAGGTGATAACCTTGACGCCGCAGCAATCGCTGCCAGCCTACCTGCTATTTTGAAACTAAACGGTGACGTCGCGGTTGTTGCTGACAACACGATCCCGCGCGACGGGGTCGTTATCGAAGATCGTAGAACCTACGACACATAACAAAACGGAGGTGCCCTGATGCGCCGGATTATCCTGACTACTGCCATTGCCCTTTGGGGTAGCACGACGCTCGCTGACGATCAGGCGCTTTTGCTGGGGGTGGATCGATACGCGACCCTTGATCGGGTCAGTGGTGCTGCGGATGTCGCCGATGCGGCGGACGCGTTGCAGGCTGTAGGGTTCAATGTGCAGACGCAGGTCAACGGCGTCGGTCGCGATATGACCCGACGGTCGACGGGATTTGTGTCGGGGATTGATGGCGCTGACAGGCTGGTCGTCGGGATGTCGGGTGCCTTTGTCACCGATGGTGATCGCAGCTGGTTGCTGCCCGTTGATGCAAGCGATCCGGTTTTGTTTAACCTCGCGGGTGCTGTCTCTGTGGAAAGCGTCCTGCATGTTCTGGCCGCCACACCGGGGCAGGCGGTGCTGGTATTGGGCGCGGATCAGTCTGCGAATGATCGCTACGGTCCATATATGCGCGACGGGATCGGGGCATTGAGGGTGCCAAATGGGGTGACGGTGGTGACGGGAACCACGGGGGCCGCGTCCGATCTGTTGCAAGAAATGGCCGAACCGGGTGCGGATGTGATGGCGCTGGTGCGTGGGAACAATCGGTTGTCTGTGCAAGGTTACACGCCTGCGTCGTTGGTGCTGGTCGCGGCTGATGTGACCCCTGTTGCTGTGCCTGACGCGCCGGAACCGACTGATGATGAACGCGCGGCTGAAACCGCGTTGTGGGAAGGCGCGCAGGCGCTGGATACCGCAGATGCGTACCGCAATTACCTGACGCGTTATCCTGACGGGACCTATGTCGAACAGGCTAATACCCTGATCTTAGAGATTAACACAGAACCAAACCGCGCCGCGCGGCTGGCCGAAGAGGCGTTGTCGCTGTCGCGCGATGCGCGACGTGATATCCAACGTGACCTGACAATCTTGAACTTCGATCCGCGTGGGATCGACGGTATTTTTGGTCCCGGATCGCGGTCTGCCGTCACGAATTGGCAGCAGCAAAACGGGTTCTCGCAGACGAGTTATCTGACGACCGAACAGATTAACCAGCTTGATGCGCAAGCGGCCCGCCGCGCGGCAGAACTCGAGGCCGAAGCAGAACGCGCGCGCGCCGAAAAGGAACGGCTTGATCGTGCGTTTTGGGCTGAAACGGGCGCGCAAGGCGATGAGCCGGGGCTGCGGGCCTATTTGGAACGGTTCCCTGACGGGTCATTTGCCGCGCAAGCGACTGAACAGCTTGGTGAGATTGAAGCGGCAAAACGCCAAGCCGCTGCCGCCGAAGATAAGGCCGCTTGGGACACCGCGACCGAAACCAATACGCAAGCGGCCTACCAGACCTACCTGCAACTTTTCCCTGCCGGGTCCTTTGTTGCAGAAGCCGAAGCGCGAATTGCTGCGTTGAACGCGCCAGAGCCATCGGATGATGCCGCAATTGCAGCAGAAAACGCATTGGGCTTGGACGGCATCACCCTGCGTTTGATCGAGGCGCGTCTGGCGCAGCTTGGTTTAGAACCGGGATCCGTTGATGGTGGTTTGGACGAAGACACACGTCGTGCGATCCGCAATTTCCAAGACGATCGTGATTTGGATATCACCGGATTTATCAACGAACAAACGATCGTTCGTCTTCTGGCCGACGGTTTCCAAGCGCTTGGGCAGAATTGATAAAGGTCGACAATATTGCTGATGTTGCAGGCTGTGACGACGCATTGGTCGATCTGCTGATGACCACATGGCCCGCGTATTACGGCGCGGTCGGTGTAGGGGATGCGGCCCAGACTATCGCTCAGAGGCGTCAACATCGGTCCGGCGGCGTGGCTTTGTTGAACGGTCAAATTGTCGGAACTGTCGCGCTATCTGAAACATCATTTGGTGCGCAGTCTGGCGACGAAGGTTTTTGGCTGATCGGCCTGTGTGTTACGCCATCCGCAAGGCAAATGGGCGCTGGCACCGCGTTGGTGCGTTGGGCAATGGCGCAAGCTGATGCGCCACTTTTCACGACAACGCAAAACGCCGCAGGATTACTGCGGCGTTTAGGGTGGACCGATCTGCGCGAGGTCACGGATGACAGCGGTAGGTGGTCGGTTTTGAAAGCCCCACCCAAGATGGGTGAGGCCTAAAAATCAACGCGCTGCGGTGTAGCGTTCGAAGACCATGCGCACGTCGCCTGTCATGCCTTCTTCCAATTGGCGGACGCCAACCAGATATGTGCCGGCATTGACCCGTGCGGCGATCAAGCTGTCGTAGCCTTCGCCGTAATCGTCGTTCTGGCCAACTTTGCGGCCAAGGTCATCATAAGCCACCAACCACGGATCGCCTTCGCTGCCAACGGACACGGCTTCGATCAACATCAAGCCAGCCTCTGGCATATCCACGGTAAACCACGTCATTTCGCCAGTTGTGGACACGTCTTGGCGCAACCGATTGTCCAAGCTGCCGAGTGCGGTAAACGGGATGGACCCGTCAAGCGGAGGTGCAACATCGCCGCTTGCATAAAGCGCAAGCTGGGCTGCGACCGGATCGTATTCGATGACCCCGACTGTGATTGGCAAATCGTTGCTGTCCAAGGCACCGATTTCGATGCAGTAATCACCTGCAGCAAGAGCGTCGATATATTCGAGCCGCGAATTCAAGCCATCGAAATCATCGTTGTCGTTGATGTAGTTCCCGTCGGCGTCCAACAGGGTCATGGTTGGATCGGCTTCTTCATTTTCAGCCGTCATGGTGAGGGCTGTGTCTTGCGACAGGCTAAAGCTCCAGTAGGCATTTTCGGCAACCGATGCGGTGCCGAACAACCCGTCCGCCAGTGACCCTTCCAAAGGACGCGCGTCAGCGCAGCTGCCTGTCGCGACGTTGGTATCTGTGTCGGTGTCGGTGTCCGCATCAGGAACCACGACGGCTGCCCCTGCGGTCAGTGCTTCTTGTTCTGACCGACCAACGCGGACAAAGGCCGTCAATGGCGCGCCATCGTAGCTTTTTACTGCGACGCAATATGTGCCCGCATCAAGCTGTGTTTCCGCGCGCGCCGCGCCATTGCCGCCGCTATCGTCGTCGGACAAGATGATGCTGCCCGTGCTGTCGAGCAATTCAAGTAACGGATCGCCCGCGCCACGCCCCTGTGCTTCAAGCCGGACATCAGTGGTGCCGGACAGGGTGAAGAGTGAAACGTAGGCATTGCCGCCCAGCACCAACGCCATCTGTTCCTGATGGGAAGACGCTGTTGTCATGTCCGATGATGCTTCGCTACCGCCGATCCATTGCCCGTCGCCGAGACCGCACACATCTTGGGCGAATGCAGGGGAAGCGACTGCCAATGTCGCTGCTGCCAATGCAATCGAAGGTAAATGGGATGTCTTCATCGAACGGATCCTTACATTATTTTGGTCGTGATGCGTGATCCTAGGCTTAGGGCAGGTCATCTGGCCAGTGCCTAGCGCACAAAGGTAAGGAAATCCGGATATTTGAGAGCCAATATTGTCAGAAATGCACGCAAGCGTTGAATGAAAGTATCATTCTTGTGGTCGCAAACAAAAAGGGCCGCTTCAAATGAAGCGACCCTTTTCGAATGCTATTACAGCGGTTTAACGCAGGATTAACCCTGACGTGCTTTAAACCGACGCTGCGTCTTGTTGATCACGTAAACGCGGCCCTTACGGCGCACAATGCGGCAATCGCGATGACGATTTTTCAGCGAGCGGAGGGAGTTACGTACCTTCATGGCAGAATCCTCTTTCTTTTCGCGGCGCGCGGATTGCGCCTTGGGTTACAGTTATGGCCCGTGAAGGCCGAAATTCATGGTGGACGATACTGGGATCGAACCAGTGACCCCTTCGATGTCAACGAAGTGCTCTACCGCTGAGCTAATCATCCATAACCTCAGTGGTTTACTAGCATCTCGTCGCAAAACGAGACGCGGGAAAACCGCGTCGGGTTCCGGTGCTATAAAAGGAGTCGCGAGGGGGATCAAGGGCTTTTGAAAAAACCATTTCGTGGACTAAGTTATAAATCAAAGGAAACTGAATGACAGCACCCCACGCCCCTACGGCATACCATCTTTTTCAGCCGAAAAGCCGGACAACGTCCGTTGTTTTTGCGTCCCCGCATTCCGGTCGGGCCTACCCCGAAGAGTTCCTGAAGCGCACAATTTTGAACGAACGAGAGGTCCGTTCATCTGAAGATGCCTTTGTAGATCAACTATTTAGCGCTGTTCCGGAACATGGTGCACCGTTTCTGACGGCCTGTGGACCCCGTGCGTTTCTAGATTTGAACCGCGGGACCGAAGAACTGGATCCCGCGTTGATCGAAGGTGTGCGCCGTATGTCACACAATCCGCGCGTTGCGTCGGGTTTGGGGGTGATTCCGCGTGTCGTGGCCAATGGTCGCGCGATTTATCGGGGAAAATTGTCGTTGTCAGAGGTGCATCGCCGCCTGACCGAGTATTGGCGACCGTATCACGACCAGCTGCAAACCCTGCTGGATCAGAGTTTGAATACCTTTAACGAAGCGATTCTGATCGATTGCCATTCCATGCCGCACGAAGCGCTTGAAAATGTGGGCCCGCCCGGTGCTGCGCGTCCGCATATCGTGCTTGGTGATCGGTTTGGTGCCGCCGCTGCCGGGTCTATCGTCGAAAAAGTGGAAGCTGCGTTTTCACAGTCCGGATTCCGTGTCGCTCGTAACATGCCGTTTGCGGGGGCCTATATTACGCAGCATTACGGGCGGCCGTCGCGCAGGCAACACGCGCTTCAAGTCGAGATTGATCGCGCGTTGTACATGGATGAAAAAACGATGACGCCGCACGCAGGTTACGACGATTTTGTGACCGCTCTGAATGGAGCCATCGCAGATGTTGCGGCAATCGGCGCTAGTGAACGCAGATTGGCCGCCGAATAATCAGCCCCAGCGGATCAATCCGATGATGGCCGACGCGGCATAAAAAAACTGCAGCGCGAAGAAGGCCCAACGTTTGTCGAGAAAGCCCCAGCCTGCGAACAACAGGGCAGAAATCAGCAACAGCGAAAACCCGAGGATTTCGTTGCCGGTATTGGATGCGATCAACAGCGCATAGGCCATGGCAAGAACGGAACCCGCGATTTCGCAGATTGATATGATGGTATTTTTTTGCATGAAATGTGCCCTTCGCAGTCCCTGATCTTCGGTAGCAGATGCGTGTGAAACTGTCGAAGCGGATTAACGGGCCTGTTTGAAAACCGCGCGGTACGTGGTGAACAGCAGGACTAAGCCGAGGCCGATTTTGGTGAAGGTTTCCATTGTGCCGTCGATCAAATAGGCATGCAGTACCGTCGTCAGCACGATGATCACCGCCAGTGCTTTGTGAATGTGCCGCCAAGTGCGCGGGCGAAGACGTCGCCGGTAAACAGCAAGCGCAGCGGTCGCGAATATCCCCCACATCGCGATGACACCCCATAGTGAAAACGAGGTGGGCGAGGCAAAGAGCAACGCATCAATGACGTCAGGCGGGCTGGAGATCCAAAGCCCCCCAACATGCGCGATAATTGCCGCGACCAATACGCCCCCCATGATCCGGTGCAATTTGCGTTGCGTCATCGGATGAATGGTTGGCAGCGCGCGGGATGCGAGCAGCGTTTGCAGCAAAAGCCCCACCATCGCGGTTATGCCCGCAAACCCAGCGACAATGTAAATCGGGTCACGCCATGCCAGCAGTGGACTGAACCCAGCCGCCGCAATGGGGACCGTGACCGCGCAGAACAGCCCGATCCAAAAGGCAATTGGGCGGGTCATAAGTGTCTAGGCAGGTGTCAGAACGAAACCGACGTTGAGACTGGTATCCGTCGGCTTTGCCATGACAGGACGTAGGAACACTGTCTCGAATTCACCGCTGTCGTAGGCCAAATGCCCATGCGCCTGCCCGAAGGCGGGCACGATCTGCGGCATTTCCAAGCGGAACACGCCATCTGCATCGCTAAGTGTCGCACCATGGCTTTGCGGATCGCGTTCATGACCTTCGGTCGTATGGGCCCAGACCTGAATGCGTTGGTTGGCTAAGGGCGCACCATCCCCCGCACGGCGCACAGTACCGGTCATCCAAAAACCACCGCCGCCTATTTTATCAACAAGGGGCGCATTGGGCAGGTAGTTGTTCGCACCGCCGCGCATTGTGCGTGTGGCGGACAAGTTTTGCGCAAGGGCAGGCATGGCGAGTCCACTGGCAGCGCCGGCAATCAATGTGCGTCGGGTGATCAAAAGCGGGGGCATTACGATCTCCTTTTTGGGCGGGTCGATCTATAGATATGGCGACTTTACAGAATTTCGAATGTGAAGTGGGGCGATGGGCTGGAATTCGCCTTCACCCTTGCGTGATCTGACCCAATATTCGTCAGTGGTGCGTAGCATATTCCCGCCTGCCGCGCGATTTGAGCGCGACAGGCGATTGGACTTCGCAGAAACGCCGCCTTTAGGTCGTTACGCCCTAGTGGTCGGCGAGCGCGCTTTGAAAGAACGGTTCGGGGCTGTCGACCTCGACCAGTTTGTTCCGTTCAACCTGCCAGAACCGATTGCCGACCGCCCGAATGAAGCTGCGGTCATGGCTAACAAGGAGGCAGGATGCGCCGTGCGCGACCAGTTCGTCCTCCAACGCTTCTTGTCCTTCGATATCCAGGTGGTTCGTCGGTTCATCCAGCAGGTAGAAATTCGGATGCGTCAGGCGCAGCACCAACATCGCCAGTCGCGCTTTTTGTCCGCCTGACAGCTTTGCTGCTGGGGCGTCTTGCATCGCGATTGTCATGCCAGCCCCGGCCAATTGCCTGCGCGCCCGTTGATCGCCCACATCAAAGCGATGGGTGATATTCTGCAAAGGGCTTAGCGTCAGATCGAGCTGCGATAACGCCTGGTCGGAATAGCCGGTCACGACGCTGGGCGCGTGTTTGATCCCGTTTTCGGTACCACCTAACGCTGCTTGCACCATCCGTACCAATTGCGTTTTGCCGACACCGTTATGCCCCAGGACAACAACGCGATCACCGCGCGAGATCCATTTTTGACCTGTCATATACAGATCGCGGCCATCGGGCGTCTTAACTTGGATATTATCGAGCGTGATCAGGGCCTTCGCATGCGTGCCGCTGTTGCCCAATTTGATATCACCGGCAGAGCGCTCTTTGTAGGCAGGTTTAGCCGCGGCTTCCATGTTTTCGGCACGTTCGTTTAGCTGCTTGGTCTTTTTCACCAGCAGATCAGAGCCGGAGTTGATGCCAACGTTCTTGAGCTTAGCCGCCTGTTTACGTAGCTGCTGGGCCTGTTTCATCTCGTTAGTAAAACGGCGTTCGTCGGCGGCGTCGGCTTCGTCCAACGCATCGCGGGCCTTTGTGTAGGGGAGCGCGAAATCGCGTGATACCTCGCGGCGCAGAAATAGCGTGCGGTTTGTCGTTTCATCAAGAAATGCACGGTCGTGGCTGGTGATGATCACGGGCACATCGCGGGGAAGGCCGGACAGCCAGTTTTGCAGCAGTCCGATGCGGGACAGATCAAGGTGGTTCGTCGGTTCGTCCAACAACAACACGTCGGGTTCAGTCACCCACGCGGCTGCCAACATTGCGGTCCGTTGCCATCCGCCAGACAATTCACGTAAGGCGGAGTGGTGCAGATCGAACGGGATTTTCAGATCATCGAGCACAACGTCGACGCGCCAGCCTTCGAAATCCTGTTGTTCGGGGGCGAGCGCGGACAGCACAAAATCGTAAAGTGACTGATCCAAACGGTTGTCGGGGACATATTGCGCAACGGCTGCGATTCGGCATCCGCGTGCGGTTGTGATGTCGCCGGTGGTTTGTTCCAGTTCGCCTGTCAGGCACGCCAGAAGGGTTGATTTTCCAGTGCCGTTGGCCGCGACAAGCCCCAATCGGTCGCCTTTGGAAAGCGTTAGGTTGAGGTCGGTAAACAGCGGTTCGCCAAGGGTGACGCCAAGGTTGCGTAGATTAATAATGCTCATGAAATTCTCTGGTCTGTTGCGCATAGGCGCGTGGCCCCGAAAGGGCGGATAGGGCAGACCGTGGGATATTTCACCCGATGATCAGCCCTGCAAAATGTCTTGCAGGGCAGCGCGGGGACCATGCTGAAGCATGCGGGTGATACGTGGCATCAGCGTTGTCCTCCTGTCAGGTTCGTGTTTCGCATTGGTAGCAGGGTAAGCCGTTGTGCGCGTGCTGGCAAGCCTGTCTCAGTCGTCGACGTGGTGCTGCACAAATCGCAATGTGCCGCAAACCGGTGCTGCCGTGCCTTTGTCGGAGGGATGATTAACGCCATCGTTCACGATCACTTCGTCGAAATCAAAGGGGCTGACGCCGTCAAGACAGGCCACGTTGACGCCAAATTCGTTTGGATTCGACCGCCGTTGGTGATGGGTATAAATTCCGCATGTGGAGCAGAAGTAGTGCTTCGCCGTTCCTGTGTTGAATTGGTACAATGTCAGGTTTTCGGCACCTTTGGTAAACCTGATCCCGTCGAGGTTGGCGCTGACCGCCACCGCCCCACGCATGCGGCAAAAACTGCATGAACAGCGGCGTGCCGTGTTCAGACCGTCCGTCAGTGTGACGTCAAACTGAACCGCGCCGCAATGACACGCTGCATGGTGTTTGTCTGGCATTGGGTGTTTCCCCTTCAATCGTTAGCGCAAGGCACGCCCTTTGATAATGGCGGCATCGCCAAATTTTTCGCGGATTTTGTCGGCTGCCCGTTCTGCATCCGCGCGTTTGCCTGCATCTGGATCAAGCAGATCACCTTCGCGATCCGCATCCCCGTCTGATCCGATTTCCGACATGCCGACGCCCAGCAGCCGAAACGGTCCCCGATGGCTGACCTGATCGAACAGACCACGTGCTGTTCGGTAAATGGTATCGGCCATCTGGGTCGAATGGTGCAGGCTTTGCCGTTTCGACACCAGCTTAAAGTCCGAGGTTTTCAGTTTCAGCGTCACCACGCGCCCTGCTTTGTTCTTGGCTTTGGCGCGCGCGGATACCTTTTCGGCCATGCGCCACAGGTGCCCGTCCAGCAAGTCGATGTCTGCCGTGTCTTCGTTGAACGTTGTCTCGTTCGATAGCCCTTTGACGGGCGTGTGCGATGAAATCCGGCGACCATCTTCGCCACGGGCCAGCGCGTAAAGCCGTTCGCCCATTCCGCCAAACCGGTCATGCAGGTCGCGGCGGTCCCAGCGCAGCAAATCATCAAAGGTTTTGATCCCCGCTTTTTCAAGCGACTGCTGTGCAACGGGGCCAATGCCCCAGATCAGGCGGACGGGTTTCGGGCGCAAAAAGGCGGTGGTTTCCGCCTTGCCGATAATCGAAAAGCCCCGTGGTTTTTCCAGATCAGACGCGACTTTTGCGAGAAATTTGTTGTGGGACAGACCGATTGATCCGGTCAGGCCGACCTCGTCTTTCATCCGCTTGACCAGTCGCGCTAGCATGACGGCAGGCGGCGCACCGTGTAGGCGCGCGGTGCCGGTCATGTCCATGAATGCCTCGTCCAATGACAAAGGTTCAACCACGGGCGTCAGTTCATCCATCAAGGCACGGATCGCGCGTGATGCTTCGGTGTAGGCGTCGAACCGCGGTTTCACGACGACCGCTTCTGGGCACAGCTTAAGCGCTTGGAACATCGGCATCGCGGATTTCACGCCTTTGATCCGCGCCACATAGCAGGCCGTTGAAACCACGCCCCGCCGCCCGCCGCCGATGATGACGGGTTTGTCTTCAAGTTCAGGATTGTCGCGCTTTTCGACACTGGCATAGAACGCGTCGCAATCCATGTGGGCGATGCTGAGGTCCCACAATTCGTCGTGACGGGTGAGACGCGGCGACCTGCACGACGGGCAACGTGCGCCGTCTTCAAATTGGGTTAAACATTCGCGGCAAAGGGCGGGCATGGACCTAAGATACGTCTTGCAGGGCAGGGTCACAATGGGCGACGCTGCGGGCATGACAGATGAATTTAACGGCGCAAAGGTGGCCCTGTTCATAGGCGATGAACTGTTAGTGATCTTGCGGGATGATGATCCGGGCATCGCTTTCCCGAACCTGTGGGATTTTCCGGGTGGCGGGCGCGAGGGGGATGAGACCCCGTTTGAAACCCTTGCGCGAGAGGTCAAAGAAGAAGTCGGGCTGATCTTGCTGCACGACGCGATCATCTGGGAAAAATGCCTGCCGTGGTCACAAGATGCGACGCAAAAGATTTGGTTTTTTGTTGCGCAAATGCCTGCGGGGACTGAGGGGAAGATCGTGTTTGGCGACGAAGGTCAAAGATGGGCGTTGATGACCCCTGATGCCTTTATGACCCACGAAGAAGCGGTGCCAAACTTGGGCCAACGGCTGCGGCTTTGGATGGATGACGCGACCTAGGGTATGGCGTTTACGTTGAATTACGGTGCAGCCCGATCTGGCGCGACCTATGCATTGCTTTGGAAAACACCCCGGATCAAAAGGATCACTTCATGCTGAACATCGGTCTTCTTGGCGCATCTTGGATTGCGCCCCAAGCTATCATTGATCCGGCAAGCATCGTGCAAGGCACCCGTATTGCCGCCGTTGCTGCACGTGATCTGGGCAAGGCGCAATCCTATGCGGACACCTACGGTATTCCGGCGGCTTACGGCAGTTACGATGATCTTTTGGCGGACCCTGGATTAGACGCGATCTATATCAGTTTGCCGCCTGCCTATCATGCGGTGTGGACCATTCGCGCGCTGCAGGCAGGCAAACATGTGATTTGTGAAAAACCGACAGCGATGACGCTGACAGAAGCCCAAGCGATGGTGGACGTGGCAAAATCCACTGGCAAGCGTCTGATTGAAGCGTTCCATTCGCGCTATCACCCGGCGTTTTTAACCTGCATGGATTGGGTCGCGTCGGGCGACATTGGCGATGTGCAAAGCATGACCGCGCATTTCGGCGTTGGATTTCCGGATGATGGCGTAAAGAACCAATATCGTCCCGAATTGGGCGGTGGCACGATTATGGATATGGGGTGCTACCCGTTGCATTGGGTCCGGCAGTTGGCGGGCGGGGCCATTGCCGATGCAAAGGTAGACACGACGTTGGCGGAGTCGGGGGTTGATCTGACCATGGCGTCGGAACTGACGTTTGATAATGGCGTGACGGCCAAGATTTCGTCGTCCATGCATCCTGACACCGAATTTGGTGCCTACCTTGAGGTGACTGGCTGCAAAGGAACGATCACCTTCAAGAACCCGCTGGTGCCGCATCAGGGCGGGGCGCTGTCCAAGACCGTTGATGGCGTGACGACGGATGCGCCGGTGTCCACAGTGACGACCTATTGCTACCAGCTAAAGGCCATCGCGGAGGCGTTGCAGACGGGCGATGTGCTGCCAACCGAAGCTGCGGGACTTTTGGATCAGCAGGCCGAAATCGACCGGCTTTATGACGCTGCTGGCCTGTCACATCTGCGGATCACGACGCAGGATTATACTTAGGCCGTGAACGTCCACGTTGTGACCTGCGTATAGGTTTGGTCAGGCGTCAGGATGATCGACGGGAAATCGCGATTGTTCGGGGCGTCGGGCCAGAACTGCGCCTCTAGCGCGAGCCCTTCGTGCGTGGACCGGCCAGGGCGCGCGCCGTCTTTGTTGTCGTAAATCTGAATGCCAGGTTCGGTTGTCGCAATCGTAAGCGATACGCCGGATGCGCCGGTTAAGGTCAGCGCATCGTGCAACGGGCGGCGGTGATCTGCGAGGCAAAAGTTATTGTCGAACGTATCCGTCTGCCGCGAGATTTTGCGCGGTTTGCGGAAATCCATCGGTGTGCCGTCTACCGCGACGATTTCGCCTGTTGGGTAACACTGTGGCGTGCCCGGCAGGTAGCTGTCCGCGTGAACCGTCAGCGTGTGATCGTCCCAGCTGTCGCTGCCATCAAGGTTCCAATAGCTGTGGTTGGCAAAGCTCAAGGCGGTCGTCGTGTCGGTTGTTCCGGTGATTTCCATCGACAGGGTGCCGGGGGCTGCCACGCGGTAGGTGACGGTGAAATCGCGGTTGCCCGGAAGGCCGCATTCGCCGTCACGCATCGTGCAAGTCAGCGTCGCGTGGGTGTCGGATGCATCGACCAACGTCCACGCACGGCGATGGGTGGCCTGTGCGCCGGAATGCAGGTGGATCGCGCCGTCCTGATTGCGTTCGAGTTCGTACATCATGCCGTCGATTTTCACGCGGGCATTGCTGATCCGGTTCGCAATAGGGCCAATCAGTGACCCGTGATGACGCAATCCACCTTCGTAATCGGCCAAATCGTCAGAGCCTAAGGTCAGGCTGTGATCGACGCCAGCCAGCCGCACATCTTGGATAATCGCGCCCCATGTCAGGATGCTGACGCTGAGATCACCCGCGCTGATCGTCACTTTTTCGACGTCAACGCCCGTGCTGCTGGTTCCAAAATGCATGGCTTAGATTTCCTCCCAGTGGACCCCCGCTGCCGGAATGATCACATCGCCCCATTTGCGGGCCTTCGGTGCATAGTTGAACACAAACCGATGGGTAGCGGTATCCCTGATCCGCAGACCTTTAGGTAAATCGAACGTCGCAATTTCAAGCGTGTCGCACAGGTTGCCGATAATCTGGTCAAAGGTGTCATCACTGGGCCAACCGGCTAAGTAACGCACATTGTCGCTGCCCATGATCGCAGGCTGGCCCGCTTTGGTGGACAAATAAACGTCGGCGTCACCTTCGAGATGATCGAACCAATGCAGGAATTTCCCACCGTTTTGCAGTTTGATCGCATCGGATGGCGGCAGGCTTTCGGCCATTACGACACTGACGTCAGTATTTGGCAGATTAGGGCCGAGCGGGGTCGGAATCGCCAGTTCATCCGTTTTGGTGTCGGTGCGTGGACCAATCAGAGCGATGCCGTCGAATGTGTCCAAAGCGGCGCGGAACGGATCGGACAGCGTCATGAGACCGGGTGCCAGTACCAGTTTATAGGCGGACAGATCGGCGGTTTCGGGGTGGATGATGTCCACGCTTAGACCCGCGCGACGCAACCCGCGATAGGCGGCAAAGGCGAGGCGGAACATATCAAAATCAGCGCCTTGCGGCTGCACGTCCCATGCCCATGCGCTTTCGTAATCGAAGACGAGTGCGACGGGCGATGCGGCTGTGCCGACATCTGGCAATTGGGCGATTTCCTCGGCTACTTGCGCGGCTTCGGCCAATGCAGGTGCCGGTTCTGCATCAGGACGCAGCAATGCCGCATGCATTTGTTCTTGCGCAAAAGGTGCCTGCCGCCAGCGGAAATAGCACACGGTTTCAGCGCCATGGGCGAATGCTTCCCATGCCCACAGACGCGCCATTCCCGGCAGCGGGGCAGGGTTGTAAGGCGCCCAGTTTACAGGGCCGGGTTGCTGTTCCATCACCCACATACGGCCACGGCCAACGGCGCGGTATAGGTCGTGGTGGAAGGCTTGGTTATCGGGGTGGCCTTGGCGCAGATAGGTCTGCTTTTCCTTTGGCGTCCCTTCGATCCGGTCAGACAGGAACCCAATCGGGTAGCTGTCCCAAGACGCGATATCGAGATCAGCGCCGACTTTCCAATGATCAAAGGTCGTGATGCGACCCATGTAGTTGTGGATCAACGGGGCGTCCGTGTGCGGACGAATGACGTCGACTTGGGCTTTGTTGAACGCGACCACTTGGTCAGACGAATACCGCCGGAAGGCCAACTGATGCGGATGGTTCGGTTCCGTCACGGTCAGGTTTGGCAATTCGATCTGATCGAACGTGTCGTATTGCATCGACCAGAATACGTTGCCCCACGCACGGTTCAGCGCATCGGTCGATTGGTAGCGCTGGGCGAGCCAATCTTGGAAACCCTTTTTGGCAGCTTCGGAATAGGACAGCGTCGTGTCGTGGCAGTCGTATTCGTTGTCGATTTGCCATGCGGCGATGTATGGATTTTTGCCATAGCGTTCGGCCATAAGGCGGGCTATGCGCACCGCTTCGGCCCGAAATCCGAGATGGCTGAAATCATAGTGACGACGCGAGCCGAATTTGCGTGTTTGATTATTTGCATCCACAGCAAGCATATCTGGATGTTTATCAATCATCCAGCGTGGCGGGGTGGCCGATGGTGTACCCAGCACAACTTTCAAACCAGCCTTGCCCAACACGTCAATCGCGCGATCAAGCCAGCCCCAGTCGTAGGTGCCGGGAGTGGGTTCCATCAAGGACCAAGCGAATTCGCCGATCCGAACCCATGTCAGGCCATTCGCGACCATTTGGGCGGCGTCGGTTTCCCAACGCTCCTCTGGCCAATGTTCAGGATAATAACAAACGCCGAGCGTGCGGTTCATGGCGGTGCCTTTTGAGTTGTTTTGGACAGATGAAACAGAGGGCCGCGATCAGAGGATCACGCGGTGCTCTGCTTGGCCAGTGGTTGTGGTGGGTACGGCAAATGTTTTGCCGTCATCAATTGCGGGCGACGTCATGCCTTCTGTGGCGGACGTGCAATATAACGTCTTCAGATCAGCGCCGCCAAACGCGGGGCACGATGTCTGGCTGGCGGGAAACGTGACCGCTTGCAAGAACGTCCCGTCGGGCGCGTATTGTGCCACGCGCGATGCACCCCATTGCGCATTCCAGATATTACCATCGGCGTCCACAACGGCACCGTCGATCCCGAAATCCTCGTCGCTGAGATCAACGATCAGGCGCGGTTTGCCGGTCGGCCAGCCATCTGCATCAAGATCTGTCGCCATAAGTTTGCCAACGATTGTATCGGTGTAATACGCGATGGCCCCACAGGGTGCGAAGCAAATGGCGTTTGTGATCGTCACGTTATCAAACAAACGGCGCAGTTCGCCGCGGTAGTAACGGTAGATCGCCCCTGCTTTTTCTTCAGCGTTAAAGCCCATGGTCCCGATCCAGAATCCGCCTTGCGGATCAGCGCGGCCATCGTTGGAACGGGTCACGGCGTTATCGCTTTCGAGACCGCAGACGTAGGTTTCTTCTTCGGTTTCAACGTCGAAGGTGAACAACTGCGTGGCGGATGCGATCAGGAATGTGTCTTTGTCGACCCAGCCTGCGGCAGACACGTATTCGTCGAATTCCCAGTATTTGCCCACTGTGTGCAGCCGCTTGTTCAGGATGTCGAACCAGAAGAACTGCTGGCATTCGGGATGCCAGATCGGACCTTCGCCCAAAGCGCATGGTGTATCGTCGATAATCATTTGGCAGCCTTGTAAGCCGCGACCATGCCTTTCGCCCGTTCAGCGACATCAGCAACAGAGAAGCCGGGTTTGAACAATGCTGAACCAATGCCAAAGCCGTCGGCGGACGCATCCATCCACAAACGGAAGTTATCTGCGCCAGCACCGCCAACCGCGTAGACTTGGGTACCTGCCGGCAACACCGCACGGATGGCCTTGATGCCGTCCGGGCCAAGCAATCCGGCAGGGAAAATCTTAAGACCGTCAGCGCCTGCTTTGAGCGCGGCGAAGCATTCGGTTGGGGTCATAACACCCGGCCAGCTGGCCATGCCAGCGGCTTTGGTCGCCATGATCACGCGCTGATCGCAGTTGGGCGACACGATCAATTCGCCACCCGCATCACGTACACGACCAACGTCGTCGGTGGATAACACGGTGCCCGCGCCGATGATTGCCGCGTCATCAACGGCGTTTTTCATGGCTGTGATGCTGTCGAACGGCGTCGGTGAATTCAGCGGAACTTCGATCTGGGTAATACCTGCATCGACCAAGGCTGTGGCCATGGCTGGGGCTTCTTCAGTTGTAACACCGCGCAAGATCGCGATCAGGGGAAGGTGGGACATAGAATTAACCTTTCAAGCGGCGGTAGGCCGCGATGAGACCAGCAAGGGTGACGCTATCACCTTGCACTTGGGTAGCGGGCGCGCCTTGCAAACCAAGGGCTTTGACGTAAAGGCCAGCAATGTCACCAGCACCAATCACGGCGATCTGTTGACCTAACCAATAAGGGCGTGCACCAGCAAGTTCGGCACCAATCAACAGGCCGGACAGGCGGCTACGCGCCGCTTCGTTCGTCATGTTATGCAGCAGACCATCGGCGCGGAGTGAAAACAGGTTCGCGGCCAGCTTTTCTGGGCGTGACATCGTTTCGGAAACGGCAGTTTCAAACACGCTATCGTCCCAGCCGATACTATCTACCGAATGCTTCAACACGGTGTGACCAGAGATAGCCGCAAACAATTCGCCCGTCATATATGTTTGGAAACTGACGATTTCGTCGGCGCTGACATGAACCCATTTGGTGTGGCTGCCGGGCAGACAGATGATGCCATCCCAATTCGGATTGCGAGACAGGAAGCCCGCGATCTGGGTTTCTTCGCCGCGCATCACATCAGCGGGGCTGTCCTGTGAAATACCGGGGATAATGTGGACCGACAGATCGGGGTCGTCGGTCGGAACCTTGGTGAAACCTGTCGTTGCCGCAGGACATGGCACGCGGTCATATTTCGCTTCGGCCCAGCCTTGACGTGCACCAACCATGCCGCAGGCGACGACGGTCATCGGGCCGTTGATCCACTTGCCAGCGACATCGCGCAGCGCTGGTTCAAACCCTGCGCGGTCTAGTTTGCCCATGCCTTGGTCAGAGCTTGCTTCGGCCAAGATATCGCCGCTGGCTGACATCGCCCACACACGCAAGTTGCTGGTACCCCAGTCGGCGGCGATCCAGTCTGGTGTGATCGTGTCAGTCATGATGTCTCCTTTGAGGCGCCCGTCAATCGCGTGCCTTCGATGACCCACATACGGTCAGGGAAGGTCCACGGCAATGTCACACCGTGGCGCATCAGATAAGCACCGGATACTTCGATTTCTTGGGTCTTGAGGATTTGATCGCCACGCGACAGCGCAGGCGCGCTGGTCCGGTTGGCAAGGTTGATCCGATATGTCGCTGTGGGAACCAAATTGGTTAACCGCAGTGGGCGCGGTGAGATTTGTGCGCTGGTCGCGGCTTTGCCCGCAAACACGACAAACTGGTCGCCGTCCTGCGCCATTTGCTGTTCTGCGATGACGGCGGGGTCGGCGCTATCCAGACGCAGAATGTCCGCCTGTTGCATCCAATGGCGGTTGTGTTTCCACCATGATGTTACTTCGGTCAGTACGGCGACTTCGTGGTCGTCCAGTTCGCGCGGGTCCATTTCGAAACCCATGTGCCGTTGTGCGGCGACCCATGCGCGGAACGCGATATCCAACACACGACCGGACGTATGGCAGATGCGCGGGCCGACGTGTGATCCGGTCACGGACAGAGGCAGGAATAGCGCCGCATCATGTTGAATACGCAGGCGTTCCAGCGCGTCGTTGCTGTCGGACAGCCAAACACGTTGGGTCCGTTCCATGATACCGAAATCGATGCGACCACCGCCTGATGCGCAGCTTTCGATCTCTGTATTCGGGAAGTCAGCACGCAGCCGGTCGATCAAGGCGTAAGACCCGCGGGTCTGTGCCGCATCGGGCATCGGCAACACGCGGTTGTGGTCCCATTTGATGTAATCGACGTCATGATCACGCAGAATCGCGGACATCCGGTCGTACAGGAAATCGCGGACTTCCGGCAGCGCCATGTTTAGCGCTTTTTGCTGACGGCCCAGCGTCTGGTCTTCGCTGCCCAAAGCCCAATGCGGATTGGCGCGGTGAATGTCGCTGTCTTCGTTAACCATTTCAGGTTCAAACCAGATGCCAAAAGTCATCCCGAGGCTATGCACGTGATCCACCAATGGGCCAAGGCCATCGGGATATTTGCGGGGGTCAACGGTCCAGTCAGACAGGCTGCGGGTGTCGTCATCGCGCTGGCCGAACCAGCCGTCATCCAGCACAAAACGTTCCGCGCCAAGTGATGCGGCCTTTTCGGCGATTTCTTTCAACACGGGCAGTTTGTGGTCAAAATAGACAGCTTCCCAGCAGTTATAATGCACCGGACGTGGCGCATTTGGCTTTGGCCACGTCACGATCCGGTCGCGCAGGTGACGTTGGAAAGACACCGCGCAGCCGTTCAGGCCGCTGTCGGAATATGTGATGTAAAGCGGGGCGGTTTTAAATTGCTTGGATGGCTCTGTTTCCATCCGCGCGGCGTGACCCCATTGGATTTGACGACGACCGTCTTGCAATTCTTCGGCGATCATCCGGTGTCCACCGGACCAACCGTAGTGGAAACCATAGGCTTCGCCTTGGGTGTTCGTCGCACCCGTACATGGCACGATCAGGCCAGGGAAATGTTCGTGACCCGTGCGGCCCGTCCGGTTTTCGCGGTAACGGATGCCTGCACCCCACGCGGTGCGGTTGGGCTGGAATTCACCACACCAACGGCCAGAGAAATCGATCATTTCGTCAGATTGCTGCGGGCCTGGCAGAACAGGTGCTGCAAGCCAGTGCAGGTGCACAGGGCGGTCTGCATCAAGCGTTGTTTGGCAGGTAATAATATGCGTGTGCGGATCTGGTTTGAAGCTGACGGTTAGTTGCAGACCGTTGTCGGCATCACGGTATGTCAGTACGATCCCGTCTGTTTCATCGACGCTTTCAAAGCAGAATTTCGGCAATAGCGGCGTGCCATCGCTGTCGCGGACAATCAGACCGGGTTGGCCGGGGAAAGACCGCGTGGCTTCGGGACAAATGGACAGGTCAGGGTTTTCGTCTAGCATCCCGCCCGTCACGTCCAGCGCGCCTGCGGCATGGATTGTTGTCAAATCTTCGTCCATCGGCAGGGCGGCACCCCAGTAAACGACTTCGTGCAGGCGGTCATTGCGGGCCGCAAGAACAAGTGTTTGGCGGTCATCATCAAGGCGATAAGTGCGTGTCATGGAAACTCTACAGGCGATCAGGTCCGGAAGCGGACGGCTTCTTGTTTCAATAGTTGAAACTAGGTTTTGAATATTGATACTAAAGCGGCTATCGTCGGAAAATGTCAACTGCTGCAATAGGGGAGGTCGCCGCAATGTCACGTGACCATGAGGATGGAACTGTCGGTAAGGCACTGGCGGTCTTGGATCAAGTTGCTGCATTTGGACAGCCTGTGCGTTTTGGAGAAATCCTTGCGCAGTCGGCGTTTCCGAAGCCCACATTGTACCGATTTGTCCAAACGCTGACGAATCAGGGCATGCTGGCCTATGATCCGGATCGGCAAACCTATTCCCCCGGTGTGCGTTTGGTGCGACTTGCGCATGCGGCATGGGCGCAATCCACATTGGCCCCGATCGCGCGACCGCATCTGGATGCGCTTAGCGCAGAAGTTGGCGAAACGGTGCATTTGGCCCAGCTAGACAATGCGCAAGTTCTGTATCTGGAAAAACGCAACGCGGCCCAGCCTGTCAAAATGTATTCCCAAGCCGGTAAAGTTGGCCCTGCGTATTGCACTGGCGTGGGGAAGGTTATGCTGGCTTACACCGAAGATGCGGCGTTGGATCGGATCATTGCACAGCAGTCTTTTCACGAATTTACACCCAAAACCCTAACCAACTCTGAAACGTTGATGGAAGAATTGGATGCGATTGTCGCCCGAGGTTACGGGTTTGACGATGAAGAACACGAACCGGGGATCATCTGTATCGCGGTCCCGATCCTGACTGAAAAGGGGCGGCCGCTTGGTGCGTTGTCTGTGACCAGCACCACGGCGCGTCAATCATTGGAACAGATGGAAAAGCTTGCACCGATGTTGCAACAAACCGCCCGCGACATCGCATTCGATGCCGCGAACTGGCATATTCGGGACGAAGATTCTTAGCGTTTACCGTAGTAAAGACCGACAACGTGTTCGGCTTGCGCGAAGAACAACCAGCGCAGCGTCAAGACGCCCGCGATGTGGCTCAGCACTGCGAGCAGCGCGAAAAAGTGGTTGAACGGCAAGATCAGAAGCAGGACGGGCAGGACAAAAGCCAAGCCCATTGCGATCATCCGCAGCTTTTCCGCATGTTTGCGGCCCACAACGTGCACGAATTCGCGCAGCAGATAGTTGGTGCCGGTATGCGGTGGTTCGAACGCGCGGACCTCACCGATGTTGCCAAGACCTGTCGCCGTTTTCAGGTCTGTCCCTGATTCCGCCAACCGCGTATCGCCAGACATCCATGCGTAATATTGCAGTGCGGCCGCTGCCGCGAGCAGGACAATTGCGATCCAGACTTGGCCAGCAAACAACGCACCGCCGCCGATGGACAGTGTCAGGAACAACGCAGGCGTCGTCCAATGTTTCCAGCGCGGCACTGTTTTTAGCTGGGCGTAGATCATCGACGTTGTGAAAACCGTGGCCAATGCGCCTAACGCGCCCAGAAAGCCAAGGAACCCCATGTGCGTGCCAAACAATGCGCCAAGGGCATAAATCCCCATGATGACAAGCGTGACGACAGCTGCACTCCCTTCGCGGGACAACCAACTGGTGCGCCATTGGCTAAACGCTTTGATTGCGCGTTCGGGGTGACCAAGGTGGAAAGTGGAGGCGAGCAAGCCGCCAACAGCCATCGCATAGGCAATCGCAAACCAGATGAAAGCGCCGAACCCCGTGGGTTGCAACGCGCCGATGCCAAGCCAGAACAGCAAGCCAAACCCGAGGCCAGAGAAGGTGGTGAAGATGATAACACTTGGTGCGGGATGCATTAGTTTGTGCCTCCGGGTAGGGCGTTCAGCGCTTTGTCGAGCCAGCCAACAAAGCCTTTGGCGTCTGCGGCGATTGGTTCAAGGTATGGTGCAAGCACGTCAAATTCAGGTGCGACGTCTTTCGGGCGCGGCGGCAGGTATTTGTTGACGGGCTTTGTGCCTTGTTCGGGCATCAAATCCATCCCGCCGCGTTCTTTGGTCAGAATGCTCACGTTGCTTTCTGGATCGGCGAAATCGCCAAAGTGACGCGCACCAGCGGGACAGGTCCGGACGCAGGCTGGCTGACGGTCTTCTTCTGGCAGGTTTTCGTTGTAAATCCGGTCCACACACAGGGTGCATTTCTTCATCACCCCTTCGTCCGCATCCAGTTCACGTGCGCCATAAGGACATGCCCATGCGCACAGCCCGCAGCCGATGCAATCCTGTTCGTTGACCAGTACGATCCCGTCTTCGACCCGCTTGTAGCTTGCGCCAGTCGGACAGACGGTCACGCAAGGGGCGTCTTCGCAATGCAGACAGGATTTCGGGAAATGGATCAGTTGTGCTGCAGGTTGCGGTTCGTCTTTCAGCTTGGGTGGCTGAACTTCGTAGGAATGCACGCGGTTTAGGAACGTGCCCGTTGGATTGGCACCGTAAGGGTCCTGATCCGACAGCGGCGCGCCGTAGTTTTCGGTGTTCCAGCCTTTGCAGGAAATCACGCAAGCATGGCAGCCGACGCAAGTATCAAGGTCGATGACAAGGCCCAGCTTTTTCTGCGTGGAGGTAGGTAAGGTGGTCATGATTGGCCTCCTAAATGTGTGGACTGTGCCAGAGATTTCGGCAGGAATTTGTTTGGGCAGAGGGAATGATAGGTCATTTGCCCACCTTCCACGTCAGTTTGTCGGGGCCTTTGCCAACTGGCGATTTGATCGCAGGGATCGCTGGTTGCGCCTCGTTTGGAACACTGGATTTGCTGATTTTGACACGCAGGTCGAACCATGCGGCCTGACCTGTGATCGGGTCTGAATTCGCCCATCGCAGGCCATCACCTTTGGGTGGCAACAGTTCGTGGATAAGGTGGTTCAGCAGGAAGCCCTTGGTGGCTTCTGGGGCTTTTTCATCCAAGGCCCACGCGCCTTTGCGTTTGCCGATGGCGTTCCATGTCCAGATTGTGTTTTCGTTCAAACTGGCCTGATGTGCGACGGGCACCACAATTGCGCCATGGGCGGATTCAACTTTCGCCCAATCGCCTTCTTTGAACCCGTTTGCTTCCCAAATCTTCGTCGGGACATAGAGCGGGTTATGTCCGTGAATTTGACGGAGCCACGCGTTCTGGGTGCCCCATGAATGGTACATCGCCATCGGGCGTTGGGTCAGCGCGTGGACGGGATATTCGTCGACGTCCACGTGGCTGTCTTCAAAGGGCGCATACCAGATCGGCAGCGGGTCCATGGTTTTCTTGATCCGCTCGCGCAGGTGTTCAGGTGGCTGACGGTCCCCAACGCCTTCTGCTGCAAGTTGGAATTTGCGCATCGGTTCGACGTAAAGCTGGAAGATGTAAGGCTGCACCGCGTCGTAGAACCCCATCTCGACTGCCCAATCTTGGTAGGCTGCGTTGAAAGGTTTGAAATAGGCGGCTTCGGCCGGGACATGTTCCATCCAGAAGCCCCCGTTGTCGATGTAGGCCTGCAACTGATCAGGGTTCACGTCGCCGCGCCCTTTCCCGGACCCGTCTTCATTGCGGAAACCAGCCAGCGGCCCAACACCCGGACGGCGGATGTGGTTGGTAATGTAGTCGCCGTAGTCTTTGTATTTCTGGCTGCCGTCTTCGTTCACAAAACCGGGCATGTTCAGCATCGCGCCAAGTTCACAGAGCACGGATTGGAAGCCGCGCACGTCACGATCAGGTTCGACCACTGGCCAGCGGATCGCATCGGCCACAGCATCGGCTTCACAAATCGGACGGTCGAGCAGAGAGATACAATCGTGCCGTTCCAGATAGGTCGTGTCGGGCAGGATCAGGTCGGCGTATGCCACCATTTCGCTCGAGTACGCATCCGAATAGATGATGTTCGGGATCACATAGGACCCGTCTTCGTTCTTGTCCGTAAGCATTTTCATGACGCCGGACGTGTTCATCGACGAATTCCACGCCATGTTCGCCATATACATGAACAAGGTGTCGATTTTGTACGGCACGCCCGCGTGCGCGTTCGAGATGACCATATGCATCAGCCCGTGGGCGGACATGGGGTTGTCCCATGAATAGGCTTTGTCGATGCGGGTCGGGGTGCCGTCGTCCTGCAACAACAGGTCTTCGGGGCCGTGCACATAGCCGAGGTGCGGGCCGTCCAATGGCGCACCGACTGTGACCTTGCCGTGTGGTTTTGGATGCGCCGTTGCGGGTTTTGGGTAGGGCGGTTTGAACCGCATCCCACCGGGGGTCTCAACCGTGCCGAGCAGGATTTGCAGGACGTGCAACGCGCGGCAGGTTTGGAAACCGTTCGAATGTGCCGAAATCCCACGCATCGAATGGAAAGAGACGGGACGTCCGACCATCTTGTCATGCTTCTTACCGCGGAAGTCGGTCCACTCGCGTTCAATCGTGATTTCTTCGTCAAAGGCGACACGTGCCAATTCGGCAGCCATCGCACGGATTTTCTCCGCAGGGATGCCGGTCTTTTCGGCGACATTTTCTGGTGCGTATTTGTCCGACAGATATTTGTCGGCCATCTGGTGGAACACGGGACGATGCGTGATCCCGTCTTTTTCATAGGTGCCCGACAGATCAGGGTCGACGCCTTGACCGTTCCATGGTGCCAGCTTGCCGGTGTTGCGGTCGATGACCTGCGGTTGGCCGTTGCTGTCTTTTAAAAACAACCCGCGGTCATCGCTATTTGGGTCTTCGTTTACCAAAACAGACGCGTTGGTGAACCGCGCGAGATATTCCAGATCGACCTTACCGGCCTTCATCAAGCAATGGATCATCGACAGGATATACAGCCCGTCGGTGCCCGGTGTGATGCCAACCCATTCGTCGGCGACAGCGTTATAACCTGTGCGGATCGGGTTCACGCCGATGATCTTCGCGCCGTTTTTCTTGGCGCGTCCGATGCCCATCTTGATTGGGTTACTATCGTGATCTTCGGCGACGCCAAAGATCATCACCATCTTGGTCAGGTCCCAGTCAGGCTGACCGAATTCCCAGAAAGCACCGCCCATCGTGTAGATCCCAGCGGCGGCCATGTTCACCGAACAGAACCCGCCGTGGGCCGCAAAGTTCGGTGTGCCGTAGGCCTGCGCCCAGAAGCCTGTAAACGACTGCGACTGATCGCGACCGGTGAAGAACGCCAGCTTTTCAGGGGCTTCATTGCGGATCGGTTCAAGGTGGCCTTTTGCAATCGCCAGTGCCTCGTCCCACGAAATTTCTTCGAACTCGCCTGAACCGCGTTCGCCAACACGTTTCATGGGGGCGCGCAAACGGGATGGCGCGTTGTGCTGCATGATACCGGCAGAGCCTTTGGCACACAGCACACCTTGGTTTACCGGGTGGTCACGGTTGCCTTCGATGTAGGCGACCTTTCCTTCCTTCATATGCACGTTGATGCCGCAGCGACAGGCACACATGTAACAGGTCGTTTTGCGAACCTCGTCTGACACTTTCGGCGAAGTGTCGAGGTTGGGCTGGTGATGCGTCATGCGGGCCTCCCTATGGCGTACGTCGGCAATGCAATCACCGCTTTCGCGGCGCGTGCAGTGAATGTGGTGCGGTGGTCCATCATGTGGCCACCGTGCGGATCAGGCTGAAACCGGCCAGCGACATTAGCAGCGTCAGGCAGAACGGGCGGTAATACGGGGCCAACCGTTCGGTGAACGTTTGTTGGCCTGCGTAGACCCCTGCGGCTGCGAACACGGCCAGCGATAGACCGCGCGCTGCGGCTTGGCCGTTCATGACGCCAGTGACCAAATAGGTGATCATCGTCGTGGTGCTGCTGATGAAAAGAAACAGAACAAGCGCTGCCCGCATTTTCGCGGCGGGCGCATCTTGAGAAAGTACGTAAAGGGCGACAACCATGCCGCCAACGGATGCGAGACCCGTCGCAATTCCGGCGCAAAAACCGGACAGGTACAGTCCGGGTTTTGTGGCGAGAAACGCAAAGCGTACTTTGGCTAATTGGGTCGCAGACAAGATAATCAGAACCACCAAGACAACCAGTTTCGACGTGGCAACCGGCAATGCCATCATGGTTAAAACGCCGAACGGCACCCCGACGGTTGAACCGACGACCAGCCCGAGAACGACGCCGCGATCTGCTTCTTGCCAGCCGCCACGCGCCATAAGGACGGATGCGGTAAGCTCTAGCACCAAACAAATCGGGATCAGTTCAATCGGGGGTAGGATCAAAACGCCAGCGGCCATAACCAACGCCGACAATGCAAAGCCCGAAAATCCACGCACGACGCCCGCCAAGGTGACGATCACCGCCAGCCAAGCAAAGTCTTGCGAAGAGAGGGCCAGCAATTCCATCTACGCGCCCATCATTGACAAGGCGTCGCGGGCAATCGCTTTTTCTTCGTCCGCCGCAATGACATGAACGGTTGGCGTCCCAAAACAGGCCAGATGCCCCATGATTTGATCACGGATCGCTGGTGCGTTTTCGCCAATGCCACCTGTAAAGGCGACGGCATCTACACCGCCCATCGCGACGATAGCTGACCCCGCGTGACGTGCGGCCCAATAACAGAAATGGTCCACTGCAAACTTGGCCGCGTCATCGTCGCGGTCCAGCAGCGTTTTCATGTTGTTGTCGCCCGCCAACGCCTTGAGACCAGAGTTTTTGTTCAACATGCGGTCGGTTTCGGATTCGCCCAGAGCGTCCGAAATCCGTAGCACAGCGGCACCGTCGATATCGCCGGAACGGGTCCCCATGGTCAGGCCCGACAGTGGCGAATACCCCATGGATGTCGCGACGGATTTGCCGTCTTTAATCGCACAAAGCGAAGCCCCATTGCCAAGGTGAAAAGCCAGCAAGCGTTTCGGCAGCGCGTCACCAAATTCCGCAACCATATTGGCGTAGGACAACCCGTGGAAACCGTAGCGGCGAATGCCCGCGTCATGCTGAATTTGCGGGATTGCGTATCGCGTCGCGACCTCTGGATTTGTGGCGTGAAACGCTGTCCCGAACGAACAGAACTGCGGCAGATCGGGCGCTTTTTCGCGCAAAGCTATGATCGCAGCAAGGTTGTTGGGGTTGTGCAATGGCGCCAGCGGAATACAGTTTTCGATGGCTTTGATGACCGGATCAGTGACCTTTGCCGGCTGCGTCAGGATCGTGCCGCCATGCACCACGCGGTGGGCAGCAGCGGTTAGGTCCTTCAGTGCGACACCGTTGGATGCCAAGGCAGCAAGCATTGCGTCCAACGCGTCAGCATGGGTGGCCGTCGTGAGTGTTTCGCGTTTGTCACCAAGCCGCAATTCACCTTCGGTTCCAATATTTGTCACTGCACCACTGACGATCGACGCAAGCGACAGGTCAAAGACCTCTACTTTCAACGACGATGATCCCGCGTTCAGAACAAGTATCATTTTGGTAACCCGCAGCGAATAGATGCAAGGGCGGCTGACGCCATGCGCGCCGCCGCTGGATCAGCCCGCGATGTCAGCAAGATCGGTACCTTTGCGCCCGTGACAAGACCTGCTGCACAGCCGCCGCCGACGTAAACCAGCGATTTGAACAACGCGTTGCCGGACACGATATCGGGCACGATGATTGCGTCAGCTTGGCCAGCAACGGGATCATGGGTCAGTTTCTTGGTTTTCACGGCGTCCATCGACAGGATCAAGTCCAAGGCAAGCGGGCCGGACACATCCGCGTCTTCGATGTGCTTTGCAGCCCAGTCGGCCAATTCGCGGCCTTCCATGGATGAAGGGACGGCAGGGATCGGGCTTTCTGTCGCGGAAAGGATGGCAACCTTCGGGCGGGACGTGCCCAAGCGTTGCAGCAGATCGACAACCTCTTCGATTGCGCTTTGGCGTGTTTCGATATTCGGAGACACGTTCACTGCGGCGTCGGAGATCAGGATCGGTTTGCCGCCATCGGGGTGTGAAATATGGAAGATATGGACGAAGCGTTTATCGGTGCGTAGCCCATTGGCGCGACTGACGGCGGATTTCATGAAGACGTCGGTGTGCAACTGGCCTTTCATCAGGACATCAGCCTCGCCCGCGCCACAAAGCTGGGCGGCGGTCATGCCTGCCTCTTCTTCGCCGGTCGTGTCGTGGATCGCGTAGCCAGAGATGTCCCAATCCAGTTTTGCGGCCTCGCTGCGGATCGCGTCTGCTTCGCCCACGAACACTGGGATCATGATGCCGGCTTTGGTCGCATCTTCGGCGGCTTCCATCGGCAAGGGGGCACCTGCACGGGCGATGGCAACGCGCGGCGCTGCGAATCCCTGTGCGAGATCAAGAAGGTTCTGCGGGCAAACCGCTTCGCGACTGGAAACAAATGGGGAAGACATCAGAACCTCACAATAGCGCCCGGAGAAGTCCGAGCATCGACAGTATCAATAGTATAGCAATTGCAAATTTGCGAAAGCCTTGCGGGCTTGTTGAATTGAATTTTCTGCTGCCCAGCCAAATGCCAAGCCCCAGAAACGGCATTGCGCAGAGCGCGCCGATGCCTGTTTCCACCGTGATTAACCCGCCGTGCCACATCCATGGCATCGTGATCAGGTCCAATCCGGTGAGATAGACGATCATCGTTGCACGAAAGACGGGGGCCGCGATCGGCTGTGCTGTCAGGAACGCCGCGACCGGTAGACCGCCAATGCCTGCCGCGTTGCACATGCCCGATATGACGCCGACACCCGTAAACCCCGCTAAGGGGATCGTGCGTTGGATCGTCCATCCAGTCAGCAAAATCAGGGACATGGTGAATACGATGGCTGAAACGGCCAGTCGTGCGGTTTGATCGCCGACCGACAAAATCACGCTGATTGCAAATGGTAGGGCCAGTGCCGCCCCCAGCAACAACGCCCCAACGCGCCGCCAGTCGATGTGACCGCGAATGCCGCGTGCTTGAAGTGCTGTCATGATGATTTCGCACGAAAAGACCACCGGAATGAGGGGAAGCGGATTGGTGATGAGCGCTGCAAAAGCGATGAAAATCGCTGAAAAGCCAAAACCAGAATAGCCTCGGACATAGGCCGCAAATAGCAAAGCAATGCTAAGTGCGCCCAGTTGCCCGAGGCCGAGATCAAATAGCAAACTTACTCAGCTGCCATGTCGGATGCGTCGATCCCTGCCACTTTGACAGGTTTCTTCATCGCATCGCGGCGGAATGGTTCGCCAAGTTCTTGGTTCAGGATGACTTCGATCAACGTGGTAGTGTTGTTCTCCATCTGATCCACGATCGCTTGCTTCAGGGCTGCGGTGGTTTCCTCCATCGTGCGCGTTTGCACGCCTTTCAGGCCACAGGCTTGCGCGATACCAGCGTAAGACACTTTCATGTCCAGTTCGGTGCCGACAAAGTTATCGTCGAACCACAGTGTGGAGTTCCGCTTTTCAGCCCCCCACTGGTAGTTACGGAAAACGATCTGTGTGATGGCTGGCCATTCGTCGCGACCAATCGCTGTCAGTTCGTTCACGGAAATCCCGAACGCACCGTCACCCGCAAAACCGATCACAGGCACATCGCGCTGGCCGATTTTCGCGCCGATGATGGACGGAAGACCGTAACCACAAGGACCAAACAGACCCGGTGCCAGATATTTACGACCTGTTGGGAAGCTTGGGTAAGCGTTACCAATCGCGCAGTTGTTGCCGATGTCGGACGAGATGATCGCATCTTCTGGCATTGCGGACTGGATCGCACGCCAAGCCTGACGCGGTGACATCCAATCAGGACGCGCGTCGCGTGCGCGTTCGTTCCAAGTGGTGCCCGGATCATCCTGTTCGTGATCCAGAGACGTCAGTTCCTGCGCCCAAGCGGATTTGGTTGTAGCGATCAGGTTCTTACGCTCTTCACGACCCGCGTCACCGGCTGTGTCTGCCAGTTGGGACGTGATGCCGTTCGCCACTTTGGTCGCGTCGCCGACGATACCGACTGTGACCTTTTTGGTCAGACCGATACGGTCAGGGTTGATATCAACCTGAATAACCTTGGCGTTTGTTGGCCAATAGTCGATGCCGTAACCCGGCAAGGTTGAGAACGGGTTGAGACGTGTGCCAAGAGCCAGAACAACGTCTGCCTTGGAAATCAGTTCCATACCCGCTTTTGAGCCGTTGTAGCCCAATGGGCCTGCGAACAGCGGGTGATTGCCCGGGAATGCGTCGTTATGCTGGTAGCCTACGCATACCGGTGCGTCGAGCTTTTCAGCCAGAATGCGGGATGCTTCGATGCCGCCTTCGGCCAAAACAACGCCAGCGCCGTTCAAGATGACAGGGAATTTCGCTTCTGACAGCAGGGCCGCCGCGCTTGCGATGGAATCTGTGCCGCCTGGTGAGACCTCAAAATTGATTGGCTCTGGAATTTCGATGTCGACCACTTGCGTCCAGAAATCGCGCGGGATGTTGATCTGGGCAGGGCCGGACAAACGGTGCGCTTTGGAAATCACGCGCGCCAACACTTCGCAAATGCGGGATGGATCGCGGACTTCTTCTTGGTAGGCCACACAGTCAGCGAACAGGTTCATCTGTTCCATTTCCTGGAAGCCACCCTGACCGATTGTTTTGTTCGCAGCCTGTGGCGTGACAAGCAAGCAAGGTGTGTGGTTCCAGTAAGCGGTTTTCACGGATGTGACGAAGTTCGTGATGCCCGGACCGTTTTGCGCGATCATCATGGACATTTCGCCAGTCGCACGGGTGTAACCGTCGGCCATCATGCCGGCTGTCATTTCGTGGGCGCAATCCCAGAACGTGATGCCAGCAGCAGGGAAAATATCAGAAATTGGCATCATGGCAGAGCCGATGATCCCGAACGCGTGGCGAATGCCGTGCGCTTGCAACGTTTTGACGAAGGCTTCTTCGGTCGTCATTTTCATGGGAAATTCCCTCCAGACAGTTTGACAGGCGTGGCTTAAAGCCTCGTTGGTATTGGGGCGACACTAAGAATTGGTCAAGACCCGCGATAGGTCCAATAGGTCCAGCTCATTAGTGCCAGCGGCAAAATTAATGAGACTTTGTGTCTCAAAATTAATGATAGGTCGGATTTAGCAGCTATTCAGGCTTTTGCATACCCTAAAGTCACGCATGTCCCTTTTCTTCCAATGTCCGCAAGGCATCAGCGATGTGACCAATCCCTGCGGAAATCCGGCTTGCGGGGATAGAAGAGTATGCAACGCGGAAATAGTTTTCCGGTGGATTGGTGCTGTGGAAGAACGGTGCGCCGGGTTCGATCAGCACACCCTTCGCCCGCAGAATGTCCGCAAGGTGTTGTGTGTCGATATGCGGTGCGGCTTTCATCCAGATCGAACTGCCACCAAACGTACCTTGCCCCGCGACGGTAAGGCCGTTGTCGGCAATCGCCTGATCAATCACCATGCGCCGTTGTTCATACGCCTTGCTCATCCGGCGGACCAACGCGTCGTAGTGGCCTAGCGACAGATAGTAGGCGACGGTGCGCTGAATTTGGCCCGGTGGATGACGCAGGATCGAGGCCCGCAAGGCGCGTGCTTCGCGAATAAAGGGGGCAGGACCGACAAGGTAACCAAGCCTTAACCCCGGAAAGAGAGACTTCGAAAAAGAACCCACATAGATGACCCGCCCGTTCTGATCCAAGGATTTCAAAGACGGAGAGGGCGCCTTGAGAAAGGACATTTCGAATTCGTAGTCGTCTTCCACAATGAGAAAATCGTCGTCTTCTGCTTTTTGTAACAACGCTTTACGTCGATCCAAGGGCATCGTGCATGCGGTCGGACAGTGATGGCTTGGCGTTGTGAACACAACATCGGTTCCGTCAGGAATGGCTTCCGGTGGCAGGCCGTCTTTGTCCACGGACACGGGGCTTAACTGGCAACTGGACTGCGTCAGGATCGTGCGTAACGCGGGGTAGCTGGGGTCTTCGATGGCGGCGCGGCGACGCGCGTTCAGCACAACCTGCGCCGTCAGCCAGAGCGCGTTTTGCGCTCCCATTGTGACCAGCACTTCTTCCGGACCCGCGAGAATCCCGCGCCGTGGTAGAATCTGACGCGCAATGAATTCGATTAGCTTTGGGTCGTCGCGGTCATAATAATCCGCCGTCATCGCGCTGAAGTCGCGCTTACCAAGCGCCTGAAGCGCGCAGAGCCGCCAATTGGCGCTGTCAAACAGGGTAGGGTCGGTTTGGCCGTAAATGAACGGGTACTTATAGCTGGCCCAATCTTTCGGTCGGTCCATGTTAAACGCAGGCAGATGTTTGTGCCCGATCACGCGGCCCCAATCGACCGTACTATTGGGGGCCTGCTGGGCGGGGAACGCGGGTGGTTCAGGCGCATTTTCCGAAACGAAATAGCCGGATCGCCCTTTCGAAGTCAGGTAATCATCCGCAACCAATTCCGTATAGGCCAAGGTCACAGTGATGCGGCTGACACCAAGATGTTGTGCCATGCGACGTGATGACGGTAGCCGTTCACCGGGGCGGAAACGACCGGCCAGAATACCCTGCGCGACCATCTGCTGGATGCGGGCTTGCAGCGTGCCTTCGGCATCGGAATCGAGGAAAAAGGTTTCGATGGAAATTGGCATGGAGATTCTTCTGGACCTAAGGGCCTGATCAGGGTGGACCCATTCAAGTTAACGAACAAGGTTATTTTGAAGGTCTGATTGGAAATGCTGCACATGAAACCTTCCCCGCGGGGAAGGCGCGCGTCGTGCTTAGCAAAAGATGAATCCCTAGATGGTGTGGAAAGTGCACGATCTAGAAACGAAAAAGGGCACCGCAGATCGCGATGCCCTTGATGATGGCCTTAACCTTTAGCCCAGAACGCGCGTGATCGCTTGGTCGACCGCATCTGTGACGTGATCGATGTCGTCTGGCGTCGCGATCAGCGCTGGCGCAAACAACAAGGTGTTGTTGAAGCCCGGAAGCGATTTGTTTGTCGCCCCGATAATCACGCCTTGGTTCATACAATCGGCAACGATAGCTGCGACCAGTTTTTCGTCGACTGGTTCTTTGCTGTCGCGGTCTGTCACAAGTTCCGCGCCTGCAAACAGACCCATGCCACGCACGTCACCGATCCAGCTGTGCTTTTCCATGAGCGCGTGAAGGTTGTTCTTCAGGTGTTCACCTGTGCGGACAGAGTTGCCGCGCAAATCTTCTTCTTCGATGATCAACATGTTTTCGATCGCCGCTGCAGGCCCCGCAGTACACCCACCGAAGGTCGAGATATCGCGGAACATCGACAGTTTGTCGGTGTCGTCTTTGAACTGGTCGAACACAGCGTTGGTTGTCACACAGCACGAGATCGCAGCGTAGCCAGATGCCACGCCTTTCGCCATTGTCACGATGTCCGGCTGCACACCGAACTGCTGGTAGCCAAACCACGTCCCTGTCCGGCCAACGCCGCAGACGACTTCGTCGATGTGCAGTAGGATTTCGTATTTGCGGCACAGTTCTTGCACGCCTTCCCAGTACCCAGTTGGCGCGACGATGATGCCGCCGCCCGCAGTGATTGGTTCAAGGCAGATGGACCCGATGGTGTCCGCGCCTTCGCGCAAGATGACGTCTTCGATGGCTTTCAGTGATGCGGCTGCATATGCCTCGCCGGTCGATCCGTCTTGGGACCGGTATTCAAGGCAATGCGGCACAGGAATGAAGCCTGGCGTGTACGGGCCGTATTGTGCGTTGCGTTCTTCTTGGCCGCCCGCAGACAGGCACGCAATTGTTGTGCCGTGATAATCGCGTTCGCGGTAGAGGATCTTGGACTTTTTGCCGCCATGATGTTTGTGGCTGATCTGGCGGACCATTTTGAAGGCTTTCTCGTTCGCCTCTGAGCCAGAATTGGCGTAGTAGACGCGGTCGAGACCCGGCATTTTATCGATCAGCAGTTCCGCAAAGTTCGCGCCCGGGATCGTTCCCATCGTGCCGCCGAAGAAGCACATCTTGGATACCTGATCAGCAATTGCTTTGCCGATACGTTCGCGTCCGTAACCCACGTTGACGGTCCAAACACCGCCGGACACGGCATCGATATGTTCTTTGCCTTTGATGTCCCAAACCTTCAGGCCTTTGCCTTCGACGATGATGCGTGGGTCAACGCCAGAATCGTATGGTTTGTGCTGGGAAAGGTGGTGCCACACATGAGCCCGGTCGGCTTCGACAACATGGCCTGGGTCATTGGAAAGCGTAAAGTCCATCGGGACACTCCTTATTTGTATGGGTTTCGGGTGCACGAATCCGTAGATTCTGCTATTGCCTCGTTTTCAGACATTGCGCCTAACTGTTGGTTTCTCAGTAGGGCCAGAGTAGGTGCAAGCATATGTCCAGAATTAGTATGGAATGCGTCATCTGATCTGTGATTTGCACCAAGTTACTTAGAAAACTGGTACTTACAGCCAAAAATTCGCGAAATGCCGGTTTTCAGCCGTTCAGGCCTGATCGTTCGCGGCTGTTGACGGATCGGATTGTTCTGCTTTTGACTGCCCATTGCTACTGGGGGGTCAATTGCGAACGCCTTGGTGAACAACTTGTGTCCGCGAACGGGGGTGGTGAATTGCCTCTTTTCATGGTCATCTGAAAAATGACGAGGCGGGAAACACCTGTCCGGCAAACCGGTCTGCAGAAGGCCAACCAACGTGGAGAGAAACAAAATGAAACTTACCAACAAATTGATGAGCGCTGCTGCTGGCGTTGCAATGATGACTGGTGCAACGGCTGCGTTCGCAGACGGTCACGGTGAAATCACTGTCGGTTACTTCCTTGAGTGGCCAATGCCATTCCAGTTCGCAAAAGTGAACGGCACATACGACGAAGCGCTGGGCGCGAAAGTGAACTGGGTATCTTTCGATTCCGGTACTGCGATGTCCGCAGCTATGGCGTCTGGTGACGTGCAGCTGTCCGTATCCCAAGGTGTGCCGCCATTCGTAGTTGCTGCATCCGCTGGTCAGGATCTGCAGATCCTCGACGTTGCTGTGTCCTACGCTGAAAACGACAACTGCGTTGTGTCTTCCGGTCTCGAAATCGACGCGTCTTCTGCGGCTGAACTGGCTGGCAAGAAAGTTGCTGTTCCGCTTGGTACCGCTGCGCACTACGGTTTCCTGCGTCAGATGGACCACTTCGGTGTAGATGTTGCATCTTTGGATGTTGTTGACATGGCGCCTGCTGATGGTGCTGCTGCGATCGCACAAGGCCAAGTCGACATGTCTTGCGGCTGGGGCGGTGCATTGAACCGCATGAAAGAGCACGGCAACGTGTTGCTGACAGGCGCTGAAAAAGAAGCGCTCGGCATTCTTGTTTTTGACGTCACATCAGGTCCAGCCGACTTTGTCGCTGAAAACTCTGAAATGGTTTCCAAGTTCCTGAAAGTGACTGCAGACGCAAACGCGGCATGGGCATCTGGCGAAAACGAAGCTGAAATGCTGGCAGTGATCGCCAACGATTCCGGTATGGACGTTGAAGCGGCTGCTGCATCTTTGGCAACATTCGTTTTCCCAACAGTGGAAGAACAGCTGTCTGAAGCATGGCTTGGCGGCGCGGCGCCTGCGTTCATGAAGGGCGTGGCTGATGTGTTCGTAGAATCTGGCTCTATCCCATCATCTTTGGATGATTACGCTGGCGCAGTGAACACTGGCCCATTGGCTGCTGCTCAATAAATTAAACGGTAAGGGCGCGGCGCAAATGCTGCGCCCTTATTGCAAAAGCAGGTCGCGATTTTTCATGACGAAATTCGGTAACAGCGAATTTTCTCAGGGAAAATAACAACAGGGAGCAGGATATGTCTGGTTTACAGATGGATAAAATATCCATGCGTTTCGATCTGCCAAACGGCAGCTCCGTCCAAGCATTAAAAGATGTGTCGCTTGATCTTAAGGCTGGCGAATTACTGTCGGTCCTTGGGCCGTCCGGGTGTGGTAAGACCACGCTTTTGAACATTGTCGCCGGGTTTTTGGCCCCGACAGAGGGCAAGATCGTCCTGAACGGAAACACTGTTCACGGCCCCGGTGCTGAACGCGGCATGGTGTTTCAGCAGGGTGCATTATTCGAATGGATGTCCGTGCGTGAAAACGTGGGCTTTGGCCCGAAGATGAAAGGCATGGCGGCTGGTCCGAAGCGCGAGATCGTGGATCATTTGCTGGATGTCGTCGGTCTTGGTGATTTCAAGGAAAAGGCGGTTTACGAATTGTCCGGCGGGATGCAGCAACGTGTTGCTTTGGCCCGCTGTCTGGCGAATGAACCTGATGTCATCTTGATGGACGAACCGCTGGGTGCGCTTGACGCGCTGACCCGCGAAAAGATGCAGGGTCTGGTTCTGAAGCTTTGGAAAGAGACTGGTAAGACGATCATTCTGATCACGCACTCTGTTGAGGAAGCGCTGTTGTTGGGTGAACGCTTGCTGGTCATGGCACCACGTCCGGGCCGTATCCATAAAGAATACCGTTTGCCGTTCGCTGAAATGGGCGTTGATCAAGATCTGCGCGACGTCAAAAAGCACCCCCAGTTTGGTCAAGTCCGCGAGGAGATCCTTGGCATGATTTGGGACATGGAAGAAGAAATCATGGGCCGGAAGGAGGGCGCGTAATGGGTATCATTTCACAACTCGGCGCTGAACTGGGCGCGGTCTTGGCCACGTTGTTTGGCGCGTTGCCGTATATCTTGGGCTACGTGCTGCTAATTTTGGCGTTCTCGTTCATCTGGCAGGCCGTCAAGCGGTTCCTGACCCCAAAAGCGGACTATGGTTCGTTGAAAACGGTGACTTTCGGGGACGAAAGCGCGGTCACGTCGAATTCTGTCGCATCGGTCGTTTCGATTGTTCTTATTTTCGTTTTATGGGGGGCGTTTACCGGATCTAAACTGTTGCCGTCCTTTATGCATGCGCCCGGTGCGTTCACCGGCGAAGGGTCGTTCACATACACGGTCACGACGCCAGACGGTCAGTCTGACGATGCGACTGTTTCGGTTATTGTATTCGAGACTGGCGCGCCTGTTGATGCACCTGACGTTGACCCCGGTGAAGGTTTTGCCAAGAACGACAGCATCGCGTTGGCTGCTTATCGGTCCGCATTGCTGCGCGTTGACGAGAACGATGAAATCGGTCGTGCCGAAGAAGCTACAGTGACGGCAATTAACGGTGAAGCGATTGAACCGGGCGGGTCTGTCAGCACCGACTTTGGTCGTGTGGAGCTGTCTGGGAAAGGCACACCAAACGTCTATCCATCAAAGGGTATACAGATGGAGCCAATCTGGCTGCCAGCGCCCGAAGCCGTGTGGAGCCGTTTGACGGAAATCGCCACCGAAGGGTACCGGAATTCGACCTTGGCGGAACACCTTGGTTTCTCGCTTTTCCGCGTGATCGTAGGCTTTATCCTTGGTGCCATCGTCGGCATTCCGCTTGGCTATGCGATGGGTCTGTCGAACTGGTTCCGTGGCTGGTTTGACCCGATTGTGGAATTCATGCGCCCTGTGCCGCCGCTGGCCTTGATCCCGCTTGTGATCATCTGGGCGGGTATTGGTGAAGTTGGTAAGATCATCCTGCTGTTCCTCGCCGCCCTTTGGATCATGGCGATTGCCGCCCGATCCGGTGTGTCTGGTGTTCGTATTTCCAAAGTGCATGCGGCCTATTCGCTGGGTGCATCGAAGTGGCAGATCATGCGGTATGTCATCATTCCAAACTCGCTTCCTGAAATCTTTACAGGTGCGCGTGTTGCGATGGGTGTTTGCTGGGGTACCGTTGTTGCGGCTGAATTGGTTGCTGCAGAAAAAGGGGCCGGCATGATGATCATGGTCGCGTCCAAGTTCCAATCGACGGACATCGTTCTGATGGGGATCATCCTGATTGGTGTCATCGGCTTTAGCATTGATATGCTGATGCGCTGGGCGGAACGCTGGTTGGTGCCTTGGAAGGGTAAGGGTTAACGCCCCCTCGGATTTCCTAAATCGGCTTTCAGCCAACCAAAACACATCAAGGCAAGGCGGTTTCACGCTTTGCCTTTTTGTTTGTCCATGGCCATGTGGCGCTGACACCTAAGGAGTTTCACGATGGCCGAGTATCTGAAAACCGCAAGCCGGACCGCCGAAGAAGACCACGCCGATGTCAGCGTTGCCGTGCGCGCGCTGTTGGATGAGGTTGCACAGGGCGGAGAGGCCGCAGCGATCGCTTTGGCAAAGCGGTTCGACAAATGGGATGGACCGATTGTTGCGACACGCGCCGACATTGACGCGGCCAAAGCAAATCTGCCGGAGCAGGTGAAAAAAGACATCCAATTCGCGCATGCCAATGTGAAAAGGTTTGCGCTGGCGCAACGCGAAACGATTGTCGACACACAGGTCGAAATCATGCCGGGGCTGATTGCGGGGCAAAAGCAAATTCCGGTGAATGCGGCCGGTTGTTATGTGCCGGGCGGACGGTATGCGCATATTGCGTCTGCGATTATGACCGTGACGACGGCCAAGGCTGCTGGCGTTGGTCATGTCACCGCGTGTTCGCCGCCAACACCCGGCAAAGGTATCCCCGATTCCATCCTGTATGCGATGGACTTGTGCGGCGCTGATACGATCCTGAACATGGGCGGTGTGCAGGCTGTCGCGTCGATGGCGACCGGTTTGTTTGATATCCCGAAGGCAGACATTTTGGTTGGTCCGGGCAATGCCTTTGTCGCTGAAGCAAAACGCGTTTTGTTTGGTCAGGTGGGGATTGATATGGTTGCCGGTCCTACGGATTCGCTCGTGCTTGCCGATAGTTCCGCTGATCCGGAAATCGTGGCTGTGGACCTTGTGGGTCAGGCTGAACATGGCCCCAATTCACCGGTTTGGCTGGTGACAGACGATCGCGCATTGGCCGAAAAGGTGATCGCCCGCGTGCCTGCGCTGATCGACGATCTGCCAGAGCTGAACGCAAACAGTGCTCGCGCTGCGTGGCGGGATTATGCCGAAGTGATCCTGTGCGAAGACCGCAATGAAATTGTCGCAGAATCCGACCGTATCGCGCCCGAACATTTGACCGTTATGTGCGCTGATCTGGATTGGTATCTGGATAGTTTGACGAACTACGGGTCGTTGTTTTTGGGTGAAGAAACGACAGTTGCCTTTGGTGACAAAGCGTCAGGTCCAAACCATGTTTTGCCGACTTCAGGTGCCGCGCGTTACACTGGTGGTTTGTTCGTTGGTAAGTTCATGAAAACAGTGACGTGGCAGCGATCAACGCGCGATGCGGCCAAACCGGTTGCAGAGGCGACAGCCCGTATTTCTCGGATGGAGGGGATGGAGGGCCATGCCCGTTCTGCGGATATTCGTTTGGCAAAGTTCTTTCCGGACGAGACTTTCGATCTTGGCACGACTGCGGACTAGTGTTGCATTCGGCATGCCGCCTTGATTCAAGTGCGGCATGCTTTCTGATCTCCTTTTGCTTGCTCCGGCGGCGATCATCTTTGTCATACTTCTGCTGTTGCGACTGCAGGGGAGGGCGACAGATGCTGTGCCGTCCGAAGACACTGCGCCGCGCAATGCGATTGTTGTCGATGGGTCTAACGTGATGCATTGGGGCGGCGATCCATCTCTGGATGTTGTGTCGCGGGTTTTGCGAAGGCTTGAGACAGCAGGCTTCAGCCCTATCGTCTTTTTTGACGCAAATGTGGGGTATAAGGTGGGTGAACGCTACTATACTGAGGAAACGCTTGCCCCGCTCATTGGTGTCCGATTTGATCATATTGTGGTCGTCGATAAGGGCGTTGTCGCGGACGAAATGATCTTGCAGTGCGCGACCGATCTTGGTGCGCGGATCGTGACGCAAGACAAATTCCGTGACTGGCGCGTCCGGTTCCCGCACGCCGCAAAGAAGGGGGTGCTTGTCAGCGGTAAATACACTAATGGCAATGTGAAATGGGCGCGACCATTGAAGGTCTAGCGCCTATTTCTTACCACCATAGCGCGATTTTCCGCCACGCATCCCGCCGCGACCGCCGGTACTGCGCCCTGATTTGACACCCGCCTCGACCACCGCTTTTTCGACGGCTTGTTGCCGCGCGAGTGGATCATCGGACACGGCAAGATCGACAGCTTCGAGGCGTTTGACCTCGTCACGCAAACGCGCCGCTTCTTCGAATTCAAGGTTCTCAGCCGCTTTACGCATGTCGGTCCGCAGCCCGTCGAGAACGGTTTGCAGGTTTCCGCCCGCAAGCGGATTGTCGATTTTGGCGGTGACGCGGTTCATGTCGGCGTCGCCTTTGTACAGACCCGCAAGAATGTCTTCGACGTTCTTCTTAACTGTCATCGGCGTGATGCCGTGTTCTTCGTTGTATGCCTGTTGTTTGGTACGACGGCGTTCGGTTTCTTTCATCGCACGTTCCATCGAACCGGTGATCCGATCGGCGTACATAATCACGCGTCCTTCCGCGTTTCGTGCCGCACGACCGATGGTCTGAACTAGGGACGTTTCAGAGCGCAGGAAGCCCTCTTTATCCGCGTCCAAGATAGCGACGAGGCCACATTCGGGGATGTCGAGACCTTCGCGCAAAAGGTTAATGCCGATGAGGACATCAAACGCGCCAAGCCGCAGATCCCGCAGGATTTCGATCCGTTCAATTGTGTCAATATCCGAGTGCATGTAGCGCACGCGGATACCTTGTTCGTGCATGTATTCGGTCAGGTCTTCGGCCATGCGTTTGGTCAGCGTGGTGCACAGTGTACGGTAGCCATCAGCGCTGACTTTACGGACCTCGTCGAGCAGATCGTCGACCTGCATCTCGACTGGTCTAATCTCAATTTTCGGGTCAATTAGGCCGGTAGGGCGGATGATTTGTTCAGAAAACACACCCCCGGCTTGATCGAGCTCCCACGCGGATGGGGTCGCAGACACGAAGACAGACTGCGGGCGCATGGCGTCCCATTCTTCGAATTTCAGCGGACGGTTATCCATACAGGACGGCAACCGGAACCCGTGTTCGGCCAGCGTCATTTTGCGTCTAAAGTCACCTTTATACATGCCGCCGATTTGCGGGACGGATACGTGGGATTCATCGGCAAACACGATGGCATTGTCAGGGATAAATTCGAACAGGGTGGGGGGCGGTTCGCCCGGCGCGCGACCCGTCAGGTAGCGCGAATAGTTTTCGATGCCGTTACAAACGCCCGTCGCTTCAAGCATTTCGAGGTCGAAGTTTGTCCGCTGTTCGAGGCGTTGTGCCTCTAACAATTTGCTGTCCGCGACCAATTGATCCAGCCGCATGCGAAGTTCTTTTTTGATCCCAACGACAGCTTGCTGCATGGTTGGTTTTGGCGTCACGTAGTGTGAGTTCGCATAAATGCGGACCTTATCGAAAGTGCCAGTTTTTTGGCCCGTCAAAGGGTCAAATTCTGTAATGCTTTCCAGTTCTTCGCCAAAGAACGACAGTTTCCATGCTTTGTCATCAAGGTGAGCTGGCCACACTTCTAGGCTGTCGCCGCGCACACGGAAACAGCCACGCTGGAATCCCTGATCGTTGCGGCGATATTGCTGCGCCACTAGGTCGGCGATGATACCGCGCTGGTCGTAACTTTGACCGACGTAGATATCCTGCGTCATGGCTCCATATGTTTCGACGGACCCGATACCGTAAATGCAAGACACGGACGCCACGATGATCACGTCATCGCGTTCTAACAGCGCACGCGTGGCCGAATGGCGCATACGGTCGATTTGTTCGTTAATCTGGCTTTCTTTTTCGATGTAGGTGTCGGACCGCGCAACGTAGGCTTCGGGTTGATAGTAGTCATAATAACTTACGAAATATTCAACGGCGTTTTCGGGGAAGAACCCTTTGAATTCGCCGTACAATTGGGCGGCGAGCGTTTTGTTCGGGGCCAGAATAATCGCAGGACGTTGGGTTTCTTCAATGACCTTAGCCATCGTGAACGTTTTGCCGGTACCGGTGGCGCCCAACAACACTTGGTTCTGTTCACCAGACAGCACACCTTCGGACAATTCTTTGATCGCGGCGGGCTGATCGCCCGCTGCATCGAATTCGGTCACGAGCTTAAATCGTTGACCGCCCTCAAGTTTTTCCCGCGTCCGCACATCCGGAGCAGGGTTCGCCATGAAGGGCATATCTGGCGATTTGTCGGTCTGGGCGTACGGCATTGGGGGCTCCTTGCGGGATACCATACATTTGGCGTTTCGCAGCAAAGCTTCAACCCCTGATTGGAGGGTGATGCCACGCGACAGAGTTCGTTAATCCCATTGATCGGGAAACCTTGCATTATCCGCCCGATTTTTACATAAGTCGGCCATCAAGGAGATCCTCATGCGTGCACGTATTTTCAAGCCTGCGAGAACAGCCATGTCATCCGGCACGGCAAAGACCCGTCATTGGGTTTTGGAGCATGTAAACGAGACTGGTCGCGACGTTGACCCGTTGATGGGATGGACGTCGTCATCGGATACGCAAGCGCAAGTGCGCCTGACGTTCGATTCGAAAGAAGCCGCCCTTGATTACGCAAAAGACCACGGAATCGACGCGGTCGTGCAAGAACCAAAAACCCGCAAGGCGAATGTGCGCCCCGGCGGTTACGGCGAAAATTTTGCGACAAACCGTCGTGGGGCTTGGACCCACTAAGCGGTTCGTCCCCCATCGCTATCCGAAGGCGGCCAGCTCGGTCGCCTTTTTTCATTCTGATTGATCAATATCGACCCTGCGGAGCTATCAATGACCATTACACATCTTGTCACCCATTCTGGCGGTTTTCACGCCGATGAGTTGATGTCCTCGGTCATTTTGACCCGCCTATTTCCGGATGCGACGTTGCTTCGGACCCGCGACAAAGCCTGGATCACACCGGGCGAGGACAAGATCATTTATGATGTCGGTGGTGACTATGACGCCGCCGCCCAGATTTTCGATCATCACCAACGGCCCAGTCCATTGCGTGAGGACGAGCAGCCATTCAGTTCGTTTGGTCTGATATGGAAGCATTTCGGGTCCGACTATCTGGCCGCGCTGGACGTTCCAGAGGCTGATATTGATCTGGTTCATGCGACTGTTGATACCAAGTTCGTGCTGCCGATTGATCTGCTGGACAATGGCGCAATGGAGCCTTCGGTTGCGGGTCCTTTGTCCGTTCTGACGTTGCCAAGCCTTCTTGGCAGTCTGAAACCGGTTTTTGATGACACGTCTCCAACCGCTGATGATGATGCATTCCACAACGCTTTGCCAATTGCGCGCAGTTTCGTTGAAGCGTTTGTCGCAAACATTGCCGCGAAATACCGGGCCACTGGGATCGTCGAAGCCGCAATTGAAGCGGCTGGCGAGTCCGAAATTCTTGAACTGCCAATGGGCATGCCTTACCGGTCGACGTTGCTTAAGATGGAAGCGGATCACATTCTATTCGTTGTTAACCCGCGCGGCGGTGATTGGACGTTGAATGGGATCAAACTGTCCCATGACACCTTTGATCAGCGTGCTGATCTTCCTGCGTCATGGGCTGGTTTAACCGATGCAGCGCTTGAAGCCGCGACAGGCGTTCAGGGGGCAAAGTTCTGCCACAACGCTCGTTTCATTGCCGTTGCGAATAGCCGTGACGCGATCATGGAAATGGCTGAAATTGCGGTTAAAGAAGCATCGCAGGCGGTCGCTGAACCGACCACCTGAGACGAAGGGACGCGTCTACCAGAGGTCGATTTGAAGCTGGGCCTGACTGTCGCTGGTGCGTTCGGCGGAATGCCCTTTGGGGCCAACGACACCCCGAATACGCGTGCGAAAGTTCGTGAAGCTATCGGAGGTCACGACGTCAACGGGTTCATCCAGCTGTAGTTCCAGTTCGTGCCAGCCGGGCCTAACCACCGAAGCGGCGATCACCCGCGCGGTGAACGGTTGTGACAAGTACGTCCCCTTTACGGTGTCACCGATGGCCCATCCCTTTGGCGGTTCGTTTCCGATAGCCGCAAACATAGTGTTCCAATCGCGGTAACCATATTGGTGAGCGATAAACTCAAGCGATTTGGCATGCCCGATTGGCGTCCCATCGGTGGTCATCTTTGTGCGTAAGCGCTTTGCCTGTTCTTTCGCTTGCGCTGCTGAGGGAAGTTGCGTGTTCATAGTGGTGCTCCTTCGTTCGTGTGGAATAGACCCCATTTGAGGGGCTGTGTGCGTGCAACGTTCCAGAGAATGAATGCTGTCAGGCATAACAGCATCATTTCTGCGACGGGGCCCGCGTACCAAATCCCTTCTTCACCAAAGAAGATCGGCAAGGCGAACGTCAGAGGGATCGCAAAGGCGTAAGGTTTGGTCAGCCCTAAGATTGCGGCTTTGGTGGCAGATCCGATGGCCTGAAAATAGGAGGCGACCATCATCAATGGGCCGACCGCAAAGAAGACACTGGTCATTATCGGCAGAATGCGGGTGACTTCGGCGATGACAGCGTGATCGTCCACAAATGCGCGCGCGATTTGGCTTGATATGGTCATCACGACGATCTGCACGGTGCTGCAATAGGCAAACGCGGCCCAAAGCGCCACGCGCAGGCTGGCGTCTGATCGTTGCCAAAGTGCTGCCCCGTAATTGTTGCCCGTGATCGTTTGCATCGCGAAAGACAGCCCTAGAAGCGGCAAAAAGGCAAATGTGATGACCCGCGTGATGATCCCATAGGCCGTAATCGTATCGGCGTAGCCGGGCCGACCGACCCACTGAAGCGCGCTGATAATTGCCGCAGACCCCAGCGCCAAACCGATGAAATTCAGGCTTTGTGGTGCGCCCAATGCAAGGATGCGTGCCCATTTCCTGTACATCGAATGCGACAGCAACGTTGCAGGCCGTAAAGGGGTGTCGCCGACAAAACGAAATGTCGTGATAATGCAAAAGGCAAGGGCTTGCGCGGCGGCTGTCCCATAGGCTGATCCCGCGACGCCCATGTCCAAAATCGCAATCAAAACATAGTTGAAAACGATATTGGCAATCGACACCAGCAGGCTCATTGCTGCCATGAGACCTACGCGCCCTTCGTTCCGCAATGCGTCAGAATTCACCGACAAGACGAATAAAAGCGGCGCGAAAAAGACTGTGATCCGCAGGTAGGTCAAACCCATTTCTGCAAGTGTTTCGGACCCGCCTGCAGTGCGTAAGGCGACGGGCTTGCCCAACAAAACAAACAACCCGATCAGAACAGCCCCCAACGCAATCGCAAGTCCATGTGCCCCCGCAAACGTCGCCCGCGCATTTTCCATATCGTTGGCCCCAAGCGCCCGAGCCAACAGGCTGGACATCCCGTTTGCCACAAGCGTGGAAAGTGCCACAATCAACATATAAATAGGGAACATCAGGGTCACCGCTGCCAACGCATCGGGTCCCACATATATCCCCAAAAACAGTGCGTCGGCCACCGACAACAACCCGTTCATACCCATCACAAAAATGATCGGCAGCGCGGTTTTGAGGTAGACGGAACCAAGTGGTCCATCGGTAAATGAATTCGTAGGGGTATTTGTCATATCCCGTATCTCTCTTGCCTGATCGCGCAGTTTAAGATGGGACCCGCGTTACCATCCGCGCGATGTGCGGAAAGAGGTATATAGAGATTTACGCCGTAGAACTTAACCAAGACAAACGTCAGCGGGAGGCAGGTGTCTACAACCTGCTCTTGGGTTATTGTGAAAATCTTGGCACGTCAAGCCGCTGTCATTCGGTTGGCTTTGTGAGAGCGGCACGCGGTAATCCACGTCGTCCAATGGCTGTGCGGCGCCGAGTGCGCATCTGGTAATGACCTATCGCGTCGGCGCGCGGGCAATTCGTGCGGAAGCCTGGTTTAGGATTTGTTTGGTGACCCCGGCAGGATTCGAACCTGCAACCTGCCCCTTAGGAGGGGGTTATTAATCATCTGTATTTCCTTTCTTTTTTCGTGGTTTAGGCTGTTTTGAATTCTTGTGCTGTACCGGTTTTGTACGAAAATGCTCTCTTAGAGAGGCCTCGTCGGTCTCAGGATGGGCGTAAACGCGCATGGGCAAAGAAGCGTCTGACCATCGTCCAGCCTCGGCTGCATCGATCGGATTCACGTTCAGCCTGACGACTAGTTCAGTGAAGAAGCCATGCCGACCGGCAGCGTGCGCTGATAGATACGGGATGCCCGCCTTCTTGCAGATCGTTTTCCAGCGGTTGTTGTAGCTCGTCGAGCTGTTGTAACCGAACACCCTCTGTTCCAACAGCTTTCCGGTGCGCGGGTTTCGCGTGAACTTTTTGGGAAGTGCCATCAGATCAGCCATCATTTCTTTCGATACCTTAACCCACCCTGCGGCGTGACCTTTCTGGGCTTTAAGCCAGACCTGACATTTCTCCTCATCAACATCGATTGGCGTCATGGAAACCGCTTGATCGATCCGCGCTGCCGTCTCGAACATGAGCCTCAGCATGGCGGCATTATGTGGATCAGCGACTTTGCAGAAGGCTGCAACCCAGTCGCGATCTGACGGAGTGCGCGTGACACGACTGGCTTTCTTACGTCTAGTATCCTGCGCGACCCGCTCGTTGCTGGAGTATTGGCGGACCTTGATCGCCGGCGTGCCTTTCAGCTCGTGGGCGTTGTTGATCACAGCGCGGGCGGGGGTCACGATCTCACGCCACCATGTGTCGGTTGAGGCAAGGGGCTTCATCTTCGGGCCAAGTGATTTGAGCAGTTTGCCAGTGATTTTTGTTAGCGGTGTCGCCCCGATCTCGCGGTCGATTGGCAATAACTGCCTCGCTGTCTTGGTATTGGCATTGTAGATCAGCACTGCATCAGAGAATGTCTGGGCCGCTTCTTCGCCAACCATGTGTTTATGCCGTTGATACTTCGTCTCGGCTGCTATCCAGTTTTCCGCGCCAGCCTTAGTAGGTGAGCCTGAGCTGCACCGGTATGGCCCCGCGATCCGTGCCCCTTCGAACTCGACCCAGCCTTTGATCCAGAGATTGCTGCTTGTTTTGTGTTTGTAGGATTCGAGAGGCATGGCTCAGGCTCCGTTAGAATTCGGTCCATCTGTTCACCGGTAATGATCATTGCATTACCCAGTTTGCAGCATGCTCCCAGCCGGTTGGCTTTTCCGCGTAACGTTCGTTCTGTGATTGCGAAGCCCCGAGACGAAAGAACTTCCACCCACTGGGTCGGGGACTTTCCGTTATCCAGAACTTCCGATCCAAGGGACCGGATAGATTGATTTGGCATTCTCAGTCTCCCGACGGTTGACCGTTGCTGGTCTCCGAAGATGCGATGATCAAACTTTCAATCTGGAGCGGTGTAAGAAGCATGGACCTGTCGCGGTTTGATGCCGCTCCTTTGATAGCATTTACTGCAACAAAGGAGATGAACTATGGGACTGAAACGTACGGACGAATTTCGCCAAGATGCGGTGCGGATTGCATTGACCAGTGGGCTA
>NZ_JALKAR010000039.1:0-634 GCF_023015725.1 Loktanella sp. F6476L | reverse complement strand
CGACAGACTGCTTCCTCACGAGGCATTCGTTTGTGCCGATCTCAGCGGTGATTTCTCCCGAAGATAGGCCATCTTCACAAATGCGCCGGGCGGCTTCATACTTGTGCTTATTTGGCCAGATTTTTCGGCTGGAGGGGCTCACTTCAATCGTAAATCCTCAGATCGCGTGTTTGGAACTGCTCGCCTCCTCTATTGAGGAGGCAATGAATACCAAGTTCAGAAAAGCGGGACTAGCCCCGAAAACGAGCCCCAAATGTAACGCTTACAGCATTTCTATATCATGCATTTTTCATCGACATGCCCTTTGCCCCCAGCAAGAGCCGAACGGAAACATTGCAACGTTCGATGCTGGCACTTATTGATGCCGACTTTCCCGTTCGGACAATGCCACAGCAGTAAAATGGCTTCACTTTATCCGTAGGTCTCCAAATTCAGGAACAGGCTAACTCGAAACTGCGGACATTTCAGGGGAGCTGGCTATTGCCAGTGACTTAGTCTCCCGAACTTTATTTATTTGAGGTTTTTGTGTTTATCGCCGAGAGATACGGTTGGCTTCTTATTAGATTTGGCAGTGACTTACTCTCCCACGCCTTAAGACGCAGTACCATCAGCGCAGCGGCACTTAACTGCCGAG
>NZ_JALKAR010000038.1:0-726 GCF_023015725.1 Loktanella sp. F6476L | reverse complement strand
GAATATATCAATGGCTTCTACAATCCGCGCCGCCGACACTCAGCACTGGGCTGGAAAAGCCCCGTCGCTTTCGAACGGAAAGCGGCATAAACGAGCACTTGGGGCGGCACGAAAGCGCGACAGGTCCATTTGTACGCTTGGTCCGTTGGTCAAATGGGATCTCCATTCGCTCGTCTATAAGCGCACATGGGTGTGCGGGGACACTTGTCTTGCTGATCTGGACCTCATTGCTCAAGGAGGCGGCATATACGATTAAGTTGGCACGGGCTTGAGACATCAAACTCATACCGCGACCGCTTCCACCTTGCTCGAGTAGACTTTTGGCTTGTGATAGTTCGCTGAAGCAAAGCTGCGCCAATCAATGCCTTCAAAAAGAGCTTCAAATTGTGCCTTTGACATTGTCATGGTCCTATCTGTTAATTTTGGCCAGACGAACTCGCTTCCCTCGATTCTCTTGTAGATGAGAACCAGCCCGGTTCCGTCCAACACCAGAACCTTGATCTTGTCTTTACTCTTAGAGCGGAACACAAAGAACGCCCCAGTAATTGGGTCCAGAGCGAATTTGTTAATCACATAGCCAGCTAGGCCATCCATGCCCTTACGAAAATCAACGGGATGGGTGGCCAAGTAGACTTTATATGAGCCTGACGGATAAATCATGAGAACCGCCCGACAACCGCGACAAGCTTTGTTAGGTTCGCTTCGGAAATGGCCACGGAGAATTCA
>NZ_JALKAR010000037.1:0-1065 GCF_023015725.1 Loktanella sp. F6476L | reverse complement strand
GAATATATCAATGGCTTCTACAATCCGCGCCGCCGACACTCAGCACTGGGCTGGAAAAGCCCCGTCGCTTTCGAACGGAAAGCGGCATAAACGAGCACTTGGGGCGGCACGAAAGCGCGACAGGTCCAGTTGTAGATACACTGCTGAACGAACAGTCAGACGTCGAGCTAGGTATCCCGGAGACAAAACAAGCACTTGAGCAAGCAAGCAGCCGATTGAGCAACATCAGTCCGATGGTCTCCGAACAGAGAAGTCGGTTCTCAGAGTATCTAGACAAAAAATCCGAAGTTGAGCGAAACATTGAGTTGTTCGAAAGCTTAGATCGTCTTTACCAGAAACAGCGCGAAATTGAGCAGGAGCAACGAACAGAAACGACCGAGGACGATGTAAGCACGCCTTTACCTACCAAACCCCTTTTCGAACTGTCAAAGCGCGTTGCAAGCTTCTTAGATGCATGGGGATTGGCGCAGAAACCAATCGTTCATTTCGACAAGGATACGAGAGATTTTGTAATCAATGGCAAACACCGCTCTAGTAACGGCAAAGGCCATCGAGCAATAACGCACGCGGCAGCGACACTTGGCCTACTCAAATTCACGGAAGACAAGCGGTTGCCCCATCCTGGATTTGTAGTCCTTGATTCACCATTATTGGCATACGAGAAGCCTGAGGATGATGCTGATGATTTGTCTGAGACAGATGTTAATTTACGCTTCCTTCAATCACTGGCGAGTTGGACGTCTACCCAGACCATTGTCTTGGAAAATAGGAAATCAGTACCATCGGAGTTTTCCGAAGGTGACGGGATTACTAAGTTCACCAAATCGACGACACACGGGCGCTATGGCTTTTTCCCTCTAGAAGAGCTCCCGTAAACTCTAAGGTCTGCTTAGTTGGATTGAAACAACACCTTTTGCAATTGCAACGAAGGTCCGGTTTCCGCCAATTCTGTTGAAAAACTCTTTGCTGCGTTTGCATCATGGCACCTGCCTCATCCTTTGGATGTGTCACCGCGCCCTAGCTTCCAGCTGCCTAGAGCAGCTTTCACCCAGAACGGCGCGGCCC
>NZ_JALKAR010000036.1:0-1106 GCF_023015725.1 Loktanella sp. F6476L | reverse complement strand
ATGGCTAAGGAAAAGTTTGAACGCACGAAACCGCACGTCAACATCGGTACAATCGGCCACGTTGACCACGGTAAAACGACGCTGACAGCGGCGATTACAAAGTACTTTGGCGACTTCCAAGACTACGACCAGATCGACGGCGCGCCAGAAGAAAAAGCACGTGGTATCACGATCTCTACTGCGCACGTTGAGTATGAGACTGAAACACGTCACTACGCACACGTTGACTGCCCAGGTCACGCCGACTACGTGAAAAACATGATCACCGGTGCTGCCCAAATGGACGGCGCGATCCTGGTTGTGAACGCAGCAGACGGCCCAATGCCACAGACACGCGAGCACATCCTGCTCGGCCGTCAGGTTGGCATCCCGTACATGGTTGTTTACATGAACAAAGTTGACCAGGTTGACGACGAAGAGTTGTTGGAACTGGTTGAAATGGAAATCCGTGAGTTGCTGTCTTCTTACGAATACCCAGGCGACGACATTCCAGTGGTTCCAGGCTCTGCTCTGGCAGCGATGGAAGAGCGTGACGACAACATCGGTAAAGACTCAATCGTTGCTCTGATGGCAGCTGTTGACGACTACATCCCGACACCTGCACGTGCGGTTGATATGCCGTTCCTGCTGCCAGTTGAGGACGTGTTCTCAATCTCTGGTCGTGGTACAGTTGTAACTGGCCGTGTTGAGCGTGGCGTTGTGAACGTTGGCGACGAACTGTCCATCGTTGGTATCCGTGAAACACAGAAAACAACATGTACTGGCGTTGAAATGTTCCGCAAGCTGCTTGATCGCGGTGAAGCAGGCGACAACGTTGGCGTTCTGCTGCGCGGCATCGACCGTGACGGCGTTGAGCGTGGTCAGGTTCTGTGTAAGCCAGGTTCCGTGAACCCGCACACAAAGTTCGAAGCAGAAGCCTATATTCTGACAAAAGAAGAAGGCGGTCGTCACACACCATTCTTCGCGAACTACCGTCCACAGTTCTACTTCCGTACAACTGACGTGACAGGCACTGTTGTTCTTCCAGAAGGCACAGAAATGGTCATGCCGGGCGACAACCTGAAGTTCAACGTTGAACTGATCGCTCCAATCGCCATGGAAGACGG
>NZ_JALKAR010000035.1:0-1112 GCF_023015725.1 Loktanella sp. F6476L | reverse complement strand
GGTGAACTCACGCTGAAGCGCGATTTCTCTCTGTTCAGTTTATCTGGATCATGGCTCTCCTTCCATCAGTTTTGCGCGGAACACTTCTGAAGGCGTTTGATAGCCGAGGCACTTGCGCGGTGTTGCGTTAAGGCGGTCGCAAATCGACCTTAGATATCGATTTGTGAACGCTGTTGGATCGGCCTTGCGTGGCAGGTAGCGGCGGAGGCGGTTGTTGGTGTTCTCGACGGTTCCTTTCTGCCACGGTGACTGCGGATCACAGAACCAGGGATCGACGCCCAGGCCTGATTTCAGATATCGCCATGCTGTGAACTCAGTGCCGCGATCAAATGTGATCGACCGGCGTGCATTTGCGGGAAGGGGAGAGAGGCTGGCGACCAGGCTTTCCATCACAGGTTTTGACTGCCGGTCCGGGTTCTTCAGGACAACCGCATATCGACTAACACGTTCGACCAGCGAGGTGACGTTTGCTCTGCCAAATTCCTTGCGGAACATCACCAGATCGCACTCCCAGTGCCCGAATTGGTTGCGATCCGCGATCGTCTCAGGGCGATGTGCTATTGCCAATTCATCAAGAAACCTGCGCCCGTGATGCTTGCGCGTTCCACGTGGCCTGCGACGTTTGCGGTGCTCTGGCAGGTGGCGGTAGAACTTCTCGGCACGGCCGTCTTTGGAGTACGCATATCGATAGATCGTCTCGTGGCTCACCCGGATGGGATGGCGCTCAAGCTTCATACGTCCCGCGATCTGTTCTGGGGACCAGCCAGCATCAAAACCATCGCGCACAGCGGCCATTATCTCAGGATGCCGGATCAACTTGCGATGCACGGCCCGCCGCTTCTCATATTGATTCTGCGCATTCACTGCATGATAGCCGCTGAGCTGTGGAAGTTCGGTATCAGAATAGTAATTACGCCTTATCTCGCGATAGATCGTTGAAGGCGCACGTTGCAGATTGTCGGCGATCTCCTTAATCGGTATCTTTGCTTCAAGCCATTTGGCCAATTTACGACGTTCTTCGAGGTTCAGGTGGGGGTAGCAGCGTCCCATTGATCAACTCCATGCAAGGTTCTGTTTTAATACAGAATTCGCACTTCATTTGTGAATCCACC
>NZ_JALKAR010000034.1:0-1231 GCF_023015725.1 Loktanella sp. F6476L | reverse complement strand
TGGACCTGTCGCGCTTTCGTGCCGCCCCAAGTGCTCGTTTATGCCGCTTTCCGTTCGAAAGCGACGGGGCTTTTCCAGCCCAGTGCTGAGTGTCGGCGGCGCGGATTGTAGAAGCCATTGATATATTCGAAGATGGCCATCTCAGCCTTCCGCCGCGTCTCCCAAGGATGCCGCCAGATCAGTTCAGCCTTGATGGTTTTGAAGAACGTTTCGACCGCTGCATTGTCGTAACAATTGCCCTTGCCGCTCATAGATACCCTGAAGCCGTGTTGGCGCAGGGTCTTCTGATAATCATGGGAACAGTATTGCGATCCACGATCTGTGTGGTGGATACAGCCTTTGGGTGGTTGCCGGAACGCGACGGCCATCTTCAACGCTCGGATCGCGAGGTCACGCTTCATGCGGTTACTCACAGCCCAGCCAATGACGCGTCGGGAATGAAGATCCAAGATCACGGCCAGATATAACCAGCCCTCGCGCGTCCAGACATAGCTGATGTCACCAGCCCATTTCTGGTTTGGTTGATCCGCCGTAAAGTCACGATCTAATAGGTTTCGCGCAATATTGAACTTGTGATCGCTATCCGTCGTAACCTTGTGTTTACGGGTTCTGACGACAGATATGCCATTCTGGCGCATCAAACGGCCAACACGGCGGTGCCCGACATCTAAACCGATCTCCTTAAGTTCTTCGGTCATGCGCGGGCGGCCATAGCTGCCTAAGCTCAGACGCGACTGTTCTTTGATATGAGCCAGTGTGACCAAATCAGACCGCTGTCTGCGGCTGGCAGGTCGGCTGCGGAAGGCCCGCAACCCGCGAGTGCTGACGCCAACAACATCGCATAATCGGTTGGCCGGGAAGTTGGCTCTGTGTTCCTCGATGAACCTAAACTTCATTGCTTTAGGCCCGCAAAGAACTGGGTGGCTTTTTTTAAGATCTCCCTCTCCTCCTTGAGAAGACGGTTCTCGCGTCGAAGCCGTTCATTCTCTCTGGCGAGGTCCAAATCCTCTTTCGAAACCACATCCGTGTCTCGGTGCGCTGTGATCCATTTGTTCAGCGTCGACATGCCCACGCCAAGATCAGCAGCCACCTGCTTACGCGTTAGCCCACTGGTCAATGCAATCCGCACCGCATCTTGGCGAAATTCGTCCGTACGTTTCAGTCCCATAGTTCATCTCCTTTGTTGCAGTAAATGCTATCAAAGGAGCGGCATCAAACCGCGACAGGTCCA
>NZ_JALKAR010000033.1:0-1553 GCF_023015725.1 Loktanella sp. F6476L | reverse complement strand
GCGCGGGTGACCGTCTGACGACTGGAGCGTTCAATGACAGCCTCATTGGTGGTGCTGGCAACGACACGCTAAATGCAGGCACGGGGGAGGACTACCTCGAGGGCGGAGTTGGCGATGACACGATCTATGCTGGTGATGGTGCTGATACGATCTTTGGTGGTGCTGGGTTTGACAGCATTTACGGTGGTGCTGGCGACGATGACATTACTGCGGGCGATGGTGGTGGTGTCTTTGATGGCGGTGCAGGCAACGATGTGATGCGTGCTGGTGTCGGATCTCAGAGCATGGACGGTGGCACTGGTTTTGACACGCTTGTATTGAACGACACCGGAGTTGATCGTTTTATTGATCTGGGTGCGGGAACGCTTGTGATCACTGAGGGTGCTGTCACCGGGACTTTTGCGAACTTCGAAAACGTCAGCATTGGTAGCGGCAACAATACCATCGTTGGTACGGATGATGCCAACACGATTTCAGGCGGCAGCGGTAACGACACGCTGGATGGTAAGATGGGTGACGACGTCTTTTTCGGCGGCGCAGGCGACGACCGTATCTTGAGCGAAGAAGGCGACGATATTGTCTACGGTGGTGTCGGCAGTGACCTTTTGGTGGGTCGTGCGGGTAACGACCACCTGAACGGTGGCGAAGGCGATGACCGTGGTTATGGCGGGTCTGGTAACGACGTTCTGAGCGGGGATGCTGGAAGCGACTTTCTCACGGGTGGGATTGGCGATGACACATTGTATGGCGGTGATGGAGAAGACCGTATCATTGGGGGATCTCAGAGCGACACCATCGAAGGTGGTGCAGGCAACGATGATCTCACTGGTGCGCAACAAACTGACGAGATTTACGGCGGCGCAGGCGATGACAATATCGCCGGTGGTGGTGCCTTTGACTATGTTTATGGCGATGCAGGCGATGACCGGATACAGGGCAATTCTGGCTCTGATACGCTCGAGGGCGGGGCTGGCAATGACTTGATATTCGGCAACGATCATAACGACAGTATTAGCGGTGGCACAGGTGTTGACGTGATCTATGGCGGCGACGGCAATGATCGGATCGACGGGGATGAGGACGGGGATCGTCTCTTTGGGGGCGAAGGTGCTGATACGATAAATGGTGGTGACGGAATCGACCGCTTGTTTGGCGGCGATGGGGATGACGTGATTATTGGAGGAGATGGGATCGATCTGCTCTACGGAGGCACGGGGAACGATATTCTCACCGGGGGGCAAGGCGCTGATGACTTCTATTTTGAAAATGACTTTGGCACGGACGTCATCATGGACTTTGATACGCTCGATGATGGTGAGGACATCCGCCTCACAGAAGTCACTGCGATTACGGATTACGCTGACTTAACGTCGAATCATCTAGGGACGAACGGAGCGGGAAATGTAGTGATCGCGGATGGCGTGAACAGCATTACGCTTGTTGGCGTTCAGCTGGGCGACCTGAGTTCAGATGACTTCGTGTTTTAGACTTGGATGAGTATGAGGCGCTTCACCCTAGACTTTCCGCGCATTGTGAGGGCCGCAAATCAACTT
>NZ_JALKAR010000032.1:0-2690 GCF_023015725.1 Loktanella sp. F6476L | reverse complement strand
TTCACCGTATGGCGCTGCAGGACGCCGTCAGTGTCACGAATGTTGATCTGGTTGCGCGAGTGGCTATTCGGAGATGAAAACAGATAAAGAGCCGTCGTGAGCTCAGTTGGATCGCTCACCGTAAGCCCAGAATAATCTAACGTCAGGTGGTCGATAGTGGTGTCCTCAACGGTGAAGGTTAAGCTATCAGTTAAAAGCCCCCCGTCCGTTACGGTGTTGTAACTAGAAAGGTCTCCATCAAATCTGATCCCGTCGTTGTCTTCGATATGAATTAAGGACCACGCCAAAAAGTCAGGATACTCTAGGGGACCAAAATCGGCAGTGTCTTCTTGAACAATAATACCGAGCACTTGCTCTTGCTCACGTGAATTGTCGTCAATTATGGTAAAATTGAATTCCGCAGTTTCTTGGCCAACGGCGAAGGTTACAGGTAAATAAACAATATCTTCGTAGTCACCACTATTTGCTTCTCCGTGGATCGAGAAGTAGGGGTCGGTGCTGATATAGACAGTTTGAGCTGTGTCAGTTTCAGGCCTAGTTAGGACAAATTGGATTATTCCATCGTCCTCTTGCACCGTGACGTATTGTTGATCAATTTGCCATTGAGGAAGAGCATACGAAAACGATAAGTAAGCGTCAGCCTGCGACAAATCGTTATCTAAGTTGAACGCAACAGCGCTAAAGCCAGAATGGTTGAGTTGCCCCAACGTTTCCCACGAATAAAGAGAACCCACGCCGTCCCTGTTGACTTGAAGTAGCTGCGCGGTACCGCCAGCGTTCGGTACAAGCCGTACAAGACTGTCTATATCCTGGCCGTCAAGGAATGAAGTTGCAACGAACTCGGATACGTCAATCGTATCATGCAAGGTGCTGCGAACGAACATATAGTCTTCGATGGTCGCGTAACCGTCACCGTAAAAAGTAAAACGGTCACGGCCGCTGCCGCCAACAAGCGTATCGTGCCCACTAGTACCGCCAGAAAGATCATCATCCCCGGCACCACCTTCTAGGCGTTGATCTTGTTCGTCCCCAAAAAGCAGGTCGTCATAAGCAGAGCCACGGATAGCTTCAATATTGACTAGAGAATCACCCTCAGCTTCGCCTCCTGAAAACGAATTGCTTGCCAAATCAATGTAGATCGCTGATGCGGCACCATCATAACTAGCGGTATCAAAACCAAGCCCGCCATCCAAATAGTCAGCTCCCGCACCGCCAAATAGCGTGTCGTTGCCAACACCACCTTCTAAACTGTCGTTCCCAGATAAACCTGACAGAATATCTTCACCATCTAGCCCAAGGAGATGGTTATCAAAGCCGCCCCCCGCGCCGTTACTTCCGATCAGGATGTCATTGTGACCGGAGCCTTCAAGCTCCTCGACTGAGCGATAAACATCGCCGGCCGCAAAGCCAACGTATCCAGCCTGAGAGGCCAAACTCGCAAAAACGCCCTCATCTGCCAAGTCGTAAGACACTCGATCCCTGCCTGAGAGGCCTTCAAATACGTCTTCGAACTGACTCCCAAACATAGTATCGTTACCGCCATATCCGAAAAAAAGGTTATCCGAGTATGCAGGCATTAGAATATTATCTGTTTCATCCCCATGTATTGGCGTGTGGCCCAGAAAATCTGTCCACTGAAATCCATCACCATACAAAAGGTTAGCTAGAAACCATCCAGTGTTGTCCGTTGCGGTTTCAAACAAACCAGCAAGGTCTATGTATTCAGCGACCCAATCAAATGCCTTGTCGGCGGCCCATGTAATAGTAATACCCGCAACAACACCAATGCTAATCGCGGCAAGAGCAGGCACACCTGCTGCAGCTAAGACAGGTGACAACAAAGCAATGGTCTTGGCCCCAGCAATTTCCCCAACTTTGCCAGACGCCCAACCGGTCATCACATCTACCGTGTTGTCACCTCCATTTTCTGGGTTCGTTATTGTGTCATAAAACAGCGTAATTCCCGTTAAGCTTGCTGTTAAACGACTAACCGTTTGATTAAGCGCATCCAGGTCCATGACCGCAGAACTGACGAACTCGCCATCAATCAAGAGAATAACTTCCCCCTCAACAGGAATTTTCGCCAAACTAATCCCTTGAGCGGAAACACCCGCCCCAGTTGCTAAGTTATCAAAGAACGACGATGTCAGGTCAATTATCGATGACTGAAGACGCTCAACCTCAGCAATCGCCTCGTAGCGGTCAGTAAATGTCGTCATAAATCACCTTCAGATCAATTATTTAAATCGTTACTCATTCGAGTATTATCGTAATTTGTCAGACTAAACTTTTAAATACGACCAAATGAAACAAAGACCTTTGCGAGCGCAAGCGTTAACCAATTGGACTTGTATGACGTCAGACATACCAATTAGTCGGTCAAAAACACTGCCATCGTCGATGCCGTATAGATAAATACGTTGTGCAAAATCACTCATTACTCAAACTCTCGGTAATCACAAATTTTGTTTCGTTTACGATAACGTAAAAACACTGTGTCCATCAACGCAAATGCAAGAATTTTGGACCGAACAATAAGATCATCTTACAGGCAAGATTAAAGTTGATTTGCGGCCCTCACAATGCGCGGAAAGTCTAGGGTGAAGCGCCTCATACTCATCCAAGTCTAAAACACGAAGTCATCTGAACTCAGGTCGCCCAGCTGAACGCCAACAAGCGTAATGCTGTTC
>NZ_JALKAR010000031.1:0-5776 GCF_023015725.1 Loktanella sp. F6476L | reverse complement strand
TTTTCTTCAAAAAACTGCTTGCGGCTCTCGGGAGGTAACACTAAAAGCCCCCTTACCGGAGACGCAGACAAGCAGACACGGTGCAGCGGACGGAACGAAGCGAAGACGCGGAGTTGCTGAAGTTGGGAAAATTCCGAAGGTACTGATGGCGGGGCGCGCCGAAGAGATTGGGCGCACACTGTTATTTTTGTCTTCAACGCTTTTTGACAATAGAATAGAACTGAAGAGATATGTGGGCGGTTTGGCCTCGTTCGATGGATCAAACGTCTGTATATCGCGCCGGTAGTGAGGGTTATTTATAGCCTGATCGATAATCCGGTGTCAGCTTCACTGTTTGTACGGCTTTCGGTAACTTTGGTTACCAAAGCATATCAAACAGAGAAAACGTCAGATGATACCTTAGCCGGGTCATTTGATGTGATGTGCAGAGGTTCGAACGTCAAGGATAAGCGCGTAAGTGCTTTTCAACTTGAGAGTTTGATCCTGGCTCAGAACGAACGCTGGCGGCACGCCTAACACATGCAAGTCGAGCGCTACCTTCGGGTGGAGCGGCGGACGGGTTAGTAACGCGTGGGAACATACCCTTTTCTACGGAATAGCCTCGGGAAACTGAGAGTAATACCGTATACGCCCTTCGGGGGAAAGATTTATCGGTGAAGGATTGGCCCGCGTTAGATTAGATAGTTGGTGGGGTAATGGCCTACCAAGTCTACGATCTATAGCTGGTTTGAGAGGATGATCAGCAACACTGGGACTGAGACACGGCCCAGACTCCTACGGGAGGCAGCAGTGGGGAATCTTAGACAATGGGCGCAAGCCTGATCTAGCGATGCCGCGTGAGTGACGAAGGCCTTAGGGTCGTAAAGCTCTTTCGCCAGGGATGATAATGACAGTACCTGGTAAAGAAACCCCGGCTAACTCCGTGCCAGCAGCCGCGGTAATACGGAGGGGGTTAGCGTTGTTCGGAATTACTGGGCGTAAAGCGCACGTAGGCGGATCAATAAGTTAGAGGTGAAATCCCAGGGCTCAACCCTGGAACTGCCTTTAATACTGTTGGTCTAGAGTTCGAGAGAGGTAAGTGGAATTCCGAGTGTAGAGGTGAAATTCGTAGATATTCGGAGGAACACCAGTGGCGAAGGCGGCTTACTGGCTCGATACTGACGCTGAGGTGCGAAAGTGTGGGGAGCAAACAGGATTAGATACCCTGGTAGTCCACACCGTAAACGATGAATGCCAGACGTCAGGGGGCTTGCCCTTTGGTGTCACACCTAACGGATTAAGCATTCCGCCTGGGGAGTACGGTCGCAAGATTAAAACTCAAAGGAATTGACGGGGGCCCGCACAAGCGGTGGAGCATGTGGTTTAATTCGAAGCAACGCGCAGAACCTTACCAACCCTTGACATCCTATGACCGCCAGAGAGATCTGGTTTTCCTTTACGGGACATAGTGACAGGTGCTGCATGGCTGTCGTCAGCTCGTGTCGTGAGATGTTCGGTTAAGTCCGGCAACGAGCGCAACCCACATCTTTAGTTGCCAGCAGGTTAAGCTGGGCACTCTAGAGAAACTGCCCGTGATAAGCGGGAGGAAGGTGTGGATGACGTCAAGTCCTCATGGCCCTTACGGGTTGGGCTACACACGTGCTACAATGGCATCTACAGTGAGTTAATCTCCAAAAGATGTCTCAGTTCGGATTGGGGTCTGCAACTCGACCCCATGAAGTCGGAATCGCTAGTAATCGCGTAACAGCATGACGCGGTGAATACGTTCCCGGGCCTTGTACACACCGCCCGTCACACCATGGGAGTTGGTTCTACCCGACGGCCGTGCGCTAACCTTTTGGAGGCAGCGGACCACGGTAGGATCAGCGACTGGGGTGAAGTCGTAACAAGGTAGCCGTAGGGGAACCTGCGGCTGGATCACCTCCTTTCTAAGGATGTTTCTAGTATCGACTTTAAGCTTGCTTATTGTCGTCGTGAAACACTTAGCAGATAGCATTCAAAGCTATCAAAACATTGATGGCCGAGCCGTCCTCATATCTCTTCAGTCAGTGATCATAGGTGATCGGGTTTGCCGGTTGTTTGTGACATTACCTAATGGGGCGTTAGCTCAGCTGGGAGAGCACCTGCTTTGCAAGCAGGGGGTCATCGGTTCGATCCCGATACGCTCCACCAGATGGGTCGGTAGCTCAGGTGGTTAGAGCGCACGCCTGATAAGCGTGAGGTCGGAGGTTCAAGTCCTCCTCGACCCACCATCAACTTCGACACTGACTTCAGTTCTATTGAGAAAAGCATCAATTTGATCGCTAAGCAGTTTTGACTGTTTAGCCGTCCAATTGGACGTTTGAACCTTCGGGTTCAGTGACATCGTTTAGAGAGATACAACATCAGAATAGAGGCAACCCGCGTGAAGGGATTGCCAGACAGGTTGAGATGATCTTCGGATCATTGTTTGAGGCCTCGAAAATCTATTTTGTTCCAAGTCAAGTACACTAACCGGAATGAGAGTAATCTCATTCGAACGGTGTCAGTTGCGAACCAGCGGCTGGCACTGCAATGTATGCATTTTGATTAAGGGCCCTTTTGATTTTACAAAAGGGAGGGCCCACAGGAAAAGCCACGCTTTTTCTGGATCAAATCAAGCGCGAAAAGGGCGTTTGGTGGATGCCTTGGCAGTAAGAGGCGATGAAAGACGTGATACTCTGCGATAAGCCATGGGGAGCTGAGAATAAGCTTTGATCCATGGATTTCTGAATGGGGCAACCCACCTGATACTTTGTTGTTATTATACAGGCTTCGGTCTGTGTGATTATCAATGAGGTTAACCAGGTATTTGTAGACTGAATACATAGGTTTACAAAAGCAAACCCGGGGAACTGAAACATCTAAGTACCCGGAGGAAAGGAAATCAATAGATACTCCCCTAGTAGCGGCGAGCGAACGGGGACCAGCCGAGCCTTGAGTGTGATTAGAATGCGTTGGAATGCGCAACCATAGTGGGTGATAGTCCCGTATAAGAAGCATGATAGGACGTATTAAGTAGGGCGGAACACGTGAAATTCTGTCTGAACATCGGAGGACCACCTTCGAAGGCTAAGTACTCCTTACTGACCGATAGCGAACCAGTACCGTGAGGGAAAGGTGAAAAGCACCCCGACGAGGGGAGTGAAACAGTACCTGAAACCGAACGCCTACAATCAGTTGGAGGGCCCATGCGGCCTGACAGCGTACCTTTTGTATAATGGGTCATCGACTTGGTCTATCTAGCAAGCTTAAGCCGTTAGGTGTAGGCGCAGCGAAAGCGAGTCTTAATAGGGCGCATGAGTTAGATGGATCAGACCCGAAACCGAGTGATCTAGGCATGTCCAGGATGAAGGTTAGGTAACACTAACTGGAGGTCCGAACCCACACCTGTTGAAAAAGGTCGGGATGAGGTGTGCCTAGGGGTGAAAGGCCAATCAAACTCGGAGATAGCTGGTTCTCTGCGAAATCTATTTAGGTAGAGCGTCGGACGAATACCCTCGGGGGTAGAGCACTGGATGGGTAATGGGGACTCACCGTCTTACTGATCCTAACCAAACTCCGAATACCGAGGAGTAATATCCGGCAGACACACAGCGGGTGCTAACGTCCGTTGTGGAGAGGGAAACAACCCTGACCTACGACTAAGGCCCCTAATTCATGGCTAAGTGGGAAAGCAGGTGGGACGACCAAAACAACCAGGAGGTTGGCTTAGAAGCAGCCATCCTTTAAAGATAGCGTAACAGCTCACTGGTCTAAATAAGTTGTCCTGCGGCGAAGATGTAACGGGGCTCAAGCCATGAGCCGAAGTCTAGGATGCACATAGTGCATGGTAGCAGAGCGTAGTGTGACATAGTACCTGACGATATCAGCACCTTTGGGTGTTGTGATCGTTATGGTGCTTTCTGTGAAGCCGGCCTGTGAGGGATCCGGTGGAGAGATCACTAGTGAGAATGATGACATGAGTAGCGACAAAGGGAGTGAGAGACTCCCTCGCCGAAAGTCCAAGGGTTCCTGCTTAAAGCTAATCTGAGCAGGGTAAGCCGACCCCTAAGGCGAGGCCGAAAGGCGTAGTCGATGGGAACCAGGTTAATATTCCTGGGCCAGGAGGATGTGACGGATCTCGAAGATTGTTTCCCCTTATCGGATTGGGGAGGCCGTTGAGAGGTTCCTGGAAATAGCCCTCCATGAGATCGTACCCTAAACCAACACAGGTGGACTGGTAGAGAATACCAAGGCGCTTGAGAGAACCACATTTAAGGAACTCGGCAAAATACCTCCGTAAGTTCGCGAGAAGGAGGCCCGGTGAGAACGCAAGTTTTTGCCGGGGGCACAAACCAGGGGGTGGCGACTGTTTACTAAAAACACAGGGCTCTGCGAAGTCGCAAGACGACGTATAGGGTCTGACGCCTGCCCGGTGCCTGAAGGTTAAAAGGAGGAGTGCAAGCTCCGAATTGAAGCCCAGGTAAACGGCGGCCGTAACTATAACGGTCCTAAGGTAGCGAAATTCCTTGTCGGGTAAGTTCCGACCTGCACGAATGGCGTAACGACTTCCCCGCTGTCTCAAATGTGGACTCAGCGAAATTGAATTGCCTGTCAAGATGCAGGCTCCCCGCGGTTAGACGGAAAGACCCCATGCACCTTTACTATAGCTTCGCATTGGCATCAGACACAGTATGTGCAGGATAGGTGGTAGGCTTTGAAACCGGGACGCTAGTCTCGGTGGAGCCTCCCTTGAGATACCACCCTTATTCTGTTTGATGTCTAACCGCGGTCCGTTATCCGGATCCGGGACCCTGCGTGGTGGGTAGTTTGACTGGGGCGGTCGCCTCCCAAATTGTAACGGAGGCGCGCGAAGGTTGGCTCAGAGCGGTCGGAAATCGCTCGTTGAGTGCAATGGCAGAAGCCAGCCTGACTGCGAGACTGACAAGTCGAGCAGAGTCGAAAGACGGCCATAGTGATCCGGTGGTCCCGAGTGGAAGGGCCATCGCTCAACGGATAAAAGGTACGCTGGGGATAACAGGCTGATGGTGCCCAAGAGTCCATATCGACGGCACCGTTTGGCACCTCGATGTCGGCTCATCTCATCCTGGGGCTGGAGCAGGTCCCAAGGGTACGGCTGTTCGCCGTTTAAAGAGGTACGTGAGCTGGGTTTAGAACGTCGTGAGACAGTTCGGTCCCTATCTTCCGTGGGTGTAGGATACTTGAGAGGAGTTGCCCCTAGTACGAGAGGACCGGGGTGAACGATCCACTGGTGGACCTGTTGTCGTGCCAACGGCAGTGCAGGGTAGCTATGATCGGACAGGATAACCGCTGAAGGCATCTAAGCGGGAAGCCCCCCTCAAAACAAGGTATCCCTGAGGACCGAGGTAGACCACCTCGTCGATAGGCCAGAGATGTAAGCGCAGCAATGCGTTCAGTTGACTGGTACTAATGGTCCGATAGGCTTGATTTGATCCAGTAATAGTCTGACTTTACTGAATTAAAATCATGATACATACACACACAACCATCAGTATATCTGATATGGAACAAGCTGAAATCCCGCATAGGATATCAGCCTGATCGTTGGCTTCTTGTTTGATTTGGTGGTCATAGCGCGAGCAAAACACCCGATCCCATCCCGAACTCGGCAGTTAAGTGCCGCTGCGCTGATGGTACTGCGTCTTAAGGCGTGGGAGAGTAAGTCACTGCCAAATCTAATAAGAAGCCAACCGTATCTCTCGGCGATAAACACAAAAACCTCAAATAAATAAAG
>NZ_JALKAR010000030.1:0-6057 GCF_023015725.1 Loktanella sp. F6476L | reverse complement strand
CCACCCCGCCTGCATCGATGTCTGTTTGTGTGATTGTGTATGTGAGCGTGTATTGCCATGTTTCGTCGACGTCGATTTTGCCGTTGGTGTTTGTGTCGCTGGCGGGGACGAGTTGTGGCACGGGGTTTGGTGTCACGGCTGTGCCACCGATCGGGGTCAGCGTGTCGGTCAGCACGGGCGCGTCGAGCGTGACGTTGCCGGTGTTTTCAACCGTGATCAGGAAGCTGATGTTGTCGTTTGGCTGTGGCACTGCGGGCAGCGCGCTTGTCACCGTTTTGACCACCGCGATAGATGGATCAGGGTTCACGGGCGCGGGTGTCGGATCGGATGTATCCGGTGTAACGGGCGTCCCGTTTGGATCATTCGCGTCGGCTGTGACCGTGTTGATCAAGCCGCCTGCGTCGATGTCTTCTTGCGTCAGCGCATAGGTCACCGTGTAGACCCAGGTTTCGCCAACGCTGAGCGCGTTGTCGCCGTCCAGATCGCCGTCGGTTCCGTTGGCCGCTTCCAGCACAGGGGTTGGCGCAGGTGTAATCGCCACATTATCCGCACGTGTCAGATCTTCGGTCAGCACAGGCGCTGTCAGCGTCACGTTGCCAGTGTTGGCCACGCGGATTTCAAACACAACTTCGTCGGTCGGTTTGGCCGGATCAGGTGCACCTGTCCGCACAGATTTTGTGGTCTCAAGGCTGCCCGTTGGCGACACAGGCACAACGGTCGGATCATCGCCGTCGCCTGCCCCGTTGTCAGAGGTATCCGACACGGATGTCCCCTGCGGATCGGTCGCCGTGGCCGTCACAGTGTTACTGATCCCGCCTGCATCCACGTCGTCTTGCGTCAGCGTGTAGGTCACTGCGTAGACAAACACTTCGTCCACATCAAAGCTCATCGGCAGGTCGTCATTGCCCGATTGGAACACAGGTGACAGCGTCTGATCAGCCGCACCCAGATCGTTCACCGTGCTCAGTGTATCGGCCAGAACAGGCAGCGACAGCGTCACGTTACCGGTGTTTTCAACTGTGATCTGGAAGGTCACATCAACGCCCGCTTCCAGCACCGCAGGCACATTTGGCACGATCTTCAGGACCGTCATCTCAGCATCTTTGACGTCAAGGCTGACCACTTCGTCCGCCGTTTCTTCCAGCGGATCAAGACCTGCAGGTGGCGTTGCATCCACGGTCACGGTGTTGGTCAGATCATCACCCGCATCCACGTCTGCCTGTGTGACCGTATAGGTCGCCGTGCGGGTTTCAGATGCACCCGGTTCCAGCACTGCAATCACGTTATTCGGGGTGATCACAAGCGCGCTCAGACCCGCAGCAGACCGGTGTTCGTCGTTCAAGGTCACATCACGCAGGCGCACATTGCCCGTGTTCTCGACCGTGTAAGTGTATGTAATTTCAGTGCCTTCAACGACGTCCACATCGTCAGAGGCCTCTTTCGTGACAACCATCGACGGGGTGCGTTCGCCGGTGACCATTTCCGTCGCAGTCGCAGCCAGTGGTGGCGCATTCGGATCGGAATCGTATTCATTGGGCATCGTCACGTTCACGATGTTGGTCACAAGACCCGCATCAACGTCATCTTGCGTCACCGTATAAGTCGCACGACATTCCACAGTCTCAGTCGGCAACAACGGCTGCGCATCACTGATCGGATCACAATCCGTCACCGCACCAATCTTGTCATCAGATACCGCAGGCGCTTCGGTCAATGTCACATTGCCCGTGTTCGCAATCGTAAAGATGTAGCTGACCACCTGACCTTCAGTGTCAAACGTCCCACCCGTCAATGGACCCGTACCCACTTTGGCCACCGCAATCGACGGCTCGCGCAGCGGACCATCAACCGTTTCACTGCCATCAGCCGTTTGCGGTGTCCCGCCCGGAATAGCCGGTGTGCCCGTCGCCGTCGCCGTGTTGTTCACAAAGCCCGCGTCAATATCGTCCTGCGTCACCGCATAGGTGAACAAACAGCTGTCATCCACAGCACCCGGTGCCAACGTCCCGATCGTACAGGTCCCCGCCACCAGATCATCCGTCACAAAGATGTTCTCCATCGTGACGTTACCGGTGTTTTCAACGGTAATCCGGAAGTCCAGCGTCTGACCCACATCCGTAAAGCTTGGCGCAAGACCTTCCAGATCCTTCGCAACACTCAGTTCCGGCAATGGCCCCACAACAGGATACGTCGTCGTCCCGCTGGCTTCGGTCAGAACACCTTGCGGGTTTGCACCGCTGGCATCCGCCACGTTATCAACGATCCCGTCGTCAATATCCTGCTGGGTCACAACATAAGTGCCCGTACAAATCGCATCTTCGCCCGGTGCAATCACCAGGTTCGCAGGGCTGGCCCCGTTCACCGTACAGCTCAGACCCGTCAACATCGGGTCATCCACCATGATGTTCGACATCGTCTGGTTGCCCGTGTTGCTGACCGTAATCGTAAACAACAATGTGTCGCCCACACCGTTTTCAATATCCGCAGGCTGGCCCGGTGTCGTTTGGTTCACCGCCACTTTGGCCACGCTCAGCGCCGCATTATCATCCGCAAATACCGTCACATCATCCACATTCGACGTCACTGGCTGGCCGCCAAACGTTGTCTGCGCGCTGGCCGTGTTGGTCACAAAACCACCCGTCACAGCCGGATCAGACGACACCGCATCCAGATCGTCCTGGGTCACCGTATAGGTCTGCTCACAAGAGAACGACGCATCAGGCTGCAACGCAGTCCCGCTGTTACACGTCAAAGTCCCACCCGGGAACTTGTCATCCGTCACTTCAAACACAGGACCCAACGCAGGCCGGATCCCCGTCGCAGGCGACGTGTTCGTGATCGTATACCGATAGACAATTGTATCCGTTGTGCTGTCGATATTCGGGGCCGCAGCACTGTTCACCGTCACCACAGATTTCACAAGATCAATCGCCGGATCAACACCACCCGGAATGGATTCCGTCACCGTCGGCGACGTTGTCGTCCCATCGGTCGCGGACGCAATATTCGTCACAACACCCAGGTCAAAATCCGCCTGCGTGATCGTATATTCACCGGTACAATCGCGGCTCGCCCCCACAGCCAGATCAGCCGTGCCACAGGCGATCTGCCCGATCAGGTTATCATTCACAAACAGATCGTCTTCGATCGTCGTGTTACCTGTGTTGGTCACCGTGAACGTGTAGGTCACGATATTGTTCGGCGCAAAGACGTCGTTCACCACACCCGTGTTCGCGTCGCGGATATTCGTAAACGCCTTCACCGTTTCCAGCGCTGGCAATTGCGTGGCAAATGCAGTCGCCTCGCCCGGCACAGCTGTCACAACCGGCGCAAGACCAGTCCCATCATCAAACTCTGTCGCAGCCGTCGCACTGTTCGTAAATTCACCATCGTCAATGTTGATCTGATCCGCAGGCCATGTCGCCTCACAGGTCACCGTATCACCCGGCGCCACATCCGCTGTGGAACACACAAGGTTTGGCGTCGGGATCAACGTATCCGTCACCACGATGTCTTCCGTGATCGTCACGTTGCCGCTGTTGGTCACCAAAAATTCAAAGATAATCGGATCATTCGGGTTCTGATATGTCGTCGGCGTGCCCGGCTTGATCCGCTTCACAATGCTCAGCTCAGGCATCTGGTCCGCATCCGCCGTGGCCATCGCATCCGGCGATGTCACAGAGGCCGTGCCCGTCGGATAAGTCGCATTCGGCACAACCGGCTGATCAATGCTCGCACTGGCCGTGTTCACCACTTCGTCCGCATCCAGATCAATTTGCGTCACCGCATAGCTCGCTTCACAGCGCAGCGTCGCACCCACAGCCAAACCACCCAGCGGCAGTGATGGACAGGTCACCGTCGTCTTATCATCCGCCACGCTAATCGGCGCCGTCAGGGTAATATTGCCGCTGTTCGTCACGTCGTAAAAATACGTGATCACGTCACCCACAGCCGCAAAGTTATCGCCCGTGTTCACTGTCTTCACAGTCGTCAGTGCCGGCAGCTGATCCGGACCCGCAAGGGTCACCGTGTCGTCGCCGCTGACCTGCGGCAATCCATCCGGATCGCCCGTCACAGTGACCGTGTTTTCAATCGCCGCCGCATCCACATCATCCTGATCCGGCAGAACGCTGGTTTCCAGCAATCCACCCGCAGGGCAGGACGTCAGCACAGCACCCGGTGCCATTTCGCCAATCGCACAGGAATATCCCGTCAGCGCGTCATTCAACACAACATTGCGCAGGGTCACATTGCCCGTGTTCGTCACCGTGAAGTCGTAGTTCTCCACGACATTCAGCACAAACGTCCCCGACCCGTCACGTTCAACCTTGTCCACCGCAATGGATGGCGCGCGCACAGGACCCGTGGATGTGGCTGTCGCCGTATCCGACAAAGACGCCCCGCCAATCACACCATCACTGGTGAAGCTGCCCATGTTCACAATTTCGCCCGCATCAATGTCGGCCTGTGTGACCACATATTCGCGCGAACAACTCGTGTCCGTATCACCCGGTGCGATGCTGGCAACCGTACACGTCAGATCAGGATCAAAGAATTCATCAAGCAAATTCACATTGCTCAGCGTCACGTTACCTGTGTTTTCCAAAGAAAGCGTAAACGTCACACGATCGCCAACAGCCGTGTAATCATTGCTCGCCGTTTTCGTGAACACATAATCCGCAACTCGCGCAGGCCCGCTGATCGTCGCGCCATTCATGACTGGATCAACCAGATCCGCATCCGCCGTCGCCGTGTTCGTGTAAGACCCCTGATCAACATCATCCTGCGTCGTGGCCCGCGTGCCCTGACAACTTGTGTCCGTCAGACCCGGCGCGAGGCTCGCAATCGTACAGGTCAGACCCAAATCAGGGTCATCAATCACGATGTTTTCCAGCGTCACCAAACCATCGTTGGTCACCGCAAGCGTATAATCGATATCAATCCCCGCCGCCGTAAAGCTGGCAGGAGACGCCGTTTTTGCAAAACTCAGGATCGTCGGATCCGTCGCAGGCGTGAACACCACAGTCTCGTCATCCGTGCGCGTCACTTCAGTTCCGTCAGGCGACGTCGCCAAAGCCTCAGCCGTGTTATCCACCTGCCCCAGATCAAGATCATCCTGATCAACCGCGTAAACAACAGGGTTCGGACAAGCCACCACAGCCATCGGACCCACATTGCTCAGCGTACAACTATATGCAGGCACCAAAGGATCCGTCACCGTCACGCTTGTCAGCGTCTGGTTCGTCAGGTTCGTGACCGTCAGCGTATAATTGATTTCATCGCCCACAAGACCATACGTATCCGTCGTCACCTTGCTCAGGCTAAAGTCAGGCACAACAGATGATGTCACCGTGTCGCTCGCTGGAGCCGATTCAACCGTGCGCACCGGATCAGCCGGATCCGCAGGATCGCTATACGGGAACGACGCCGTCGCCGTGTTCGTATATTCACCCGCATCAACCGCAGCCTGACCCACAGGATCAACAAAACCCGTACATGTATAAGACGTCGGCGTGTCACTAGACCCTTCAGGGAACAAAACAACAGGCTGGTTACACGTCAGATTACCCGCAGCAATCTGGTCATCATTGATCGTGATCGGGCTCACCGCAGTGCCGCCGTTTTCACGCACAATATTCACAGTGCCCGTGTTGCGCACCGTAAACGTATAATCAATCCGGTCAGCAGCAGCCGTAAAATCAGTCGTATCCGCCACCTTCTCAAGCGTAATCGCAGGGTTACCCGCCTGCGGAACCGTCGCAGACGCAACGTTCGATGTCGTCGTCCCGTCCGTCGCAGAGGCCTGGTTCGTCACAAAACCATTCAAAACATCCGCAGCCGTCACCTCGTAAGTCGCCGTACACGTCCGCGTATTCCCAGGTGCAGCAACCGTCAGAGCACCCGTCCCACACGCAATCGGATCAACAAACTTGTCATCAATAACCGTCAGATCATCAACAATCGTAACATTACCAACGTTCTCAACAACATACGTATACTCAACCAACAAACCCTCAACAAAATCAACCGGATCAATAACTGGCGCGGATTTCGTGA